>NZ_JBHSKJ010000020.1:0-163881 GCF_042657885.1 Streptomyces aureoversilis
CCTGGACCTGCTGCGTCCGATCTACGCGCAGACCGCCGCGTACGGCCACTTCGGCCGTGAGCTGCCGGACTTCACGTGGGAGCGCACGGACCGCGTGGAGGCCCTGAAGAAGGCCGCCGGCCTCTAGGCACCCCGGGGTACGCCCCGATCACTGCCGTCCTGAACGCCGGGCGGGCCGGAACTCCGGCCCGCCCGGCGTTGTCAGTGGCGTCTGGTAGGACTGTGGCTGTGAGCAGCGAGAACGGGCGGTCCCAGGGCAAGCCTCCGGAGCACGGGGAGCAGCTCGCGCTCATACGGGAGAGCGTGCGCGAGGCCAAGGCGAAGGCGCCCAAGGCCAAGCCGCGCACGTGGCGGAACGCCCCCCTGGCCAAGACGCTGCCGGTCGCGCGGGTGCTCGTGGACAAGGGGCCCGTCCACCTGGACCGGCTGTGGGACTACGCCGTGCCCGAGGAGCTCGACGCCGACGCCCGGCCCGGGGTGCGGGTGCGGGTGCGCTTCGGCGCCGGGACGCGCAATGTGCGCGGGGGCCGCCGCGAGGGCGGCGGTCTCCTCGACGGGTACATCGTCGACCGGGTGGCCGAGTCCGACTACCAGGGGCCGCTCGCCGCGATCGCCCAGGTCCTCTCGCCGGAGCCGGTGCTCGGCCCCGCCCTCTACGACCTCTGCCGGTCGGTCGCCGACCGGTACGCCGGCTCGCTCGCCGACGTGCTGCAGCTGGCCGTCCCGCCCCGGCACGCCCGCATCGAGGCCGAGCCCTCGCCCGCGCCGCTGCCTCCGCCGGGGGTGCCGGAGCCCGGGAGCTGGGCGCGGTATCCCACCGGGCCCGCCTTCCTCGACGCCGTGGCCCGGGGAGACGCCCCGCGGGCCGTGTGGACGGCGCTGCCCGGCCCGCACTGGCCGCAGGAGCTCGCGCGGGCCGCGGCGGCGGCGCTGTCGTCCGGGCGCGGCGCGCTGGTCGTCGTGCCGGACGGGCGGGACGCGGCGCGCGTCGACGCCGCCCTCGGGGAGCTCCTGGGGGAGGGCCGGCACGTGCTGCTGACGGCCGAGCTCGGGCCCGAGGAGCGGTACCGCCGCTGGCTCGCGGTCAGCCGGGGCTCGGTGCGGGCCGTGGTCGGCACGCGGGCGGCGATGTTCGCGCCCGTGCGGGACCTCGGGCTCGTCGCCGTCTGGGACGACGGGGACGGGAGCCACAGCGCGCAGAACGCTCCGCACCCGCATTCCCGCGAGGTGCTCGTGCAGCGCGCGGTGCACGAGAAGGCCGCGTTCCTGCTCGGCGGCTTCGGCTGCACGGTGGAGGCCGCCCAGCTGGTGAACACGGGGTGGGCCCTGCCGCTCGCCGCCGCCCGCGAGACCGTGCGGGCCGTCGCCCCCGCCGTGCGGACCGTCGGCGACTCCGACGAGGCCCGCGACGCGGCGGCGCGTGCCGCCCGGCTGCCCAGCCACGCCTGGCAGGCCGCCCGCGAGGGCCTCAAGCACGGGCCGGTGCTGGTCCAGGTGCCCCGCCGCGGCTATGTGCCCCGCCTCGGCTGCGAGCGGTGCCGCGAGCCCGCCCGGTGCGGGCACTGCGCCGGCCCCCTGGAGGCCGGCGGCGCCGAGGGTGCGCTGCGGTGCGGCTGGTGCGGGCAGGAGGCGCCCCCGGGCTGGCACTGCACGGAGTGCGGCGGCTCCCGGCTGCGGGCCCGGGTCGTGGGCGCGGGACGCACCGCCGAGGAGCTCGGCCGGGCCTTCCCGTCCGTGCCCGTACGGACCTCCGGGCGCGACCACATCCTCGACACGGTGCCCGACCGGCCCGCGATCGTCGTCTCCACGCCCGGCGCGGAGCCCGTCGCCGAAGGGGGTTACGCCGCGGCGCTGCTCCTGGACGGCTGGGCCCTGCTGGGCTTCCCCGACCTGCGGGCGGGGGAGGAGGCGCTGCGGCGCTGGCTGTCCGCGGCCGCGCTCGTGCGCGGGCAGGCGGAGGGCGGGGTCGTCGTCGTGGTCGCCGAGCCCACGCTGCGGCCCGTCCAGGCGCTCGTGCGCTGGGATCCCGCCGGGCACGCGATGCGCGAGCTCGCCGACCGCGCCGAGCTCGGCTTCCCGCCGGTGTCCCGGATGGCTTCGGTCACCGGCCCGCCGGAGGACGTCGCCGACCTGCTCGCCGCGGCGGAGCTGCCGGAGGACGCGGAGGTGCTGGGGCCGGTGCCGCTGCCCGTGACGGCCCCCGGCCGCCCGCGCCGCCCCGGCGACCCGCCGCCGGGGGAGCGGTGGGAGCGGGCCCTGCTCCGGGTCCGCCCCGGGCGGGGGGCGGCACTCGCCGCCGCCCTCAAGACAGCCCAGGCGGCCCGGCTCGCCCGCCGCGACGGCGAACCGGTGCGCTTGCGCGTCGACCCACCGGACATCGGCTGACGGCTCGCCGGGCGCCTCCGGAGGGGGTGCGACCGCGTCGCCCGCGGTCCGGCTCGGCACCGCCGGTCACCTCGCGGTGGGCTGAGCGCCGTTGCGGCGGAGGGGATGGGGGCGGCGCCCCCATCACCAGGCCACAGCGCGAGCCGGGGGGCCCGGCGCGTGGCACGCAGGATTCGGGGCTTCGCCCCTTGAATCCGCCGCGATGGCGATCAACCCCGATGGCGGGGTTCGGCGGTGCCGAAGCGACCTGAGGCGGGCCCGGCACCGCCGGATGCGTCGTTTGCGGCTGCTCGCCGCTGCGGCGGGAGTGGGGGCCCGGCGAGCAACCCCCGGCAACGTGCCCGGCGATGCCGGCCCGGGCCCGGGCCCGTCGTCCTGGGAGCCGCCCGCAGGGCTAGCCGTTGCGGGGGCCGGGGAAGGCCGGGGGGCGTTGTTCCTCGCGGTGGGCGGGGGCGGGCGCCTGGCCGGGGACCGTGCGGGCCGCCGGGACCACCGGCACCGGCGCCGGCTCGGCGGTGCGCACCGCCTCCGCGGCCTCCGCCGTGCCCTGCCCGTTGGCACGGCGCGCCCCGTAACGCCGGTGCACCGCCTGCTTGGTGACCCCGAGGGCCGAGCCCACCGCGTCCCACGAGAAGCCCAGCGAGCGGTCGAAGTCGACCGCGGCCGTCACCAGGGTCTCGACGCTGTCCCGCAACTCCTGCGCCAGCCGTACGGTCGGCGCGGGTGCCCGCCCGTAGACGACGAAGCCGGCCGAGGGGCCGGTGCGCCGCGGGCGGTAGACGTTGCCCAGCTGAGCGGTGAGGGTGCGCAGGGCGTCCACCTGCCTGCGGACCCGCTCGATGTCCCGGACCAACAGATGCAGGCTGGCCCGTGCCTGGGCGTCGTGGGTTGCGTGGTCGGCCATGAAGAAGCCTCTCGGACCGGCGGGGTAAAAGGACGGAAAAAGACGAGAGTTGACGCGTCAGTCGACGAGCAACGGACAGAGGGCCGCGGATGCGGCCCGATTCGGTCAATCTCTCTTGACCACAACGCGCCATTGGCCGCCGGGTCACGGTATGGGGGCGCACATCCGCCGGAATGAGGCGCGTGACAATCCGTACGCCCCCTCGGGGCCGGGCCCTTTAGACTGGTGGGCCGTTCCGCTCGGCGCTCGAGGAGAGGTAGTTCGCCACCCATGAGGCTCGTCTTCGCCGGTACCCCCGAGGTCGCCGTCCCCGCCCTCGACGCCCTGCTCGCCTCGGACCGCCACGAGGTCGTCGCCGTCGTCACGCGGCCCGACGCCCCCGCCGGCCGCGGCCGCCGCCTGGTGGCGAGCCCCGTCGCCGAGCGCGCGGAGGAGGCCGGCATCGAGGTGCTCAAGCCCGCGCGCCCGCGCGACGAGGACTTCCTCGCCCGGCTGCGCGAGATCGCCCCGGACTGCTGCCCGGTCGTCGCCTACGGCGCGCTGCTGCCGAAGGCCGCCCTGGACATCCCCGTGCACGGCTGGGTCAACCTGCACTTCTCGCTGCTGCCCGCGTGGCGCGGCGCGGCCCCGGTCCAGCACTCGATCCTCGCGGGCGACGAGGTCACCGGCGCCTCCACCTTCCTGATCGAGGAGGGCCTGGACTCGGGCCCCGTCTACGGCGTGGTCACCGAGGAGGTGCGGCCCACCGACACCAGCGGCGACCTGCTGACCCGGCTCGCGTTCGCCGGCTCCGGGCTGCTCGCCGCCACCATGGACGGCATCGAGGACGGCTCGCTCAAGGCCGTGCCGCAGCCCGCCGAGGGCGTCTCCCTCGCCCCGAAGATCAATGTCGAGGACGCCCGGATCGACTGGTCCGCGCCCGCCCTGCGCGTGGACCGGGTGGTCCGCGGGTGCGCCCCGGCGCCGGGCGCCTGGACGCTCTTCCGCGGCGAGCGGCTGAAGGTCATGTCGGTGGTGCCCGCCCCCGCCCAGGACGCTCTCGCGCCCGGCGAGATCGCCGCCGCCAAGAACTCGGTGCACGTGGGGACCGGTTCCCACGCCGTCGAGCTGCAGTGGGTCCAGCCGCAGGGCAAGAAGCCGATGAAGGCCGCCGACTGGGCCCGAGGGGTCCGTATCGCCGCAGGCGAGCGGCTCGGCGCGGCCTGAGGGCAGAGCGTAGGCTGGACACCTTCGCCACCCCAGCCCCGGAGCACATTTCGTGAACGACCGTCCCGCCCGCCGCCCCGCAAAGCCCTACCGCCGGCCCAAGAAGGACCCGGTGCGGATCCTCGCCTTCGAGGCGCTGCGGGCGGTCGACGAGCGGGACGCGTACGCGAACCTGGTCCTGCCGCCGCTGCTGCGCAAGGCCCGGGAGAAGGGCGACTTCGACGCGCGCGACGCCGCGCTCGCCACGGAGCTGGTCTACGGGACGCTGCGCCGCCAGGGGACGTACGACACGATCATCGCCTCGTGCGTCGACCGGCCGCTGCGCGAGGTGGACCCGCCGGTCCTGGACGTGCTGAGCCTCGGCGCGCACCAGCTGCTCGGGACGCGCATCCCGCCGCACGCGGCGGTCTCCGCCAGCGTCGAGCTGGCGCGCGTCGTCCTCGGCGACGGCCGGGCGAAGTTCGTGAACGCCGTGCTGCGGAAGATCACCGCGCACGATCTGGAGGAGTGGCTGGAAAAGGTCGCCCCGCCGTACGAGGACGATCCCGAGGAGCACCTCGCCGTGGTGCACGCGCACCCGCGCTGGGTCGTCTCCGCCCTGTGGGACGCCCTCGGCGGCGGCCGCGCCGGCATCGAGGACCTGCTGGAGGCCGACAACGAGCGGCCGGAGGTGACGCTGGTCGCCCGGCCGGGGCGTTCCACCACGGACGAGCTGCTGGCGGCCGCCGGTGAGGAGTCGGCGCTGCCCGGCCGCTGGTCCCCGTACGCCGTGCGGCTCGCCGAGGGCGGGGAGCCCGGGGCGCTGGAGGCCGTGGCGGAGGGCCGCGCCGGCGTGCAGGACGAGGGCAGCCAGCTGGTCGCCCTCGCCCTCGCCTCCGTGCCGCTGGAGGGGCCGGACGCGCGCTGGCTCGACGGCTGCGCGGGCCCCGGCGGCAAGGCGGCGCTCCTCGGTGCGCTGGCCGCCGAGCGGGGGGCGGCGCTGCTCGCCTCCGAGAAGCAGCCGCACCGGGCCCGCCTGGTCGGGCGTGCGCTCGCCGGGAACCCCGGCCCGTACCAGGTCATCGCCGCGGACGGCACGCGCCCGCCGTGGCGCGAGGGGGTCTTCGACCGCGTCCTCGTCGACGTGCCCTGCACCGGTCTCGGTGCCCTGCGCCGCCGCCCCGAGGCGCGCTGGCGGCGCCGCCCCGAGGACGTGGCGGGCTTCGCCCCCCTCCAGCGCGACCTGCTGCGGGAGGCGCTGCGCGCCGTGCGGGTCGGCGGTGTCGTGGGGTACGCGACGTGCTCGCCGCACCCGGCCGAGACGAAGGCCGTCGTCGACGACGTGCTCAAGCGCGAGGGCGTCGGCGCGGAGTGGATCGACGCGCGTCCGTACATGCAGGGCGTCCCGGCCCTGGGCGAGGGCCCGGACGTCCAGCTGTGGCCGCACCTGCACGGCACGGACGCGATGTACCTGGCCCTCCTCCGCCGCACCGCCTAGCGGCGGGCTTCCGGGTCCGCCCCAGCGGCTGGGTCCGGCACGGCCGGTCCGCGCCGCGGTGGCTGATCGCCGTTGCGGCGGAGGCAAGTGAAGCGGTTGCGCCGCTTCGGCCCGTCGTCGCGAGCCGGGGCCGGCCTCCGGCCGTGGCCCACGGCGGAGCGGTCGTGGCACCGCCGGTCCGCGCCGCGGTGGCTGATCGCCGTTGCGGCGGAGACATGTGAAGCGGCTGCGCTGCTTCGGCCCGCCGCTGCGAGCGGGTGCCGAAGAGGCCCGCGCCTCTTCTTGCCGCTGCCGCGGCGGCATACAAGTGAAGAGGCACCGCCTCTTCATTCCGGCCCCGGGGCCGGGGCCCGGGGAGAGCCCCGGGGGTGCGGAGGGCGCCGCACCGGTGGAGCCCGTGTCAGCGCCGCGCAGCGGACATGGCAGGCTTAAGGCATGGCCGCGCAGATCAACCCCAGCATCCTGTCCGCCGACTTCGCCCGGCTCGCCGACGAGGCCGAGGCGGTCAAGGGCGCCGACTGGCTCCACGTCGACGTCATGGACAACCACTTCGTCCCCAACCTCACCCTCGGCGTGCCGATCGTCGAGTCGCTGAGCCGGGCCACGGACACCCCGCTGGACTGCCACCTGATGATCGAGGACCCGGACCGCTGGGCACCGCAGTACGTGGAGGCGGGCGCGGGTTCGGTGACCTTCCACGCGGAGGCCGCGGCCGCCCCGGTGCGGCTGGCGCGGGAGATCCGGGCGAAGGGTGCGCGGGCCTCGATGGCGCTGAAGCCGGCGACGCCGATCGAGCCGTACGAGGACCTGCTGCCCGAGCTGGACATGCTGCTGATCATGACCGTCGAGCCCGGCTTCGGCGGCCAGGCGTTCCTGGACATCATGCTGCCGAAGATCCGCCGCACGCGGGAGCTGATCTCGCGGCACGGCCTGCAGATGTGGCTGCAGGTCGACGGCGGGGTCTCGGCGGAGACGATCGAACGGTGCGCGGAGGCCGGCGCGGACGTGTTCGTGGCCGGATCCGCCGTCTACGGTACGGAGGACCCGGCGGCGACCGTACGGGCCCTGCGCGCCCAGGCGGAGCGTGCCACGGCCGGTGCGGCCTGGGCCTGCGGGCACTGAGCGGGGTGCCGCGCTCGCCCGAAATGCTGAGCGCGAAGGTCAAGGTCTGATCAAGGACCGCCGTTTCTGACAGGATGACGGTGGAGTCCAAGCACGAACAGCGTGAAAACAGTGAGGAGACGGTGGTGTCGACGGGCCGTTCAGCCACGCCGATGGGGCCCGCCGAGCTGGTGCAGGCGGCGGCCATGGCCCGCCGCTTCTACCTCGAGGGCAAATCGAAGATCCAGATCGCCGAGGAGTTCGGCGTGAGCCGCTTCAAGGTCGCCCGGGTGCTGGAGACAGCGCTCGAACGCGATCTCGTGCGGATCGAGATCAGGGTCCCGGCCGAGCTGGACGCGGAGCGCTCCGACGCGCTGCGCGCCCGCTACGGCCTGCGCCACGCGGTCGTCGTCGAGTCGCCGGCGGACGCCGCGGACGACGCGCCCGACCCCGAGAACCTCGGCGAGGTGGCCGCGGACCTGCTCGGCGAGCTGGTGCACGAGGGCGACGTGCTGGGCCTGGCCTGGGGCCGCTCGACCATTCACATGGCCGCGGCGCTGCACCGGCTGCCGCCGTGCACGGTCGTCCAGCTGACCGGCGTCTACGACGCGGGCACGGCGGAGCGCGGCTCGGTGGAGGCCGTGCGGCGTGCCGCGCAGGTCTCGGGCGGCGAGGCGCACCCGATCTACGCGCCGATGCTGCTGCCGGACCCGGCCACGGCCGCGGCGCTGCGCGGCCAGACGGGCATCGCGCGCGCCTTCGACTACTTCGACAAGGTGACCGTCGCGGCCGTCTCCATCGGCTCGTGGGCGCCGGGCATCTCGACCGTCTACGACATGCTCACCGAGGAGGAGCGGGCCCACTACGCCTCCCTGGGCGCCGCCGCGGAGATGTCCGCGCACCTCTTCGACGCCGAGGGCCGCCGCATCGGCCGTGACCTGGGCGAGCGCTGCATCACGGTCGAGGCCGACCGGCTGCGCCGCATTCCGGAGGTCGTCGCGATCGCGGGCGGGCTGCGCAAGGCGGCGGCGATCGGTGCGGTGCTGCGCTCCGGGCTGGTCACCAGCCTGGTGACGGACACCGCGGCCGCGGACCACCTGCTGCTGGAGACGGGCCCGGGGCCGCGTCCGGCGCTGGACCGGGCGGATCCGGACGGCGCGTAGCGGGCGGGAGCGGGGATCCGTGCCCCGCGGGAGACGGAGTGAGCGGGCGGCGTGCCGGGGGCACGCCGCCCGCTTTTTCCTTTTCCTATTTCGGCGTTGTGAAAACGCAGGGCGGAACTTTGCATTCCATTGGTGATTTCACCGGTCGGCAGTCCGGTTTTTCTTTGTGTGACCGAGGTCATGAAGCGGCCTCCGGTTACCCCGGCAGCCGATTCCAGCTGCGAAGATAAGCAAACCCGAATAGTGTGAGTAGGCAAGATAGCTTGACACTACAAATTTGCCTCAGCAGACTCAATTTCCGTGCGCAGCCTCTTCCGGAAAGGACGTCCTGAAGGTGAATGACGACAAGACACTCCAGGTGCGGTCCTACCCATTCGGCGAGCCGGCCGGACTCGAATTGTGCCCGCTTTATGCGGAGCTCCGGGAGAACGAGCCGCTGAGCCGGGTGCAGCTGCCCTACGGGGACGAGGCCTGGCTGGCCACCCGCTACGCCGACATTCGCAAGGTGATGACGGACAACACCTTCAGCCGGGCGGCCACGCTCCACCGGGACGAGCCGCGGATCGGCGAGGAGGTCGTCGACCGCGGGCTGCTGTCGATGGACCCGCCGGACCACACCCGGCTGCGCCGGGTCGCCAACGCCGGCCTGACCCCGCGGCAGACCGAGCGGCTGCGTCCGCTCACCGAGCGGATAGCCGACGAACTGCTCGACGAATTGTCCCGCAAGGAATCCCCGGCCGATCTGATGGCCGAATTCATCAACCCGCTCGCCGTCACGGTGATCTGTGAACTGCTCGGCGTCCCCTTCGAGGACCGCGCGGATTTCCAGGAATGGTCGCAGGCGGTGGTTTCCACCACGTCGCTCCCGCCGGCGAAGATGAATGAATACATGGGGAACCTGCACAGCTATATGGCGAAGCTGGTCGCCGTCCGCCGCGACGAGCCGACCGACAGCCTCCTCAACGGCATGATCCAGGCCCGGGACGAGGACCCGGAGCGGCTCACCGAGGACGAGCTCGTGCTCGTGGCCGTGCGCCTGCTCGCCCCCGGCGTGCAGAACACCGTGCTCACCCTCGCCAACTTCGTGCTCGTGCTCATGCAGCACCCGAAGGAGTTCGAGCGGCTGCGCACGGACCCCGGGCTCGTGCCCGCGGCCGTCGAGGAGCTGATCCGCTACACCCCCTTCCACACCTCCACGATGTTCCCCCGCTACGCGACCGAGGACGTCGAGCTCGGCGGGACCGTCGTGCGCGCGGGCGAGGCCGTCGTCGGCTCGATCTGCGCGGCCAACCGGGACCGGGACGTCTTCTCCTCGCCCGAGGAGCTCGACTTCGAGCGCGGCCCCAACCCGCACCTGGGCTTCGGTCTCGGCGCCCACTTCTGCCCCGGCGCGCACCTGGCCCGCATGCAGCTGCAGGTCGCCATCGCCGCGCTCGCGCGCCGCGTGGAGGGCCTGCAGCTCGCGGTCCCCGAGGAGGAGCTGAGCTGGAAGCAGGGCATGGTCGTGCGCTGGCTCGACGCCCTGCCCGTCACCTGGTCCCGCATCACCGGCTGACCGCCCGCAACAGCGGCTGACCGGCCCGCGCCGCCCGGCCCATCGGCCCGCGCCGCCCGCACCCGGCCCCGCCGTCCTTCACCCTCACTCCTCTTCCACTCCTCTTCCCCCACGAAAGAGACGGGAACGACCGATGAACGCTGCGTCCACGGCCCTCGCGGCCCCCTCTTCCGCCCCTCTTGCCCCTCCCACCGCCCCTGCCGCCGACCCGTTCCCCCTCCTCGGCAACGACGCCGTCGTCTTCGCCGTGGGCAACGCCCGCCAGGCGATGCACTTCTACCGCACCGCGTTCGGCATGCGCGTGACCGCCTACCGCGGCCCGGAGACCGGCACGCCCGAGACCGTCTCCTACGTGCTGGAGTCCAAGGGCGTCCGTTTCGTCGTCACCTCGCCGGTCCAGCCGCACACCGAGGCCGGCCGCGTGCTCGCCGAGCACATAGCCGCCCACGGCGACGGCGTCACCGACGTGGCTCTGCAGGTCCCCGACGCCCGCGCCGCCTACGCCCGCGCCGTCGAGCGGGGCGCGCACGGCCTGGTCGAGCCGTACGAGCTCACCGACGGGTCCGGCACGGTCGTGCTGGCCCGCATCGCCGCCTACGGCGACACCGTCCACACCCTCGTCGACCGCACCCGCTACCACGGCCCCTACCTGCCGGGCTACGAGGCGGTCGAGCCCGGGCGCTTCGGCCCGCAGAGCGAGCCGCTGTTCGAGCTCATCGACCACGTCGTCGGCAACGTCGAGCTCGGCGCCATGGACAAGTGGATCGAGTTCTACCAGCGCGTCATGGGCTTCACCCAGATCCAGGAGTTCACCGACGAGGACATCGCCACCGAGCTGTCCTCGCTGATGTCCAAGGCCCTGGGCGACGGCAGCGGCAAGGTGAAGTTCAACGTCAGCGAGCCGGCCATCGGCAAGCGCAAGTCGCAGATCGACGAGTACCTGGAGTTCTACGGCGGCCCGGGCGTGCAGCACATCGCCCTCGCCACCGACGACATCGTCGGCACCGTCCGCGCGATGCAGGCGGCCGGCGCGGAGTTCCTCACCACCCCCGGCGCCTACTACGACGTCCTCGCCGAGCGCATCGGCGGCATGCGCGTCCCCGTGGAGGAGCTGCGGGAGCTGAACATCCTCGCCGACCGCGACGAGGACGGCTACCTGCTGCAGATCTTCACCAAGCCGGTCCAGGACCGCCCCACCGTCTTCTTCGAGATCATCGAGCGGCGCGGCGCCAAGGGCTTCGGCCGGGGCAACTTCCAGGCGCTGTTCGAGGCCATCGAGCGGGAGCAGGCCCTGCGCGGCAACCTCTGACCCGTCCCGCGAACCGGCAACCCCGTACCACCTCTGGAGAAAGCTGATCACATGACGGTGTGGTTCATCACCGGCGCCTCGCGCGGCCTCGGCCTGGAGCTCGTCCGGGCCGCGCTCGCCCACGGCGACCGGGTCGTCGCCGCGGTCCGCGACCCCCGCGCCTTCACGGGCACCGTGCCGGACGCCTCCGGCAACCTCCTCGTCCTGCCGCTCGACGTGACGGACGAGGAGCAGGCCCGGACCGCCGCGGCCCGTGCCGCCGAGCACTACGGCCGGATCGACGTGCTGGTGAACAACGCCGGGTACGGGGTGGTCGGGGCGGTCGAGGAGACCTCGGACGACGAGGTCCGCGCCCTGTTCGAGACCAACGTCTTCGGTCTCCTCAAGGTCACCCGCGCCGTCCTGCCCGTCCTGCGGGCCCAGCGCGCCGGCCACGTCATCAACATCGGCTCCGTCGGCGGCTTCGCCCAGGGCGCGGGCTCGGGAATCTACGGGGCGAGCAAGTTCGCCCTGGAGGGCATCACCGAGGCCCTGCACGCCGAGGTGGCCGCCCTCGGCATCAAGGTCACGGTCGTCGAACCCGGCCAGATCCGCACCGACTTCTTCGACCCGTCGAGCCTGCGCCCCGCGGCGCACACCATCGACGACTACGCGCAGACCGCCGGCGCCCGCCGCACCGACTTCGCCCGGACCAACCACCGGCAGCCCGGCGACCCGGTCAAGGCCGCGCAGGCCGTCGTGGCCCTCGCGCACAGCGCCGAGCCCCCGCTGCGACTGCCGCTCGGCAGCGACAGCGTGGCCCGTATCGAGGCCAAGCTCGCGCACGTCACCGGCGAGCTCGCGGCATGGCGGCACGTCGCCCTGTCCACCGATCACGACACCGCGGAGGCCCGGGCGTGACCGACGACCCCACCGGCAGCGCCACCGGCGATCCCGCCCGCCGGACCACCGGCGATCTCACGGAGCGGATCGAGAAGGCCCTCGCCGCGCCCGCGACCGACGACGCCTTCGACGTCCACGCCGCACTGGAGGACGTCCTCGCGGGCGTCGGCATGACGGCCGCGGACACCGGCGGCGCCATCACCTTCGAGGGCGCCGACCCCGTCGTCCCCTCCACACTGCGCCTGGGCGCGGCCGCCGGCATCGCCCTCGTCGCGAAGTCCGCCGCCGTCGCCAAGCTCTGGCGGCTGCGCGGCGGGCCGGGCCAGGACATCTCCATGGACCTGCGGGTGGCGCCGCACCGGCTGTGCCCCTTCTACGACCGCAAGTGGGAGCTGATCAACGGCAGCCCCCTCAGCGAGTCCTCCAACCCCAGCAACGCCCTGGGCTGGGCCTTCTACCGCAGCCGCGACGGCCGCTGGATGATGCCCCAGAACATGTACCCCAAGATCAAGGTCGAGGCGCAGCGGTTCCTGGGGGTCCCGGACGACGCCGACGCGGTGGCCGCCGCCATAGCCGCCCGCGACGCCCGCGAGCTGGAGGAGGCCGGCAACGCCGCCGGCATCGTCATGGCGATGCTGCGGGAGACCCGTGAGTTCCTGGCCGAGCCGCAGTACCGCGACGTCCTCGCCCACGCCCCGCTCATCGAGATCGAGAAGATCGGCGACAGCGACCCCGAGCCCCTGCCGCCGGGCGCGGCCCAGCCGCTCTCCGGCATCCGCGCCCTCGGCATGGGCCACGTCATCGCCGGCGCGGGCGTCGGCCGGGCCCTCGCCCTGCACGGGGCCGACGTGCTGAACCTGTGGCGGCCGGACGAGCTGGAGCACGAGCGCAGCTACATCAGCGCCAACGTCGGCGTCCGCTCGACCTACCTCGATCCGTACGCCGCCGAGGGATCCGGGCGCCTGCGGACCCTCCTGCGCGACGCGGACGTCTTCTACGCCAACCGCCGCCCCGGCTACCTCGAGCGCATCGGCCTGTCCGAGGAGGAGGCCACCGCGGCGCGCCCCGGCATCGTCTACGCGACGAACTCCCTGGCCGGGCGCACGGGGCCGTGGGCGGGCCGGATCGGCTTCGACCAGACGGCCGGGAGCCTCGTCGGCATCATGAACCTCGAAGGCGACGGCGAGCGCCCCCAGCTGCCGCCCGTCCAGGTCGTCAACGACTACATCACCTCCTGGCTCACCACCGTGGGCGTCGTCGAGGCGCTCAACCGCCGCGCGCAGGAGGGCGGCAGCTACCGCGTCCACGTCTCGCTCGTCCGGGCCGCCCTGTGGATCCTGAGCATGGGCGTCTTCGACCGGGACTACGCCCACCAGGTCGCCGGGGCGAGCCCCCGCCACCTCTACCTCGACCCCGAGACCTTCACCGCCGACACCCCGCTCGGCGCCTACCAGGGCGTCACGGACCAGGTCCGGATGTCGGCCACGCCCGGAAGCTACCGGCACGTCCTCGTGCCGCGCGGCTCCTCCCGGCCCGAGTGGCTGCCAGACGGGAGGAGGACCGCATGACCGGCCCGAGCAGAAGGTCCCTCCTCGCCGGGACCGTGGCGGCCGCGGCGGGCACCGCCGGCGCGCTCGCCGCCCGCCCCGCCGCGGCCGCCGCTCCCGCCGGGAGCCCCGCGGGCGGGTCCGGCTTCCCGGCCGTGACGGTCGGCCCCGGCGACCCCCGCTACGGCGACCTCGTCGTGGGCAACAACGCCCGCTGGGTGGGCCGGCCGGAGACGGTGCGGCTCGTCGCCACCACCGAGCACGCCGTCCGCGCCGTGCAGGACGCCGTCGACGGCGGGAAGCGGATCTCCGTGCGCGGCGGCGGGCACTGCTACGCCGACTTCGTCTTCAACCCGCAGGTGCAGACGGTCATCGACATGACGCCCATGAACGGCGTCTCCTACGACGCCGGGCGCAAGGCGTTCTGCGTCGAGGCCGGGGCGACCCTCCTCGACGTCTACGAGGCCCTCTACAAGGGCTGGGGCGTGACCATTCCCGGCGGCCGGTGCCACTCGGTCGGCGTCGGCGGGCACGTCAGCGGCGGCGGCTACGGCATGCTCTCGCGCAAGCACGGGCTCACCGTGGACCACCTGTACGCCGTCGAGGTCGTCGTCGTGGGCGCCGACCGCAGGGCGCGCGCCGTCGTCGCCACGCGCGAGGAGGGCGACCCGCACCGGGACCTGTGGTGGGCGCACACCGGGGCGGGCGGCGGCAACTTCGGCGTCATCACCCGCTACTGGTTCCGCTCGCCCGGCGCCCGGGGCGCCGACCCGGCCGGCCAGCTCATCCACCCGCCGAAGGAGGTGCTGGTCAGCGCCCTGGCCCTGCCGTGGAGCGCGCTGGACGAGAAGGCATTCACCGGCCTGGTGCGCAACTACGGCGCGTGGCACGAGAAGAACGCGGGTGCCGATTCGCCCTACGCCTCCCTGTGCAGCTTCCTGACCCTGTGCCACCAGGCCAACGGCACCGTCAGCCTGCTGACCCAGATGGACGCCGGCGTGCCGGACGCCGAGCGGCTGCTCCACGACTACGTCGCCTCGGTCACCGCTTCCCTGGGCAAGGGCGCGGCGCGGCCGCTGACGGCCCCGGTGGGGGAGAACCCCCCGATGCCGGACCTCTTCCACCCGCGCCGGCTGCCGTGGCTGACCGCCACGAAGTTCCTCGGCACGAACAACGCGGCGCTCGTCAACCCCACCCTGCGCGGCGCGCACAAGTCCGCGTACATGCGCAAGGGTTTCACCGACGGGCAGATCGCCGCCGTCCGCCGGCACCTGACCCGGACCGACCTGCGCAACCCGAGCTCGATGGTCTCGCTGCTGTCCTTCGGCGGGCGGATCAACGCGGCGCGGCCGGGGGACACCGCCTCCGCCCAGCGCGACTCCGTCTTCAAGGCCCTGTTCCAGTCGATGTGGGCGGACCGGGCCGACGACGACGCGAACGTGCGCTGGACCCGCGAGTCCTACGCGGAGGTCTTCGCCGCGACCGGCGGCTACCCCGTCCCGGGCCCGGCCACGGACGGCTGTTACATCAACTACGCGGACACCGACATCACCGACCCCGCGCACAACCGGTCCGGCGTGCCGTGGCAGACGCTCTACTACGGCGCCAACTACCCGCGGCTGCAGCGGGTCAAGGCCGCGTACGACCCGGGGAACGTCTTCCGGCACCCGCAGTCCATCGCTCTGCCGGCCACCCCGTAGCCCGGGCGCGGCACCGCGCCGGACAGGGCTTCACCGGCTCCATCCGAAAGAGGGCGTGAACCCGTGATTCGCACGATGGCAGTAGTCGGCACCGGACTGATCGGCACGTCCGTGGGGCTCGCGGTGAGCCGCCACGGCGTGACCGTCCACCTCATGGACGAGGACGAGACGGCGGCGAGGACCGCGGCGGCGCTGGGCGCCGGGGTGCTGGCCGCCCCCGCCGGGCCGGTGGACCTGGCGGTGCTCGCGGTGCCGCCCGGCCGGCTCGGCCCGGTCCTCGCCGAGCAGCAGCTGCGCGGCCTCGCCCGCGCCTACACCGACGTCGCGAGCGTGAAGGCCGCGCCGGAGCGGCACGCCCTGGCGGGCCTCGCCGACGCCTCCTCCTACGTGGGCGGCCACCCGCTCGCCGGCCGGGAGAAGTCGGGGCCGCTCGCGGCCCGGGCGGACCTCTTCGAGGACCGCTCGTGGGTGCTCACCCCGTCGGAGGCCACCTCGCAGGAGACCCTCAACCGGGCCCTGGAGACGATCGCGCTGTGCGGCGCCGTGCCCGTGCTGATGGGCAGCCAGGCCCATGACAGCGCCGTGGCGCTGACCTCGCACGTGCCGCACGTGGTGGCCAGCCTGATGGCCGCGCGCCTGCAGCACGCCCCGCGCGAGGCGGCCCGGCTCGCCGGGCAGGGGCTGCGCGACGTCACCCGCATCGCGGCGGGCGACGCCCGCCTGTGGGGGGACATCCTGCAGTCCAACGCCGCCGCCGTGGCCGGCGTCCTGCGGGAGCTCCAGACCGACCTCTCCGACCTCCTGGCCGCGCTCAACGAGCTGTCGGCCGCCCCGGCGGGCGAGCCCTCGCCCGGTCTCGCGCGCCTGGTCGACCTCCTCGACCGCGGCATCGCCGGGATGGGCACGATCCAGGGGCGCGGCGGTGCGCAGGCCGCCGGCCCGGTGCGGCTGCGGGTGGCCCTGGGGGACCGGCCGGGGGAGCTGGCGCGGATGCTCGCCTCGGTGGCCGACTTCGGTATCGGGGCGGACGACGTGTCGCCGCGCAGCGGGGGTGCTTCCGGGCTGGAGGTGGAGCTGGGCGTGGCGCCGCTCAGTGCGGAGGACGTGCTGCGCAGGCTCGTACGGGACGGCTTCGAGGCGGCCCGGGCCGACCGGCGCGTCCTGACGGGCGCCATGCCGTAACCCACCCACCGACGCCGGGCGGGGGCGGACCGGATTCATCCGGTCCGCCCCCGCTCTGTCGTGGGGAGGGGTCAGTGCGCCGACCGGGCCTTGCGGTGCTGTGCCGCCTTCGCCCGGTTCCCGCAGATGGCCATCGAGCACCAGCGGCGCCGCCTGCCCACCGACTTGTCGACGAAGCGGCCGCTGCAGTTGTGCCCGTCGCAGATGCGCAGCCGCGCGCGCGTGTCGCCGCTGCCGAGCAGGGTCGCGGCGTCGACGGCGATCCGGCACAGCGCGCGGCGGGCGTCGGACGGCGCGGTGTCCGTGCGGAAGACGGCGGTGCCGTCCTGCACGTCGAGGCGCGAGGGGTGCTCGCCGAGGCGCGCCAGCCACACGTTGATCGTGCCGGCCGCGGCCTCGGGGAACGGCTCGTCCGCGACGCTCGCCCGGTACCCGGCGTCGATGGCCTCGCGCAGCTCCCTGGCCTCCCGCAGCAGCGCGTCGTCCACGGCGACGTCCTGCGGGGTCACGCCCGCTTCGGCGAACCACTCGGCGAGGTCGCCGGGGCCCACCAGCAGTTCGCGGCCGCCTTTGAAGCGGTCCCGGAGCGTGTTGACGAAGTCGACGCTCAGCCGCCCGCCGTACCAGACCCAGCGCTCCGGCACTTGGCGATCTTGCACCTGTTCCACAGCCATAACCCCATGATAGGTTACGCGGACCGAGTAACCGTACTACCGGTTAGCAACCGGGGAAGAGGTTGTGCGATGACCCAGCAGGCAGCGGCGCAAGCGCCGAAGGGCGGGTGGGCGGGCGCGGCGAAGGTCTGGCTCCTGGCCCTCGGCATGTTCGCGATCGGCACGGACCTGTTCATCGTGTCCGGGCTGCTGCCCGCGCTCGGCGACGAGCTGGACCTGTCGACGGCCGCGGCCGGCCAGACGGTCACCGTTTTCGCCATCACCTACGCCGTCGCCGCCCCGATCCTGGCCAGCGTCACCTCCCGGCTCGACCGGCGCACGCTGCTGCTGGCCGTGCTCATCGTCTTCGCCGTGGGCAACGCCCTCTCGGCGTTCGCCCCGAACTACGCGGTGCTGCTCCTCAGCCGCGTCGTCGCCGGCGCGTCCGCCGCGCTCTACGCCTCCACCGCCTCCGCCGTCGCCGCCCGCATCACCGCGCCCGAGCGGCGCGGGCGGGCCCTCGCGATCGTCTACGCGGGCATGACCAGCGCCATCGCCCTGGGCGTCCCGATCGGCAACGCCATCGGCGAGCTCTCCTCGTGGCGCTGGGCGTTCGGCTTCGTCGCCCTGCTCGCCCTCGTCACGGCGCTCGGCGCCGCGGCCGGCATCCCGTCGGTGGAGGGCAACGCGGGCCTGGGCGTCCGCGAGCGCCTGGGCGCCGTGCGCATCAAGCGCGCCCCCACCGCCATGCTCACCACCACGCTGTGGGTCGTCGGCACCTTCGTCGTCTACACCTACCTCGGCACCGTGCTGGAGAAGGTCAGCGGCGCCGCCGACGCGGACCGGACCTGGCTGCTCCTGCTGTTCGGCATCGGCAGCTTCGCCGGCGTCATGGGGGGCGGCCGGCTCGCCGACCGCGTCGACTCCACCCGCGGCCTCGCCGCCACCGTCGCCCTGCTCGCCGCCGTCCTCGCGGCGCTCACCCTCGCCCTGCACTCCGTCGTCGGCGCCGCGGTGGGCCTCACCGTCTGGGGCCTGGTGCACTGGGCGAGCTTCCCGCTCATCCAGCACCGCCTGCTGGCCATCGGCGGGAAGAACGGGGACATGCTCCTGGCGCTGAACAACAGCGCCGTCTACATCGGGCAGACCGCCGCGGCCGTGGTGGGCGGGCTCTTCGCCGACGCCGGCCACCTGCGCCAACTGCCGCTGGCCGGCGCGGGCTTCGAGGTACTCGCCCTCGTCGTCCTCGCGATCGGCGCGCGGGCCGCCCGCCCGGCGGTGAGCGCCGCCGCCACGGTGACGGCCGCGCCGCAGACGTCCGCCGGAGCGGTGGACAGCCGCCCCTGACGACCGGGGCCAACTCATCGGCACACAGCGCCACAAAGGGGGATCCGGGCCACATGATGAACCTGCGACGCCTGAAATACTTCGTCGTGCTCGCCAAAGAGCTCCACTTCGGACGGGCGGCCGAATCGCTGGGGATCACGCAGTCGGCACTGTCGCAACAGGTCAAGGCCCTGGAGAAGGACGTCGGCGTCGATCTCATCACCGGCCGCGGGGCCAAGGGGGCCGAACTCACCGAGGCCGGCCGGGAGCTGGTGGAGGGCGCGGACCGCATCCTCTCCCTCTGCGACGACCTCACCGCCCGCCTGCAGGAGGTCGCGACCGGCCGGGCCGGCTCGATCGGCCTGGCCTACAGCCTCTCCGGCGCGTCCCTCGGGCAGCAGGACATCGTCGAGGAGTTCCGCAAGCGCTTCCCGGCCGTCCGGGTGGAGACCGACTCCGGCTGCTCGGCCCGCAACATCGAGATGCTGCGCGACGGCCGGGTCGACGTCGCCTTCATCCGGCAGGAGGCCAGCTGCCCCGAGGTCGACTCCTTCGTCCTCGCCGAGGAGGAGCTGGTGGCCGTCCTCCCCTCGGGCCACCGCCTCGCCTCCTCCCTGCGCATCACGCGCGAGCAGCTGCGGGAGGAGCCGCTCGTGATGTGGCCCAGGAAGCTCGCGCCGGAGCTGTACGACCGCATCGTCGGCCAGGTGTGGGGCGAGGTCTCGCCGCACATCGTCCAGGAGGAGCCCGACTACGAGAGCGTGTGCGCCTTCGTCGAGCGGGGCACGGCCGTGGCCGTCATGGACCGGCGGGTGGCCGAGCGGTTCGTCCGGCACGGCATGGCCGTACGCCGCTTCACCGGGCCCGTCCCGGTGACGAAGATCGCCGTGGCCTGGCGCCGGGCCACCCGGTCGCTGGTGGTGGACAACTTCCTCACCGTGGCCCGTTCCAACAGCCACCAGCTGGTCGGCAGCCACCGCACGCCGCGCGGCGTGCAGTACACGGATCTGGCAGGGGTGGAGCTCTCCGGCACCGCCACCGCGTAAAAACGGGCAAGCCGGGCGGCTCGGGCGAAGCCACAGGGCGCGCCCGGGCCGCTTGGCCGAAGTCACAGAATGCGACGCCAGTTCGCCACGGCGACCGGAAATCGTGGATGATGGGTCCAGGAACCTCAGCCCGATCCGGTGTCGGCCCGGTCTGACTCCCCACCCGCTCTGTACGTAAAACCGCAGGTGAGAGAGCCAGTATGCGTTTCCTTAATGACCAGAAGCCGCCGTACGACCTGACGTACGACGATGTGTTCATGGTGCCGAGCCGCTCCGCGGTCGGATCCCGCCAGGCCGTGGACCTCTCCGCGCCGGACGGGACCGGCACCACCATCCCCCTCGTCGTCGCGAACATGACCGCGATCGCCGGCCGCCGCATGGCGGAGACCGTCGCCCGCCGCGGCGGCCTGGTCGTCATCCCGCAGGACATCCCGATCGAGGTCGTCACCGACGTCATCTCCTGGGTCAAGAGCCGCCACCACGTGCTCGACACCCCGATCGTCCTCAGCCCCTCCCAGACCGTCGCCGACGCGCTGTCGCTGCTGCCCAAGCGCGCGCACGGCGCCGGCGTCGTCGTCGACGCGGACCACCGCCCCGTCGGCGTCGTCACCGAGCACGACCTGACCGGCGTGGACCGCTTCACCCAGCTGTCCGAGGTCATGTCCAAGGAGCTGCTCCTCCTCGACGCGGACATCGACCCGCGAGAGGCCTTCAACCAGCTCGACGCCGCGCACCGCAAGCTCGCCCCCGCGGTCGACAAGGACGGCCGCCTCGCGGGCATCCTGACCCGCCGGGGCGCCCTGCGCGCGACGCTCTACACCCCCGCCACCGACGCCGAGGGCAAGCTGCGCATCGCCGCCGCCGTCGGCATCAACGGCGACTTCGTGGGCAAGGCCAAGCTGCTGCTCGAGGCGGGCGTGGACACGCTCGTGATCGACACCGCGCACGGCCACCAGGAGTCGATGATCTCCGCGATCAAGGCCGTCCGGGCGCTCGACCCGCAGGTCCCGATCGTCGCGGGCAACATCGTCGCCGCCGACGGCGTGCGCGACCTCATCGAGGCCGGCGCGGACATCATCAAGGTCGGTGTGGGCCCGGGCGCCATGTGCACCACCCGCATGATGACCGGCGTGGGCCGCCCGCAGTTCTCCGCCGTCCTGGAGTGCGCCGCCGAGGCGAAGAAGTACGGCAAGCACGTGTGGGCCGACGGCGGCGTCCGTCACCCGCGCGACGTCGCCATGGCCCTGGCCGCGGGCGCGTCCAACGTGATGATCGGCTCCTGGTTCGCGGGCACCTACGAGTCCCCGGGCGACCTCCAGCAGACCGCCGACGGGCGCTTCTACAAGGAGTCCTTCGGCATGGCCTCGGCCCGCGCGGTCCAGAACCGCACCTCCGAGGAGTCCGCGTACGACCGGGCCCGCAAGGGTCTGTTCGAGGAGGGCATCTCCACCTCGCGCATGTTCCTCGACCCCGCCCGCCCGGGCGTGGAGGACCTGATCGACTCGATCATCGCGGGTGTCCGCTCCTCCTGCACCTACGCGGGCGCCGGCTCCCTGGCCGAGTTCGCCGAGCGTGCCGTCGTCGGCGTCCAGAGCGCCGCCGGCTACGCCGAGGGCAAGCCGCTGCACGCCAGCTGGCAGTAATCCCGCACGGCCCTGAGAAGGGGCGCGGTCCGATCCGGACCGCGCCCCTTTTTCGTGTTTTCCGGGGGAGTGTTCCGGTTCGCCGGGTCGCGCCCCTTTTTTGCGCCCCATGTACCGATTCATAATGTGACGTGCAACGATCACCTGTTCTGGCCACCCGGACGCAATGATCAGCCGGGCATACGCAAGAATGGTGCATTACGAGCGTGGGCCCTGACCTCGTAGGGTCTGCGCAGAACGTGGAGTGGCGGGTACCGCTTGCTCGGCGGTACCCCTCGCTACGGGATTGCTCTGCCATGTCGGCGCGCCCCGGGTATCGCCGCGGAATCCCCGCTTCCGGACCGGTACCCCCGACCGGCAGTCATGAACGGAGCAACCCCGTGTTGGACCAAGGCACTGCGCCACCTGCCACCGGCGGCAAGCAGCTTCCCCCGCTGCAGTCCACCGGCTTCGGCGCCCGCCTGATGCGCCGCAAGCCCGTCGAGCGTCTGGTCGCCGAGGGCGGCCAGGGCGAGGGCGGCAGCCTGCGCCGCTCGCTCGGCATGTGGCAGCTGACCATGATCAGCATCGGCGCCACGCTCGGCACCGGCATCTTCGTCGTGCTCGGCGAGGCCGTGCCCGACGCCGGCCCGGCCGTCGTGATCTCCTTCGTGCTCGCCGGCATCACCGCCCTGTTCTCGGCCCTGTCCTACGCCGAGCTCGCCGGCACCATCCCGGTCTCCGGCTCCTCGTACTCGTACGCCTACGCCACCCTCGGCGAGATCATCGCCTGGGTCTGCGGCTGGTGCCTGATCCTGGAGTACGGCGTCTCCGTGGCGGCCGTGGCCGTCGGCTGGGGCCAGTACCTCAACGAGCTCCTCGAAGGCACCATCGGCGTCACCATCCCGGCCGCCCTGGCCAACCCGCCCGGCGCCGACGGCGGCATCTTCAACCTGCCCGCCCTGCTCGTCGTGCTGCTCTGCATGGCCTTCCTGATCGGCGGCGCCAAGGAGAGCGCCCGCGCCAACACGATCATGGTCGGCGTGAAGATCGTGGCCCTGCTGCTCTTCTGCGCCGTCGCCTTCATGGGCATCCGCGCCGGCAACTACGCCCCGTTCATGCCGCTCGGCCTCGGCGGCGTCAGCGCCGCGGGCGCCACGCTGTTCTTCTCCTACATCGGCTTCGACGCCGCCTCCACCGCCGGTGAGGAGGCCAAGAACCCGAAGAAGGACCTGCCCAAGGCGATCATGCTGTCGCTGCTGATCGTCACGGTGCTGTACGTGCTGGTCGCGGCCGTCGCGGTCGGCGCCATGCCGTGGGGCGACTTCGAGGGCTCCGAGGCCGCGCTCGCCGGGATCATGAAGGACGTCACCGGCCAGAGCTTCTGGGCCGTGCTGCTCGCCGCCGGCGCCGTCATCGCCATCGCGAGCGTCGTGCTGACCGTCCTGTACGGCCAGACCCGCATCCTCTTCGCGATGTCCCGCGACGGTCTGGTCCCCAAGGCCTTCGCCAAGGTCAACCGCAAGGGCGTGCCGATGGCGAACACCGTGATCGTCTCGCTGTTCTGCGGCATCCTGGCCGCCGCGGTCCCGCTCGGCCAGCTCGCCGACGCCACCAGCATCGGCACACTCTTCGCCTTCGCCCTGGTGAACGTCGCCGTCATCGTGCTGCGCTTCACCCGCCCGGACATGCACCGCAGCTTCCAGGTGCCGCTCTCGGGCGTGCGCGTCCGGATCGGCTCGGCGAGGGTTCCGCTCGGCCTGATCTTCCCGGTGCTGGGCTTCGCCATGTGCCTCTACATGATGGCCAGCCTGGACGTCATCACCTGGCAGGTCTTCGGCGGCTGGATGCTCGTCGGTCTGCTGATCTACTTCTTCTACGGCATGCGCCGGTCGCGCCTGTCCGTCGAGGGGGTTGCCGGGGCCGTCCTGACGAAGGAGCCGGTGGCCGCCGAGGCCGGTGCGAAGCCCGCGGCGAAGTCCGTGGCCAAGGCCGGTACGACGCCCGCGACCAAGGCAGGTGCGAAGCCGGCGGTGAAGCCCGCGGCGAAGGCCGGCGCGAAGGCCGGTGCGAAGACCGGGGCCACGGCGGCCAGGAAGACCGCCGGCAAGAGCCGGCCGAAGTCGCGGAAGAAGGCGCGCGGCAAGAAGAAGTGATCTTCTCCGCGTCACTCCCGTGATCCTGCCCGCCGGGTCCGC
Organism: Streptomyces aureoversilis; assembly: GCF_042657885.1. Taxonomy (NCBI): domain Bacteria; kingdom Bacillati; phylum Actinomycetota; class Actinomycetes; order Kitasatosporales; family Streptomycetaceae; genus Streptomyces; species Streptomyces aureoversilis. The sequence goes on from NZ_JBHSKJ010000020.1 coordinate 23,257, forward strand.
CGTCCGCGGACCCGGCGGGCGGAGCGGGAACACGTGTCGGGATCACGGCCGGGTACGTGATCTACTGCTGGTAGTAGCAGTAGCTGGTTACCCGTAGAAATGTGATCCACCCGCCGTGCGATTGAATGAGCTCGACGAACGCATCGTGCACGCCCTGGCCGAAGACGCCAGGCGCTCCTACGCCGACATCGGCGCGGAGGTCGGTCTGTCGGCGCCCGCCGTGAAGCGGCGCGTGGACAGGCTCCGCGCCGAAGGCGCCATCACCGGGTTCACCGTCCGCGTGGACCCGGCGGCCCTCGGCTGGGAGACCGAGGGGTTCATCGAGATCTACTGCCGCCGCAACACCTCGCCCGAGGCCATCCACCGCGGCCTGTCGCGCTACCCCGAAGTGGCGTCCGCCTCCACCGTGACCGGCGAGGCCGACGCCCTCGTGCAGGTCTTCGCCTCCGACATGCGCCACTTCGAGCGCGTGCTGGAGCGCATCGCGGGGGAGCCCTTCGTGGAGCGGACCAAGTCCGTGCTCGTGCTCTCCCCGCTGCTGCGCCGCTTCAGCTCCGGCGCTCCCTCCTGAGCCCCGCAGCCACCGTCGCCGCCGGCCCTACGATCACCACGGCGGCCACCCGGTAAGCCGGCGCCACCGCGCCCGTGCACGCCGAGAGCACCTCGGCGCGCACGGCGCCGCCGTCTTGCTGTCAAGCGCAAGGCGTGAACGCCATACTTGCGTTATGAGCAAAGAAGCAGCTGAGAGGCGCGTCCCCGGATCGCCGACCGACCAGCTGGCCAGGATCGACCTGAACCTGCTCGTCGCCCTCGACGCCCTGCTCGCCGAGGAGAGCGTCACGGCCGCCGCCGAGCGGCTGTGCCTGTCCGGCCCCGCCATGAGCCGCACCCTCGGCCGTATCCGGCGCGCCCTCGGCGACCCCGTGCTCGTCCGTGCCGGCCGCCGGATGGTCCCCACCCCCCGCGCCCTGGCCATGCGGGCCGACGTGCGCCGCGTCCTCGCCGACGCCCGCTCCCTCTTCGCCCCCGCCGCGCCCGCCGACCCGTCCGGCCTGCAGCGGGCCTTCACCCTCAGCGGCCACGACAGCCACGTCCTGGCCTTCGGTGCCGCCCTCCTCGGCCGCGCCTCCAGGGAGGCACCGGGCGTCACCCTCCGCTTCCTCGCCGAGGACGCCGCCGGCGTCCCCTCCCTCCGTGACGGCCCCCTCGACCTCGAGATCGGCGTCATCGACCGCAACGAACCCGAGATCCGCGTCGAGCCCCTCACCACGGACCGCATGGTCGGCGTCGCCCGGCTCGGCCACCCCCTCCTCGACGGGCCCGTCACCCTGCGCCGCTACGCCGCCGCGAGCCACCTCCTCGACTCCCGGCGCGGCCGTCTCTCCGGGCCCGTCGACGAGGCCCTCGCCGCGCACGGCCTGCGGCGGCGCGTCGTCGGCACCGCCCCCACGCTCGCCTCGGCCCTCTTCGTCGTCGCCGGCAGCGACGCCGTCGGCCTCGTCCCGGAACGGGTCGCCCGCCCGGCCGCGGACGCGCTCGGCCTCGTGACCTTCGAAGTCCCCCTGGACCTCCCGCCCATCGAGGTCTCCATGGCCTGGCACCCCCGCCACGAGGCGGACACCGGCCACCGCTGGCTCCGCGACGTCGTCCGCGACACGGTCCGCGCGGTGGCCTGAGCCTCCCCGCACGCGCGGCCGGTCCGGCACCGCCGGACCGGCCCCGGGCACGGCTCCGCGCGCCTCGGCGAGGCCCCACGCAACGAATCGCGCCGAAACGGCGGAAAGGCGCAACGAATCATCCACCTCCACGCAACGGAGGCGCCTTGTCCGGTCAGGACGGCGGACCGTACCGTCAAGGCGTCTTAACGCGACGCCCCCGCAGGGGTACCGCACGCCCCCTCCGGACCAGGTGAAGTGAGGCCGTATGACGCCGCCGCGTATCGCGCTGTACCAGGGCCCCGCCGGCGTTCCCTCCTCCACCTCGGACAGCCTCGCCGCCCTCGACGGCGCCGCCCGCCGGGCCGCCGCCGCGGGAGCGCGGATCCTGCTCACCAACGAGCTGTTCCTCACCGGCTACGCCCTCGGGGACGCGGTCCGCGAGCGCGCCGAGCCGGCCGACGGCCCCGGCGCCCGCGCGGTCGCCCGCATCGCCGCCGAGCACGGCCTGGCCGTCGGCTACGGCTACCCCGAGCGCGACGAAGCCGACGGCGGCACGGTCTACAACGCCCTGCAGCTCATCGGCCCCGACGGCGCCCGTCTGGCCAACTACCGCAAGACCCACCTCTTCGGCGCGTACGAGACGGCCCACTTCCGGCCCGGCTCCGAGGCCGTGGTGCAGGCCGACTTCGCGGGCCTCCGCCTCGGCCTGCTGATCTGCTACGACGTCGAGTTCCCCGAGCCGGTGCGGGCCCACGCGCTGGCCGGCACCGAGCTGCTGCTCGCGCCCACCGCGCTGATGCGCCCGTACGAGATCGTCCCGCAGACGATCGTCCCGGCCCGCGCCTGGGAGAGCCAGCTCTACATCGCCTACGCCAACCGCTGCGGCGACGAGGGCGACTTCACCTTCGCCGGCCTCAGCTGCCTCGCCGCCCCCGACGGGACCGTACGGGCGCGGGCGGGCAGCGGGGAGGACCTGATCGTCGCCGACGTCGACCCGGCGCTGCTGAAGGCCTCCCGCGCCGAGAACACCTACCTGGGCGACCGGCGTCCGGAGCTGTACGCCTCACTCGTCTGACCCACCGCCTCCGGGCCCCTCAGAGCCGCAACCCCCACTTTTCGCAGGAGAGTTCAGCCGATGACGTCCATGGTGCCCACCGCCGCCCACGACGAGCCGTCGGAGCCGGCCCTGCCGCCGATCACCATGGTCGGCCCGGACTTCCCCTTCCCGTACGACGACTTCCTCGCCCACCCGGCGGGCCTCGGGCAGATACCGGCGACCGAGCACGGCGCCGAGGTCGCCGTCATCGGCGGCGGCCTGTCGGGCATCATCTCCGCCTACGAGCTGATGAAGATGGGCCTCAAGCCCGTCGTCTACGAGGCCGACAAGATCGGCGGCCGGCTGCGCACCGTCGGCTTCGAGGGCTGCGACCCCTCGCTGACCGCCGAGATGGGCGCGATGCGCTTCCCCCCGAGCTCCACCGCGCTGCAGTACTACATCGACCTGGTGGGCCTGGAGACCAAGCCCTTCCCCAACCCGCTGGCGCCCGACACCCCGTCGACCGTCGTGGACCTCAAGGGCGAGTCGCACTACGCGCACACCATCGACGACCTGCCCCCGGTCTACCGCGAGGTCGCCGAGGCGTGGAACGCCTGCCTGGAGGAGGGCGCGGACTTCTCCGACATGAACCGCGCCCTGCGCGAGCGCGACGTGCCGCGCATCCGCGAGATCTGGGCGAAGCTGGTCGAGAAGCTCGACAACCAGACCTTCTACGGCTTCCTGTGCGAGTCGGAGGCGTTCAAGTCCTTCCGGCACCGTGAGATCTTCGGCCAGGTCGGCTTCGGCACCGGCGGCTGGGACACCGACTTCCCCAACTCCATCCTGGAGATCCTGCGGGTCGTCTACACCGAGGCCGACGACCACCACCGCGGCATCGTCGGCGGCAGCCAGCAGCTCCCGGTGCGGCTGTGGGAGCGCGAGCCGGAGAAGCTCGTCCACTGGGCCCCGGGCACCTCGCTGTCCTCGCTGCACGGCGGCGACCCGCGCCCGGCCGTGACCCGTCTGCACCGCACCGCGGGCAACGGCATCACCGTCACCGACGCCTCCGGCGACATCCGCACCTACAAGGCGGCGGTCTTCACCGCCCAGTCGTGGATGCTGCTGTCGAAGATCGCCTGCGACGACTCGCTGTTCCCCATCGACCACTGGACGGCGATGGAGCGCACCCACTACATGGAGTCCTCCAAGCTGTTCGTGCCGGTGGACCGGCCGTTCTGGCTGGACAAGGACGAGGAGACCGGGCGGGACGTCATGTCGATGACGCTCACCGACCGGATGACGCGCGGCACCTACCTCCTGGACGACGGGCCCGACAAGCCGGCCGTCATCTGCCTCTCGTACACCTGGTGCGACGACAGCCTCAAGTGGCTGCCGCTGTCGGCGAACGAGCGCCTGGAGGTCATGCTCAAGTCGCTCGGCGAGATCTACCCCAAGGTCGACATCCGGAAGCACATCATCGGCAACCCGGTCACCGTCTCCTGGGAGAACGAGCCCTACTTCATGGGCGCGTTCAAGGCCAACCTGCCGGGCCACTACCGCTACCAGCGGCGCCTGTTCACCCACTTCATGCAGGACCGCCTGCCCGAGGACAAGCGCGGGCTCTTCCTCGCGGGCGACGACATCTCCTGGACCGCCGGCTGGGCGGAGGGTGCCGTGCAGACCGCGCTCAACGCCGTGTGGGGCATCATGCACCAGTTCGGTGGAGAGACCGACCCGTCCAACCCGGGCCCGGGCGACCGCTACGACGAGCTCGCGCCGGTCGAGCTGCCCGAGGACTGACCCGGGCTCCCTGACCGAGGCCCCCCGAGCCCCCCAGCTCGGGGGGCCTCACCCCAAGGGCGTGAGCAGGCAGCGCCCCACCAGCCCGACGCTCGAGTCGATCCGGCCGGTCAGCTCCTCGGCCACGTCGGGCAGGCCGCGCACGGCCCACAGCGCGCGGAAGGACGCCCACGCCCCGCGCCGCGCCGCCTGCAGGGACCACGAACCCACCAGGTGCGTGAGCGGATCGGCGACGTCCAGCAGATCCGGCCCGGGCATCAGGTCCTCGCGGATCCGCTCCTCCATGGCGACCAGCAGCCCGCCCACCCGCTCGAAGTCGGCCTCCATCAGGTGGGGTCTGCCGCGCAGTGCGCGGCAGGTGTCGACGAGGGCCAGCGCGAGGTCGTGCCCGATGTGGGCGTTGATCCCCGCCAGCGCGAACTGCAGGGGCTGGACGGCCGGATGGCCCCGCAGCTGGAACAGCGGCCGCCAGCACGCCGGCGGCTCCCGGCCCGCCGCCGTGTGGTCGACAGCGGCCAGGTAGCGGGCCGCGAACCGCACGGCGAGCTCCGTGGCCGCGGCCCCGTCCGTGAACCCTCCGGCCCCCGCCTGCTCGGCGACCCGCTCCGTGACCCTCAGGTACACGCGGTTGAAGACGTGCACCCCGTCCCGCGGCGGCAGGGCCCCGTCCAGCATCCGCATCTGCGCCAGTACGTCTTCGATGCCGGCGGGTGCCGCGGGCTTCGCCCAAGTCAGCGTCATGCACACAGAGTGACATGTGAATACGTAGAGTAGGGGATCGTGCGCGGTAGTTGACCGGAACGGATGAACGGGCAGGCCCTCCCGGCATATGCGCGCAGGTCCGCGAACCCGTACCCCCGTGCCCGCGCACCCGCGACGATCCGCGGCAGCGCCAGGGCGTCGAGCACGGGCCCGCCGTCGTCGCTGCCGACGTGCATCTGGATCACGGCCCCCGGCGTCAGTGCGTCAAGGGCGCGGCGGACGGCCCGGTCGACGGTCATGCCCCGGGAAGCGCCGAGGTAGCCCTTCGTGTCGGCCGTGAATTCGAGGTCCGCGAAGCCCAGCGAGTTGACCAGTGCGACCTTGTCCGCGGGCGCCTCGCTGTACGGGAAGCGGAAGAACGGCAGGGGTTCCACCCTCCCGGCCCGCCGGATCGCCCGGTCCGCGCGCAGCACCTCCTCCTGCGCCTCCCGGGCGCCGATGCGGTCGAAATACGGGTGGCTGTACGAATGGTTGCCCAGCCCGAACCCGTGCTCCGCCATGGCCCGCACGGCGCCGGGGTGCCGGTCGGCGAAGTCCCCCGTGGGGAAGAACGCCGCGGGCACGCCCAGCCGCGTGAGCGTACCGAGCACCTCCGCGATCCCGGCCTCGTCCCACGCCGCGTTGAACGTCAGCGCGACGACGGGACGGGTGGCCGGCAGGCGCCTGACGTCCGAGCCGTAGAGGTCCGAGACGGGGGAGGGGGCTGTGGCGCGGGACGGGGGAGGGACGAGGGCGAGCACGGCGGCGAGGACCAGGAGCAGCGTGACGACCGGCGTCCTGGGCGGAACGGATGCGGTGAGTGGTCTCATGCCCCGTCAACGACGCGCCCGCGGGCGGCGGTGCGCGGCCGACGCCCGGCGGAGGAGCGCGGTGGCCTCGGCCGTACGGCCCAGCTGTTCGAGGCAGTGCGCCTCGTCGTTGAGGCTCGCGAGGGTGTCGCCGTGCGCGGGCCCGAGCACGCGCTCCCGGCCCCGCGCCACATGCTGGTAGGCGACGAGCGCTTCCTCCCAGCGGCCCAGCCACCCCAGGGCGACGGCCACTTCGCGGCGGCTGACGAGTGCGTCGGGGTGCTCGGGGCCGAGCACGTGTTCCCGGAGCTCGCAGACCAGACGGGCCTCCGCCAAGGCCTCCTCCCAGCGGCCGAGCCGGCCGAGGTTGACGCCCCGCACGTGCCGGGCACGCAGGGTCTCCGGAGCCTCCGGGCCCTCGACGCGCTCACGGTCCGCGACGAGCGCCTCGTAGACCTCGAGGGCCTCCGCGCTGCGGCCCAGGCGCCCGAGGCAGATGCCCGTCTCGTAGCGGGCGGCGAGGGTGTCGGGGTGGTCGGGGCCGAGCACCCGGCCCCGGGCCTCGGCGACACCGGCGTACATCGCGAGGGCCACTTCCCACCGGCCGAGCGCACCGAGCGCGCAGCCGACCTCGCAGAGCGTGGCGAGGGTGTCGGGATGCTCCGGGCCGAGCGTACGGGTCCGGGCGGCCGCCACCTGGCACGCCATGGGGTACGACTCCTCCCAGCGCCCCAGCCGCCCGAGGCTGTGCGCGAGATTGTGCCGGCAGAGCAGCGTGTCCGGGTGCTCCGGGCCCATCGTGCGCTCCCGGGCGCCCAGCACCTCGGAGTACAGCTGGAAGGCCTCGAAGTGCCGCCCCAGCCTGCCCATGACGTAGGCCATCTCCTGGCGTGCCGCGAGCGTGTCCGAATGCTCGGGGCCGAGCACCCGGGCACGGGCACCGGCGAGCTGCCCGAAGAACCCCAGCGCGTCGGCGTGACGGCCCAGCCTGGACAGCGCCAAGGCCATCTCGTACTGACTCTCCAGGGTTTCGGGGTGCTCCTGCCCGAGCAGCCGCTCGCGGGCCGCCGCAACCCGCCGGTGCGCGCTGAGCGCCCGGCTCCAGTTTCCCTGCCGGCTGTGGGAGAGCGCGAGTGCGTGACTCTCCTGCAGGAGGCCGAGTAACTCCAGCGAGGCGGAGGCGGGATGCGGCGGGGCGCCGGACTTCAGCACCCGGGAAGCGACGTCCGGGGACACGAGCTCCTCACGGGGATGCCACTCGCCGCCGACGGCCGTGCGCACCAGCGTGAGCCGGCTTCCGTAGCCGATCGTCGTCCCGTCCATGCCCTGCATCCGGCGGCACGCCTTCAGGGTCCCCTTCAGCAGCAGCGCCATGGGGTGCTCCGCTCCGAAGCCGGCCGTGGCGATGCGGCCGGCCTCGTCGAGGGCCTCCTCCGCGTACGCCATGCGACCGGGCGACTCCATGGCCCGCGCGAGGTCGAGCTCGGCGCACGCGTGGTTCGTCCGCGCGGTGATGGTGAGGGGGTGGCGGTCGCCGAAGCAGTCCGAGGCCTGTCGCGCAGCCTCCTCCAGTGCCCGTACCGCGCGCTGCAGCCGTGGAAGATCGTCCGTCCGCCGCACGGTCTCGTACTCCGCGCAGGCCAGGTCGGCCACCACGGTCACGGTCTGCGGGTGGCGGGCGCCCAGCTCGGCGGCCGCCCGGGCCGCGACGGTGGCCAGCACGTCGGTGACCTGCGCCATGCGCTCGTGGGCCCGCAGCGACCGCGCCCATTCGAACTCCACCGCCGCCCGGAAGGCGAGCGCCGAGATGTCCGCGGACTGCTGCGGCTCCGGCGCGCCCAGCGCCCGCCGGTCGGCTTCGCGCACGCCGTCGGCCACTTCGCTGAGCTGTACCGGGTCGTTGCTCCAGCGCGCGAGCGCCAGGTCGACCGAGGAGAGAAGGAGGCGCACTTGACGCTCGTCGCCTCCGTCGAGCGCGAGGCGCGCGAGCCCCACCACGAGCTCGGCCTTCTCGAAGTCGCCGGCGCGCGCGTGGACGGCGGCCAGGTTGGCGAACGTCTCGGCCCGTACGTGCTGTTCGGCGTCGTGTTCCCGCGCGGCTTCCAGCGTGCGGCGTGCCTCTTCCAGCTCCCCGAGGTCGACCATCCTCGCCGCCAGCTTGTTGAGCGCCGCGGCTTTGGCGGAGCTGTCGAGGGCGGGGGAGTGCGGCACGGCGAGAGACCCGGAGCACAGGATCAGCAGAGCGTCCCGGCGCCATCCCAGCGCCTGCAGGAGCGTCGCCAGATAACAGACGTCCTCGACGGCGCCGGGGCGTCCCGTGGCAACGACGCGGCGCGCGGCCCCGGCGGTCACGGCGAGTGCCGTCCACCCCACGCCCCCACCGGTCACCGCCTCCTCCGCCCGCCCGATGGCTGCCCGCAGTTCGTCCGTCACGACGCCTCACCCCCCAGCGCCAGGTCGACGACGTTCTTTGCGATGTGCACCTGCAGCCCGGCGACCTGCCCCGGGTCGATGAGGCCCCGTTCCGACCACTCCTTGAGCGCACTGAGCAGCGCCTCGCCCTTGGCGACCGCCATGTCGACGGAGACGGGAGCGGGCTCCGCTCCGGGAGGGTCGTTCACCGGGACCGGCACCGGGACCGCGACCGGCGGCGGAACCGCCGCCCCTCTCGTAGCGGACTGCTCCTCGTGCCGGCCCACCGGTTCCGCGACGGTCGAGGGCGGCTCCAGCGCCCGCAGCAGGTGGTCCGTCCGGAAGTGGGGGAAGCGGCTCATCACCTCCCGGAGCGGCACGGCGAACAGCACGTTCGCCGCACGGTCGGGTGCCTGCCGGTCCGGGTACTGCTCGATCAGGACGCCCAGCAGGGCCGCCCCCCGCTCCGCCGTGGTCACGCGCTCGACCGGCCCGCCGGAGTACCCCGAGTAGTCGCCGAGCGCCTGCTCCGCCACGAGTTGCATCGCCTGGATGCGTCCGCCGCCCACGCACGTGTAGTCGACGGCGTCCGCGTCGACGCGCCCGCCCAGGTGGGGATCGCTCAGGGACGGCCGGTGCAGGCCGCGCCAGCGGTCGCCGCGGCGGGGGAGGTCCCCGACGGGCAGCGTCAGCGGCACCAGTTCCGGTTCGAGGACCTCGATCAGGGCGAGGTCGGCCTCTTCGATGCGCCGGCAGACGCGCCCGCCGACCGCGGTGCCGTCGCCGAGGCGCACGCTGACGCGCTCCTCGTCGCCGGACAGGTACCGCAGGCAGTGGTCCGCCGTCAGGACGAAGCACCGCGTGAGCAGGAACCCCGCGCCCAGGGGCCTGTCCGCCTGGTAGAGGTCGACCGCGTAGCCGGATCCGGGCACCGCGGGCCCCTCAGGCGCGTTCCACCGTCAGCGTGACTTCGAAGGACGCCTCCGCGGACGCCTTCGAGAGGATCACCCCGGCTTCGGCCGTGAGCGTCACCCCGAAGGTGACCTGCAGGCTGCCGACGCGCCAGCCGTCGCGCTCCGGGATACGGGCGAGGGCGTCCTGCGCGATCGAGGACGCGGAGGTGATGGCCTGCTCCAGCTCCTCGGAGCGCTCCTCCAGGGAGGCGGTGCGGCGGGTCCGGCTGCTGATCTGCCGGGACCCCTGCGCGTCCAGTTCCACCGTCTCCACCCGGACCAGCGGTACGGACATGGCAGGCTCCCCCGATTACTCCATGAGCTTCACCGGCCGTGACGCGGCGGCTCGTTCAGCCTAGCCACGCGGGCCACTCGCGGCAGGGGAATCGGGGGAGTTCCCGGCGGGGAGGACGGACGGGCCGCCCTCCCCGCCGGGCAGCCCCTAGCCCGCAAGGACGCCGCTGCGCTCCCGGGGCCTGCGCGGCACCCGCGGGTCGGCGACCCGGACGGCCGCCGCCGGGACCTCCTCCCGGTGGGAGGGGTCGCGGACCTCGCCCACGAGCTTCTCCAGGACGTCCTCCAGGGCCACCAGGCCCAGCACCCGCCCCGAGGCGTCCGTGACCGCCGCCAGGTGGGCCGCGGCCCTGCGCATCACCGTCAGGGCGTCGTCCAGGGGCAGTTCGGCCCGGAGGGTCTCCACGCGCCGCCACACGTGCTGCGGCACCGCGCGCTCACGGTCCTCCAGGTCCAGGACGTCCTTGACGTGGAGGTAGCCCATGACGGCGCCGCCGGGCGCGCACACGGGGAAGCGGGAGTAGCCGGTCCGTACCGTCAGCTCCTCGATGCCGCGCGGCGTGACGGACGGGTCGACCGTCACCAGTGAGGCCGGGGCGAGGAGCACGTCGGTGACCGGGCGGCTGCCCAGCTCCAGGGCGTCCTCCAGGCGCTCCTGCTCGGCGGGTTCCAGCAGCCCCGCCTGGCGGGAGTCCTCGACCAGGTGGGTGAGCTGCTCGCTGGTGAACACGGCCTCCACCTCGTCCTTGGGCTCGACGCGGAAGAGCCGCAGCACGCCGTGCGCGCACGCGCCCAGCAGGCGGGTGACCGGCCGGCAGACCCGTGCGAAAGCCACGAGCCCCGGGCCCAGCCACAGCGCCGCCCGGTCGGGCGCCGACATGGCCAGGTTCTTCGGCACCATCTCGCCGATCACCAGGTGCAGGAAGACCACCGCGGCCAGCGCGATGACGTAGCCCAGCGGGTGGATCAGCCCGGCGGGCACCCGGGCCGCCTCGAAGACGGGTTCCAGGAGCGCCGCCACCGTCGGCTCGGCGACCGCGCCGAGCGTCAGCGAGCAGACGGTGATGCCGAACTGGGCGGCGGCCATCATCTGCGGCAGGTTCTCCAGGCCGGTCAGGACCGTACGGGCCCGTGCCGAACCCTCCGCGGCCTTCGGCTCGATCTGGCTGCGGCGCACGGACACGAGCGCGAACTCCGCGCCCACGAAGAAGCCGTTGGCGAGCACCAGCAGCGCGGCGAAGAGGAGTTGCAGCACGCTCATCGTGCCTCCCCCCTGCCGGTGGCGGTGCGGGCGAACCGGACCCGTTCGGCCCGGTGGTGGGCGACCAGGCGCACCGAGATCCGCCAGCCGGGCAGTTCGGCGGTGTCGCCGGCCGCGGGGATGCGGCCCAGCAGCCCGGCGACGAGCCCGGCGACGGTCTCGTACGGGCCGTCGGGCGCCTCCAGGCCGATGCGGCGCAGGGCGTCGACGCGGCAGCCGCCGTCGGCCTCCCACCCGGCGCGGCCGTCCTCGCAGGCCACGGGGGCCAGTTCGGGCCGGTGGGCGTCCTCGGCGTCGTGCTCGTCGCGGACTTCGCCGACGAGCTCCTCGACGATGTCCTCCAGGGTCACCACGCCCGCCGTACCGCCGTACTCGTCGACGACGACGGCTATCGGCTGCTCGCTGCGCAGCTGCTCCAGCAGCGGCTGCACGGGCAGTGTGCCCGGTACGAGCATCGGGGGGACGGCGATGCGCCCGACGGGGGTGCGCAGCCGCTCGTCGGCGGGGACGGCCAGGGCGGCCTTGAGGTGGACCATGCCGGTGATGTCGTCCAGGCGCTCCCGGTAGACGGGGAAGCGCGACAGGCCCGTGGCGCGGGTGAGGTTGAGGACGTCCTCGGCGGTGGCCGAGGACTGCAGGGCGCTGACCTTCACGCGGGGCGTCATCACGTGCTGGGCGGTGAGGTCGCCGAGCGAGAGGGTGCGCACGAAGAGGTCGGCGGTGTCCTGCTCCAGGGCGCCGGCGCGGGCCGAGTGCCGGGCCAGGGAGACGAGTTCGCCCGGGGTGCGGGCGGAGGCCAGCTCCTCGGCGGGCTCGACGCCCAGGGCCCGTACGAGCCGGTTGGCGACCGCGTTCAGCAGGGTGATCACGGGCCGGAAGAGGTGGGCGAAGGCGTGCTGCGGGCCGGCGACGAACCGCGCGACCTGCAAGGGCCGGGAGACCGCCCAGTTCTTGGGAACGAGTTCGCCGATGACCATCTGCACGGCCGAGGCCACCAGCATGCCGGTGACGACGGCCACACCGGGCGCGGCTCCGGCGGGCAGGCCGGTGGCGGAGAGCGGCCCGGTGAGCAGGTGGCCCAGGGCGGGCTCGGTCAGCATGCCGACGACCAACGAGGTGATGGTGATGCCGAGTTGGGTCCCGGAGAGCTGGAAGGAGAGCTCGCGCAGGGAGGCGACGACGGTGCGGGCCCGGCGGTCACCGCCGGCCGCGGCCCGTTCGGCCTCCGGCTTCTCCACGGTCACCAGGCCGAACTCGGCGGCGACGAAGAAGCCGTTCGCCAGGATGAGGAGGAGTGCTGCCGCGAGCAGCAGCAGGGACACGGTGATACTCATGCCGCCGCCTCCGTGGGGTGGGCGGCGGCGCGGGTACTACAGGACGATCCGTCCATTGCCGGAGGGAGTCACTCCTCGGGTCGCAGGTGCCCCGCGGGCCGCGCTGTTCCACGGCCGTTTCCTCGTGCGGGGCGGGGCAGGGGTGTGCCCGTGGCACCAGAGTAATCAAGGAACCGCACTCACAGGCGGGCCGCCCCGCTCGGGGAACACCTGGGAAACCGGACGTGGATCAGGTGGCGGAGTGCCCCGTGCCGTGCTCCTCCACCAGGGCGCGCAGGGCCCGGGCGTTGGCGACGGCCTGCTCCTTGGCGATGCCGGGCTGGATGCCCATGGCCGCCAGACTCGTGCCGTCGGCCAGGTCCAGATGGACCCAGGCGTCGCCCGGGCGCAGGGTGACCCGGACGATCTGGGCCCACGCCAGCTGCCGCTTGGTGGTCAGGTTGACCACCGTGACGCCGTCGCGGGTGGCGACCACCTTGGGGCGGCTGAGCAGCCCGAGGAAGGCGAAGACGAGCAGGCCGGTGCCGATGAAGGAGGCCCGGTCCCCGGCCGTGGCCGTGTCGAGCAGGAAGGACACCGCCGTGAGGACGGCGAGCAGGGCCGTGCCCAGGCTCATCAGCACGATCCGGGTACGGGTCGGGCGGAAGGTGACCGGGAGCCCGGGCAGGCCGGACGGGGATGCGGGCGTGGACACGTCGCTGGTGCTCTCGCTGGGTGGGGAGGGGGCCGGGCCGGTCAGAGGCGGCAGGCGTGGATGTTGGTGGTGAGGATGGCGCGGGCGCCCAGCTCGTACAGCTCGTCCATGATGCGCTGGGCGTCGCTGGAGGGGACCATCGAGCGGACCGCGACCCAGCCCTCGTGGTGCAGCGGGGAGACGGTCGGCGACTCCAGGCCGGGGGTGAGGGCGACGGCGCGCTCGACGTGCTCCACCCGGATGTCGTAGTCCATCATCACGTACCGGCGGGCGACGAGGACGCCCTGCATGCGGCGGAGGAACTGCTGCACCTTGGGGTCGTCGGCCGGCGCGCCGGAGCGGCGGATGACGACGGCCTCGGACTTCAGGATCGGCTCGCCGATGATCTCCAGGCCGGCGTTGCGCAGGGTGGTGCCGGTCTCCACCACGTCCGCGATGATCTCGGCGACGCCGAGCTGGATGGCGGTCTCGACCGCGCCGTCGAGGTGGACGACGGCGGCGTCCACGCCGTTGTCGGCGAGGTGCTTGGTGACCAGGCCGGAGAAGGACGTGGCGACGGTCATGCCGCCGAACTCGCTGACGTCCTTGGCCGTGCCCGGCCGGGTGGCGTAGCGGAACGTGGAGCCGGCGAAGCCGAGCTGCATGATCTCCTCGGCCTGCGAGCCGGAGTCCAGCAGCAGGTCGCGGCCGGTGATGCCGATGTCGAGCTTGCCGGAGCCGACGTAGACCGCGATGTCGCGCGGGCGCAGGAAGAAGAACTCGACGTCGTTGGCCGAGTCGACGAGGACGAGCTCCCTGCGGTCCTTGCGCTGGCGGTAGCCGGCCTCATGGAGCATCGCCGACGCAGGCTCGGAGAGAGAACCCTTGTTGGGAACGGCGATGCGCAGCATGAGGTCGGTTTCCTTCGTGCGTGGGGATGTACGGGATGCGGGGCGGAACTGCGGTGGCACCGGGGGCCGGTGCCGGCGGGGTCAGAGGTGGGAGTAGACGTCGTCCAGGGAGATCCCGCGGGCGACCATCATCACCTGAACGTGGTACAGCAGCTGGGAGATCTCCTCGGCGGTGGCGTCGGCGCCCTCGTACTCGGCGGCCATCCACACCTCGGCGGCCTCCTCGACCACCTTCTTGCCGATGGCATGGACGCCCTTGCCCACCAGCTCGGCGGTGCGGGAGGTGGCGGGGTCGCCGTCGGCCTTCTGCTGGAGCTCTGCGAACAGCTCCTCGAACGTCTTCTTGGACATGGTGCGTCCTACCCTACGGGGTCCGCCCCCGCTGTCAGTGCCAGGGCTCGGACACCGAGCGCAGAAGTACCGCCGTGGCGACGGCGGCGGTGACGGCCTCGTGGCCCTTGTCCTCGTTCGATCCCTCGAGTCCGGCCCGGTCCAGGGCCTGCGCGTCGTCGTCGCACGTGAGGACGCCGAAGCCGACGGGCACGCCGGTGTCCACGGACACCTGGGTGAGGCCCTGGGTGACGCCCTGGCACACGTAGTCGAAGTGCGGGGTGCCGCCGCGGATGACGACGCCGAGGGCGACGATCGCGTCGTAGCCGCGCCCGGCGAGGACCTTGGCGGCGACGGGCAGCTCCCAGCTGCCGGGCACGCGCAGCACGGTGGGCTCGTCGATGCCGAGGTCGTGCAGCGCGCGCAGGGCGCCGTCGACCAGGCCGTCCATGACCTTCTCGTGCCACTGCGCGGCGATCACGGCCACCCGCAGGTCCTGGCAGTTCTTCACACTCAGCTCGGGGGCGCCCTTGCCGCTCACGTCGTTCTCTTTTCGCTCGGTGTCGTGCTCAGTGGGGGTGGTGCTCGGTCGGTGAGGTGATGATCACTGGTTGCCGCAGGCGGACACGCGGTCCGCGTCCAGCCAGGGCAGGTCGTGGCCCATGCGGTCCCGCTTGGTCCGCAGGTAGTGCAGGTTGTGCTCGCCGGCCTGGACGGGCATGGGCTCGCGGCCGGTGACGCGCAGGCCGTGGCGCACGAGGGCGGCGGTCTTGTCGGGGTTGTTGGTCAGCAGGCGCAGCGAGCGCACGCCGAGGTCGGTGAGGATGCGTGCGCCGGCAGCGTAGTCGCGCGCGTCGGCGGGCAGGCCCAGTTCGAGGTTGGCGTCGAGGGTGTCGCGGCCGTCCTCCTGGAGCTCGTAGGCGCGCAGCTTGGGCAGCAGCCCGATGCCGCGGCCCTCGTGGCCGCGCAGGTAGAGGACGACGCCGCGGCCCTCGCCGGCGATCCGCTCCAGGGAGGCGTGCAGCTGGGGGCCGCAGTCGCAGCGCAGCGACGCGAAGACGTCCCCGGTCAGGCACTCGGAGTGGACGCGCACCAGCACGTCCTCGCCGTCGCCCAGGTCGCCGGCGACGAGCGCGATGTGCTCGACGCCGTCGGCCGCGGAGCGGTAGCCGTAGGCGCGGAAGTCGCCGAAGGCGGTGGGCAGCCGGGTCTCGGCCTCGCGGTGCACGGCGGCCTCCGCCGCCCGGCGGTGGGCGATCAGGTCCTCGATGGAGATGATCGCGAGGCCGTGCTTGCGGGCGAAGGGGATCAGCTCGGGCAGGCGCAGCATCGCGCCGTCCTCGCCGGCGATCTCCACGATCGCGGCGGCCGGGCGCAGGCCGGCGAGCCGGGCGAGGTCGACGCCGGCCTCGGTGTGGCCGTTGCGGACCAGGACGCCGCCGGGCTTGGCGCGCAGCGGGAAGACGTGGCCGGGCCGGACGAAGTCGCCGGGGACGGCGGCGGGGTCGGCGAGCAGGCGGATGGTGGTGGCCCGGTCCGCGGCGGAGATGCCCGTGCCGGTGCCGTGCGCGCGGGAGGCGTCGACGGAGACGGTGAAGGCCGTGCGCATGGACTCGGTGTTGTCCGCGACCATCTGCGGCAGGTCGAGCCGCGCGACGTCGCCCTCCTCCAGGGGGACGCAGATCAGGCCGCGGCACTCGCTCATCATGAAGGCGACGATCTCGGTGGTGACCTTCTCCGCCGCAACGACGAGGTCGCCCTCGTTCTCGCGGTTCTCGTCGTCCACGACGACGACGGGCCGGCCGGCGGCGATGTCCGCGATGGCACGCTCGACGGAGTCGAGCGCGAACTCGCCGCTCAGGGGCCAGTCCTCGGTCTCCAGAATGGTCATGCGCCTGCTCCCTTGTTCGCTTCTCCGCCCGCGCGGCGCAGCGGTGCGGGTGTCGTGGTCGGCTGCAGCCCGGTGGCCGCGCGTGCGTCGCTCACGAAAGTGCTCCTTCCAGTGCGGGCTTCACGCTCTCGCGGGAGCGCAGCCACCAGTCGCGCATGCCCCACAGGACCAGGGCGAAGTAGATGACGTAGACGAGGCCGGAGAAGGGGAGGCCGCTGCTGAAGGCGAGCGGGACGCCCACGATGTCGACCAGCAGCCAGGCCACCCAGAACTCGACGAGCCCGCGGGCCTGGGCCACCATCGCGGCGAGCGTGCCGACGAAGATGTAGGCGTCGGGCCAGGGGTTCCAGGACAGCTCCGGCACGGCGGTGAACAGGGCGCCGACGGCCAGCGTGCCGAGCGCAGTGCCGGCCAGCAGCACCGTGCGCTCGCGCCAGCCGGCGAAGCGGACGGCGATGGAGCCGTCCTGGGCCTGCTGCTTGCCGCGGTGCCACTGGCGCCAGCCCCACACGGCGACGCCGATCACGAGGAGCTGCTTGCCGATGCCGCCGCTGAGGTGGGCCGAGGCGTACGCGGCCACGAGGATGACGCCGGAGAGGAACTGGACGGGCCAGGTCCATATGGAGCGCCGCCAGCCGAGGGCGAGCGCGGCGAGGCCGATGGTGTTGCCGATCGCGTCGGACCAGATGACGTGCTGCCCGAAGGCGCTGAACGCCTCGCCGTTGAGCCAGCCGATGGCGCTCATGCGACGGTCTCCCCGGTGCCGCGGGCGGGCGTGCCGAGCAGCCGCTCGACGTACTTGGCGAGGACGTCCACCTCGAGGTTGACCGGGTCTCCGGGCTGCTTGATGCCGAGGGTGGTCAGTTCGAGCGTGGTGGGGATGAGGCTGACGGTGAAGTACTCGTCGCCCGCCTCGACCACGGTCAGGCTGATGCCGTCGACGGTGATGGAGCCCTTGTCGACGACGTAGCGGGCCAGCCCGGCCGGCAGGCCGATCTTCACGATCTCCCAGTGCTCGCCGGGGATCCGCTCCAGCACGGTGCCGGTGCCGTCGACGTGGCCCTGGACCAGGTGGCCGCCGAGGCGCCCGCCGAGGGCCATGGGCCGTTCGAGGTTGACGCGCGAACCGGGGACGAGGGCGCCCAGGCTGGAGCGCTTGAGGGACTCGGCCATCACGTCCGCGGTGAACTCGCCGTCGGCGGTCTCCACGACGGTCAGGCACACGCCGTTGACGGCGATGGAGTCGCCGTGCTTGGCGTCCTGGGTGACGATCGGGCCGCGGAGCCGGAAGAGGGAGCTGTCGCCGAGGTTCTCGACGGAGACGACCTCGCCCAGTTCTTCGACGATTCCGGTGAACACTGTCAGTTCTCCTCAGGGGCGGTGGCGGAAGCGGTGGGGACTGCGGTGATCCGCAGGTCGGGGCCGAGCCGGGCGACGTCGGTCACCTCCAGGCGCAGGGCCTGGGCGATGGTGCCGATGCCGGCGTCGCCGAGGGCGGCCGGCCCGGCGCCGAGCAGGGCGGGGGCGAGATAGCCGACGACGCGGTCGACGGCACCGGCGGCGACGAACGAGCCGGCGAGGGCGGGGCCGCCTTCGAGCAGCACGGAGCGGACGCCGCGCGCGTGGAGCTCGCGGAGCAGGGCGTGCACATCGAGGCCGCCGTGGCCGCCGCCGGCCGCGGCGCGGGGCAGGCGCACGACGTCGGCGCCGGGCAGGTGGGTGGTGTCGGCGTGCTCGCCGACGGCGATCAGGGTCGGTGCCGCGTCGTCCAGGACGCGGGCGCCGGGGGTGACCGTGGCGTGCGTGTCGATGACGACGCGCAGCGGCTGGACGGCACCTTCGCGGTCGCGCACGGCCAGGTGGGGGTCGTCGGCGCGCAGGGTGCCGGAGCCCACCACGACGGCGTCGGCCTCGGCGCGCAGGCGGTGGACGTCGGCGCGGGAGTCCGCGGAGGTGATCCAGCGGCTGGTGCCGTCGGCGGCGGCGCTGCGCCCGTCGAGCGTGGCGGCGTACTTCCACAGCACGAAGGGGCGCCCGTGGAGCACCGAGGTGAGCCAGGCGGCGTTGCCCTCGGCGGCTTCGCCGGCGAGGAGGCCGCCCTCGGTGTCGACACCGGCGGCGGCCAGGGTGGCCGCGCCGCCGGTGGCGGCGTCGGTGGGGTCGGCGACGGCGTAGACGACCCGGCCGATGCCGGCGGCGATCAGGGCCTGGGCGCAGGGGCCCGTGCGGCCGGTGTGGTTGCAGGGTTCGAGGGTGACGACGGCGGTGGCGCCGCGCACGTCGTGACCCGCGGCGGAGGCCGCGGCGAGCGCTTCGACCTCGGCGTGCGGCCCGCCGGCGCGGCGGTGCCAGCCCTCGCCGAGGACGGTGCCCCGCGGGTCGAGGACGACGCAGCCGACGACGGGG
Organism: Streptomyces aureoversilis; assembly: GCF_042657885.1. NCBI lineage: Bacteria > Bacillati > Actinomycetota > Actinomycetes > Kitasatosporales > Streptomycetaceae > Streptomyces > Streptomyces aureoversilis. Next base: position 41,766 of record NZ_JBHSKJ010000020.1, read on the forward strand.
TTGGGGCTCGTCGCGCCAAGGGCGCGAGCGGCGAGCGCTACGGCGCGTCGCATCGCGTCTGCTTCGGTCGCGGTGGCCACCGGGTCCTCCTGCCTCTTCGGGCACGGACTCCGGGGCTGTCGTACGGGACGACGATGAAGAAGCGGGTACGCCGCAACGGGGGACACCACGGCCCTTGCGGGGCCGTGCGGGAAGGGCCGCCCGTGAGGGCGGGCCACCTGCGACGGTGTGCCGATGCATACCCGCCGCGCACTGCCTCCCATCCGGACTTTAACCGTCGGTCCAGGAATTTCACCTGGTCAACCGGCCGCTGGCTGCGGACGGGTCGCGGACTGTAACCGCCGGTTCGGACTTTCACCGACCCCGGAGTGCGCTGCGTTTCTGAATTTCAGGTCATGCTACATGCGTACGGCCCGCGGCTTCTCGAAACCGCTGGTCGACGGGACCGAGCGTACGCCGGGCGGCGGCGCGGTGTCCACGGCGATGTGACGCACTGGACACGCCGGACGGAAAGCGGGCGGGAGGGCCGCGGAGGCCCTGTGCGGCGGCCCCGTGGCGGAGCGCCGGGCTCCGTATTTCGGGCCCTTCCCGGACTTGGTCCGTACCTATTGACGCACTGGTCTAGTCCTCTTAACCTCTGCCACACCTCCGAGGAGTACGGCCCGCCGGTGGGCGCACACCGGCGGGCCACAGCACGACGCTCACCCCCGCCCGCCCGGCCGCGCCGGGCACCCCACCTGGAGGACCTGATCGTGTTGTTCCGAGAGAACCGGGAGCGCCGGGAGAGATCCTGTACCGGCCCCCGCGCCCGCCGCGGGATCACCGTCGCCGCCGTCGGCACCGCCCTGGCCGGGCTGCTGATCGGCACGGTCTCGGCGACCACGTCGCACGCCGAGGATCACGCCGCCTGCCGCCCCGACGGCCTCTACACCACCCCCGGGACCGACGTCCCCTACTGCTCCGTCTACGACTCCGCCGGCCGCGAGAAGATGGGCACCGACCACCAGCGCCGCGTCATCGGCTACTTCACGGGCTGGCGCACCGGCAAGGACGGCACCCCCGCCTACCTCGCCCCCGACATCCCCTGGGACAAGGTCACCCACCTCAACTACGCCTTCGCGCACATCGGCCCCGACGACAAGGTCTCCGTCGGCGCGGACGGCGCGAACAACCCCGCCACCGGCATGACCTGGCCGGGCGTCCCCGGCGCCGAGATGGACCCGGACCTGCCCTACAAGGGCCACTTCAACCTGCTCAACAAGTACAAGAAGCAGCACCCCCAGGTGAAGACCCTCATCTCGGTGGGCGGCTGGGCCGAGACCGGCGGCTACATCGACGAGAACGGCAAGCGCGTCGACTCGGGGGGCTTCTACAGGACGGCGACCAACGCCGACGGCTCGGTCAACCAGGCCGGGATCGACACCTTCGCCGATTCGGCCGTCGCCTTCGTCAAGAAGTACGGATTCAACGGTGTCGACATCGACTACGAATACCCCACGTCGATGAAGGACGCCGGAAACCCCAAGGACTGGGCGCTCGCCAACGCCCGGCGCGGCGGCCTGAACAAGGGCTACGCGGCGCTGATGAAAACTCTCCGCGAAAAGCTCGACCGGGCCGGCGCCGCGGACGGGAAGCACTACCTCCTCTCCGTCGCCGCACCCTCCTCCGGATATCTGCTGCGCGGCATGGAGACGTACCAGACCACGAAGTACCTGGATTACGTCAACGTGATGTCGTACGACCTGCACGGCGCCTGGAACGAATTCGTCGGGCCCAATGCCGCGCTCCACGACGACGGAAAGGACGCCGAGCTCGCCAAGTGGGGCGTCTACACCACCGCCCAGTACGGCGGGATCGGCTATCTCAACGGCGACTGGGCCTACCACTACTTCCGCGGATCCATGCCCGCGGGCCGGATCAACCTCGGGCTGCCGTACTACACGCGCGGCTGGAAGAACGTCACCGGCGGCACGAACGGCCTGTGGGGCACGGCGAAGACCACCTCCTGCCCGGCCGGCTCCGGGCTCACCACCTGCGGCGACGGCGCCGTCGGCATCGACAACCTCTGGCACGACAAGGACGACGCCGGCAAGGAGTCCCCGGCCGGCTCCAACCCGATGTGGCACGCCAAGAACCTGGAGAAGGGCGTCGTCGGGGACTACGCCGGGAAGTACGGCTTCCCCGCCGGCACCAAGCTCACCGGCACCTACGCCCGTAACTACGACGCTGGCCTGACCGCGCCCTGGCTGTGGAACGCGGAGAAGAAGGTCTTCCTGTCCACCGAGGACGAGCAGTCGGTGAAGGCCAAGGCGCAGTACGTCGTCGACAAGGGCCTCGGCGGGACCATGGTCTGGGAACTCGCCGGCGACTACGGCTGGAACGCCGCCAAGGGGCAGTACGAACCGGGCACCACCCTCACCACCGCGATGTACGACGCGTTCAAGGCCGCCCCCGCCTACGGCGCCCGCCGCGCGACCACCGAGCTGCCCTCCCAGGCGCTCGACGTGGACGTGAGCTTCACGAACTTCCCGCTCGGCGACAGCAACTACCCGATCAACCCGAAGGTCCGCATCACCAACCGGACCAAGGCCACGCTCCCCGGCGGCACGGAATTCCAGTTCGACTACGCCAATTCCGCGCCCGGGAACGCCAAGGACCAGTCCGGCTGGGGACTGAAGGTCATCCGCAGCGACCACACCGCAGGCAACAACATCGGCGGCCTCAAGGGCGACTACAACCGGGTCTCCGTCAAGCTCCCCGCCTCCCAGCCGCTCGCGCCCGGCGCCTCCGCGGACCTCGACTTCGTCTACTACCTGCCGGTGTCGACCCCGTCCAACTGGAGCGTGAGCTTCGGTGGCAGGACCTACGCCCTGGCCGGGGACCACGCCCGCGGCATGACCGTCGTCGACCCCGGCGGCCCCACGCCCACCCCGACGGGGACGCCGACCGGCACCCCCACCGGCACCCCCACCGGCGGCACCTGCACCGCGCCCCAGTGGGACAAGGGGGCCGTCTACAACGGCGGCGCCACCGTCTCCTGGAAGTCCCACTCCTGGAAGGCCCGGTGGTGGACCCAGGGCGACGAGCCCGGCACCACCGGCGAATGGGGGGTGTGGCAGGACGCGGGCGCCTGCTGAGCCCGCGGCCCGGTCCGCATCCGGGGCCCGTGGCGGGGTCGACCCGCGCGGGCCCCGTCCGGGAGGATGAGGCGCCATGGACGCGAGAGACCGGACCGGCGGCGGGACCCGGGACCGCACCGACGGCAGGCTGCGCCGCGCACGGTTCGCCGTGGCCGCGGTGTTCGCCGTGCACGGAGCGGTCACCGGCAGCTTCGCCACCCGCATCCCCTGGATCCAGAGCCACTTGGACCTCGGCTCCGGCGAGCTGGGCCTCGCGCTCGTCCTCCCCGCCATCGGCTCCTCGTGCGCCATGCCGCTCGCGGGACGGATCAGCCACCGCTTCGGCTCCCGGGCCGCGCTGCGCGCCCTGATCGCCCTGTGGTGCGCCTCCGTGGCCCTGCCCGCGCTCTCGCCGGGGCTGCTCGCGCTCTGCGGGGCGCTGGCCGTCTACGGGGCGACGTCCGGCATGGCGGACGTCGCCATGAACGCGCTCGGCGTGGAGACCGAGGAGCGGCTGGGCCGCTCGATCATGTCGGGCCTGCACGGGATGTGGAGCGCGGGAGCGCTCGCGGGGTCGGCGGCCGGTGCGGCCGCGGCCCACGCCGACCTCGACGCCCGGGTCCACCTGGGCGTCGCGGCCGCCGTGCTGGCCGTGCTCGGCGCGGCGGCCTGCCACTGGGTGCTCGACCTGCGCACCGCCGCCGACGAGCACCCGCCGCCCCGGTTCGCCCTGCCGCCCCGGTCGGCGCTCGTCATCGGCGCGGTGGGCTTCTGCGCGGTCTTCGCCGAGGGCGCGAGCCTGGACTGGTCGGCGGTCTACCTCCGGGACGTGATCGGCTCCGGCCCCGGCGTCGCCGCCGCCTGCACCACGGCGTTCTCCTGCACGATGGCCCTCGCCCGGTTCGCCGGGGACCCGGTCGTGCGGCGCTTCGGACCCGTGCGGACCGTGCGGGCGAGCGGGGTGCTGGCCACGGGCGGCGGGGTGCTGGTGGTGACGGCCCCGGGCGCGCCGTCCGCCATCGCCGGGTTCGCGCTGATCGGCGTGGGCATCGCCGTGGTGGTCCCGCTGGCCTTCGCGGCGGCGGGGCGCAGCGGGCCCGCGCCGAGCCAGTCGATCGCGGGCGTCGCGACGATCACCTACACCTCGGGGCTCGTGGCCCCGGCCGCCATCGGCCAGATCGCGGACGCCAGTTCGCTGGTGACGTCGTTCGGCCTGGTCACCGTCCTGGCGGCGGGGCTGGTGGCCGGGGCGGGCGTGCTGCGGGCCCGGGATCCGGAGCGCACGGCGGAGCAGGGGACGGAGCAGGGGAAGGAGCAGGGGAAGGCGCCGGGGGAGCGGTCGAAGGCCGGGTGAACGATCCGGCCCCGGGGTCCGGAGCCCCGGGTCGCGGGGCTCCGGACCCCGGGGCCGGAGGGAAATCCCGGACGGGCCGGGCGGCGGGCCGGTGAGGTCCGTCGCCACGGCCCGCGCCGTGGTGCCGAGGAACAGGTGTGACTAGAAGATGCCGCCGAGGATGCCCCAGCCGCCGCCCCAGCCGCCCCAGCCACCGTGGTGGTGGCCGCCGCAGCTGCGGTGGCAGTCGTCGTCCCAGCCGCCGTGGCCGCCGCGGTGGTGGCCGCCGCCCCAGCCGCCCCAGCCCCAGTCGTCCCAGCCCCAGCCGTGGTCGCAGTCGTCGTGGTCGCGGTGGTGGCCGCCACCCCAGCCGTTGTGGTTGTGGTGGCCGCCGTTCCAGCCGTTGTGGTTGTGGTGGCCGCCGTTCCAGCCGTTGTGGTCGTGGTGGCCGCCCCAGCCGCCGTTGTGGTGGTTGTCGCGGCCGTTGTCGTGGTCGCGGCCGTGGTCCCGGCCGTGGTCACGTCCGTGGTCGCGGCCGTCACGGTCGTGGTCGTCGTCGTGGAAGGCGACAGCCGGCGTGGCGGGGGCGGCCTGGGCCACTCCGGCGGCCGGAACGATGGCGACTGCGGCGATGATGGCAGCGGCCGCGGCGCGGCCGGCGAGCTTACGCATGTGTTTTCTCCTGAGTTGCAGGAATCGGACAATGGCACCGATACCGTGCGTAGAGCGGAGAACATCATGGGAGGACGGTCATACAGTCCTACGGGCGACTGATTGCGCCGGTTGCAGCAAATCCCCGCGGTGGAGGACGGGTCGGAGGACCGGCGGACGGGCCGGGGGAGCGGCGGACGCGCGGGAGCGGGCGGCGGCGGGCCCGGGGCTCGGCGGCGGGCGAGGGCGCGGAGGCTCGGCGGCGGGGCCGCGGGCGGGGCCGGGTGGGCCGGAGCACCGTCCGGCCCGGCTTAGCATGAACCGGATCATCACCCCCCTCACATGACCTTCGGGAGCTTCCATGGGCCTCGGCGTGCGCTGGACCCTGCACGGTGACGGGCGCACCCCCGCCCCTGGGGCCGTCGTCCGGCCCGACGAGCGGCTCTCGTGGCCGCGGACCGCCGGCCTCGGCGCGCAGCACGTGGTCGCCATGTTCGGCGCGTCCTTCGTGGCTCCGGTCCTCATGGGCCTGGACCCCAACCTCGCGATCATGATGTCGGGCGTCGCCACCGTCCTGTTCCTCCTCGCGACGCGCGGCCGGGTGCCCAGTTATCTGGGGTGCAGCCTGTCCTTCGTCGGCGTCGCCGCGATCATCCGCGCGCAGGGCGGCGGCAGCGCGGCCGTCACCGGCGCGATCTTCGTGGTGGGTGCGGCGCTCCTGCTGAGCGGTCTGGTCGTACAGAAGTTCGGCGCGAAGATCATCCACGCGGCGATGCCGCCGGTGGTCACCGGCGCCGTGGTCATGCTGATCGGCTTCAACCTGGCGCCCGTCACGGCCCGCACCTACTGGCCGCAGGACCAGTGGACGGCGCTGCTGACCATGCTCTTCACCGGCCTCGCCGTGGTGTGCCTGCGCGGCTTCTGGTCGCGCGTCGCGATCTTTCTCGGCCTGGTCTTCGGCTACGCGATCTCCTGGCTCTTCGACCGCCTCTTCGGCAAGATCCACTCGGTGAACGGCGGCCCCGAGGCCGTCGACCACTGGCGCCTGGACCTCTCCGCGGTCTCCAAGGCCGACTGGATCGGCCTGCCGTCGCTGCATGCCCCGAGCTTCGGCTGGTCCGCGGCCCTGGTGGCGCTGCCGGTCGTCATCGCGCTGATCGCCGAGAACGCGGGCCACGTCAAGGCCGTCGGCGAGATGACCGGCGACCGGCTGGACGACCAGCTGGGCACCGCGATCTCCGCGGACGGCGTGGCGACGATGCTCTCCACCGCCGTCGGCGGCCCCGCCAACACCACGTACTCCGAGAACATCGGCGTGATGGCGGCCACCCGCGTCTACTCCACCGCCGCCTACTGGGCCGCGGCCGGCTTCGCCCTCCTCTTCGGCATCTGCCCGAAGTTCGGCGCCGTCGTCGCCGCGATCCCCGGGGGCGTGCTGGGCGGCATCACCGTCATCCTCTACGGCATGATCGGCCTGCTCGGCGCGCAGATCTGGGTCCACAACAAGGTCGACCTGCGCAACCCGCTGAACCTGGTGCCCGTCGCCGCGGGCGTCATCATCGGCATCGGCGGCGTCAGCCTGAAGATCAGCGAGAACTTCGAGCTCAGCGGCATCGCCCTGGGCACGATCGTGGTCCTCTCCGGCTACCACGTCCTGCGCGCCCTGGCCCCCGCCCACCTCAAGACGCAGGAGCCCCTGCTGGACGAGGGGACGAGCAGCTACGACGCCGAGGCGGAGTCCGCTGCCGCGGGGGAGAAGGACGCGGGGTAAGCCGCAGCGGCGAGGGTCCGGCGGAAGGCGGGGGCGGCCGAAGCCGCTACGGCGCCGGGTCCTGCGGATCGCGGGAGCCGTCGCGCCGGGCGCCCCAGCCGGGCCCCGACAGCACCTCCCCGTAGGCCTGCATCAGGTCCGGCAGGCGCAGCGTGGCCAGGTCGTCGCGGGTCGGGGTGCCCGGGTAGCCGGACAGCCGCAGGTCGCGGTACGCGCAGCTCTTCTCGTACAGGGTGCGCAGGAAGCGGCCGTTGCCCAGCTCGTCGATCCAGCCCTGGGCGACGACGTGCGCGCTGATGCTGCGCAGCTCCTCCAGGGCCTCCTCGTCCCAGCCGTCGCCGTTTTCGGCGGCCAGCACCTCGCCGATGCTGGTGAGTTCGGAGGGGCGGTAGCTGGGGAAGTCGACGCGTGTGGTGAAGCGGGAGCCGAGGCCGGGGTTGGTGGCCAGCAGCCGGTCCATGCCCTCGGGGTAGCCGGCGAGGATCACCACGAGCCGGTCGCGGTTGTCCTCCGCGCGCTTGAGCAGCACCTGCAGGGCCTCGTCCCCGTAGGCGTCGCCCTTGGAGTAGCCGGAGTTGGAGAGGCTGTACGCCTCGTCCACGAAGAGCACCCCGCCGAGCGCGGAGTCGATCAGCTCGTTGGCCTTCACGGCCGTCTGGCCCAGGAACTCGCCGACCAGGTCGGCGCGCTGGGCCTCGACCAGGTGGTCGCCGCCGAGCAGCCCGAGGGCGTAGAAGACCCGGCCGAGGATCCGGGCGACGGTGGTCTTGCCGGTGCCCGAGGGGCCGGAGAAGACGAAGTGGCGCTTGGGCGGCTGCACCGGCAGCCCCTGACCGGCCCGCAGCCGGGCCATGTGCAGCTGGGCGGAGAGCGCCCGCACCTGCCGTTTGACGGGCTCCAGGCCGACCATCCGCTCCAGCTCCGCGAGGGCCTTGGCCAGCAGGACCGGGTCGGAGGGGCCCGGCAGCGGCTTGCCGGTGGGCTGGGCGGGGACGCGGGCCTTGCGGCGTACGTCGTCGGGTCCGGCGTCCGTCTGCAGGGTGCCGGCGGGCTCGGGGTCCGTGCCCGTCAGCACGTCCCGGCCGTCGAGGGTGTCCGGGACGGCGGCGGGCGCATCGGCGGGTGCGTCGGCGGAGGGGGCGGGCGGGACCGGCCCGGCCGGCTCCTCGCCGGGCCCGCCGAGCGGCACCGGGGAGAGGTCCAGGCCGTCGTCCAGGCCGTCGCCGTCGGCGATGGCGGTGAGCCGGGCCGAGGTGTCCATGAAGGACGGGTCGACGCGGTGCACGGCCCGGTACAGGGGGAGCGCGGCGGCGCTGCGGCCGGTGCCCTCGTGGGCGCGCGCGAGCCAGTAGCGCAGCTCCTTGCGCTGGGGCTGCTCGCTGCGGCAGCGCATCAGCGCCGAGGCCAGCAGCGGCTCGGCCTGCCCGTACATCTCCAGCCGCACCCGCGCCATGCCGCCGAACAGCCCGGCCTCGATGCCGAGCAGGGGATCGTCCAGCAGTGGCTCGGTGTGCCGGACCAGCTGCTCCCAGTCCTTGACGAGGTAGGCGCGGCAGGCGTGCAGGAAGCGGGCCTGGGGGTCGGTCTCGACGGGCGGGCAGCCGGCCAGGGCCCGGTCCAGCTCGGGGACGTGCCGGCCGTCGAGCCAGTGCGAGGCGTGCGCGAGCAGCAGGTCCCGGCCGGTCTCCAGGACGGGCTGGACCCACCAGCCCAGCCAGTACCAGGAATTGAGGGTGCGCCGGTGGCGCGTGCGCTGCTCGCCGAACCGGTCCCGGTGGCGGTACATGCGCAGCAGCGCGGTGGTGGTGTCCGCACGCAGCGCGTGCAGGCCCAGCCACGCGTCGGCCATGCCGGGGTCCACCCGGACCGCCGCCCGGAACTCCTCCTCGGCCTGTGCGTACGCGCCCATGGTGTAGGCGTCGACGGCGCGCAGCCAGGCGAGATCGGCCGGGGCGGGTGGGCCCTGCATGCCGAAATCCATCACGTCCCCCACAAACCGTGCCCCCGTAGCGTGCTGCCCGGCGAGTGCCAGGCGCGCCTTGCCGAACCGCTGTGCTGTGGACGGGAGTTGACCAGTGTGTGCCGGTGCACCCGCCGATAGGGGCACCGAGTCGCATCGTACCTGCGCCGTTGGCCCGGGCCGAAGGGTGCCGCACCGCCCTTCGCGGCGGAAAAGCGATCCCCGGCGGTCATCGGACCGCCCCGGGGGATGGTCACCCAGGGTGAGGAGGCCGGCGGGGCAAAGTGCCCAAAAGGAGAATACGGAGTGGTACGAAGCCCCCGATCACGGGGGAACAACCGGGGGCTTCGCGTCCGCTGGCGGCCTCGACCGGCCGCACAATGAGAACGTAAGTCCTGTACGCCCCGTCGGTCAAGCGGAGTTGGCGCAGTCGGCGGGGATCGGACCGCGAGACCCGGCGGACCGCCCGGCGTTGCTCACGGAGCGTGATGATCAGGTTCGTCTGTGCGGGGTTGTGGTCGTTTTGTGCGGCCCCGGCAGCACCTCGTACCCCCCTCCGCGCTGGAGAATCAGCAGTTCTGCGTACGGGCGCGTCGGGTCGGCGGCGAAATGCCCGCGCTCCGCCCGCATCCAGCCGTCCCAGAAATCGGACAGCTCTGCGCCGTCACGGAGTTGACCCCTTTCCCAGGAGTGCTCATGCGGCAACTCCATCCACAGCAGGCACGCGAGGTGGGGCCGCAGCGCGCGGCGTCCCGCGCCGACGCCCTCCACCAGCACCACCGGCTCCGGCGCGATCTCCCGCTCGCCGGCGAACCGGCGGGCCACCCAGTCGTAGGGGCGGAAGCGCGCCGTCTCCCCGCGGCCGAGGGGATCGAGCACCTGCTCGCGCAGCCGCCCGGTCCACTCGAACAGCTCCTCGTGCGTCGCGAGATCATCCAGATGCAGTACGGGCGCGCCGCCGAGCGCCGCCGCGAGCCGTCCGCTGAAGGTGGTCTTCCCGGATCCCGCGTGCCCGTCGACGGCCACCAGGCGGACGGGGCCGAGGGACGGGGGCTGCGCCAGCAGCCAGGGGGCGAGCTCGTCGAAGGAGGCCGGGCCGTTGCGGAGCGGAGCATTCACCGGACCAGCCTAGGGGGAGGGCGGGGTGGATCACTCGATGGTGGGGGTGGGTGGCGTGGGATTGACGGTCGGGGTGGTCGTGGCGCTTATGGCGGTCGGGGTTGGCGGTGGCGGTCGTGGCGGTCGGGGTCGGTGGTGACGGCCGTGACGGTCGGGGTTGGCGGTGACGGCCGTGACGGTCCTTCTCTCGTCCTGCCGGTATCGGGGGCGGCGTGACGGGGAATCAGTGGCGCACCGGCGCGCGGAGTCCGTGCGTGCGCCTCATGCGCAGTGCACCCGCACTTCCATCCGCACACCAGTACTTCCATCCGCACACCGCAGACGACTGGGGGACCAGCGCCATGTCCAGCAGCATGCCCAGCAGACCCACCCCGCGCCGTACCGTGCTCGCCGCCGCCCTGGGCGCCGCGGCGGCCGCGTCCCTCCCGGCCGCGTCCTCGGAGGCCTCCTCACAGGCCTCGCCCGGGACGTCCTCGGGGCCACCCGGATCCGGCTCGCCGGGATCGTCCGGCTCCTCCGACCCCGTGTCCCCCTCCTCTTCCTCCGTCCCCGGGAGCGCAGCCGTCGACTACTACGCCTGGACCTCCGCCGACGACTGGCGCCGCGGCACCGCCGACGGCACCCGCGTCCGTACCGGGCGGCGCGACGGCCTGGTCCTCGACCGGCCGGCAGGCACGCTGGAGTACACCGACCCGCACACCGGCACCAAGGCCTCGTGGGAGTACGCCACCTGGACCGCACCGGTCCGTACCCCTCCCGTCCCCGCGAGCGAGGTCATCGCCTCCTGGAACGCCCACGCGCCCGCCGGCACCTGGATCCAGACGGAGGTGCGCGGCACCTACACCGACCGCACCCGGACCCCCTGGTACGTCATGGGCCGCTGGACGGCCGGAGACGGCCCCGGCGACATCCGCCGCACGTCCGTCGACGGCCAGGGCGACGGCCGCAGCAACGTCTCCACCGACACCCTCGCCGTCGACGACCCGGCCTCGGGCCTGCGCATCGCCTCGTACGAACTGCGCCTGACCCTCTGCCGCAGGGCCGGCAGCCGCCTCACGCCCACCGTGTGGCGGCTCGGCGCGATGGGCTCGGACGTCCCCGACCGGTTCACCGTGCCCGCCTCCGCGCCGGGGAGCGGCGCGGGACACGAACTGCGCGTGCCGCGCTACTCGCAGGAGATCCACAAAGGGCAGTACCCGGAGTACGACAACGGCGGGGAGGCCTGGTGCAGCCCGACCTCCTCGCAGATGGTCCTCGCGCACTGGGGCCGGGTGCCCACCGCCGAGGAGCTCGCGTGGGTCAACCCCGACTACGCCGACCCCCAGGTCTGCCACGCCGCCCGCTTCACCTACGACTACCAGTACAAGGGGTGCGGCAACTGGCCCTTCAATGCGGCCTACGCGGCGACGTACCGCGACGTGCAGGCGGTGGTCACCCGGCTGCGCTCGCTCGGCGACGCCGAGAAGCTGATCCGCGCGCGGATCCCCGTCATCACCTCCCAGTCCTTCCTCGCCTCCGAACTCGACGGGGCGGGCTACGGCACGGCCGGCCACCTGATGTGCGTCGTGGGATTCACCCGGCAGGGCGACGTGGTCGCCAACGACCCGGCGAGCCCGACGAATGCGGCGGTCCGGCGGGTCTACAAGCGCCGCCAGTTCGAGAACATCTGGCTCAGGACCAAGCGCTACAACGCTCAGGGGCAGGTCAGGAGCGGTTCCGGCGGCGTCTGCTACCTCTACTTCCCCGTGCAGCCGGAGGAGCGGCAGCGGCGGGTGCTGCGGGAGCTGGGGATCCGCTGACGGGCGGAGGCGGCACCTCCGTACGATCGGGCGCGGACAGACGTGTGCGTCGTACGTCGTACGGAAGGAACCATGACTGTGCATCAGAGAGCCGCTGCCGCCGTCTCCGACACCACCTCCACCGACTCCGTCCCCCCGGAGATCCGCCGGGCCCGGCCGGAGGAGCGGGACGCGATCAGCCTGCTGCTGGGGGAGTCCTTCATGGAGGACCCCGTCAGCGGCTGGGTCTTTCCCGACGAGGCGCACCGCCGCGCCGTCCACCCCGGGTTCTTCGGGGTGTTCCTGGACGCGGCGCTGCGCGACGGGTGGGTCGACGTGATGGACGACCTGTCGGCGGCGGCGCTGTGGATACCGGTGCAGGCGGAAGGTGCCGGTGAGGCCAGTGATGCCGATGGGGGCGGTGGAGGTGACGACGAGATCAGCGAGCTGCTGGCGATGGCGGATCCCGAGAACGACCGCGCCCGGATCGTCGCCGAGCTGACGGAGGCCGCCCACCCCGGCGACCGCGCGCACTACTACCTGCCGACCATCGTCGCCGCTCCCGGCCGGCGCAGCGAGGGCCGGGGCAGGGCGCTGCTGACGACCGTCCTCGACCGGTGCGACGAGGAGGGCATGCCCGCCTACCTGGAGGCGAGCAGCGCCCGGAGCAGGGGGCTGTACGAGCGCCTCGGCTTCGTCCTCACCGGTACGCCCATCGACCTGCCGGACGGCGGGCCGCGGATGTGGCCGATGTGGCGGGAGCCGCGGGAGGCGCGGGGCTGACGTGGCGTCGGTGCGGGCCCTCCCGGGAGTGCTGCGGGGCGGCCCGCGCCGGAGCGCTACCAGGGCTTCCCGGGACGGCATCCGGACATATTTCCCCTCCGGGTCATTTGTTGGCATGATCGGCTATTGGCATGATCGACGCCGTGCGGACGAGGGTGAATGACAGCTCAATGCGGATCGCCGATTTCCGCTTGCCGCTTCCATTCGAACGAACGATCAGTAGCCTCTGCTCACATGTCCCCGAGACGAGCTGGAGCAAGAGACTGATGGAGCGTCCCACCTGGGCCCCCCAGGGCATCGACCTGTCCGTGCCGAGCGTGTCCCGGATCTACGACTACTACCTGGGCGGCTCGCACAACTTCGAGGTCGACCGGGAGGCCGGCCGGCGGGCCATGGAGGCCTTTCCCGGGCTGCCGAAGATCATGCAGGCGAACCGGGCCTTCATGCGGCGCGCCGTGCGCCACGCCGTCGGCGAGGGCGTCACCCAGTTCCTCGACATCGGCTCGGGCATCCCGACCTTCGGCAACGTCCACGAGATAGCCCAGGCGGCGGACCCGCGCTCGCACGTGGTCTACGTCGATCACGACCCCGTCGCCGTCGCCCACGGCCGGGCCGTCCTGGAGGGCGACCCGCGCTCCGCCGTCCTGCCCGCGGACCTCCGCAAGCCCCATGACATCCTGACCAGTGACGAGGTCGGCAGGCTCCTCGACCTGGACCGGCCGGTCGCACTGCTGCTCGTGGCCGTCCTCCACTTCGTGGAGGACCAGGACGACCCGTGGGCGGCGGTGGCCGAGCTGCGCGACGCGCTCGCGCCGGGGAGCCTGCTCGTCCTCACGCATGCGACGACCGAAACCGGTCCGATCAAGCCGGAGGAGGGGCAGGGAGTGTCGGGCGTCTACCGCAACGTGGGCTCGCCGCTGCTGATGCGCTCGCGCCCGGAAGTGGCGCGCTTCTTCGACGGCTTCGAGATGGTCGAGCCGGGACTCGTGGCCATGCCGGACTGGCGGCCCGACCCCGTGGAGAGCGCCGACGGAGCCGACGACGACCCCGCCATGTATGTCGGCTTCGCGGGCGTGGGGCGCAAGCCATGACCCGTAAGCCGCGCGGCGAGAAGCCGAGCGGATCCGGAGACGGAACGGCAGGGCCGGTTACCGGTGGCCCTGCCGGGGCAGAAGTCACAAGGCCTCGCAGGGGGATCGAGGCCGGGACCGAGGGCGCAAGCGGAATCAGAAACGGAATCGAAAGCGGAAGCGGAACCGAGGTCGGGGTGGGTATCGGGAGCGGGGCGTTGTCGCCACTGGACACGGCGGCCGCGGGCAGGGTGGCGGGCCGTTGCGGGCGGGATGGCGACGGGTCCGGCGGCCGGGACGGGTCCGGCGGCCGGGACGGCGACCGCGACCCGGGCGTGATGCCGGAGGGCGCGCCGGGGGTGGACGGCGCAGGTGGTCCGGACGGTTCGTGGGCACGCAATGCCCACGCCCAGATGGACCGCGACGTACGAGGGCCGGGCGGGGGAGACCCGGGCCTCGGCGGGGAAGGAACCGCCCCGGAGACTTCCGGACGGGCGTGCGGCCGGATGCCTTCCGCCCGCCCCTTTTCCGGGCAGACGCCTTCCGGAAGTGCCCACTTCGCGCCCGGCCGGACGCCCTTCGTCCCCGTAACCGGTCAGGCGCCCATCGAGCCCGTGACCGGTCGGACACCCACAGAGCCCACTGAGCCCACTGAGCCTCTGCCCTCCGGGCAGGACGCCCTCCGTCGCTTCGCCGCCGTCTGGAGCCGGGCCGTCTACCCCGCGACGGCCACCTCCATGACCCGCGCCGAGTTCGAGGACTACCTCGTCCCGCTCGCCGCCATCCTCCGTACGGCGCTCCGCTCACAGCCCTTCGACCCCGAGCCCGCGGCCGAGGTCGGCGTCGCGCTCGTCCGCGCGCACTGCACCGACCCGGACGCCCTGTCGCTGATCCTGGGCGCGGTCGACTCCTACCTCGTCCTGTACTGCCCGCCGGACCGGAACCTGCCGGACGAGGAGAGCCGCGCCCGCTGCTCGCGCCTGCAGCACACCGTCGCCGCCGGCTTCGCCCGCGCCCTGCGCGAGCGGACCCTCGCCGAGCAGGAGGCCCTCTCGCGCGCGGCCCTCGCCGCGCAGGCCGAGACGGAGCGGGCGCTGCACACCAGCGAGGAGCGGTTCCGCGCCGTGTTCGAGGGCGCCGCCATCGGCGTCGGGATAGCGGACGTCGACGGCCGCATCATGGACGTCAACGACGCGCTCAGCCGCATGTTCGGCACCAACGCCGCCGAGGTCACCGGCCGGAACGTCGGTGAGATGGTCCACCCCGACGACTCGCCCGACGTCTGGGGCCTCTACAGCGAACTCGTCCGCGGCGAGCGCGACTACTACCGCGTCGAGAAGGCGTACTACCGCGGCGACGGCAGCGTGCTGTGGACCGACCTGTCCGTCGCCCTGCTGCGCGACGCCCACGGCCGCCCCCAGTACCAGCTCGCGCTCCTGGAGGACATCACCGAGCGCCGCCTGCTGCACGAGCAGCTGCGCTACGAGGCCACGCACGACGCCCTCACCGGCCTGCCCAACCGCACGCTGTTCTTCGAGCGGCTCGACCGGGCCCTCGCCCCCGGCGGTGACCGCTTCGGCGTCTGCTACCTCGACCTCGACGGCTTCAAGGCCGTCAACGACAGCCTGGGCCACGCCGTGGGCGACCGGCTGCTCGTCGCCGTGGCCGAGCGGCTGCGCTCGTGCGCCGAGGAGCCCGCGGAGCTCGTCGCCCGCCTCGGCGGCGACGAGTTCGTGGCCCTGCTGACCGGCCCCACCGCGCAGGAGGACGCGACCGCCCTCGCCCGCCGGATGCTGTCCGCGCTCGCCGAGCCCGTACGCCTGGACGGCCGGGACCTGTCCGTACGGGCCAGCATCGGCATCGTGGACGGCGCGTCCGGCGCGAGCGGCGCCGCGGAGGTGCTGCGCAGCGCCGACATCACCATGTACCGCGCGAAGGCCGCGGGCGGGAACCGCTACGAGCTCGCCGACGCGGACTCCGACGCCCGCGCCATCGCCCGGCACGACCTGACCAACTGCCTGCCGGCGGCGCTCGACAACGGCGAGTTCTTCATCGAGTACCAGCCGCTCGTCCGGCTGCACGACGGCACGGTGCGGGGCGCGGAGGCGCTCGTGCGCTGGCTGCACCCCGTCCACGGCGTGCTGGGACCGGACCAGTTCATCCCGCTCGCCGAGAGCACCGGCCTGATCGTGCCCCTGGGGCGCTGGGTGCTGCAGGAAGCCGCACGGCAGGCGCGCGCCTGGCGGGCCGAGGGCACATGCGAGGGCCCGATGCGGGTCAACGTCAACCTCTCGCCCTCGCAGCTGCGCCACCCCTCCCTGGTCGCCGACACGGTGGCCGTCCTCGACAGCTCCGGCCTGGACCCGTCGGCCCTGTGCCTGGAGGTCACCGAGAACGCCCTCATCGGCGCCGACGAGGAGGAGCTGCGGCCGCTGCGCCAGCTCGCCGACCTGGGCGTGGACATCGCCCTGGACGACTTCGGCACCGGCTACTCCAACCTCTCCTACCTGCGCAGACTCCCCGTCAGCACGCTCAAGCTGGACCGTTCCTTCACCCGCGGCATGCAGTGCGCGCCGGCCGACCCCGTCGACGTGAAGATCGTCGAGGGGATCGTCTCGCTCGCCCACACCCTCGACCTGTCGGTGACGGTCGAAGGGGTGGAGACGGGCACGCAGGCGGAGCATCTGCGGATACTGGGGTGCGACACCGCCCAGGGCTGGTACTACGCGCGGCCGGGCCCGCCGGAGCGGCTGCACACGCTGTCGCTGGTGGACGCGGCGTCGTGACGGGCGTGCCTTTTGGGATGGGCGTGCTCTTCGGGATCGGCGTGCTTCTTCAGGATGGGCGTGCTTCTTCGGGATGGGCACGCCTTTTGGGATGGGCGTTCCGTCAGCCGAGCTGCTGAGCCTCGTGATCCGTCAGGAGCCGTGACCGCAGCAGGAAGCGCTGCCCTTCCGGAGCTTCGAGGGAGAAGCCGCTGCCGCGGCCGGGCACCACGTCCACGGTGAGGTGGGTGTGGCGCCAGCGCTCGAACTGGTCGGCGGACATCCAGAAGCCGACCCGTTCCGCGACGCCCTCCACCGTCAGCTCGGCGAGCAGGACGTCCGAGGCGCCCGTACGGAACTCGCCCTCCGGGTAGCACATCGGCGAACTGCCGTCGCAGCAGCCGCCGGACTGGTGGAACATCAGGGGGCCGTGCCGCTCGCGCAGCAGGCGCAGGAGGCGGGCTGCGGCGGGGGTGAGGGCGACGCGCGAGAGGGGGGCTTCGGGGCGGCCGTCGGGGTGGCCTTCGGAGCGAGCGTCGGGGCGGCCTTCCGGACGGCCTCCGGGGCGGCCGGTCTTTTGCGGACTCACCGTTGATCTCCCTTGTCCGTAGGGTTTCCATCGGGTTTCCGTCGGAGTGCACAGCCTGCCCCGATCGGCTCCGGTCTGCCAGGGGTGTGCGGAGTGGGGAGGGCCACGGGCGGGGCCCGGGGAAACGGGGGATCTCCAGCATGACCGGATCCACCCGCCGGCCCGCTCGTGCCCCACCGCGACGGCGTACTCGCGTCTCGACGCGCACTCACGTCGCCCACGGCGAGGGAAGCGACGGGCCACCTCTCTGTTCCGGAAGGTGTCCGATGAACCTCGTGCTCCAGGCCTTACCGATCGCCGCCCCCACCATCGGATGGGCCGCCCACGCCCTCTTCCTCGTCCGCCGCCTGCGCACCGCCCGCACCGACCCGCTCACCGGCCTCATGTGCCGCGAGGAGTTCACCAGCCGGGCGCAGCGGGCGGTGAAGCGGCCGCACGCCGCCGTCCTGCTGCTCGACCTCAACGGGTTCAAGCAGATCAACGACACGCACGGGCACGACGTCGGCGACCAGGTCATCGCGGCGGTCGGGCGGCGGCTGTCCGCCTGGTGCCGGGAGCGGGGCGGTTTCGCGGCGCGGCTGGGCGGCGACGAGTTCACCGCCGTGGTGCGCCTCGCGCCGGACGCCGACCTGGACTCCGAGCTGACGTACAGCCTCTCCGCACGTCTCTCGGCGCCGCTGGAGACCAGCAGCGTCACCCTCTCCCCGCGTGCCTCCATAGGCATCTGCCGCACCAGCCACCGGCCCGGCGCCGCCCTCTCGGACCTGCTCCGGGGCGCGGACGAGGCGATGTACACGGCCAAGCGACTCGGCGAGCACTGGCGTCCCGCAGGCCCCGTCGACGTCTACAGCACCACCAACGGCCGCCGCGACGGCCGTTCCGGCACCCCTTCCGGCACCCGTTCCGGCACCCGCTCGGGCGTACGTGCGGGTGTCCGCTCCGGCGCCCACCTGACGCTGCTCGCACCGATGCGCAGGAACGCGTCGTAACCGGGACCGTCACCGCCGTACCTGACACCGCCTCACCCCCGTACACCTCACCCGCACCCGGCGCCCGCACCCCGCCCGGCGGGCCGCCGGGGAATCCGACTTGGTATGACTAGTCCCTTACGAGGGAGAGAAGGAGATTCGAGGCCGAATGGGCGAGCCCTTGAACGAGAACGGCGAGGAAGACTTCGTCATCGCGCCGCCGGACGCGAAGCGACCGCCGATGCCGCCGCCGATGCCGCCGCCGATGCCGCCGTCGACGCCGCCGGCGCCGGGACCGGCACCGGCGTACGGAGCGGGGCCGACGTACGGAACGGCCTCCGGGTACGGAGCGGCACCGGCGTACGGAGCGGCCCCTCCCTACGGGGCGGCGGCCCCTCCCTACGGGGCGGCGGCCCCTCCCTGCGGACCCTACGGAACAGGCCCGTTCCCGCCGCCCATGTACGCACCGGGCGCCCCAGGCATACCCGGTACACCCGGCACACCCGGTACACCTGGCATACCGAGAGTGCCGCCGCGGAAGGGGCTGATCGCCCTGGCGGTGGCCGTAGGACTGGTCCTCGTCGTCGCGCTGGGAGCGGGCGTCTGGATGCTGCTGCCGGGTGACGGAACGAGGGACGGATCCGGCAAGGGCGGCTCCGGCGGAAGCCGGGCGACGGTGTCGTGGAGCCTCCCGTACACCAGGTCGGGGCTCGATCACCCCAGGATGATCCGTGGCGTGTGGTTCACCGACAAGACCGTGGTCAAGGCCCTGCCGGACCGCGTCGTGGGCCTGGACCCGAAGACCGGCAAACAGCGGTGGGAGGCCCCCACCCCCGGTTCGGGCAGCGTCATGTGCCAGGCGTCTGCGGACTCCACGGCGGGCATCGCGATCCTCGCCCGCGGCGCCGGGCGGGCGTGCCACACCTTCTACGCCGTCGACCTGACGTCGGGCAAGACATTGTGGGAGCACTCCACCGACTCCGACGAGTGGGCTCCTTCCGGCGGCCCCCGGATCGCCCGCAGCGGCGACGTGGTGGTCGTCTCCGCGGACGACCACGTCACCACGGCGTACCGGGTGAGCGACGGCAAGCAGCTGTGGAAGGACGACGACAAGGGCCTGTACGAGGACGACGAGGCCAAGGACACCTGCCGGGGCGACGGTTACACGGGAGGCAAGCAGCTCGTGCGCATCCAGCACTGCATCCTCGGCAGCAAGGACCCGGGCACGTACCTCGCCGCGGTCGACCCGGCCACCGGCCACGCGACGTGGAAGTACCGCCTCGGCGAATACGGTGGGCAGGGACAGGTCCTCGCGACGTCCCCGATCGTCGTCGACGACCCCGACCGGCCCTACGAGGGCCGCGCGCGCGTGAGCGTCCTCGACGACAACGGCAAACTCCGCACCCGCCTCGAAGGCGCCCCCAAGCGCCGCTACGGCCTCAGCCGCGGCGACGGCAGCGCCCCGGCCACGGACGTCCGGATCACGGGCGACAAGCTGGTGATGGCGTCGGACGGTGACGGTGACGGTGGCGACAAGAACTCCGAAGACAACAACCAGCTGTCCGCCTGGTCCCTGACGACCGGAAAGCGCCTGTGGGACCAGCGCGCGACGGGTTACCTCCAGACGTACCACCTGGTGGCGACGTCGGACACCGACGACATCCTTGCCTACTCGGCGGGCAACATCCACGACCCTTCCACCCTGGTCCGCTTCGACCCGTCGACGGGCTCCCGCAAGACCGTCCGCACCTACCGCCCCACCCCCACCAAGGCCTGGACAGGCTCCGACCCCTACCCGCTCGCCCACGGCAAGTTCCTCTACCTCTCAGCGGGTTACGTCTCGGAAAACAAGGCCACCGAGTCCGAACGCCGCCTGAAGTCCCTGATGGCCCTACCGGGCACCGACAACTGAGGTTGGGGGAGGCCCGCACGCGCAGCGATGCGGGCCTCCCCGGAGCCGAAGTGCCTGACGCGGATCGGCGTCGTACCTCCTCCGATGGAACAACGCACCGATGCTGACCACACGTTCGCGGGAGCGCACGGCAACCATCTGAGCACACATGCCCTGTTGGTGACGTTTCTTCCCGCACGCCCCCGAACTGGGACCAACTCCCCCCAGAGGCGGCAATCATCCAGGATGTCACCGAAAGGCCGGGAAAGATCCCGTACCTACTGCAACATCCACCACTCGGAGGAGAACGTGACGTTCCTGAGGAACGCCGCAGTGGCCGCAGCGATCGCCGTCACCGCGATCGCCGGCCTCGCCGCACCAGCCGGCGCCGACCCGGTGCCCAACACCGCCGAAGCCCAGGCGACCAGCTCCGACGGTCAGAGCAAGACCAGCACCGCCGGGCTGGCCCCGATCTCGGCGAACACCCCGGTTCAGCGCGCCTCGAGCTCCACCGAGCGTGAACTGGCCGCGAACTGCTGGAACGGCCGCACGGACGGGGGCCGCAACTTCTTCATGACGTGCAACGGCACCTCGTACCACGTGTACGTGGACTGCACGGACGGCCGCCACTTCTTCCCGGAGACCTTCTCGGGCCAGTGGGACTTCCGCCTGACCTGCCCCGTAGGCACCCGAGCCGTCTGGGGCGGCAGCTGGTAACACCCACCACATCAGCTGGGCGCCGGGCCCGACGCCCAGCTGATGGCCACGGCGACCATGCGGCCACGCCGACCCCTGCCAGTGAACTGTTGACACCCCCGGCTGCGTGGTCTCCAAGGGCTGTCCCAACAAGCGCTGGGCACGGCGCTGGGGGTTTCCCGGCAGACGGTGAACGCCATCGAACAGGGCCGCTACGACCCGTCGCTGCCACTGGCCATACGAATAGCCCGACACTTCGGGCTCGCCGTTGAGGAGATCTTCCATGTCGACGACGCCTAGCACCGCTCGCACGCCCATGCGGTGGGCCGTGCTCGCCGTGACCGTGGTCGCGGGCGCGGCGATGGCGGTGGTCATGGCGGTGCGTGGAGACCTCATGATGGCTGTCGTCCTGCCGGCCATCAGCATCGGCTACGGGCTCATCGTGACCTTTTCCGCACCCCGCAGCGACGTCGCCGCACAGCTCAGCGGACACGAAGAGGACGAACGCCGACAGCTCATCAACCTGCGGGCGTCCGCGATGACCGGCAACGTCCTCGTCGCCGCGCTCCTGTGCGGCATCGCCTACGAACTGGCCCGCGACGAACTCGGCGGCCCCTTCACCATGCTGAGCGCCCTCGCCGGCTTCACATACATCGCCGCCTCGGCCGCCTACACCCGCACCGGGAACACGTCGCTGTAACCCCTCACCCCTGCAGGGCTACTCCGAAACCAGGGCCCTGGCTCGGGCCGACCGCACGGGAGCCAGGGGCGAGAAGCTCAAGGGCAAGGGCCGGATCGTCGGCCGTTCCCCAGAAGGAGTTCAGAGGCGGTCCGGAGCCTCCAGCCACCCGGAGGAACAAGGGCCCTGATCCAGTGCTTCACCAGTTAGGGGCGGCGGGATTCGGAGCAGGAGCAGGTAACTCCCGTCGCCAAGCGCCCCTGTAACCTGCGTCACGCAGGCATCTCCTCTTGGGTCCATTCCGGGGTAGACCCGGTCGAGTGCGCCCGCCGGGCCGGCCACGGCATCGCGGTCCTGCTCCGCGTCTACGCCCGGGTCCTCGCCCAGGGCCAGGAGCACGCGAGGCAGCCATGAGGGAGCGGGATTGAAGCCCTTGCTGCTGGCGAGGCATAGAGACGGGGCGTCGCAGCAGGCTGGCTCACCAACTGCGACTCGTCATCTTCGCAACGTCACAGAACAGTCACACCGTCAGGATGCGCCCACACCCCACGGCATGATGCCCCGCATGCGTCATGCAGGGGGAAGCGATGTCCAGTTACAGCGACGTGCAGAAGGCCGTCCGGGCCGAGAAGTTCCAGATCTGGTTCGCCTGGGTCTCTGGCGGGATCATCATGGCGATCATTACGAACGCTACCCGGGACATCGCAGTCGTCAGTGTCATCACCGAGGTGCTGTTCTTTGGCCTCGGCCTCCTGGCCACCATCGCGGCCGTGCGGATGACCAATGCCCTCAACCGCAAGGTTGAGGCCGCCCGCCGGGAAGTCCTCGGCGACGTCTGACTGTTAGGCGCCAAAGGGACGGCCTGAAGCCGAACGATCGCGGCCGCAGAGGTGGCGCCTGCCCGCGTCGTGCCCGCGGGTCTTGATCAAGGCGAGAAAGTTGGCTGCTCTCGGATTTCGTCCGTGACTGGCCCGGAACTGCTGATCAGTACTGGTACAGCCGTGGGACAGGATGGTGTATACGCCGCATAAAGGTGGGTGGGGCGGACAGATCGTGGGAGGGCGAGCACAGGGCCTCCGGCCTGCTTCGGCGCAGGTCGGAGGCCCTTTCGCACCGTCTAGAAGAAGCCCAGCTTCTTCGGGGAGTACGAGACGAGGAGGTTCTTCGTCTGCTGGTAGTGGGTCAGCATCATTTTGTGGGTTTCTCGGCCTATGCCCGACTGCTTGTAGCCGCCGAAGGCTGCGTGGGCCGGGTAGGCGTGGTAGCAGTTTGTCCAGACTCGGCCGGCTTGGATGGCTCGGCCGGCTCGGTAGGCCGTGGTGCCGTTGCGGGTCCAGACGCCGGCGCCGAGGCCGTAGAGGGTGTCGTTGGCGAGGGTGATGGCGTCTTCGAAGTCGGTGAAGGGGGTTACCGCTACGACCGGGCCGAAGATTTCTTCCTGGAAGACGCGCATGTCGTTGCGGCCTTCGAGGATGGTGGGCTGGACGTAGTAGCCGCCGGACAACTCGCCGCCGAGGTCGGCGCGGTGGCCGCCGGTGAGGGTGCGGGCGCCTTCCTGGCGGCCGATGTCCAGGTAGGAGAGGCTCTTTTCGAGCTGGTCGTTGGAGGCTTGGGCGCCGATCATCGTGGTCGTGTCGAGGGGGTGGCCCGGGACGATTTGTTCGGTGCGGGCTGTTGCCGCTTCCATGAACGGTGCGTAGTGGCCCTGTTGGATCAGGGCCCGGGACGGGCACGTGCAGACCTCGCCCTGGTTCAGGGCGAACATGGTGAAGCCTTCCAGCGCCTTGTCGAGGAAGTCGTCGTCGGCCGCCGAGACGTCGTCGAAGAAGATGTTCGGGCTCTTGCCGCCCAGTTCGAGGGTGACCGGCTTCAGGTTCTCCGACGCGTACTGCATGATCAGGCGGCCCGTGGTCGTCTCTCCGGTGAAGGAGATCTTGGCTACGCGCGGGCTGGCCGCCAGTGGTTTGCCCGCCTCCACGCCGAAGCCGTTGACGACGTTCACCACGCCCGGGGGGATGAGGTCGGCGACCAGGTCCAGCCAGATGTGGATCGAGGCCGGGGTCTGCTCGGCTGGTTTCAGCACCACCGCGTTGCCCGTTGCCAGGGCCGGGGCGAGTTTCCACGCCGCCATCAGGATCGGGAAGTTCCACGGGATGATCTGGGCCACCACGCCCAGCGGCTCGTGGAAGTGGTACGCGACGGTGTCCTCGTCGATCTCCGAGAGGCTGCCCTCCTGGGCGCGGATCGCGCCCGCGAAGTAGCGGAAGTGGTCGATCGCGAGCGGGATGTCCGCGGCCAGGGCCTCGCGGACCGGCTTGCCGTTCTCCCACGATTCCGCGACCGCCAGCATCTCCAGGTGCTGCTCCATGCGGTCCGCTATGCGGTTCAGCACGGCCGCCCGCTCGGCCGGGGAGGTGCGGGCCCACGCCGGTGCCGCCGCGTGCGCCGCGTCCAGCGCGCGCTCGACGTCCTCCGCCGTGCCCCGGGCGATCTCGGTGAACGGCATGCCCGTCACCGGCGTCGGGTTCTCGAAGTAGCCGCCCTGCTTCGGCGGTACGTACTCGCCTCCGATCCAGTGGTCGTACCGCGGGCGGTACGAGACCACCGCGTCCGGGGAGCCGGGGTTCGCGTAGCGAGGCATGGCAGGGGCCTTCCGGTCCGGTTCCTGAGCGTCGCTCCGTCGCTTTCGGAGTCGACAGTGACCGGTCAGACGCTAGGGCCGTCCACGTTGCGCCAACGTTGCCCGGCCCGTGTGCAGGCCCTGCGCGTACGTCTCCCGTAACCTCCTCGCCTCCGCCGCCACCCCCGCCCGCTGCGGCGCGCTCGCCGGCAGCGCCGCCAGCAGCCTCTCCCACACCTCCAGGTCCTCCTCACCCCACCGGCTGTCCGCCCACAGCTGCAGCGCCCACGCGTCCCCGCCGCTCAGCACCGCCCGCCGCAGCCGCCCCTCCATCAGCCGCCGCACCCGGCACACCCCCGGCGCCTCCGACGAGGGCAGCAGCGGGCCGCCGTACGCGCGCAGTGCGCTGCGTACGTCACCCGCCTCCAGCTCGCGCTCCACCCGGGCGACGTCCGTCTCGACCGGTTCGCACAGCCGGTACGGGCGGGAGGCCAGCAGCGGCCCCACCAGGCGCCGCAGTCGCGACAGCTCGGCCCGTAGCGTCACCGGCGGCACCGGGCGGTCCCCGTACAGCTCCGCCGTCAGCCGATCTCCTGTCAGCCCCTCGGGGTGTCCGGCCAGCAGCACCAGGATCTCGCTGTGCCGTCTCCCCAGGTGTATCCGGCGGCCGTCCGGTGTCGTCAGCGTCGCTTCGTCCTGGCCCAGGGCCGTCAGCCCGTGGTCGCGGATCCCTCCCGTCCCGCGGTCCCTCTCGGCCAGCCTCGCCTCCGCCGCCAGGGCCGTCGCCCGCACCAGCGCCAGGCTGTGCGGCGCCGCCAGGTGGTCGCCGCCCGTCAGGTCCACCGCGCCCAGCAGCCGGCCGGTCCGCGGGTCGTGCACGGGAGCGGCCGCGCACGTCCAGGGCTGGACCGCGCGGTTGTAGTGCTCGGTGGCGAAGATCTGCACGGCGTGGTCCAGCGCGAGCGCCGTACCGGGCGCGTTCGTGCCCGCGTGCCGCTCGTCCCAGCGGGCACCGGCGACGAAGTTCATGGCCTCGGCCCGGCTCCGCACACCCCGGTGCCCCTCGACCCACAGCATCCGGCCCGACGCGTCGCAGACCGCCAGCAGGTGCGCCCCGTCGTCCGCGATCGTGCCCAGCAGCTCCCTGAAGAGCGGCATCACGGACGCCAGCGGATGCGCTCCGCGGTACTCCTCCAGCTCCGCGTCGGCCAGCTCGACCGGCGCGAGGAAGTCCGCCGCGGGCAGCGCCGCCGCCGACCGCCGCCACGAGTCGGCGACCACCGCCCGGACCCGCGGACTCACCCTCCCCTCGCTCACGAACTCCTCGTGCGCCCCGCGGACCGTACGGCTCCGCTCGTTCGGATCCTCGCCGCCCGCCATCGCCAGCCAGGGATTGACCACATCGACCACATCGATCGCATGGAGCGCATGGATCGCATTGACCACGTCGACCACGGGGATCCTCCACCCTCCGAGTCCTTCCGAGTCCTACGGGGCTTGCGGTGCGCGCCGTTCCGCCACGACGCTTCCCTTACCCATCGGACACGAACGGAAGAGACGAAGAAACAGCCATGCCCAAAGTTCTGCTCGACATCCTCGAGCGCACCGCAGCCGCCTACATCACCACCTTCCTCGGTCTCCTCCTCGCCGACGGGTTCGACCTCACCGACGTCTCCGCGCTCAAGGCCGCGGCCATCGCCTCCCTGCCCGCCGCCCTCTCCGTGATCAAGGGCGCGATAGGCACCCGCTTCGGCGAGAAGGGCACCGCCGCCTGGCTGCCGGAGCGCAGCGGCAACAGCAGTCGTGGCAACAGCAGCAGTGGTGGCAACGGCGGCCGTACGCGTACGCGCAAGCCGCGCGCCGGAGGCTGATCGTTCACACGGGGTGTGAGCCGCGCACCCGCGATCGACCCCGCACACACGTTCCCGCGCCCGCCCGCCGCGCGCTTGACTCGTTTCTGCGAGTCCCAATGGAGCGACGGGACCCGGGCCGTCGGTCCTTCCCCCGAGCCGGCGGACCCACCGCCTCGTACCGCCGGGCGGACGGTACGGGGCGGGCCCGTGCGCCCGAGCGGGGGGTCGTACGGGCGTCACCGCGTACCCCGCCGTCGCGTCGCGCGGCGCGGGTGCAACGATGTGGTCGTCATGAGAGCAGGGCCGCAGCCGGAACAGGGACCGCGAGCGCTGCGAGCCGCCGTGTTCGCAGCGGTCTGTGTGCTGCTCGCTGCCCTGGGTCACGCGGTCATGTCCGGGACGACCGTCCCCTGGTGGGCCGTCGCCGTCGCGCTGTGCGGTACGGGCAGCGGGGCGTGGTTCCTGGCGGGACGCGAGCGCGGCCCGCTGCTGATCACGCTCGCCACGGTCGGCGCCCAGACCGGGCTCCACTTCTTCTTCGGCCTCGCCCAGAACGTCGTCGTGAACACGGCACGGGCCGCCCGCCTGGGGCTGGACCCCGGCATGCCGATGCCGATGCCGACGTCGATGCCGACCTCGATGGATATGCCCGCCGGGCACTCCATGGCCCCCATGCCCTCCATGCCGTCCATGGACGGCATGCCCATGGACATGGGCTCCACCGGTTCCATGGGCATGGGCTCCATGGACATGAGCTCCATGGGCGACATGGCCGGCCACTCCATGTCCATGCACGCCGGCCACGGCGCGCTCGGCATGTGGTCCGCGCACGTCCTCGTCGCCGTCATCTGCGGCATGTGGCTCGCCGGCGGCGAACAGGCGGCCTTCCGGCTCGCCCGCACCCTGCGCAGCAGCCTCTTCACCCCGTTCCTCGTCCTCTTCCGCACGGGGGCGGCCCTCTCCGGCCCGCCGCGCATCCGCGCCGACCGGAGCCGCGCCGCGCAGCGCCTGCGGCAGCTGCTGTACGCGCACGTCCTCGCCACACGTGGTCCACCGGCCCGCGTCGCCGTCGCCTTCGGCTGACGGCGACCTCCCGCGCCGAACCACGTCACCGGGCCCGCCCGCTCCTCGGGCTGCCCGGATTCCAGGAAGGACACAGGGCGATGACCCCTGCCCGTACGCGGGTCGTGCCACGCCGGCACGCCGTCCCCGCGATCCCGGCTGCCGAGCCGGCCTCTTATCCGGCTTGTTCGACTGTTCCCTCAGTCCATGCCGAGCCCCGCCGCGAGCACTCTCAGCCGGCGTACCCGCTCGCCCCACGCGTTGCACTCGGCGCATCCGCGCACATGCGCGTCGAGGGCCGCGCCGGTCACGCCCGGCGGCAGCTCCTCGCCGTCGACGCTGGCGGATATGGCGGTACGGAATTCACTGCAGTGATGCACCCTGCCATCGTCCCCGGTGCCGCTTTTGCCCGGTGCATCACCCCCCGGTCCTTCCGTAAGGGAGGCCCCCGTGCGTGACGACGAAGCCGTGACCACCTGGGCGCTCGCCGCCCGCACCGGTGATGCCGACGCCATCGAGCGCTTCATCCGCGCGACGCAGAGCGACGTACGCCGCTACGTCGCCCGCCTCAGCAACGACCCGCAGGGCGCGGACGACCTCGTCCAGGAGACGTACCTGCGGGCCCTGGGCTCGCTGGAGCGCTTCGAGGGCCGCTCCTCCGCCCGTACGTGGCTGCTGTCCATCGCCCGGCGCACGGTCGTCGACCGGCTGCGCTTCAACGCCGCCCGCCCCCGCCTGTCCGACACGGACGACTGGCAGTCGGCCGCCGAGCGCGCCCAGACGGCCCAGCTGCCCGGCTTCGACGAGGGTGTCGCACTGTCGCAGCTCCTGGACCGCCTGCCCTACGAGCGCCGCGAGGCGTTCGTCCTGACCCAGATGCTGGGCCTGCCGTATGCGGAGGCAGCCGTCGTCGCCGGCTGCCCCATCGGTACGGTGCGGTCGCGCGTGGCCCGGGCCCGCGAGGCGCTGATCTGCCAGCTGGAGACTGCCGAGCGGGACGCCGTGCGCATACCGGTCGCGGCCTAGCAAGCACAACAGGCACCCACGAGAGCGGGGCCGGGAGGCCGGGCGTCACGCCCGGCCTCCCGGCCCCTTTCCACGAGTCTTCGAGTCCGTCAGCTCCCCGGCCGCACGACCTCCGCCTCCACCCGCACCGCACCCGCCCCGCGGAACTTCAGGACGACGGGCAGCCGGTCGCCGAGCCTCAGCCGCGGCGGGGCCGAGACCATGACGTCCAGGCCGTGCGGGGACATCTCCAGCGTGCCGCCGGCCGGCACCGCCGCCGACCGCACCATCTGCATGGTGCCCGCGCCCTTCTTGACCACGGTGCGGCTGAGCATCGCACCGCCTGCCGTCGGAGCGTCGACGCCGACGAGCTCGTCGTCCACGTCGCCGTCGTTCCGTACCCGGAAGAACGCGGCCGTGTCGTCCCGGCCGAACGGCAGCAGCACGCGCGCGTCCTCGACCGTGACGGCCGGGGGCCGGCCCGCCGCGCCCGAGGCGGTCCAGGCGCCGAGCCCGCCGAGGGTCACGGCGCAGGCCAGGACGGGGACGAGCGCGGCGCGCCCGGCAGCGGTCAGTCCGGAGAAGTTCACGCGTCACCTCGCGGGGCCAGGGCGGCGGCGCCGGAGCGTCGGCCGGTGGAAACAGACGATGCAGAAGGCGTAGAAGACGTAGAAGCTGCAGAAGCTGCAGAAGCTGCAGACGACGCAGACCTGCCGTGCGGACGCCGTCCCGCCGACGCCCGCGACGGCACCGGCTGCCAGCCCCGCAGCCGCAGGCTGTTCGCGACGACCAGCACCGAGCTGACGGACATCGCCGCGGCCGCGACCATCGGGCTCAGCAGCCCCACGGCCGCCAGCGGCAGCGTGACGAGGTTGTAGCCGAACGCCCAGGCGAGGTTGGCGCGCACCGTCGCCGACGTGCGCCGGGCCAGGCGGACGGCGTCCGCCAGGGCGCCCATGTCCTCGCGGACGAGCGTGACGTCCGCGGCGCCGATGGCCGCGTCCGTGCCGCCGCCCATGGCGATGCCGAGGTCCGCGCCGGCCAGCGCGGCCGTGTCGTTGACACCGTCGCCGATGACCGCCACCCGGCGGCCCTGGGCGCGCAGCTCCCGTACGAGCTCGGCCTTCTCCTCGGGCGTGGCCCGCGCATGGACCTCCTCGATGCCGAGCTCCGCGGCGACGGCGCGCGCCGCGCCCTCGCTGTCGCCCGTCGCGAGGACGGGCCGGAGGCCGAGGCGCTTGAGGTGGTCGACGGCGCGGTAGGAACCGGAGCGCACGGTGTCGCCCAGGACGATCACCGCTTCCGGCGTGCCGTCCACGCGGACCAGGACCGCGGTCCGCCCGTCCCGCTCGGCGTCGCGCACGGCCGAGGCCAGCGCCTCGGGGAGCGGCGCCGCTGCCGCGGTGGTGTGGCCCTTCGTACGGGGCGCGCGCCCCGCACGCTGCGGGCGTCCGGCCGCCGTGTCCGGACGTACGACCTCCACGAGCCGTCCCTCGACCCGTCCGGCGACGCCCTTGCCCGGGGTGGCGGTGAAGTCGGTGACCTCCGGGAGACGCGGTGCGGGATCTGCGGCGTCCGGCGCCTCCGGGGCTTCGGCTGCCGGAGCGCCCGCTCCTGGGGCCTTCGCCCGCGGCGTCTCGGCCGCCGCCGATGCCGCGGGCTCCGAAGCCGCTGCCGCGGCAGCGGACGCCCGCGTCCCCGCCGCACCCCGCGCATACGCGCAAACCGCCCGGCCCACCGGATGCTCCGACCCCTGCTCCGCCGCCGCGGCCAGTCGCAGTGCCGCGGTCTCGCCGATGCCGTCGGGGCGGGCCGTCACGCCCGTCACCGTCATCGAACCCGTCGTCAGGGTGCCGGTCTTGTCCAGGACGACCGTGTCCACGCGCCGCAGCCCCTCCAGCGCCTGCGGCCCGCCGACCAGGATGCCCAGGCCGGCGCCGCGGCCCGTGGCCGCCAGCAGGGCCGTGGGCGTGGCCAGGCCGAGCGCGCAGGGGCAGGCGACGACGAGGACGGCCACCGCGGCGGTGACGGCCGCCTGCGTCGAGGCGCCCGCGCCGAGCCAGAAGCCGAGGACCGTCACGGCGACGGCCAGCACGGCCGGGACGAAGACCCCGGCGACGGCGTCGGCCACGCGCTGCGCCTTCGCCTTGCCCGCCTGCGCCTCCTCCACCAGCTTGGCGATCCGGGCGATCCGGGTGTCGGCGCCGACGGCCTCGGCCCGTACCTCCAGCAGCCCGCCGGAGTTGACGGCGCCGCCGACGACGGACGTGCCCGGCCCGGCCTCCACGGGCGCGCTCTCGCCCGTGACCAGCGACAGGTCCAGCGCCGAACTGCCCGCGACGACGACGCCGTCGGTCGCGACACGCTCACCGGGGCGCACGACGAAGCGGTCGCCGACGCGCAGCTGCTCGATGGGCACCCGGCGCTCCGTACCGTCCGCCGCCCGCACGAGCACGTCCTTCGCGGCGAGCGAGGCGAGGGCCCGTAGCGCGGAGCCCGTGCTGTGCCGGGCCCGGGCCTCCAGCAGCCTGCCGATCAGCACGAACAGGGGAACGCCCACGACCGCTTCGAGGTAGACGTCCGCCGTGCCGACCGTCATCGACGGCACCAGCGTGAACGGCATCCTCATGTCCGGCCGTCCGGCCCCGCCGAAGAACAGGGCGTACGCGGACCAGGAGTAGGAGGCGATGACGCCGAGCGAGACGAGCGTGTCCATGGTCGCGGCGGAGTGCCGCAGCCCGCGCAGGGCGCGCTCGTGGAAGGGCCACGCGCCCCAGACGGCGACCGGCGTCGCGAGCACGAAGCACAGCCACTGCCAGTTGCGGAACTGCAGGCCGGGGGCCATGGACAGCACCAGTACGGGGACGGACAGCACGGCCGTGATCAGCAGCCGGGTCAGGGCGCCCGTGGCCGCCGCCCCGCCCTCCTCGCCTGCCGCGCTCTCCTTGCCTCCCCCGGAACCCGGCGCGGGGGCGGGATCGGGCAGCGCCGCCGTGAAGCCGGCGCCCTCGACGACCGCCATCAGCTCGGCGGGGGTGACCCCGGCGGGGTGGGAGACGCGGGCCCGGCCGGTGGCCAGGTTGACGGTCGCGCTCACGCCGTCCAGCCTGCCGAGCTTCTTCTCCACGCGCGCCACGCAGGCGGCGCAGGTCATGCCGCCGACGATGAGTTCGGTGGTCGCGTTCTCCGCGTTCTCCGCGTTCTCCGCGTTCTCCGCGGTGCCGGTGTCGGCCGCGGCGCCGGTCGTCGAGCTCATCGCCCACCCATGCCGTTCATACCGTTCATGCCGTGCATGCCATCCATGCCGCCCATCCCTCCACCGGACCCCGACCCCGAGCCCGACCCGGATCCACCGGTGCGGTGTATCCCCGGAGCCGCCGGGCCGGCTGCCGTGCCGACGGCGTACGCGACGCCGAAGAGTGCGGCAAGGAGCAGGACGAAACCGATCAGGGTCGCGTACGGGCTGCCGTACGGACTTCCGGACGGAGTTCCGGATGGGCTTCCGGATGGAGAGGGGGAGCGACGAGCGGTCATCTCCGCATCGTGGCACGCTGCACAGCCGGTTCAGCCGCCTTCCGCCCGCTCCCGGCGCGTGAGGATTGTCCCTTGTGTCCGCGGGAACCAGAACCCCTCGCCGGCCGACTACCTGGAGATAGAGAACCCGTGCGGCAGAGGCGCCCGTAAACCTGTGCGAACAACCCCCCGACCGGCGGGAACTCACCCCGCCGCCCGTCCGACTTCTCAGGGGTCCACGACTTCGCGAGGAGCCCTCACCGTGTCCCAGCCCGAGCCGACCGAGCTGCCCGACCCCGTCCCCCTCTACGGGCCCGAGTACAAGCGGGACCCGTACCCGCTGTACGCGCGGATGCGGGAGGCGGGCCCGATCCACCGGGTCCTGTTCCCCAGCGGGGTCACCGCCTGGCTGGTCACCGGGCACGAGGCCGCCCAGAAGACCCTCGCCGACCCCCGGCTCGGCAAGAACCACGACCGCGGCAACGACCGCTGGCGCGCCCGCGCCTCGATCATGCCCGAGCCGCAGCACTCGCAACTGCAGGTCCACCTCCTCCACCAGGACCCGCCCAAGCACACGGCGATGCGCCGCCTGGTGACCGACGCGTTCGCGCCGCGGCGCGTCGAGGGGATGCGGGCGCGCTTCCAGGAGATGGCCGACGCGCTCGTGGACGCGATGCCGGCGGACGGGGACGCGGACTCCGCCGACCTCGTGCAGTGCTTCGCCGCCCGCTTCCCCTTCCAGGTGCTCGCCGAGGTCATCGGCCTGCCGCCGTACCTGGCCCGGCGCTTCCGCCGCGAGTGGGGCAAGGTCGTCGCGCCCGTCGGGCCCACGGACCCGGGACGGCCGGCCTACGAGGCGCTGCTGCGCGAACTCCAGGGCTACATCGCCGAGGTCGTCGAGGACCGGCGACAGGCGTCCGGCGACGGGCTGCTCAGCCGCCTGGTCACCGCCCGCGACGCGGGCGAACTGACCCCGGAGGAGCTCGACTCCATGATCTTCCAGCTGCTGGTCGCCGGCCAGGAGCCCGTCACCAACCAGATCACCACCGCCATGGTGAACCTGCTCCGCCACCCCGAGGCCCTGGCGCGGCTGCGGGACGAGCCGGACCTCATGCCCGCCGCCGTCGAGGAACTCATGCGCCTCGACAGCGCCTTCGAGCTGACGACCTGGCGCTTCCTCGCCGAGGACGCCGACCTGCACGGCACGCGCGTGCCCGCCGGCGACTCCGTGATCGTCTCCCTCTGCGCCGCCAACCGCGACCCCGAGCGCTTCCCCGACCCCGACACGCTCGACCTCGACCGGGCCCAGGGACCCCACCTGGCCTTCGGCCACGGCATCCACTTCTGCCCCGGCGCGGCCCTCGCCCGCATCGAACTCCAGGTGGCCCTCGGCACCTTGCTCGCCCGGCTGCCCGGCCTGCGGCTCGCCGTGCCCGACGGGGAACTCCCCTGGATCCCGGCCGTCCTCGGCCGCGGCACCTCTGCACTGCCGGTCTCCTTCGACCGGGCCGCCGTCTGCCCCATGGGCCGTGGGTGAGTGCCGCATGTCCCACGCCACGCTGACCTCTCCCGTTCCCGTGACCCCCGCTCCGGCACCTGACACATCCGCCTCGTCCGTCGAGGCGCGCATCCTCCGCCTCCTCCTGCCGTACCACCGCACCACCGGCGCCGGGTCCGCGGACCCCGCCGGCTTTCCCGAGCAACTGCGCCAGATACGGCAGTTCACGGACGCCGGCGAGCCCGTCCTCTTCACCCTCCCCGGGTTCCCCTGCAAGTCGCCCAACCCCGCCAAGGTCCTCGGCCACCTCCCCGACGAGGGCGAGCGGCTCTCCCTCGCCTTCCTCGACCGGCTCTGCTCGCGCATCGGCGCGGTCTACGCACCCGGCGCGCGCATCCTCATCTGCTCCGACGGGCACATCTTCGGGGACCTCATCCACGTACCGGACGAGCACATCGACGCCTACGGCGACGCGCTCCGCGACCTGATCGCCGGGGAGGGGCTCGGCCGCCTCGACACCTTCGACCTGCGCGACGTCCACGGGGACCTCGACCACGACACCAAGCGCAGGCTCGTGACCGAGGCCTACGCGCCCTCGGTGGAGGAGCTGCGGGCCCTCGTCCGCAGCGACGAGGAGACGGCGCGCCTCTACCGCGGCATCACCCGCTTCCTCGTCGAGGACACCGCGGACTTCGACGGCACGCGGTCCGCGCTGCAGCGCGAATGCCGGACCCGCGCCTACGGGGTCATCGCGCGCAGCCGCGCCTGGGGCGACCTCATCGCCGACTGCCACCCCAGGTCCGTACGGCTGTCCATTCATCCCCAGCGGCCGGGCGCGGAGAAGTTCGGCATCCGGCTGCTGGACGCGGCCGACGCGTGGGCCACGCCCTGGCATGCCGCCGTCCTGCGGGGGCGCGGGGGAGAGGCGCGGCTCATGCACCGGGCGGAGGCGGAGACGCGGGGGCGCCTCGTCCTCCGCGCGGGGCGCCCGAGCCACTTCGAGGAGTGGGGGTAGGGGGAGGCGGTACGGGTGGCTGCGGCTGTGCGGCAGCTGGCCACCCCGCGGTCCCGAAAGCGACGCTTCCCCCGGGAATGCCCACCCTCGTACGGCTGTTGTGATCTTCGACCAGCACGTGATCGACAACAGGGGGCAGACCATGGCGCGCGACAACGGCCAGGTACAGGGGACCGTCGCGGAGGGGTTCGAGGGCGTGCGGGAGGCGTTCGCCGCGGTGCTCGGCGGGGAGCGGGACGCGCCCGAGGCGCAGCTCGTGGTGCACGTCAACGGCCGCCGGGTGGCCGACCTGTGGGGCGGCCCCGGCACCACGGCGGACACGCTGACCGGCCTCTACTCCATCACCAAGGGTGCCGCCCACCTCGTGGTCGCGCTCCTGGTGCAGGACGGCGTCCTCGACCTGGACCGCGAAGTGGCCGCGTACTGGCCGGAGTTCGCGGCGGAGGGCAAGGGCCGGCTCACGCTGCGCGAGCTGCTCGCGCACCGCTCCGGAGTCGTCGGGGTCGACGGCGGCTTCACCACCGAGGAGCTGGCCGACGACCGGCTGGCGGCCGCGCGGCTCGCCGCGCAGCGGCCCTTCTGGGAGCCGGGAACGGCGTACGGCTATCACGCCTTCGTGATCGGCGCCCTGACGGGCGAGGTCGTGCGGCGGGTGACCGGCCGGTCGATCCAGGAGATCTACGAGGAGAGGATCCGGGCGCCGTACGGGCTCGACTTCCACCTGGGACTGCCCGAGGCACTCGAAGCGCGCTACGCGGACGTGCTCCCGCTGCTGCCCACCGCGGAGGAGTCCGAGCGGCTCGCGGCCGGCGCGCCGGCCCCGGACAGCGTCAAGGGCATCGCCTTCAACCAGAACGCGACCCCGCCGACCGACCTCGTGGCCCTCGCCAACACCCGTGCCGTCCGGGCCCTGGGCCCCGCCTCGGCCGGTGGGGTCGGCACCGCACGGGGCGTGGCCGGGATGTACGCGGCGGCTATCAGCGAGGTGGACGGCCGGGCCCCGCTGCTGAAGCCGGAGACCGTCACCGAGTTCGCCCGCGTCCAGTACCGCGGGACCGACCAGGTCACCGGCAACGAGGACGTCTTCGGCCTGGGCTTCGAGGAGCTGAGCGGCCGCTACCCCTTCCTCGGCCCGGACGCCTTCGGCCACAGCGGCGCGGCCGGCTCGCTCGGCTTCGCGGACCCGGACAGCGGCGTGGCCTACGCGTACACGCGCCGCCGCTTCGCCTTCCCGTCGGGGTTCGGCGCGGGCCTGGAGAACCACCGGCTCGCCGAAGCCGTGGTGCGGGCGGCGGCGGCCGCGGCGCGCTAGTCGGCGGTCGGCAGGAAGCGCGCCGCGCCGGTCCACGCCCTGCAGTAGGGGCGCCTGCAGCACACGCTGACCCACGTCCCGCACTCAGCGCACCCGCACCAAGCGCCCTGCAGCCACCGCACCGGCCGGCTAGCCGTCCGCCGTCAGCGCCTCCGCCGGCCGGGGCAGCGCCGGCGCCGCCGCCGGTGACCTGTGGTCGAAGGCGATCAGGGGGTCGCCCGTCAACGGGTGGTCGATGATCGCCGCCCGGACGCCGAAGACGTCCGCCAGCAGCTCCGGGGTGAGGACGTCGCGCGGCGGGCCCGAGGCCACCACGTGGCCCTCGTGGAGGACGTGGAGGCGGTCGCACAGGGACGCCGCCGCGTTCAGGTCGTGCAGGGACAGCAGCGTCGTGCGGCGCTGCGCCCGCAGCAGGGCCAGGAGTTCCACCTGGTGCAGGACGTCCAGGTGGTTCGTCGGCTCGTCCAGGACGAGGGCCTCCGGATCCTGGGCCAGCGCCCGGGCCAGCAGCACCCGCTGCCGTTCGCCTCCCGACAGGGCGGAGAAGCGCCGCTTCTCCGCCCCGGCGAGGCCCACGCCCGCCAGGGCAGCGGCCACGATGTCCTTGTCGGCGGGGTCGTCGCCCGCGAACGCCCGCTTGTACGGGGTGCGGCCCATGGCCACGACCGCCCGTACCGACAGTTCGAAGTCGCTGCCGCGCTCCTGCGGGAGCGCGGCCACCCGCCGTGCCGCCTCGGGGGCGGTCAGCGACCTGATGTCCGTACCGCCGACCAGCACGCGGCCGGCGTGCGGCCGCAGATAGCGGTAGACGGTGCGCAGGACCGTCGACTTGCCGCTGCCGTTGGGCCCGACGAGCCCGGCGATCTCCCCGTCCTCCGCGACGAGGTGCACCCCGGAGACGATCGTCCGGCCCGACAGCGCCACGTCGAGGTCCTCGATGGCGATCCGCATCTCCCTAGCCCCTCTCCAGGCGGCGGTCCAGCAGGTACAGCAGCGTCGGGGCACCGATCAGCGCCGTGACCACGCCCACCGGCAGCTCCTGGTCCGGCAGCGCCGTACGGGCCACCAGGTCGACCACGACGAGCAGGACGGCGCCGAACAGCGCCGCCACCGGCAGCAGCACGCGGTGCGCGCCGCCCACGACCATCCGGCACACGTGCGGCACCATCAGCCCCACGAAGCCGATCGCCCCGGAGACCGACACCAGCACGCCGGTGAGGACGCTCGTCACCACGAACAGCTCGCGCCGCAGCCGCGTGACGTCCACGCCCAGCCCGGCCGCGGTCTCGTCGCCCATCAGCACGGCGTCGAGCGCACGGGCGCGCGCGAGCAGCGCGGCGAGGCCCAGGGCCACCGCCGCCGCGGGCACGCCGAGCGTCGTCCACTGGGCACCGCCGAGCGAGCCCATCAGCCAGAACAGCACGCCGTGCGTCTGCTGGTCGTCGCCCGCCTGCAGCACCAGGTAGTGCGTGAAGCCGGACAGGAACTGCCCGATCCCCACCCCCGCGAGCACCAGCCGCAGCGGCGAGAAGCCGCCCCCGCGCCGGGCCATCGCCCACACCAGCGCGAACGACGCGAGCGCACCGGCGAACGCCGCCGCCGACAGCCCCAGTCCGAGCAGCCCGCCCGCACCCGCCCCCAGCACGATCGCCGCGACCGCGCCGAGCGAGGCCCCGCTGGAGATGCCCAGCAGGTACGGGTCCGCGAGCGGATTGCGGACGAGGGCCTGGACGGCCGTGCCGACCAGGCCCAGGCCGGCGCCCACCACGGCCGCGAGCAGCGCCCGCGGCACCCGCAGCTGCCACACGATCAGATCCCGGGTGCCCGGCACCGGCTCCTGCCCGCTGATGCCGCGCGTGACCGAGGACCACACCTCGCCGAGCGGCACGTCCGAGGAGCCCAGGCACACCGACGCGGTCAGCGCGACGAGCAGGGCCGCGGCGAGCGCCGCCGCCACCCACGGCGCCCGCGCCCCCGGCTCGCGCTCCTCCGCCCGTTCCGCGGTGACCGCGGCGGGCGCCCCCACCGGACCCATCTACTTGACCCGGTCCGGGTGCAGCGTGTGCGCGATCTCGCGCACGGTGTCCGCGCTGCGCACGCCCCCGATCGTGGTGCGCTCCGAGCCGATGCGCAGGAAGCGGCCCTCCTTGACGGCCGTGAGGTCCTTGGTGGCGGGGAAGTTCTTCAGGAACTCCGCGGCCTCGTCGAACGCCTTGGCGTTCGCCTCCTCGCTGCCCCGGTTGCGGACGCCCAGCTGGATCCAGTCCGGGTTCTTTGCGACGACGTCCTCCCAGCCCACGGGCTTGAAGTCGCCGTCGCAGCCGTCGAAGACGTTACGGCCGCCGGCCATGCCGATCACGGCGTTGGCCACCTGCCGGTTGCACACGGCCATCGGCTGCTTGGTGCCCGCGTCGTAGTCGAAGAAGAAGTACGACGGGCGCTTGTCCTTCGGGACGTCCCTGAGGGCGTCCTGCACCGCGCCCGTCTTCTTGCGCATCTCCTGGACGAGCTCGGCGGCGCGCGCGGAGGTGCCGGTGACCTTGCCCAGCTCCTCGATGTCCGCCTCGACGCCCGACAGGTCCGTACGCGGCGCCTTGCTCATCGCGACACAGGCCGTCGACTTCAGGAAGACGTGCTTGATCCCGGCGGTCTCGAACTCCTTGGCCGTCGGCGCGTCACCCATCTTGCCCATGTTCTTCATGGACGAGAAGGCGTCGACGTACAGGTCCGCGCCCGAGCCCAGCAGCTTCTCCTTGGGGATCACCGTCTTCCCCAGCACCGGCACCTTCGCCGCGCGGTCCGCGTACTGCCCCGGCATGGCGCCCTTGCCGGGCGGGAAGCCCGTGCCGGCCACCTTGTCGCCCGCGCCCAGCCACATCAGGAGCTCCAGGCCCGCGGCGTTGCTCGTGACGATCCGCTTCGGCGCCGACTCGAAGGTGGTCTTCGCGCCCATGCAGTCCGTGACGCTCACCGGGAATCCGGACCGCGCGCCGGCCGCGGCGTCGTCGGACTTCTTCGCCTCACCGCCACCGCCGCCGCAGGCCGTCGCCGACAGGGCCACAGCGGCCAGTACACCGCACCACGCACGAGGGCGCATCAGACAACTCCAGGAATTTCGGTTCGCCACGGGCCCGCCGGTGCGGGTCCGGATCAGGTAGTCGGACCGCAGGCCCGCCGGGTTCCCGCGTGTCGCGAAGAAGTGCGACGTAGGCTGCACCGAACGCCCCGCCGACGACACGCGGCGCGCGGGCGGGGACGGATCCGGCAGGTGAAGGAGACCGTGATGGCGGATGCGACGAATACGACGGATGCGACGGCCGGCGCGACGACCGGCGCGGCGGCGGATGTGACGGATGCGGCGACGGCCGCGTCCGGGGGGCCCGACGCGCAGCCGCAGGCCCGCGACCAGCTGAAGGAGATGCCCACCGACTGGCGGCGCGCCCTCGCGATCGTCGCCCACCCCGACGACCTCGAGTACGGCGCCTCCGCCGCCGTCGCCACCTGGCTGGACGACGGGCGCGAGTGCGTCTACCTGCTGGCCAGCGTCGGCGAGGCCGGCATCGACACCCTCGCCCCCGCCGAGGCCGGGCCGCTGCGCGAGCGCGAGCAGCGGGCCGGCGCGGCCGCCGTGGGCGTGGAGACCGTCGAGTTCCTCGGCCACCCGGACGGCGTCATCGAATACGGCACGGCCCTGCGCCGCGACTTCGCCGCCGCCATCCGCCGCCACCGCCCCGAGCTCGTCCTGACGCTCAACCACCAC
The DNA here is from genome assembly GCF_042657885.1 of Streptomyces aureoversilis. Lineage (NCBI taxonomy): Bacteria > Bacillati > Actinomycetota > Actinomycetes > Kitasatosporales > Streptomycetaceae > Streptomyces > Streptomyces aureoversilis. The sequence goes on from NZ_JBHSKJ010000020.1 coordinate 80,576, forward strand.
GACACCTGGTCCTGGGGCGACTCCGTCTTCTGGAACACCCCCGACCACCGCAACGTCGGCCGGGCCGTCCTCGACGCCGTCGCCGACGCGGGCAACCGCTGGATCTTCCCCGACCTCGCCGAGGAGGGGCTCCTGCCCTGGGACGGCGTGCGCTACGTGGCGGTCGCCGGCTCCCCGCGGCCCACCCACGCCGTCGACGCGAGCAGCGGCCTCGACCGGGCCGTCGCGTCCCTCCTCTGCCACCGCACGTACATCGAGGCGCTGACGAAGGAGGACCCGGAGACGTACTGCCGCACGTTCCTGGAGGGCAGCATGCAGGGCGTCGCGGCACGGTTCGGCGGCCGGCCGGGCGTCTCCTTCGAGCTCTTCGACCGCTGACGGGGCGGGAGCGCCACGGGGGGCACCGGGACCCCGGCCTACGTCACCGGGACCCCTTCCGCCGTCCCTTGCGCCGTCCCCTGCGCCGCCCCCTCCGGGCAAGCCGCCTCGTGCGTGCCGTGGTACTCCGACGCCCGTTCCAGCACCAGCACCGCCACGTCGTCCTGCAGCCGCCCGCCGGTGTGCGCGTCGAGGTCGGCGCGCAGCCTGCCCAGCAGTTCGGGCGTGGGCAGGGCGGCCCACGCGTCCAGCCGTTCGGCCAGGGGGTAGAAGCCGCCGTCGGGTGACCGGGCCTCGGTCACCCCGTCGGTGCAGGTCAGCACCCGGCAGCCGGGCGGCAGGGCGACGCGCCGGACCGTCCGGGGCGAGGCGGCCAGGTCGCCGAGGCCCAGGGGCAGTCCCGCGTCGGCCGGTTCCAGTTCGCGGGCGCCGCCCTGCGCGTCGATCAGGAACGGCGCCACGTGCCCGCAGTCCACGAACGTGACGGGCACCGGGCCGCTCGCACCGGGCTGTTCGGAGCCCTCTTCGGTGCCGAAGACCAGCGCCGTGACGAACTCCTCGGCGGCCCGCATCCGCGCGTCCTCCGGCCGCCCTCCGTGCCCGCCGTGTCCGCCGGGCTGCAGCCGGGCCTGGTACTCCGCGGACCGGTGGTAGCGGTACAGCCCCTGTTCCATCGCCCGCACCGAGCTCTCCAGGTCGCGCCGGTGGTAGGCCGCCTCCCGGAAGGCGGTCAGCACCGCCGCCCCCGCGCCCAGCGTGCCGAGGCCCTTGCCGCGCACGTCGCCGATCAGCACGCGCGTCCCGTACGGCGTGTCGACCACCTCGTACAGGTCGCCGCCGACGAGGGCTTCCCGATGCGAGGAGACGTAGAAGCCGTCCACGACCACACTGCGCGTCCGCAGCGGCAGCGGCCGCAGCAGCGCCCGCTGCGCGGCCTCGCCGGTGGCCCGTACGCGCTCCAGCAGGGCGTCGCCGTCGCGCCGCAGCCGGGCCACGGCGATGCTCGCGCCCACCATCAGCGCGTTGCCGACGAACGAGCCGACCCGGTTGACCGCCACCTCGCTGTCGGCCACGCCGTGGTGCGCCACCATCAGGCAGAAGTCGACGACGCCCACGAACACCGTCTGCCGGTACGTGCACAGCGCCGCGGCCGTCATCGGGGCCAGGGCCGCGAAGACGTCGAGGCGCAGGTTCGACGGCGTCATCAGGTCGACGCACACGATGCCCGCCAGGTAGGCCAGGACGAACGCGAAGGGCAGTCTGCGCGACGACGACACCTGGCGGGACCTCCACGCCGGAACGAGGCTCATAGGGGCATTTGTGCCATTACACCCTGGCACGGGTGGTGCCCCCCGACCATCGATGCGATCTTGGTGCCGCCGCCTCTTGACTCAGAGTTTGCGGTATGTGCGGGCGTCGTCGGCCGCGGCGAGCACGGCGGCGAGGTCGCCGCCGGCCGACGCCGTCACCAGACCGGTCACCGCGCCCTCCACGAACGGCGCGTCGGCGATGCGCACGTCGGTACCGCCGAAGCCCTCGGCGAGCAGAGCCTTCACCGTGAGCACCGCGCTGCCCATGTCGCAGAAGACCACCACGCCCGCGCCCCGGTCCGCCGCCGCGACCGCCCGCCGCACCAGCTCGGCGCTCGTGCCCACGGACCCGTCGGGCAGCCCGCCGGCCGGCGCGGCCGGAGCCGGGTCGCCCGTGCCGACCAGGGCCTCCGCCAGCGCGGCCGTCGAGGCGGCCACCTCGCGGCTGTGCGAGACGAGCACGATGCCGACCCGGCCCGCCGGCGCGGCCTCCTCGGCAGCCGCCGCTTCCCCGGTCTCCCCGGTCTCCTCCGCCTCCTCCGCCTCCCGCACCGGCGGCGCCGCGCACAGCTCCGGGTCGGTGGCCTCGTACAGCGCGGTCACCAGCAGCGCCGACGACGTGGCGCCCGGGTCCTGGTGGCCGATGCTGCGCTCGCCCAGATAGCTGGCCCGTCCACGGCGGGCCTGCAGCGGGATCGTCGCCTCGGCGCCCTCGCGGGCCGCCCGCGCCGCGGCGTCCAGCGCGGCCACGACGCCCTGCGGCAGGGCGGCCACGTAGGCGTCGGCGGCCGGCTGGAGGGCGTCGACCATCGTCTTGTCGCCGGGAGCCGCGTCCCCGAGCCGCCGCACGCTCGCCACGGCCGCCCCCAGCGCCCGCCCCAGCGCCTCCGGCTCGACGACGGGGTCCTCGCCCAGGATCTTGCCCATCCGCCGCAGCACGGTCCCGAACAACGGCCCGGACGCGCCGCCCACGGTGTTCGTCAGGTGCACGCCGACGGCCGTCAGCAGCGCCCCCGGCGTGGCCGGCGGCTCCGCGGCCACCGCCTCGGCGGCGGAGGTGAACCCGCGCTTGAGGTTGGCGCCGTGGTCGGCGTCGCCGATGGCGGCGTCGAGTTCGGTCAGGCGCGCGGACTCCGCGACGATCACGCGCGTGGCGCGGTCGAGGAAGCGGCGGAAGAAGTCCAGGTCGAGCGGGACGGTCATGTGCGGTGGCTCCTCGTCGCAAGGACATGCAAGTACACCGGTGCACAGGCCTGCTGACGCGTGGACACGCAGGTACGGGCCCGGTCCGCCTCAGCGTAGTGCGGGAGTCTCGTCCATGTGATCGCCGGTCGTGCGTCCGTGCCCGGGCAGGGGGGCAGGGTGCCTGGCGCGGGTGGTGCGCGAGGGGTTCCGGGTACGGGCCGGATCTGCCATAGTGCCGCTTCCGTCCGGTCCGGTGGAGAGGTGGCCCCATGCGTCGGCTCGCTCTGTTCCTGCTGGCGGTCGTCCTGGGCGCGGGCGCCCTCGGAGCCGCCCCCGCCCCCGCCCACGACGAGCCCCCGCCGAACCCGGTGGTCTTCGTGCACGGTCGGAACGCCGGGCCCGGGGTGTGGGGCGGGATGCAGGACGACTTCGCCGCCGCCGGGTATCCGCGGGAGCGGCTGTACGCCTGGTCGTACGACACGGGCAAGTCGTCGAACGAAGTCCTCGCCGGGGAGTTCGCCGCCTACGTCGACGGCGTGCTGGCCCGGACCGGCGCGGCGCGGGTCGACGTCGTCACCCACAGCCTGGGCGCGCTGCCCACGCGCTGGTACCTCGCGTTCGGCGGCGGTACGGGCAAGGTCGCGCACTGGGTCTCGCTCGGCGGCCCCAACCACGGGACGAGCCTGGCCTATCTGTGCGCGCTGTGGGACCAGGGCTGCAAGGACATGACGCCGAGGTCCTACGTCCTGTCGCACCTCAACGCGGGCGACGAGACCCCCGGCCCCACGCGCCACGCCACGTGGTGGTCGTCGTGCGACGAGCAGATCGCGCCCGTGTCGAGCACGCCCCTCGACGGGGCGGACAACCATCAAGTGGCCGGCTGCCTCAAGCACAACGACCTGCTCACCGACGACACCGTGTCACAGCAGGTGCTGACGTTCCTCCGGTGAGCCGTCCGGCGCCTACCGCAGCCGGTGGCCCTCCGTCGTCCGGTCCGGGCGCGGGAGCGCGGTCCGCCCTCACGGGAGGAGAGAGGGCGGACCGCGGGTTCGTGGGGATCCGGCGTCAGCGGATGGCCTTGATCAGCTCACCGTTCGCCGTATCGCCGCTCAGCTCCCAGAAGAAGGTGCCGCCCAGCCCCTGCTGGTTCTTGTACGCCATCTTCCCGGCGATCGTCGACGGGGTGTCGTAGCTCCACCAGTCGCTGCCGCACTTGGCGTAGGCCGTGCCCCCCACCGTGCCGTTGGCCGGGCACTTGGTCTTCAGGACCTTGTAGTCCTCGAAGCCGCCCTCGTAGGTGCCCTTGGCCGGGCCGGTCGCCGTACCGCCCGGGCCGGACTGCGTCACGCCCGTCCAGCCGCGGCCGTAGAAGCCGAGGCCGAGCAGGAGCTTGGAGGAGGGGACGCCGAGCGCCTTGAGCTTGGTGATCGTGGCGTCGGTGTTGAAGCCGGCCTTGGGGATGCCGCTGTAGGAGGTCAGCGGGGAGTGCGGGGCCGTCGGTCCCTTCGCCTCCCAGGCGCCGAAGTAGTCGTAGGTCATGGGGTTGTACCAGTCGACGTAGCGGGCGGCGCCCGCGTAGTCCACGGCGTCGATCTTGCCGCCGTTCGACGCGTCGGCGGTGATGGCTGCGGTGACCAGGTTGCGCGTGCCGAACTTCGCGCGCAGCGCGGCCATCAGCTTCACGAACCCCTCGCGGCCGCTCGTGTCACAGGTCAGGCCGCAGGCGTTGGGGTACTCCCAGTCGATGTCGATGCCGTCGAACACGTCGGCCCAGCGCGGGTCCTCGACGAGGCCGTAACAGGACTCGGCGAACGCGGCGGGGTTCCTGGCCGCCTCGCCGAAGCCGCCCGACCAGGTCCAGCCGCCGAAGGACCAGACCACCTTGAGGTTCGGGTGCAGCTTCTTGAGCTTGCGCAGCTGGTTGAAGTTGCCGCGCAGGGCGCCGTCGTCCCAGGTGTCGGCCTTGCCGTCGACGCTGCCGGCCGCGTCGTAGGCCTTGTCGTAGTCGGCGTAGGCGTCCCCGATGGTGCACTTTCCGTTGGTGACGTTGCCGAAGGCGTAGTTGATGTGGGTGAGTTTGGCGGCCGACCCGGACGTCTCGATGTTCTTGACGTGGTAATTGCGGTCGTACACGCCCCAGTTGGTGAAGTAGCCGACCACCTTGCCGCCGGCGGCGGTGTCGTCGGGACCCGCGGCGGTGGGCGACGCGGACGCCGGTCCGCCGAGGACCGTGGTGGTGATCAGGGCCCCGGCGGCGGCGAAGGCGGCCAGGAGGGTGCGGGCCGAGCTGAGGGTGAGCGGTCTGCGGGAGGTGCGGGATCGTGCGGGCATGGGGTTCTCCTCGGTGGGGTGGGGAGAGCTCTCGGGGGGTGACCTGCACTTGTGCCTGCGTTCAGCCGCCGCAGCGATTGGCATGCACGCGCTGAGCGGTGGCAGGACCATAGAAGGACTAGACCAGTGCGGTCAATGGTTTGGACCAACCCCGTTCACGACTCCGTCAGGAGCGCGTTGTCCCTGGTGCACGACTTGTCAACCCGTGACGTCCGCCCGCCGATCGGGCATACTCCAAGCCGCCACAGCCGCAGGTCATCCCGTGTCGCGACCCGGCGCGGAATCATCGGCTGGGGGATCACCGACGGCGGCGCCACACCCTTGCGCGCCCGTCGTCGCAGCGCCCTGACAGGGAGGAGAGCGCCGCCATGACCGACCACGGCCCCCAGCCGGTGGAGCGTCAGCTGCCCACCGAGGAGTCCCGCGACCTGCTCGCGCTCGTACGCGACCTGGTGCAGCGGGAGATCGAGCCCGCCGCGGCCGGGGAGGAGGAAGCCGGGCGCTTCCCCCGCGAGGTCTTCCGGCTGCTGTCCGCCTCGGGCCTGCTCGCCCTCCCCTACGCCGAGGAGTTCGGCGGCGGCGACCAGCCCTACGAGGTCTACCTCCAGGTCCTGGAGGAGCTCGCGGCGGCCCGCCTCACCGTGGGCCTGGGCGTCAGCGTGCACACCCTCGCCTGCCACGCCCTCGCCGGCTTCGGCAGCAAGGAGCAGCAGGCCGAGCACCTGCCCGGCATGCTCGGCGGCGGCCTCCTCGGGGCGTACTGCCTCTCCGAGCCCTCCTCCGGCTCCGACGCCGCCTCACTGCGCACCCGCGCCACCCGCGACGGCGACACCTGGACCCTCGAGGGCACCAAGGCGTGGATCACCCACGGCGGCGTCGCCGACTTCTACACCGTCCTGGCGCGCACGGGGGGCGAGGGCGCCCACGGCATCACCGCCTTCCTCGTGCCCGGCGACGCCCCCGGGCTGTCGGCCGCACCGCCCGAGCGCAAGATGGGCATGAAGGGCTCGCCGACCGCGCAGCTGCACTTCGACGGGGTGCAGGTGCCGGACGCGCGCCGCATCGGCGAAGAGGGGCAGGGCTTCACGATCGCCCTGTCCGCGCTGGACTCGGGGCGGCTGGGAATCGCCGCCTGCGCGATCGGCGTCGCCCAGGCCGCGCTGGACGAGGCGCTCGCCTTCACCGCCGGGCGGCGGCAGTTCGGCCGGCCGATCGCCGACTTCCAGGGCCTGCGCTTCATGCTCGCCGACATGGCCACCCAGATCGAGGCGGGCCGCGCGCTCTACCTCGCCGCGGCGCGGCTGCGCGACGCCGGCCTGCCCTTCTCCCGGCAGGCGGCAATGGCCAAGCTGTTCTGCACGGACGCGGCGATGCGGGTGACCGTCGACGCCGTCCAGCTCCTCGGTGGCTACGGCTACACCGCGGACTTCCCCGCCGAGCGCTACATGCGCGAGGCCAAGGTCCTGCAGATCGTCGAGGGCACCAATCAGATCCAGCGCATGGTGATCGCCCGTCACCTGGCGGGCCCCGAGAGCCGCTGAGGACCGCTGCGCCGGGCACCGGCACGGCGGGATCCGGAGCAGCAGGAACCGCGACGGCGGGCGGGCGAACCGCAACGGCGGGCGGGCGCCACGCGCTCCGCCCGCCGGGAATCCTCGGCCGTCAGGACGGCCGGCGCATCTCCGGGACGCGGACCGGGCGGGATCCGGGGCCCCCGATGTGGGAGAACGGCTGGGTGCGCCAGTCCAGGCTCTCCGGCAGGGTGAGCAGCAGCGCCGTGTCGAATTCCTGGCCGTCCAGCGACTCGTCCACGGCGGGGGCCTCTTCCATGGCGCGGCCGGAGCCGGGGCACACGGTGAGCCCGAAGGGATTCCACGGCGAGGGGCACAGCGCGTGCTCGGGGAGCACGTCCTCGTCCGGGAGAAGGGCGATCGGGCGGGCGCAGTCCGGGCACGTCACCCGGAACATCGTGCTGGTGTCGACCTCGTACGGCTCGTACGGGCTGCCGTCGCCGTCGTTAAGGCGTTCCAGGCTGGGCATAGTCTTTCTCCCCCTCGGATCGGCCGGCCACGTCGCGGCCTCGGCCACAGCAAGCACTTCCCGCGCCGCGAGCCGGGTAATCGCCACATCACGGAGGACACGGGTGCATATCTGTGTTGTTCGTCACATGTCTTTGTGCCTGGGTATGCGCCCCCATGGAGCCGTCGACTGTGCCGCTCCGGCCGGAACCCAGTAGGTTGATCCGCGTGGAGGAGCTGGACAGAGAAATCGTGGAACTGCTCGTCAAGGACGGGCGGATGAGCTACACCGACCTGGGGAAGGCCACGGGCCTGTCGACCTCGGCGGTGCACCAGCGCGTGCGCCGGCTCGAACAGCGCGGTGTCATCCGCGGTTACGCGGCGGTGGTCGATCCCGAGGCGGTCGGGCTGCCGCTCACCGCGTTCATCTCGGTGAAGCCGTTCGACCCCAGCGCCCCCGACGACATCGCGGACCGCCTCGCCGAGATCCCCGAGATCGAGGCGTGCCACAGCGTGGCCGGCGACGAGAACTACATCCTCAAGGTGCGCGTCGCCACGCCGCTGGAGCTGGAGCACCTGCTGGCGCGGATCCGGTCGCTGGCCGGGGTGTCCACGCGCACGACGATCGTGCTGTCCACCCCGTACGAGGCGCGGCCGCCGCGCGTCGGCTGACGCCCCGCCCCGTTCCGTGACCGGGGCTCCGAAGGCCGAGCCCCGGTTACGGAACGGGGCGGGGCAGGGGAGAGACTGATCCCCATGACCGAGCCCCACGCATCCCAGGACACCCCGCGCACCGTTCTGCTGCGCAACGGCGACGTGCACAGCCCCGCCGACCCGTTCGCCACGGCCATGGTCGTCGAGCGCGGCGCCGTCGCCTGGGTCGGCTCCGAAGGCGCCGCCGACTCCTTCGCCGAGGGCGTCGACGACGTGGTCGACCTCCAGGGCGCGCTCGTCACCCCCGCGTTCACGGACGCACACGTGCACACCACGGCGACCGGCCTCGCGCTCACCGGCCTCGACCTCACCGGCACCGGCTCCCTGACCGAGGCCCTCGGCCGGATCCGGGCCCACGCCGCCGCCCACCCGGCCGACCGCGTCCTCCTCGGCCACGGCTGGGACGCCAGCGCCTGGCCCGAGCAGCGGCCCCCGGCCCGCCGCGAGCTGGACGAGGCCACCGGCGGCCGGCCGCTGTACCTCACCCGCTCCGACGTCCACTCCGCCGTCGTCACCACGGCCCTGCTCGACCTCGTGCCGGGCCTCACCGGGCTCGGCGGGTACCACCCCGACGGTCCGCTGACGGGCGAGGCCCACCACGCCGTGCGCGCCGCCGCCCACGACGCGGTCACCCCCGCGCAGCGCGCCGAGGCCCAGGCAGCCGCGCTCGACCGCGCGGTCTCCCTGGGCATCGGCTCCCTGCACGAGTGCGCCGGTCCGCAGATCTCCAGCGCCGACGACCTCACCGGGCTGCTGAGCCTGGCCGCCGGCCGGCGCGGCCCCCGCGTCGTCGGCTACTGGGCGGAGGCCATCACGTCTGCGAACGAGGCGGACCGCATCCGCGAGCTCGGCGCGCTCGGCGCCGCCGGCGACCTCTTCGTGGACGGCTCCCTCGGCTCGCACACCGCCTGCCTTCACGAGCCCTACGCCGACCTGCCCGGCGGCACCGGCGCCGCCCACCTCGACGCCGCGGCCGTCGCCGCCCACGTCGCCGCGTGCACCGAGGCGGGCATCCAGGCCGGCTTCCACGCCATCGGCGACGCGGCGCTGACCGCCGTCGTGGAGGGCGTCCGGGCCGCCGCGGACAAGCTGGGCCTGGCCCGCGTCCGCGCCGCCCGGCACCGCGTCGAGCACGCCGAGATGCTCACTCCCGAGCACATCGCGGCCTTCGCCGAGTTCGCCCTCACGGCCTCCGTACAGCCCGCCTTCGACGCCACCTGGGGAGGCGACACGGCCATGTACGCCCAGCGCCTCGGCGTCGAGCGGGCCCGCACCCTCAACCCGTACGCGGCCCTGCTGCGCGCCGGCGTCCCGCTCGCCCTCGGCTCCGACAGCCCCGTCACCCCGCTCGACCCGTGGGGCACCGTCCGCGCCGCCGCCTTCCACCGCACCCCCGGGCACCGCATCTCGGTCCGGGCCGCGTTCACCGCGCACACGCGCGGCGGCTGGCGGGCGATCGGCCGCGACGACGCCGGCGTCCTCGTGCCCGGCGCACCCGCCGACTACGCAATCTGGCAGGGCGGCGACCTCGTGGTGCAGGTGCCGGACGAGCGCGTGGCGAGCTGGTCCACCGACCCGCGCTCGGGCACTCCCGGCCTGCCGGACCTCACCCCCGGCACCCCGCTCCCCGTCTGCCTGCGGACCGTCGTGGGCGGGCACACCGTCTACGAGCGGCCGAACGAGTGACTCCGCGCCCGGCGCGTACCGCCGAACGATGAGACGTCGGCCTGTCGCCACTCGTGATCACTCGCCGTACTGACCTGCTGATTTGGTGCATATCTCCAGGTCACAGAGGTGTTGACAGGGTGCGGGAGACGGCCGGTAGGTTCTGCGGAGTCCACCACAGGACGTCCGGCCGGTGCACTTCCACACAGTCGTCGAACGCAGCTGGGCCATGGGGGCGGTGCGCCGGGGAGCGGCCACCGCCACTGGCAGCCAGGTTCCAGCGCACGGGGGCGAGGGAGGTGCTGCCGGGCCGGCAGGTGCGACCCGGGTGGGGCCCGGACGTTCAGTAGACAACGGCTCTCGGTCGACCCGCAGCCAGCGGGTCCCAGGTCGGCCCGAAGGACGCCGGGCCCCCATTCGACCCACCCCTCGGCCCATCCCTCTCCTCCCGCCCTCCGCGGCCTTCCCCGCGCACCCAGGGCGGGCACGGCGCCCCGATCGAGGTACCGTCGGGCACACCACCGCAAGTCAGCAGGAAGGCTCGCCCGTGCCCCCGGGTCCCGAAACCACCGCCGGAGCCGCCGCGGCATCCGCCCCCGCCGGCGAGGAGCGCCCGCCGGAGCCCCCGGAGGACGCCCCCGCCCCGCAGGAGCGCCCCCGCCGCGCCGTGCGCCTCGCCCGGCTCGCGCGCCGCGAGGCCCGCCGCACCGGTGCCGCCGTGCTCGCCGGCGTCGCGCTCGCGCTGTCCTTCCCGCCGTACGACGTCTGGCCGCTGTCCGTCGTGGCCGTCGCCGCGCTGGCTCTGCTGACCCGCGGCCGCACGGCCCGCCAGGCGGCGTGGACCGGCTTCGCCTTCGCGCTGCCCTTCTTCTTCGTGCTGCTGCGCTGGCTGCACGTGGTCGGCTACGACGCCGTCTTCGGCCTGTCGCTGGTCGAGGCCCTGTTCGTCGCCGCGCTCGGCGCGGCCCTCGCCCTCGTCTCGCGGCTGCCCGCGTGGCCGCTGTGGGGCGCCTGCCTGTGGGTCGCCCAGGAGCTGGCCCGCGACCGGCTGCCGTTCGGCGGCTTCCCCTGGGGCCGGCTGGCCTTCGCCAACACCGGCTCGCCCTTCACGCCGCTCGCCGCGCTCGGCGGAGCCCCGCTGGTGACCTTCGCCGTCGCCCTCTCCGGCGGCCTCCTCGCGTACGCCGCGGCCGCCCTGTGGCGGCTGCGCCCGGCAGGGGCCCGCACGGTCCGCGCCGCCCTCCCGGGCGTCGAGGCGCTCGCGCTGGCCGCCGCCCTCCTGCTCGCCGGATACGCCGTGCCCGTGCCCACGAAGGCCGACGACGAGGTCAAGGTGGCGCTCGTCCAGGGCAACGTCCAGCACGCCGGCATGGACTTCCTCGGCCGCCCGATGATGATCCTCGACAACCACGCCGAGGCCACCCTCCAGCTCGCCCGCGACGTCAAGGCGGGCAAGGTGCCCCGGCCCGACCTCGTCATCTGGCCCGAGAACTCCTCCGACCTCGACCCGTTCCAGTACCCGCAGGCGTACGACCGCATCGACCAGGCGGTGAAGGCCATAGGCGTGCCGGTCCTCGTCGGCGCCCTGGTGGACCACCCGGGCCGCAGCGGCTACATCGACAACAAGGGCATCGTCTGGGACCCGAAGACCGGGCCCGGCGCCTCGTACGCCAAGCAGCACCCCGTGCCGTTCGGCGAGTACGTGCCCTTCCGGAGCGCGCTCAGCAAGGTCATCACCCGCCTCCAGCGCGTCCAGCGCGACTTCTACCCCGGCGACCACACCGGCGTGATGCAGGTCGGCCCGGCCCGGCTCGGCGACGTCATCTGCTTCGAGGTCGCCTACGACGAGATCGTCCGCGACACCGTCAAGGACGGCGCCCGGGCCCTCGTCGTCCAGACCAACAACGCCACCTACGGCCGCACCGGCCAGCCGGACCAGCAGCTGGCCATGTCGCGGCTGCGGGCCGTCGAGCACGGCCGGGCCGTCGTCACCGCCGCCACGAGCGGCATCAGCGCCGTGGTCGCCCCGGACGGCACGGTGCAGCAGCGGAGCGAGGAATTCACCCGGGACGTCATCAGCGCCACCATCCCGCTGCGCGACGGGACGACCGTCGCCGACCGTGTGGGTGCGGGGCCCGAATGGGCGCTCGCTATGGTGGGGCTTCTGTCCTGTGCGGCCGCACTCCTGATCGGCCGTCGGGTACGTATGGACGAGCGGAACAAGAGGGGCCAGCAGTGAACGACGACGGGCAGCGCAGATACGGTCCGCTCGGCACGACCTTGGTGATCATCCCGACCTACAACGAGGCGGAGAACATCAAGAACATCGTCGGCCGGGTGCGGGCGGCCGTGCCGGAGGCGCACGTCCTCGTCGCGGACGACAACAGCCCCGACGGCACCGGCAAGCTCGCCGACGAGCTCGCGGCCGACGACGACCACGTCAAGGTGCTGCACCGCAAGGGCAAGGAGGGGCTCGGAGCCGCCTACCTGGCGGGCTTCCGCTGGGGCCTGGACAACGACTACGGCGTCCTGGTCGAGATGGACGCGGACGGCTCCCACCAGCCGGAGGAGCTGCCCCGCCTGCTCACCGCGCTCAAGGGCGCCGACCTGGTGCTCGGCTCGCGCTGGGTGCCCGGCGGCCGGGTGGTGAACTGGCCGAAGTCGCGCGAGATCCTCTCCCGCGGCGGCTCCACCTACTCCCGGCTGCTCCTCGACGTGCCGATCCGCGACGTCACCGGCGGCTTCCGGGCCTTCCGGCGCGAGACGCTGGAAGGCCTCGGCATGGAGGACGTGGCCTCCCAGGGCTACTGCTTCCAGGTCGACCTGGCCTGGCGCGCGGTCAAGGCCGGCTTCCACGTCGTGGAGGTCCCCATCACCTTCGTCGAGCGCGAGCTCGGCGACAGCAAGATGAGCCGCGACATCGTCGCCGAGGCCCTGTGGCGGGTCACCTCCTGGGGCGTCGGCTCCCGCGTCGGCAAGGCGATCGGCCGCAAGTGAGGCCGTAAGCGCCCCATAAGCCCCGACCCCGGGTTCCGCCGCAGGCCAGGCACACTTGAGGCATGACGTTCGGAGCACAGCAGACGATGAACGGCCGCCCGCCGCAGCGGCGGCGCGCCCGCAGGCTCATCCCTCTGGGAGTGGCCCTCTGGGCCGTCCTGGAGATCTGGCTGCTCACGCTGGTGGCCGGGGCCGCCGGCGGGCTCACCGTCTTCGCCCTGCTGGCCGGCGGCGTCGTCCTCGGCTCCTACGTGATCAAGCGGGCGGGACGGCGGGCCTGGAAGCGGCTGACGGTCTCCCTGCAGCCGGGCGGCGCGCCCGCCGGGCCGGGCGCCCAGGAGAGCGGCGGCAACGCCCTCACCATGCTCGGCGGCCTGCTGATCATCCTGCCGGGGCTCCTGTCCGACGTGGCCGGGCTGCTGTGCCTCTTCCCGCCCACCCGCGCCCTGCTGCGCAAGAGGGGGGAGCGGTGGCTCGACCGCCCGGCGGCCCCCGGCACCCTCGGGGACGCCTTCCGGCAGGCCCGCAGCGCCGATCTCGGCGGCATGGGCGGCATGGGCGGGATGAGTGGCGCGGGTGGCACGGGCGGCATGGGCGGGCCCGGCGGCAAGGTCGTCCAGGGCGAGGTCATCCGTGACGACGAGCCGCCGGCGCCGCGCCCCGGCGGCCCCCAGCTGCCTCGCTAGCCCGCCGGCCCGTCGGCCCGCAGGAGCGGGTCTCGCGCCGGCTGCACCGGCTGCACCGGCGCATGACAAGGGCCCGGGCCACTGCGTGATACCGCAGCGGCCCGGGCCCTTGTCAATGCAATCTGCAATCGCTCCCGCCGGTCAGGCGGACTTGCGGGTGTCCCGCGGATGAACGGCAATGTTCATGGCACCGGAGCGAAGGACCGCCAGCCGTTCGGCCAGCACCTCCTCCAGCTCCTCGCGGGTACGCCGCTCCATGAGCATGTCCCAGTGCGTACGCGCAGGCTTGCCCTTCTTCTCCTCAGGACCATCGCCGTCCACCAGGAGTGCCACGGCGCCGCACGCCTTGCACTCCCACTCCGGCGGAATCTCCGCCTCTACCGAGAACGGCATCTCGAATCGATGGCCGTTCGGGCATGCGTACTCCACCGCCTGGCGCGGGGCCAGATCGATGCCGCGGTCGGTCTCGTAGCTGGTAACCACAAGTCGCGTGCCGCGGAGAGCTCGCTCACTCATGAATCGTGCCTCCCGGGCTTAGTCGCCCACAGGACAGGTGTCGCTGTCGTCGTCATCCGGTCAACGTCCGGTCGGCGGTGAAGATTCCCGTTGAGGGACATGCGTCGCCCGTCGTGCCGCCCCTTGTTGTACCCACCAACGCCCGTTTTGTCACATCTGGCAACGGATGTCACCCTGTGTTTCTGTCGCTTTAGCGTGCAGTAACGGTTCGTTCGGTGGGTCGAAGGCGTACACTACCGGCCCGCTTGATCCTGGCCTAAACCAGGTCCGGAATTTCGCGTCCGGCCGGGTGTACGGGGGCCGGAGCGGGGGCCTCCGGAAGGGCGAACAGGCGCAGGAAGAACTGCGACAGCGGGCCGATCGCCAGGGCGTAGAAGACCGTTCCCAGGCCCACCGAGCCGCCGAGCACGAACCCCGTCGCCAGCACGACCACCTCGATGCACGTGCGCACCAGCCGTACGGAGCGGCCCGTCCGCCGGTGCAGCCCCGTCATCAGCCCGTCGCGCGGGCCCGGGCCGAACCTGGCCGAGATGTACAGCCCGGTCGCCAGCGCGCACAGCGCCACCGCGAAGGCCAGCAGCGGGATCCGTATCCACAGCGACCGCGGGTCGGGCACCAGGCTCAGCGTCGCGTCCATGGCCAGGCCGATGACCAGCACGTTGGAGACCGTCCCCAGGCCGGGCCGCTGCCGCAGCGGGATCCACAGCAGCAGCACCAGCGCGCCGATCGTGATCGACGCCGTGCCGATCGACATCCCCGTGTGCTCCGCGACGCCCTGGTTCAGCACGTCCCACGGTGCGAGCCCCAGTCCCGCCCGCAGCTGCAGCCCCGCGCTCACCCCGTACAGCGCGAGCCCGACGTAGAGCTGCAGCAGCCGGCGGGCGAGGGACGCCCCTCCCGGCGTGCCTTCCGATTCGGGCGCGCCTTCCGACGACCCCTCCGGCGGTCCCCCTGATGCGGACACGGTTCCTCCTGAACGCTCGGCACGCGCCTCAAGGCGGCGTGGACGGTACAAGCGGCGGCCACTTGCAGTGGTGCAAGTGGCCTGCCGCATGACAGTCTGGAGAACAGGTGGACGCAAGATCCATGGCCAATCTTCGGAAGGTGGACCGATTCGGATGAGTCATTGGACTTCCTCGGTGGGGGCGCAGAAGCTCGCCCGCCTCCTCGGCTCGCAGCGCGACCGCGAGGCGCAGGGCGGGCGCGGCACCGTCACGCCGCTCGGCGGACGCCGCGCCCCCGCCTACCGCTCGCTCGCGGACGGCATCCGCCTGCTCGTCCTCGAAGGCCGCGTCCCCGTCGCCGCCCGGCTGCCCGCCGAGCGCGAGCTGGCCGCCGCCCTCTCCGTCAGCCGCACCACGGTGGCCGCGGCCTACGAAGCCCTGCGCAGCGAGGGCTTCCTCGAGTCCCGGCGCGGCGCCGGCAGCTGGACCGCGGTGCCCGCCGGCAACCCGCTGCCCACCCGCGCCCTGGACCCCCTGCCCCCCGAGGCCGCCGGCTCCGTCATCGACCTCGGCTGCGCCGCCCTGCCCGCGGTCGAGCCCTGGCTCGGCCGCGCCGTCCAGGGCGCCCTGGAGGAGCTCCCGCCCTACGCGGCCACCCACGGCGACTACCCCGCCGGCCTGCCCGCCCTGCGCCAGGCCATCGCCGACCGCTACACCGCCCGCGGCGTGCCGACCATGCCCGAGCAGATCATGATCACCACGGGGGCGATGGGGGCCGTCGCCGCCATCTGCCGGCTCTTCGCCGGCCGCGGCGAGCGCGTCGCCGTCGACTCGCCCTCGTACGCCAACGTCCTCCAGCTCATGCGCGAGGCCGGCGCCCGCCTGGTGCCCGTCGCCATGGCCGACGGGCTCGGCGGCTGGGACCTGCCGGCCTGGCGCCAGGTGCTGCGCGACGCCGCCCCCCGCATGGCCTACGTCATCGGCGACTTCCACAACCCCACCGGCGCCCTCGCCACCGAGGAGCAGCGCCGGCAGCTCGTCGAGGCGGCGCGCGCCGCCGGCACCCTGCTCGTCGCCGACGAGACCATGGCGGACCTCTGCCTGGAACCCGGCCTGGAACTGCCGCGCCCCGTCTGCGCCTTCGACCCCGCCGGCAACGCCGTCATCACCGTCGGCTCCGCCAGCAAGTCCTTCTGGGCCGGCCTGCGCATCGGCTGGGTGCGGGCCGCGCCCGAAGTGATCCGCAGTCTGGTCGCCGCCCGGGCCTACGCCGACCTCGGTACGCCCGTGCTCGAACAGCTCGCCGTCACCTGGCTGCTGACCACCGAGGGCTGGGACGCCGCCGTCGCCATCCGGCAGACCACGACGCGCGAGAGCCGCGACGCCCTCGTCGCGGCGGTCCGGCGCCACCTGCCCGAATGGGAGTTCACCGTCCCGCGCGGCGGCCTCACGCTGTGGGTGCGCACCGGTGGCCTCTCCGGCTCCCGCATCGCCGAGGCCGGCGAACGCCTCGGAGTGCGCGTGCCGTCGGGCCCCCGCTTCGGCGTCGACGGCGCCTTCGAAGGCTACGTCCGCCTCCCGTTCACCGTCACCGGCGCCGTCGCCGAGGAAGCCGCCTCCCGCCTGGCCGAGGCCGCCCGCCTGGTGGCAAGCGGCGCGACGGCGGCGGTCGAGGCGCCGCGGACGTATGTGGCGTAGCGGGGCGGCCGGCACCTGACCGGTCCTGCCCGGCCCCCGCCCGGGGACGGCCGTCCGCCGGCCCGGCCTCCGGCGTCGCCGACCTGGCATGAGGCGCGCGGGGCACCGCCGGGCTGGGGGGCTGAGCGCCGTCGCGGCGGAGTCACTGGTGCGGGCGCCTGTGATCCCGGACGGGCGAGCAGCCTGAGGGTCGGAGGCCTTCTCGGCGGGCCGGCGACCTTCTTCCGCCGCGACGGTGAGTGACCGGCGACGAGGTGATCGGCGGTGCCGGGCCGGTATGAGGCTCGGCGGGGCACCGCCAGGCCGCGAGCGTGGGCGGATCTGCCGTGGCCGTTCGGCGGGCTGGCCATTTGAATCCGCCGCGACGGCGAGTGACCGACCACGAGGTGATCGGCGGTGCCGAGCCGGGGCGCGCTCCGGGCTAGGTGGGTTGGACCGACAGGGGGCCCGGGTCGCTGCCGGGGTGGTCGTCGGTGGTGTAGGCGCCCCTGGCGTATCCGGCTTCCGGGGGCGGGCCGGGGGTCGCGCCGGACGGGGGCGGCAGGAGTGCCAGGATCGCCTGTCGTTCGCGTTCGGACGTGTCCTCGTCGTACGGGTCGGGCGTCGACGGGACCTGCATCCGGTGGACCGGGCCCGAGCCGAGGCGGGCGTAGCCGCGTCCGGCCGGGGCCTCCGGCGGGGGCGTGCTCTGCGGCGGGGCGCCGAGCACGGAGCGCACCTGGTCGGCGGTGACGGCGCCGAGGACGACGCGGGCGCGCGTGTGCGTGAGCACCGGCTCGGAGAGCAGGGACGTGTTCGCGCCGTCGTCCAGGTGATCGCCCACCACGACGGTGACGTTGGCGATCCGCCCGTGCCGCAGCGGCACCTGCAGCAGCCCCTGGGGATCGGGCCGCCCCTCGCCCGCGGCGAGGTGGCTGAGCGCGGTGGGCCGGTCGATGAGGATCCACAGGGGGCGGCGGACGTCCTCGGGGGTCTGGTGGCCCTGCCGGCGGGCGTGGTTGGCCGTGAGGAGGCGCCGTTCGGTCTCGTGGGTGGCCCACTCCAGGGCGGCGAGGGCGCCGGCGGGCGACGATTCGACGGCCAGGACGCCGTCCCGCCCGCGGAGGAAGGCGAATTCGCCGGATCCGCTGCCGTCCACGGCCAGGATGTCGCCCTGCTGCAGGGCCTGGAGCGCGAGCGAGCGCAGCAGCGTGCTGGTCCCGGCGGCGGGCCGGCCGAGGACCAGCAGATGCGGCTCGGTGGAGCGCTGGCCGGTGCGCCACAGCACCGGCGGCTCGTCGCGGCAGTCCGAGCCGTCGAGGAGGACGGGCAGGGTGCGGTGCACGGCGCCGGGGTCGGTGAAGCCCAGGACGCTCTCGCCGGGCGCGGTCACGAACCGCTGGGCGAAGACGTCGGCCGGCAGCGGCGGCAGGACGTACAGGTGGAGGCGGTTGGCCTCCTCGTCCCAGTCGAAGCGGTACTCCCGCCCGCGGCCGGCCTTCATCTGCAGCAACTGCTCGATCCTGGCCCGGGATTCCGGTTCGCCGTCGGTGAAGTAGGCCGGGTAGCGCAGCTCCAGGGAGACCAGCCGGCCGCTGTGGTCGAAGGCGTGGGACGCGAACGCCTCCTCCCGGTCGCCGTCGTACGCGTAGAGCGGGGCCGGGTCCTCCGGGACGGAGAGGTAGGGCACCAGGGCCTCGTACAGCGCCTGGAGGCGTTCGCCCTCGCCTTCGCGGACCACCGTCTCGTGCACGGATCCGCGGTCGCGCCCGGCCCACGCCGCCAGCGTCATCAGGGCGATGCCGGCGAGCGCGGGCCCGTACGGCACGAGCGCCACGATGGCGATGCAGGACCCCACCAGCAGCAGGGTGGGCCCGCGCCGGTCGCCCGGCGTCTCCGTCCACTTGCGCCACGCGCCGGCCGCCAGGGCGCGCAGTCCGCGCGCGATGACGATCAGCGGGTGGAATATGTCGGCCGCGCTGTCGGCCGCCGTGCGCGCGAGATCCTGCCCGCGGGCGATCCGCCGGCTGTCGGTCAGGCCGCGGGGGAGCTGTCGTGGGTCCACGTCGGTCTCCTCCTGCGGACGGGGCGGCCGGTGCTCGTGGCCGTGTGTGGGGGGCGGTCAGAACTTGAGGCCGCCCAGGAGCCCGGCGAGGCTCGCGCTGCCCGCTCTGATGCTGGGGGCGATGGCGGTGCTGGAGAGGTAGAAGCCGAAGAGGGCGCAGACGATGGCGTGGCTGGCCTTC
The DNA here is from genome assembly GCF_042657885.1 of Streptomyces aureoversilis. NCBI lineage: Bacteria > Bacillati > Actinomycetota > Actinomycetes > Kitasatosporales > Streptomycetaceae > Streptomyces > Streptomyces aureoversilis. The sequence goes on from NZ_JBHSKJ010000020.1 coordinate 99,243, forward strand.
AGGCTGTCCTTGCGGAAGAACAGGAAGACGATGATGCCGAACAGCACGACGCCGGAGATGGACAGAATCATGACGTTCTCCTGAGTGGTCGAGGGGTTCACCATGAGCTCCTCAAGACTCACAGAAAGTATTAATGCGACAAAAGGACAGCGCAGTTCGATCACGGTCCGGAAGTCTTGATCGGCAAGGAGCGGATCTTCACCCGCGGAGGGGCAAAGAGGGGCAAACCGCCTGACCGCGGCTCCGGGCCGCACCGCGGGGCGCGAAACCGGCCAGCCGCGCCGGCTCCTGGGCGAGCGATTCCCGATTCACCCGAACGGGCGCGTCCGTGCCTGCCGGACACCGTGCCGCGGCCGTACATAGGGTGGGAAGTACACCGACATCGCGTGCTGTCCAGGCGCCCAACCGGAGGACCGCAGACCATGACCGAGCAGACCCCCGAGACCGAGCCCGCCCACGACCCCGAGGTGCTCCAGCTCGCGGCCAAGGTCTTCGACCTGGCGCGCCACGGCGACACCGACACCCTCGCCGCCTACGTGGACGCGGGCGTGCCGGCCAACCTCACCAACGACCGCGGCGACTCCCTGGTCATGCTGGCCGCCTACCACGGCCACCTCGACGCCGTGACCGCCCTCCTCGAGCGCGGCGCGGACCCGAACCGGGCCAACGACCGCGGTCAGACGCCCCTCGCGGGCGCGGTCTTCAAGGGCGAGGACGAGGTCGTCCGCACGCTGCTGGCGCACGGGGCCGACCCGGCCGCCGGGGCGCCCTCGGCCATCGAGGCCGCGGGCGTGTTCGGCCGGCAGGACCTGCTGGAGCTCTTCCGGGGCGAGTGACCCCGGGGCGGCCCGCCTTGCGGCGAGCCCTCCCGTGTCGCTCAGGCGACGCCCGCGCCGCGCCGGCGCCCCGGCCCACCCGTACGCGGGCCCGGGCGTCCGGCGCGCCGGCCCGCATCACTCGCGTGGCCTGCATGGCTCGCGTGACCCGTAGGGCACGCATGCCTCGCGTGGCTCGATGACGAGGCTGGCTCGTTCGCGGTCTTCCGCAGCGGCGCGCCCCGGAGCGCAATGAGAGGCCGGTGGTTCGCGCCGGCGGCCGCCAAGCCCGCTCCGGAGGTCGCCCAGTCATGCGGATCGCCTACCTGCACTCTGGAAGCATTCCCTCCGTCTATGCCAACGGAGTGCACGTGATGCGGATGTGCGACGCGTTCACCGACGCCGGGCACGACACCGCGCTGTACGCCCTGCCCGGCACGGCCCCCGCGGAGGACGTCCACGCCTACTACGGCACCCGCAACCGCTTCCCCATTCGCACGCTCCCCCTGCCCTCGGTACCGGGGATCGGCGTCTGGCTCCGGGCCCGCCGCCTGCGCGCCGAGATCCTGCGCCACGGCGTCCCCGACCTGCTCTACGGGCGCGACCTGCACGGCCTCGTCGCCGCCTCCGGGCTCGCGCCGCTCGTCTACGAGACCCACCTCCTGTGGCACAGCAAGGCCGTCCGCGCGGCCGAACGGCTGCTCTTCCGCAGCCCCGGCCTCGCCCGCGTCGTCTTCGTCTCCCAGGCGCTCGCCGACGACTACCGCGCCGCCTTCCCCCGGCTCGGCGCCCGGCTGGGCGCCCGGCCAGGCACCGACCTCGTCACCGCCCACGACTGCGCCGACCCGGTCCCCGCGGGCGGGCCCGTGGCGGAACTCCCCGGCAGGCGGGGAGCGGTGAAGGCCGGCTACGTCGGCCACCTCTACCCCGGCCGCGGCACCGACGTCATCCTCGCCCTCGCCGGCCGCCTGCCCGACGTCGACTTCCACCTCGTCGGCGGCACCGAGCAGGACCTGGCCCACTGGCAGGGCCGCAACACCCGCACCAACGTCTACTTCCACGGCCACCTGCCGCCCGCCGCCCTGCCCCCGTACCACCGGGCCTTCGACATCGTCCTCGCCCCGTACCAGCAGCGCGTGGCCTGCGCCGGGGGCATCGGGGACATCGCCCGCTGGGTCTCCCCGATGAAGCTCTTCGAGTACATGGCGTACGGCAAGGCGATCGTCGTCTCCGACCTGCCGGTCCTCCGGGAGGTCATGGCCGACGGGCGCACCTGCCTGATGTGCCCGCCCGGCGACGTCGCGGCGTGGGCGGACGCCGTCATGGCCCTGGCCGCCGACCCCGCCCGGCGCCGGGCCCTCGGGGAGGCGGCCCGGCGGCAGCTGCTGGAGCGTCACACGTGGCGGGCGCGCGCCGACCGCGTCCTGCCGCCCGGGGTCCGGGCGGCGCCACGGGGGCCCGTGGATCCCGGGAACCCGGTAGAACCCGGGAATCCCGTAGAACCCGGCGAACCCGCGGACCTGCCCCGGGAAGGGCGTCCCTGATGCGCGCCGTCGTCACCGGCGCGGCCGGCTTCATAGGCTCCCACCTCTGTGCGCACCTCCTGGCCGCCGGCGACAGCGTCGCCGGCATCGACGCGCTCACCGACTCCTACGACCCGGCCCTCAAGGAGCGCAACCTGCGCGGCCCGATGAGCTGCCCGGCCTTCACCTTCCACCGCGCCGACCTGCTGGACGCCGCGCTCGACCCGGTGCTCGACGGTGCGGACGTCGTCTACCACCTCGCCGCCCAGCCCGGCATCCGGCCGTCCTGGGGGCGCGAGTTCGCCCTCTACGCCGACCGGAACGTCCTGGCCACCCAGGTGCTCCTGGAAGCCGTCCGGGGCCGCCCGCTGGCCAAGTTCGTCTACGCGTCCAGCTCCTCCGTCTACGGTGACGCCCGCGCCTTCCCGACGGCCGAGACGGCGTGCCCCCGGCCCGTCTCTCCCTACGGGGTGACCAAGCTCGCGGCCGAGCACCTGTGCGAGCTGTACCGCACGGCCCACGGGGTGCCCGCCGTCGCCCTGCGGCTGTTCACCGTCTACGGGCCCCGGCAGCGGCCCGACATGGCCTTCGCCCGGCTCCTTGCCGCGGCGCGGGGCGGCGCGCCGTTCCCGCTGTACGGCGATGGCGAGCAGACCCGCGACTTCACCTACGTCCAGGACGTCGTCACCGGCATGCGGGACGCGGCCCTCTCGGGCTTCACCGGAGTGGCCAACATCGGCGGCGGCTCGCCGGTGTCCATGAAACAGGCCATCGCCGCCGTGGAAAGCGTCGCCGGGCCCGTCGCCGTGGTCCCGCGGCCGCCGGGACCGGGCGACGCCCGGCACACCGGGGCCGACATCACCGTCGCCGCCCGCGCCTTCGGCTTCCGCCCGCGGACGGCGCTGCACGACGGGATCGCGGCCATGGCGGGCGGCGGGGAGCACCGGGACGGGGCGCAGTGACGGGGCCGGACGCGGGGCCGGCCTCCGGCGCGGCCCCCCGGCCCGTGGCCGGGCCCGCCGCCCTGCACACCGTCGAACCGGGCCCGTACGGCATCCCCGTCTCGCTGCGGCACGTCCTCGACGGCGCCCTCGTGGCCGTCAAGGGCGGACTGCGCCACATCGGCGCGCTGGCAACGATCCGGCGGGAGGCGGCCCGCGCCGTGGCCGCCGCCCTGCCGGAGGGTGGTGCGGCCCAGGTCTCCGGGGCACTGGAAAACGCGCACCGCCACGCGGACACCACGCAGATCGCGGCCGTCCGCACCGACCTGGAGACCCGCCTGAGGCCCTTCTCCCGCACCGTCCTGCACGACGTGGCCAGGGCCCTGGACCCGCAAGGAGCCCGGCTCTACCTCAGCGGGCACGTCGGGATCCGCATCATGCCGCCGCAGCGCTCCGTCGGGGCCGGGGGAGGAGAACTGGCCGGGCTCGAAGGCTTCCTGACCCCGCGTGACGCCCATGTCGACTCCTGGTTCAACACCGCCGTCAACTCCGTCAACCTCTGGATGGCCGTCGGCCCGGTCCGCAGCGGCAACGGCCTGCTGTTCTACCCCGACGCATACCGGCGCCCCCTCCGCCACGACGGACACACGCTGCTCCCCGGCCAGCCGATCGGCGCCCCGGCCGACATCGAACTGGACCCCGGCGACATCCTCCTCTTCGCCGGCGACCACCTCCACGCGTCCCAGCCCAACACCACGGACGAGACCCGCTTCGTCATCACGAAGCGGCTGTGCGTAGGGGTACCGCGATACCCGTCCGGAGCGACGGGCTGGGTCCCGTACGAGGACCCCCGTCTCTGGGGGACGCGGTGGGAAAGCTGGGCGACATGGCGGTCACGCCTGACGGCGGGAGGCGTGAGGGACGCACTGAGGACGGCCCGGGGGCGCGGGGGAAGGTGACTCCGCGGACGCCCGGGGGCGATTCGGCACCGCCGGCCCGGCGCGTGGGGGCTGATCGCCGCTGCGGCGGGACGTGAACCCGAACGGTCCGGCCCTGGAGGACAGCAGCCGTCGCGGCCGGTCGTCCACGGGTGTGCTGCCGGCCCGTGCAGGGCTCGTGTCCCGGTGCCGCAGGCATCGGTTCGCGCCGCAGCGGCGAGGCGTGGGGTGCGCAGTCCGGTGCTGCCGGCGCTGCCGGACTACGTGGCGTCCCGTGCGATCGTCGCGCACTGCCGCAGCAGCCCCGCCCCGTGTTCCGTCAGGACCGTCCTGTGCGCGGTGAGGGACGTTACCGCCGTTCCCAGGTCCGTCAGCAGGCGGTCGTGGCGGGCGCGTACCGCCGCTCGCCCGGCGGCAGGGAGCGTGCCCTCGTCCGCCGTCCGGCGGTGGAGGAGGACGCAGCGGGCCAGGACCACCGTCTGCTGGAACAGGCCGCTGAGCGGGCGTGGGTCGGGGCGCAGGGGCGTGGCCAGGGGGCCCGCCGTGTCGTCGGCCGCGGGGTGCAGGAACGGCGCCCGGACTCCCGCCACGTTGCAGCGGTTGTGCGTGCCCTCGTGGACCAGCGCCTCGGCCAGCCGGGCCGGGCCGGGGAGCCCGGAGCGGGTCGCCGAGAGCCGCCTGCGGTTGATCAGGACCGCGCCGTGGACGGTGAAGTCGGTGAACCCGTCGATCGCCATGCCGTCCAGGAGCGCCACCTGGCGGACCACGGTGCGGAGTTCGTCCAGCATCTCGGGCCACACGTCCTGAAGCAGCCGCACCGCCGCCTCCAGGGCCTCCTGGTCGGCGGTCCGCCACGGCCCGAGCGCGGCAGTGACCGGCTGCCCGTCGGCTCCGGGCCGGGACGGCAGCTGGGCCAGGGCGCGCCGCAGGCTGCGCAGCAGATGGGGGTGGTCCGCCGGGCCGGCGAGCTCGACCGGCCACGCGGCGGGCCCGGTCGCGGCGGGGGCGGGCGGCCCGGCCCAACCGTTCGCCGGTGCCCCACCCGCGCCCGCACCCCCGCCCCCGCGCCGCACCGCGCCCTGCGCCCGGTGCGCGGCCTCCACGGCGGCCGGGTGCAGGGGGAGCGGCGGCAGCCCCGCGCCCTCCGCCACCGCCGTCAGCAGCCGCTGCAGCGCCTGCTGGTCGGCGTGCGCCGTCGTGAGGTCCGGTTCGACGTCCACACAAGCCTCCTGCCTCGCCCTCGTCCCCACCCCCGTCGCACGGAGCGGCCGACCGGACACCTGCCCGGTCGGCCGCCGGAGTGCAGCCCGCGCAGCGCGGCCGGGCTACTCCTCGAACGGTATGTCGACCATGAGGGCGAGCTCGGGGAGCTCCTCGACCGGGACTTCCTGGACTTCTACGATGTCCTGGGGCATTTCCGCTCCTTCGGCGGTGAGGGGGTCTTGCGTTCGACGAGGCGTCGGAACACCGGCGCACCCGGCTGACATGGTGCCCGCGCGACACCGTGATCGCCATGGTGGAACGGGCCGTTCCGAGCCGCCCGCATCCGCCCGCCGACCAGCGGTTTCCACGTGTCCGCGGCCGCCGTGGCTCAAAGGACGTCCTTCCCGGCGTCCGGCGCGGGCTTGCGGGCCAGCAGTGAGAACGAGAGCGGCACGGCGGGAACGTCGGCGGGCAGGTGCCACCACCCGTCGTCGCGCTCCTCCAGGAAGGGGAACATCGGCCAGGCCACGAACGGCCACTCGTGCAGGAACTCGATGACGAGCCCCGCCTCCAGCAGCGCGTTCACCATGCCCCCCAGGGTGTGCCCCCAGGAGAACTCCCAGCCGTCCGCCTCGGCCTCCGGCACCGCCAGCGGGCTGCGGTAGCGCCAGCGCAACGGCTCGCCGGAGCCGAAGTACGGGTAGCGGACGGCGAGTTCCCGGCTGTCCGTGCGGTTGTCGAAGAGCCAGGCCGTCGGGTGGGACTCGAAGAGGTAGAACCGGCCGCCCGGCGCCGTGAACCGCGCGACGACCGCCGCCCACCGGCGCAGGTCCGGCAGCCAGCCGAGCACCCCGTGCGAGGTGTAGACGAGGTCGAAGGTCTCGTCCAAGTGCCGCGGCAGGTCGTAGACGTTGGCGCAGAGGAACCGGGCCGACGGGGCGACGTCGCGGGCCAGGGAGCGCGCGGTCTCCGTCCCCTCGGCGGAGAAGTCGACGCCGGTCACGCGCGCCCCGAGCCGGGCCCAGGAGAGCGTGTCCAGCCCGACGTGGCTCTGCAGGTGCAGCAGCGACAGGCCCGACACGTCGCCCACCTCCTCGACCTCCAGCCGGCGGATCCGCATGCCGCCGCGGCGGAAGTCGTCCAGGCCGTAGAAGGCGGAGGCGGCCTTCAGGGGCGTCCACGCCTCCCACTGCCGCCGGTTCTCCGCCATGTACGCCTCGGGGTCCATGGCCGCCCTCCCTTCCCCCGGGTCACTCCGGGCGTTCGTAGACGGAGACGTGGTACGCGCTGGACGACGTGAACGGCGCGCCCGTCCAGTCCCCCCAGCGCTCGCGCAGCCGCAGCCCCGCGAGGCGCGCCATCAGGTCCAGCTCGCCCGGCGCCGCGTACCGGAACGACACCGTCGTGCGGTGCATGCCGAGGCCGCCCGCGCCCTTGTCGAGGACGACGTAGTGGGAGCGGTAGCGCTGCGCCGCCCGGTCGGTCTCCCGGAACCGCAGGACGACCTCGCCGTTGCCGGTCGGCAGCACCTGGCCGCCCGTGGACCGGTCGTCCGCGAGGGCCTCGGGCACGTGCGCGTCCAGGACGAACAGGCCGCCGCGGCGCAGCCGCCGGGCCGCGCCCGCGAAGCAGTCCACCTGGGCGTCCTGGCTGGGCAGTTCGGCGAACGTGCCGCTGACGACGTAGACGAGCGCGTACGTCCCCGGAAGGCCGGAATCAGCCCCCGCTCCGCCCCCGGCTCCGGTATCGGGCCCGGAATCGGCGCCGGCCCCGGCCCCGACCGTACTGAAGTCCCCCATCGTCACCGGGATGTGCTCGCCGCCGGGCTTGGCCCGCAGCTGCTCCACCATGGCCGGGGAGGCGTCGATGCCGTGGACCTCCACGCCGCGCGCCGCGAGCGGCACCGCGATCCGGCCGGTGCCGATGCCCAGCTCCAGGGCCGGCCCCGGCCCGGCCGCCTCGGCGAGCCCGGCGAGGGCCGCCACGGTGGCCGCGGTGGTGCCGGACGCGGCGAACCAGGAGTCGTAGCGGGCGGCGAAGGCGGTGTAGTCCGGCGAGCCGGATGAGGTCATGGTCGAGCCCTTTCTCGCGGTCGGCCGGCCGGGGCGGTCAGCCGAAGGGATGGGGGAGCGCGCCGGGCATCCGGCTGTCGTCGGCGGGCAGGGGCCGGGCACCGGGGGCGATCACCCGCACCACGCGGACTCCTTCCGCGCGGATACCGGGGGTGTCGGTGTCGACGAGCAGCACGTCGCCGCCGGTGTGCGCGGCGAGCGCGGCGAGCCCGCCGGACGGTTCGGCCGGCCGCCGGTCGCATGAGCCCCGCCCGTACGGGGCTCGCACCGCGTCCACGGGCCCGCCGCCGGACCCGTCCACGCGGTCGCCCGGTCGCGTCCCCGGCCCCTCCCGCCGCGGCCGGGGCATCGTGGTGTCGCCGGGCCCAGCCGTCACCCCATCCGTCACCCCATCCGTAACCCCGTCCGCCCGGCTCTCCGGCCCGGCCCGTTCCGGCCGTGCCCCGGTCGCGTCGCCCCGCCCGCCGTCGAGCGCATCCCCCGCCCCGCCACGCCCCCGCCCCGTCCAGTGCCCCAACGCGTCCTGCCCGTGGAAGGCCCACAGGGCGTGTTCCAGGGCCGTGCGGGGCGGGGTGCGGCCGCCCCAGCCCTCCCACGTGCGCAGGGCCACGGGGCTGGTCATGCTCCAGCGCACCATCAGGGCCTCGTAGGCGGCCCTGGCCACCGTCGCCGCGCGGTCGCCCGCCCGCGCGCAGCGGGCGCCGAAGCTCTGGCCGGGGCGGCCGGGCGGCGCCCCGCCGTGGACGCAGACCACGGCGCACTCCGTGCCGGCCGGTGCGGGCAGTGCCAGGAGGGCGGCCCGCAGGCCCAGGGCGGCGAGGAGGAGCCGTACGGGCCCGGGCAGCAGGTCGTCCGCGGGGACGGCGCGCGGCGGCACACCGGGCCCGTACCAGCTGCGCCGGATCACGTCCCGTTCGAGGAGCTCGTAGGCGGCGTGACCGGCCGCTGCCTCCCGGTCCGGCCGGGCTCCCAGGCCCGTCGATCCCGCCCCCGACGTCGTGCCGCAGCCGGGCGGCGGGCGGTGCTGGAGGAACACCTCGCCCGCCGGGACCAGCAGTTCGGCGCCGGTGAGCGCGGAGCGGGCCGGAACCCACAGCTGGCGCACCGCCCGCGCGTCCGTACCGCCCGTGCCGTCGCCGAACTCGGCCGGGTCCAGGGCGGGCACGCCGCGCCGCCGCCAGCCGTCGTGGTCGCCCACCCAGCGCGCCGCGCTCTCGGCGGCCCGTCCTGCCAGCACGTTGCCCATGCGCTCCAGCAACTCGCCCCGGGCGCGCAGCGCGACGTCGGCCCGGTCGTCGCCGGCGGCGCCGCCGATGAGGACCCGGGCCGCGCCGCTCGCGCTCGTCCGGCCGAACTCCGGTGACCGCGCGGCTGTGCGCGCGAAGACCACGCCCGGTCCCTCGGCGAACGGGGCGAACACCTCGGGCCGCCAGCGTTGCGCACGTCCGGAGCCGTCCGGGGACGGCGCGTCTCCCGGGGCGTCCGGGTGCGGTGTGGTCATCGCCCTCGATTGGACCAAAGGCGCAGCGCCGGCACAACGGCACCCGCCGCAACCGGCGTTGCGGCGGTGAATTCCGGCCGCCCGGCGTGCCGTTGACAATTCCGTGCGATCCGGCACGGTGGCGACGGCGCACGGGCCACCGGGCCCGGAACCGTCCCGCCACCCCCGCGAGGAGGCCGCGAGCACATGACACCCGACCGCGCAGTCCGCCCCGGATCCGTTCCCAACCCCGGACCCGTTCCCCGCCCGGGTTCCGCCCCCCGCCCCGGACCGCCGGCCCCCGCCGCCCGGCCGAAGATCTTCGGCATCGGCCTGTCGCGCACCGGAACCCGGTCCCTGACCGTCGCCCTGCGCACGCTCGGCTTCGACGTGGCCCACTACCCGGCCGACCCGGGCACCTACGCGGCGCTCCTGGCCGGCACCGCCCGCTTCCCGCTGCTCGACCACCGTGACGGCATCACCGACATCACCGTCGTGCCGTACTACCAGGACCTGGACCGGGCCTGGCCGGGCGCCAAGTTCATCCTCACCGTCCGCGAGGAGGAGGGCTGGCTGGCCTCCTGCCGCACCCACTGGAAGCCGGCGATCGACGGCAAGGCCGGCCGGAGCGAGGTCTACCCCCAGCTGCAGCGCTTCCTGCGGGCCGCCGTCTACGCGAGCCACGAGTTCGACGCCGGGCGGTTCCGCACGGTCGCCCGCCGTCACACCGCCGAGGTGCTCCGCCACTTCGCCGGCCGCCCCGGCGACCTGCTGGTCCTCGACATCACCGCCGGGCAGGGCTACGAGCGGCTGGCGCCCTTCCTCGGCGTCCCCGTCCCGGACGGGCCCTTCCCGCACACCAACGCCTACGCGAGGGTCCCGGCCGGGGACGCCGCAGCCGACGGCACCGCCGGGCCCACCGCGCCCGCCGGGCCCACCGCGCCCGCCGGGGGCGCGCGGTGAGCGCGTCCGGCCGGATCCGGACCCTCCCCGGGGACTTCTCCCCGCCCGGCGGGCGCCACGTCGACCTGGTCCTGCGGACGGTCGGCGAGCGCACCACCGACCTCGCCCTGCGCCTCGCCCTCGAGAACATCCGCCCGAACCGCGTCCACATCGCCGAAAACATCCGGCCGTTGTCCGCGGCCGTGGACCGGATCCTCGCCATCGACCACCACAAGGCCTCGCACGTCGTCCACTTGGACGCCGACTGCCTCGTCCTGGAGGACATGCGGCCGTTCCTGGACGCCAACGAACTGGCCTACACCGACTGCTTCGTGCACGACCGCTTCCGAGGCCGGGTCCACTGCGGCGTGCACATCACCCGGGCGGACCTGGTGCGGGGCATGCGCGGGGCGGACCTCGGCGCCTTCGCGCGGGACTGGCTGGGCCCCGTGCTGCGCCCCGAGGCCTTCCGCCGCCACCTCGCCCGCCGGGAGCTCCAGCCCGGCGTCCAGCTCAAGGGCTTCCGCATCCTGCACGACCACCTCCAGGACTACGCCGACATCTACGCCAAGTACGCGCTGCGCGAGCTGCGCAGCCGCGACGAGGGCACCCGGGCGCGCCTGGAGGCCGCCATGGCGCAGTGGGGCGACGGCCCCGACTTCACGGTCGCGCGGGAGGCGGTCCGGCACAGCCGCGAGCGCGTGCCGCAGGCCGTGACGCCCCTTCAGCTCGCTGCCCGTATCGAAGAGCTGCCCGCCGTCGCGGCGCGCGAGACCGCGGCCCTCGGACTGCCTCCGCTGCCGCCCCCCGCCATGGCGGACGTGTACGAGGCCGCCGAGGGCCTCCCGCGCGAGGAGCGGGTCAAGGTCTTCGGGCTCGGCCTGCCCGGCACGGGGACGCGCAGCCTGACCACCGCGCTGCACGAACTGGGCTTCGACCTCGCCTCGTTCCCCTTCGGCGCGGGCGACATGGAGGCCCTGCGCCGCGGTGACGGCCGCTTCCCGGCCCTGCGCCACTACGACGGGCTGGCCGACGTCTTCGCCCTGCCGCACCTCTCCGAACTGGACGCCCTCCACCCCGGATCCCGGTTCGTGCTGACCGTGCGCGACAAGGAGGGCTGGCTGCGCGCCGCCGAGCGCCTGTGGGACACCGGCTGGCCCGCGGGAGCGCCCGCCGCGGAGCGGGCAGCGCAGCACGAGGCCCGCCGGCTGTTCCAGGAGCGGGTCTGCGGCGGGCACGGCTTCGACCGGGAGCGGCTGGCCCGGGCGTACGACGCCCAGACCGCCCGCGTCCGCGCCCACTTCGCCCGCCGCCCCGGCGACCTGCTGGTCCTCGACGTCTGCGGCGGCGAGGGCTGGGAGAAGCTCGCACCCTTCCTCGGCCGGCGGGTCCCGGCCGTGCCCTTCCCGCACACCAGGACGAATCCGCTGGACCTCCTGCCCCGCTGAAAGCGGTCCTGCATCCCCTAAAGGGCCACGGGACGGAGAGTTCCGCCACGCGGCGGCCGGTGTGACGGCACCATGACCCGGTGACGAACGCGACCGCCCCGCGCATCCCCGCCCCCGCCGCGCAGCCGGACCTCGACCTCGGCTGGGACGACCCGCACTTCCACCGCGTGGTCTCCGCGAGCCTGCGGCAGATGGCGGGCCGGCTGCCGGCCGTCCTCGGCCGGGCGGCCCGGCTGGGGTGGGCGGCGGACCGGGCGGCCACGCTGCAGATACTGGCCGCCCAATGCGTGGCGGCCGCGGCCGCGGCGGTCGCGCTCGCCGCCACCGCGCGCGTCATGGCCGGGCTCTTCGGCCCCGGCTCGGCCGCCGGGCACCTGTACGCGGTGCTGCCCGCGCTCACCGTCGCCGCCGCGGCCGCCGCCGTGCGCGCCTGCGCGGACGCCACGGCCCAGTACGCGGCCCTGCGGCTGGCCCCCGAGGTCACCGCCCTGGCCGACGAGCGCATCCTGGCCGACACCCCCGAGGTGGAGCTGACCGCCTACGACCGGCCCGAGTTCAACGACGCCCTGCAGGCCGCCGGCACGGGCGCCCAGGCCACCCAGGACCTGATCACCGACGCCCAGGTGCTGCTCTCCGCCGTCGCCCAGCTGATCGCCGCGGCGGTCGTACTCACCGCCCTGCACCCCCTGCTGCTGCCCCTGCTGGCCCTCGCCGTGCTGCCCAAGGGAGCCGCCGCCGTCGCCGCGGCCCGCATCGCCCACCGCGCCGCCCACACCAGCCTCGCCGACAACCGGCTGCGCTACCTCCTGCGCCGCTTCAGCACCGAGCCGCGCACGGCCGCCGAGATCCGGGCCGGCACCATGGCCCCGTACCTGCGCCAGTGGTACGCCCACCTCACCGACCGGATCCGCACCCGGCACCGCGCCGCCGCCCCCCGCGTGCTGCTGGTGACGCTCTGCGGCGCGGCGGGCTCCGGCGCCATGCTCGCCCTCACCTGGCTGACCGTCGGCGCGCTCGTCCTCGGCGGCGCCATGGGCCTGGCGGTCGCCGCCACCGCGGTCGTCGCCGTACGGGCCTCCACGGCCGCGCTGACCGCCCTGGTCATGGCGGGGGCCCGGCTCTTCCGCACCTCGCTCTACCTCCAGGACTGGCAGGCGTTCCTGGACCTGGCCGAGGAACTGCGGGCCGTGCGGGGCCCGCTGCGGCTCGGGGCCGGCGGCCCCCGGGAGATCCGCGCCCACGACGTCTCCTACCGCCACCCCGGCGCCCCGCCCGGCAGGCCCGCCCTGGACGGCGTCAGCGTCACCCTGCGCTCGGGCGAACTCGTCGCCCTGGTCGGGGAGAACGGCTCCGGGAAGACCACCCTCTCCCGGCTGCTGACGGGGCTGTACCTGCCCACGGCCGGGCGGGTCACCTGGGACGGCACCGACTTGGCCGAGACCGACCCCCAGGACGTCTGGTCGCGCGTAGGGCTGGTCCCGCAGGACTACACGCGCTGGCCGATGGCGGCCCGCGAGAACATCACCCTGGGCCAGCCCCGCGGCGGCGACGACCTGGTGCACGCAGCGGCCCGCGCCGCGGGCGCCGACAGCGTCCTCGACGGCCTCCCCGGCGGCCTGGACGCCCTCCTCGCCAAGTCGTTCTGGGGCGGCCACGACCTCTCCGGCGGCCAGTGGCAGCGCTTCGCCGTGGCGCGCGCCTTCTACCGCGAGGCCGCCGTCCTCGTCCTCGACGAACCCACGTCCGCGATGGACCCCCGCGCCGAGCACACCGTCATCAGCCGCTTCAAGGAGCTCGCCGCGGGACGCGCCGCCGTGTTCGTCACGCACAATCTGACCAACACCCGCATCGCCGACCGCATCGTCGTCCTCGCGGAGGGCCGCGTCGTGGAGGAGGGCACCTTCGAGGAACTCTCCGTCGGAGGAGGACTCTTCGCGGAGCTGTACAAACTTTCCCAGGACCGGTGACGCGGCGCGGGGCCGAAATGACCGCGGCAACGCCGGGTTCTTAAAACCCTCTTACCTGCGTTCGTTATCAACTCCCCATGCACCTCTTCACCTCCTGCCGCACCGCCCGCGCCGCCGCCGTCGTGCTCGCGGCCACCCTCCCGTGCATCACCCTCGCCGAGCCCGCCCACGCCGCCGCGCCCGCCCAGACGGTCCGCGTGCACGGCCAGTCCGTCGACGTCCCCGTCCGCGGCGGCACCGCCACCGTCGACACCGCCACCCTGCGCGTGACCGCCCGCACGGCCGCGGGCGGCACCGTGGAGCTCTCCGCACCGGCCGCGACCGCCCCCGGCGCCCCCGGCGCCGTCACCACCACCGCGGACGGCGCCCGCTGGACGTACCCCGGCACCGGCCTGGAGGTCACCGCCCGCGCCGACAAGGGCCGGCTCCTCGTGACCGTCCGCTCCACCGGCGCAGCCGACCGCACCCTGAAGTGGCCCGTCACGGGCGCCGGTTCCGCCTCCGCCGCACTGCAGCTGCCGCGCGGCGAAGGGCTGTCGATCCCCGCCCGGGACACCTTCTGGAACTCGCCCGAGGCCGGGCTCGCCGGCAGCGAGACCCCCATGGACTCCGGCCTCTCGCTGCCCCTGTGGGGCTGGTCCGCGGGCCGGACCGGCGTCAGCTACCTCGTCCCCACCGACATCGGCACCACGCTCGGTGTGACCTCCGAGCAGGGCGCGCTGCGCGCCACCGCCGCCCACGCGTTCTCCCGCGGCGAGGGCACCACCGACTACACCGTCGCCTTCAGCCTCACCGACGGCTCCCCGGTCGCCCCCGCCCTCGACCACCGCGCCTGGCTGAAGGAGCACGGGCAGCTCGGCAGCCTCAAGCGCAAGATCGCGGCCGTCCCCGCGAACAAGAAGCTGCTCGGCGCCTTCCACGCCTACACCTGGGGCCCGGCCCGCACCGCCGACGGCGTCCGCAAGCTGCGCGCGCTCGGCGTGGACCGCATGTGGCTCGGCTACGACGCCGACGACCAGCCCATGACCCCGGCCGCCGTCAAGGCCGCCAAGGAGGCCGGCTACCTCGTCGGCCCCTACGACTCCTTCGCCAACGGCCAGGACCCGCAGAAGTCCGACGCGCCCACCTCCGTCTGGCCGGACGAGGTCTACCCCGGCTTCTGCGTCCAGCGCGCCGACGGCTCGCCCGAGCCCGGCTTCCACGACCGCGGCTGCTACCTGAGCACCGAGGCGTTCGAGAAGGCCGAGCCCACCCGCCACTACCTCGCCGACCGCACCCGCAAGATGACCGCCAACGGCGCCGACAGCTACTTCCTCGACGTCGACGCGGCCGGCGAGCTCTACCGCGACCACAGCGCCGCCCACCCCCAGACCAAGGCCCGCGACCGCGCCAACCGCCTCGCCCGCATGAAGCGCCTCGCCGACGGCGACCGCCTCGCCCTCGGCTCCGAGTCCGCCGGCGCCTGGGCCAACGAGGTGCTCTCGTACAACCACGGCTCCGGCACCCCCGTCCACGACGGCCTGTGGGCTGCCCAGCGCGACAAGGAGAAGTGGGGCGGTTACACCCCGGCCAAGGCACCCGGCATCTTCTTCAAGCCCGCCGAGCTCCCGGCCGCCGTCGCCAAGGCCATGTACGATCCCGCCTACCGCGTCCCGCTGTACGAGACGGCCCTGCACGACTCCCTCGTCAACGTGGAGCGCTGGGAGCTCTCCTACGACAAGCTGCCGCAGCAGAAGACGGACCGCGCCCTGCTGGCGATGCTCTACAACACCCCGCTCAACTTCGTCATCGGCGGCGACTCCCTGGAGAAGCAGGGCAGTGAGCTCGCCGCCCTGCAGAAGTACTTCTCGCCCCTCCACAAGGCGGCCGGCACCGAGCCCATGACGGACTTCCGCACCCTCACCGGCGACCGCACCGTCCAGCGCACCGCCTTCGGCGACGGCACCCTCACCGTCACCGCCAACTTCGGCACGAAGGCGTACGAGGGCCTGCCCGGCGGCTGCGTCGACGCCGAGCTGAAGGGCGACAAGAAGCCGCGGCGCCTCTGCCCCGCCACCGTGAACGTCAACCCCTAGCGCCGAGGGCCAGCACGGCCTCCACCGTGTCGGCCTCCTCCGCCCGCTTGTCCTCCCGGTACCGCACCACGCGCGCGAACCGCAGCGTCACCCCCGCCGGGTACCGGGAGGACCGCTGGAGACCGTCGAAGGCGACCTCCACCACCAGCTCCGGCCGCACGGTCACCACGAAGCCGTCGTCGCTCACCGCCAGCCCCCGCAGCCGCTCCGTCTGCCACGCCAGCATCGCGTCCGTCATGCCCTTGAACGTCTTGCCCAGCATCGCGAACGAGCCGTCCGGCCGCCGCGCACCCAGATGGAGGTTCGACAGCTTCCCCGTGCGCCGCCCGTGACCCCACTCCACCGCCAGCACCACCAGGTCCAGCGTGTGCACCGGCTTGACCTTCAGCCACGCGGCGCCCCGGCGGCCCGCCGTGTACGGCGCGTTCAGCGCCTTGACGACCACGCCCTCGTGGCCGCGCCGCAGCACCGCCTCCGCGAAGTCCCGCGCCGCGGCGCGCGCTCCGGCCTCCGCCGGGTCCGCGACCACCAGGCGCCGCACCCGCATCGGCTCCGGCACCACCCGCGCCAGCTCCGCGTGGCGCTCGGTCACCGGCAGCGCCAGCAGGTCACGGCCGTCCACGGCCAGCAGGTCGAAGAACACCGGGGACAGGGGCACCGTCACCGCGGCCCCGGCCACGTCCAGCCGCGAACCCACCCGGCCCGCCGTCTCCTGGAACGGGCGCGGCCGCCCCTGCGCGTCCAGGGCGATCACCTCGCCGTCCAGCACCGCGGAGGACACCGGCAGCTCCCGCGCCACGCGGCACAGCTCGGGCAGCCGCTCGGTGATCTCCTCCAGCTTGCGCGTCCAGATCCGCACCTCGTCGCCCGCGCGGTGCACCTGCACCCGGATCCCGTCGAGCTTCTCCTCGACGGCGCACGGCCCGAGCCGGTCCAGCGCCTCCTCGACGTCCCTGGCGGTGTGCGCCAGCATCGGCAGCACCGGGCGGCCCACCTCCAGCCGGAAGTCCGCCAGCGCCACCGGGCCCCGGGCCAGCAGCTCGCGCGCGACCGCCGCCAGGGAGCCGCCCAGCATCACGGCGCGGCGCACCTCCGCGGGATCCGCGCCGGTGGCGGCCGCGAGCCCCTCGGCCGCGAGCGCGTCGAGGGCGCCCTGCCGCAGCTCCCCGCCGAGCAGCCCCCGCAGGAAGTGCTGCTCCTGTTCCGTGGCCGCGCCCATCAGCGCGTCCACGCGGCGCTTGCGTTCGGCCTGCGCGCCCTTGCCCGCCACGGCGGCGATCCCGTCGACCGCCCGGTCGACCTCCGCGACGGTCAGCGCGGGCGCGCCCGCCGGGGGCGGGGAGGAGCGCAGCACGCTCCAGCCGATGCCGACCCTGCCCTGCGGCAGCCGCCCCGACAGGTAGGTCAGGGCGACGGGCGCCTCCCGCGGGTCCGCGCCGCGGAAGAGGCCGGCCAGCAGGGCGGTCTTCTCCGACCGCGCGGTGGTCGCGGCCACTTCGGCGGACACGCGGGCGACATCGGCCAGGAGCATGCCTTCATCGTGCAACGGGCGTGCCCGCCGCGCAGTCCGGCTCAGCCCTGCTGCCGCTCCCAGAACCCGCAGTGGTGCTCCGCGCTCAGGCGGATCTGCCGGATGCCGTCCGCGCCCGGCGCGAGGGACTGCGTCAGCCCCCGCTCGTGGAGAGCGGGCCAGTGCGGGGCACCGGAGGAGTTCGGGTCGCCCGTGCGGGCGAAGCGCGTCCAGTAGCCGACCATCCGGTCCGACAGGGCGCGCTGCGCGCTGTTCAGGGGCGGCTGGGTCGGGAAGGCGGTGAACAGGTAGGGCAGTTCGAAGGCGTGCGAGGCTCCGTAGGGGAAGCCGGGCACCACCGGCAGGCCGTCCAGGACGGGCGCGTCACGGTCGGCGAACTCGTAGGCGTACGTCGGCACCCGGCCGGCGAGCGCGCGGTCGGCCCGCACCGCCGAGCAGACGAACGTGGTGTCGGTGAGCACCGCGGACCAGGCCAGCGCGGGCGAGGCGTAGTCCGCCAGCGGGTACTCCGCCTCGACGGCGCCCGCGGCGGAGCCGAAGGAATCCGCCAGGCGGGCCCGGTAGTCCCGCTCGTCCCGCAGGGGGAACTGCTGCAGGGTCAGGCCGACGAACAGCCGCATCTCGTCGAGGTTCGTGCCCTGGATCACCGGCACCCGGTGGAAGCGGCCCGCGGTGAGGGCCTTCTCCGGATCCGTGGGCAGCAGGGCGTTGCCGTAGACGGGCCTGCTGAACGCCTGTGCCAGCTCCGGCGTCGCCAGCTTCTCCGCGCTCAGCCCGCGCAGGCAGTCCAGCGCCCCGGCCCCCCGCGGGCAGCCGAGCTGCCCGGCCGCGGTGGCACCCGCGTCCTGGAGGGTCCGCTGCGATACGGAGAACCCGGCCCCGGGTGTCCCCGGAGCGACGGCGCCGCGGGGGAAGGACGTCATGCACGACCCGCTCTGCAGGATCGCCTTGTGGAAGAGGCCGGCCGCGGTGGGCGAGGTGAGCTGGGCACAGGTGCTGATGGCCCCGGCCGACTCCCCGAACAGGGTCACGTTGTGCGGGTCGCCGCCGAAGCGGGCGGCGTTGGCCCGCACCCAGCGCAGGGCGGCCTGCTGGTCGGCGAGGCCGAAGGCGGGCGCGTCCCCGAGCTCGGGGTGGCCGAAGAAGCCGAGGGCGCCCAGCCGGTAGTTGAGCGTGACGACGACGGCGTCGCCGCGCGTGGCCAGGCGTCCGGTGTCGTACTCGCTGCCGGTGCCGCCGACGAACCCGCCGCCGTGCACCCACACCATGACGGGCCTGCCGTGGCCGGCCGCGCGGCCCGTCGGCGTGGTGACGTTGAGGTACAGGCAGTCCTCCGAGCCGGTAGCGGGACCGGTGCCGAAGATCGGCGTCTGCAGGCACTGGGAGCCGGGCTTCCCCGCGTCCCGTACGCCCTTCCAGGGCGCGGCCGGCTGCGGAGCGCGCCAGCGCAGCGGGCCGGTCGGCGGCGCGGCGAAGGGGATGCCCTCGTAGGTGGCGTACGTGCCGTGCGTTCTGCCGCGCACCGGGCCGTGGTCCGTGCCGACGACCGGCCGGTCCGGCGTGCCGGGTTCCCGGCCCGGTGGCGCGGCGGCGGCGACGGAGGCGACGGACATCAGGGCCAGGAGCAGGGCGAGGAGGGCCCCGCCCCGGCGACGGGGGAGCCGGACATGCTGCATGCGTATGTCCTTTCGGCAGGCGGGCGCGCGGTCGGGCCCGGGCACCCCGGGTAGTACCCATCCCGAACCACGGGTATCTCCGCCACCCGCCATTACCTGGCGTCACGTCATGGCCGGGGCCCGACGACCTCCGTTCCCGCGGCGACGGTGATGGCCGCCGCGGGACAGGAGTCCGCCGCGTCCAGCACCGCCTCGTCGGGCTCCGTCGCCCCTCTCAAGGGCCGGGAGCGTTCGCCGTCCAGCACGAACAGCCCCGGTGCCAGGGCCGCACAGATCCCCGAGCCGAGGCACGCGCCCCGGTCCACCGTCACCCGCCACGCCGCCGTGCCGTCCGCCGTGGCCTCCGCCGGGTCCGTCACCGGGCTCACCACCCCACCGGCATCGAGCGCGGCCCGCGGACCAGCATCCCCGTCTTCCAGACGATCTCGCCGGCCGGCCGGAGCCCGGGCAGCCGCAGGATCAGCGCCCGCAGCGCCTCCTGGAGCTCCAGCCGGGCCAGCGGGGCACCGAGGCAGTGGTGCACGCCGTGGCCGAAGCCCAGGTGCTGGTTGGCCTCCCGGCCGATGTCGAGGATCTCGGGCTCGGCGAACCGCCGGGCGTCCCGGTTGGCGGCGCCGACGGCCACCAGGACCGCGTCGCCCTTGCGCACGAGCGTGCCGCCCACCTCGACGTCCTCCAGCGCGTAGCGGGCGAACGACGCCCCCGCGCCGAGCGGGACGAAGCGCATCAGCTCCTCGACGGCGCCCGGCAGGAGGGCCGGGTCGGCGTGCAGCCGCTCCAGCGCTCCGGGGTGGTCGAAGAGGGTGAGCACGAAGTTGGGGACCTGCGTCGCGGTGGTCTCGTGGCCGGCGACGAGGATGCCCACGCAGAGCTCGATCAGCTCGCTCTCGGAGAGCCGGTCGCCCACGTCGCGCGCCTCGATCAGGGCGGTCATCAGGTCGTCGGCGGGCCGGGCGCGGTGCTCCTCGACGAGCCCGGCCATGTAGGCCCGCAGCTCGTCCCGGTTCACCGTCTTCTCCTCGGCGGTCAGCGAACTGGTCGACAGCGCGGCGTCGCTCCACTTGCGGAAGCGCGGGCGGTCCTCCTCCGGCACCCCGAGCAGCCGGCAGATCACGGCGACGGGGATCGGCAGCGCGTAGTCCTCCACCAGGTCGGCGGGCGGGCCCGCAGCGACCATCGCGTCCACCAGGCTCTCGGCGAGCGCGCGCACGTCCGGGCGAAGCTTCTCGACCCGCGGGGTGGTGAACGCCTTCGTCACCAGGGTCCGCAGCCGGGTGTGGTCGGGCGGGTCCATGCTCAGCAGGCCGGTGTCGCGCGGCCCGTTTCCCCGGCGCGGCTCGTCGTGGTGGACGCTCTCGGCCCGGCTGAACCGCCGGTCGCCGAGGACGAGCCGGGCGTCGGCGTAGCGGGTGACGAGCCAGGCGGGCTCGCCGTACTCCATGCGGACGCGCAGCAGCCCCTCGCCGCGGCGCGCCTGTGCGTACTTCCCGGACAGGGCCAGTCCGGTGGGGTCGTTGAAGGGATAGGCAGTGGGCTCGTCGTGGGTGATGGACATCCGCGCGCCTCTTTCCTGAGTGTCCCTGCTTACAGGCAAGCGTCGGCAGAGATGGGTGCCTCGGTCAACAAGGCGTCACCCTCGCGCCGCCCGGGTTCAGTCCGGCCGCCGCGCCGCCCGGGCCCGGCCCGCGCTGTCGCTGATGCGGATCAGCAGCGCCACCATCAGCCAGTTGGCGACGAGCGAGGAGCCGCTCTTGGCGAGGAACGGCAGCGCCTTGCCGGTCAGGGGGATCAGGCCCATCACCCCGCCCGCCACGACGAAGACCTGCAGGGCCAGGGCCGCCGCGAGCCCGACGGCCAGCAGCTTCCCGAAGGGGTCGCGCGCGGTCACCGCGGTGCTCAGGCCGCGCTGGGCCAGCAGCGCGTAGAGCACGAGGACGACCATCGTGCCGGCCAGGCCCAGCTCCTCGCCGACCGTGGTGAGGATGAAGTCGCTGCGGCCGGCGAAGCCGATCAGCTCGGGGTGGCCCCGGCCCAGGCCGGTGCCGGTGATCCCGCCGCTGCCGAAGCCGAACAGGGCCTTCGCGAGCTGGTCCGATCCCGCCTGCTGGCTGTGCAGCGCCTCGAACGGGTGCTGCCAGGCGTCGATCCGGCCCTTGACGTGCGGCTCCACCGAGCCGACCACGACGGCGCCGGCCGATGCCATGAGCAGGCCGCACAGCACCCAGCTGAACCGCTCGGTGGCCGCGTACAGCATCACCACGAACAGCCCGAAGAAGATCAGCGAGGTGCCCAGGTCCCGCTCGAAGACCAGGACCAGCAGGCTCAGCACCCACACCGCCAGGATCGGCGCGAGCTGCCGGCCCGGCGGCAGCCGCACGCCCAGCACCTTGCGGCCGGTGAGGGCCAGCGCGTTGCGGTGGATGACCAGGTAGCCCGCGAAGAACACCGTGATCATGGTCTTGACGAACTCGCCCGGCTGGAAGGACAGCGAGCCGAGGTAGATCCACCGCTTGGCGCCGTAGGTGTCGTCGGGGAAGAACGCCGGGGCCATCAGCAGCACCAGCGCCACGGCCATCGTCAGGTAGATGGAGCGCTGGAGCCGGCGGTGGTCCTTCAGCGCGACGAGCACGCCCACGCACAGGCCCACGCCGATGACCGTCCACATCAGCTGGTTGGAGGCCGTCGGGTCCGAGGAGTAGCGCTCGCCGTAGGAGAAGTCCAGCCGGTACAGCAGCACCAGGCCGATCCCGGACAGCAGCACGGCCAGGGGGAGGATCAGAGGATCGGCGTACGGGGCCCAGCGGCGCGCGGCCAGGTGCGGCACCAGCGCCAGGCAGGCCATCGCGCCCGCGAATCCGGCGAAGCCGCCGGGTATCCGGTCGGTCGTCGCCAGGCCGGTGTACGCGTAGCCGGAACAGCTGATCAGGACGGCCAGGCCGAGCAGCAGCGCCTCCTGGTTGCGCCGTGCCGCGGCGGACGGGTCCCGCGCCTGCGCGCGGTGCTCGTCACGGCCGGAGGGGTGCACGGAATCCACGGTCACACCGATCACTATCGTCGGCGCCGCCTGAAGGAATCCTGAGATTCCTGAGCGAACCTTCAGGAATCGGGTGTTCCGGAGTCGAGTCCTCCGGAATCGGACCGTTCGGGCGGTGCGCCCCCGGGCAGCGGGAACCACGCCACCAGGCGGGCCCCCTTCCTGCCCGGCGCCACGTCGAGGCCCCCGCCGTGGGCGCGCGCGATCTCCCGGGCGATGGCCAGCCCCAGCCCGCTGCCGCCGCTCTCCCTGGCCCGCGCGGCGTCCAGCCGGACGAAGCGCTCGAAGACGCGCTCGCGCTCCTCCTCGGGGATCCCCGGCCCGTCGTCGGCCACCTCCAGCACCGCCCGCCCCGCGGCCCCGTCGAGCGACGCCGTGATCACCACGCGCGAGGCGGCGTGCCGCAGCGCGTTGTCGACCAGGTTCGCCAGCAGGCGCTCCAGCTGCCCCGTCCGGCCGCGCAGCGGCACGGGAGCCGCGGCGCGCACCACCAGCGGCACCCGGGGGGCCGGGCGCCTGGCCGCCTCCTCGGCCGCCAGCAGCGCGAGGTCCGCGGGTTCCCCGGCCGCCATCGGCGCCCGCGCGTCGAAGCGGGCCAGGAGCAGCAGGTCCGCCGCCACGTGCTGCAGCCGCACGGTGTCCTCCAGCGCGGCCCGCACGCCCTCGGGCGACGGACCGCCGGGCGCGGCCAGCGCCACCTCCAGCCGGGAGCGCACCGCGGCCACGGGGTTGCGCAGCTCGTGCGAGGCGTCGGCGACGAACTGCCGCTGCCGGCCCACCGCGAGCTCCAGCCGGTCCAGCGTGGCGTTGACCGTACGGGCCAGCTGCGCCACCTCGTCGCCGGCCGCCGGCACTGGCACCCGCCGGTCCAGCGCGCTCGCGGTGACGGCCGCCAGCTCCGTACGGATCGTGGTCACCGGGCGCAGCGCCGCCCCCGTCACCGCCCAGGCGATGGCCGCGGCCAGGCCGATCAGCGGCGGGGCGCCCGCGAGCAGGCCCAGCGCGATGGCGTGCGTGGCGTCGTCGACGTCGTTGAGCACCGTCAGCGCGTAGACGTACCGCTCCTGCCGCTCCCCGCCCGGCCCCGGCGGCGCCGCGGCACGCACCACCACGACGCCGCCGCGGTCGCCGCCCGTCGCCGGGCCGCCGGACAGGATGCGGTGGGCCGCGTCGTGTCCCGCGTCCGGGCGCAGCGTGGCGACCTCCCGCGCGAGCGCCTCCGCCGACGGCCGCGTGGTGGCGACCACCTCCCCGTGCGCGTCGAGGACGAGCACGACGTCCACGCCCGTGCGGGGCGAGGCCAGCAGCGCGGGCAGCTCCCCGGCGTCCGCCTGCGCGGCCACCTCGCGGGCGGCCAGCTCGGTGCGGCCGGTCGTGGTGTCCAGCAGGTTGGCGCGCAGCACCGTGTACAGCCAGGTGCCGCCCACGCCCAGCACCACCGCCATCGCCAGGGCCGCCGCGGCCGCGCACCTGCCCCGCAGCGTGCGCGGCAGCCTCGGCCGGCGCGCGGCGGTCACGGGCCGCCGCCGTCCGCGGCGATGCGGTAGCCGGTGCCGTGCACGGTCACGATCGTGCGCCGGCCGAACGGCGCGTCGATCTTCCTGCGCAGCGAGGAGACGTACACCTCCACGATGTTCGGGTCGGTGTCGCCGGGGAAGTCCCACACCTCGTCGAGGATGTCGCGCTTGGCCACCGCCCGCCCGGCGTTCGCCATCAGGTACTGCAGGACGGACAGCTCGCGCGCGGTCAGCTCGATCTCCACGCCGCCTCGCAGGCAGCGCCGCGCCGCGGGGTCCAGCACCAGGTCGCCGGCGCGCAGCGGGGGTGCGCCCCCGCCGCCCCGGCGGCGGCCCAGCGCGCGCAGCCGGGCGAGCAGCACCACGAACGAGAAGGGCTTCGACAGGTAGTCGTCGGCCCCCGCGTCGAGCCCCTCCGCCTCGTCGTACTCGCCGTCCTTGGCGGTCAGCATCAGCACCGGCGTCCACTGGCCGAGCCCGCGCAGCCGCCGGCAGATCTCGTAGCCGCTCGGGCCCGGCAGCATCACGTCGAGCACGATCACGTCGTACACGCCGGTGAGCGCCGCCTCCAGGCCGCGGTGGCCGTCGTGGACGGCGTCCACCAGATGGCCCTCGGCGGCCAGCCCCTGCCGCAGGGAATCGGCCAGCCCCGTCTCGTCCTCGACTATCAGAATGCGCACGCCCCAAGCGTCACATATGCCACCAGAAGCACTTGCGGCGTGCCCTGCCGGGCTCACGCGTGATGTCCCGCACACTCGAAGACATGGCCGTAACCGCCTGATGACCGCCGGGTTGACCCGGGGGAGAGCACGCAGCAACGCACCCCGCCACAGGACGGAGCAGTGGTACATCCATGAGCAAACGCCAGAAGGGCCGCAGGCACCGCAGGGTCAACCGCACTCCGCGCCCGGTCGGCGCGGCCGTCCGCCGCCGTTCCCCGGCCGCCGCTCCGCAGCCGGCCGTCGCCCACACGGCCGCGCAGCCCGCCGCGCCGGCCGCCGCCCGGCAGCCGGTGGCGCGGAAGGCGCCGGAGCGGCCCCTGGAGCGGGCGGCGGCCCGGCAGGCCGCGGTGCCGGAGCGTGCCGCCCGGCCTGCCGCCGCCCCCGAGCTCGGCCGGCACATCGTGCGCACGTGGGAGAGCCTGCGGACGTACGGCACCGCCGGGGCGTCCCTGGAAGAGCTCTGCGCGGCGGCCGGATACCAGCCGCGCACCGTCACCAAGCACGTCCAGGGCCTCGCCGGCCACGGCCTGGCCGAGCTCCGCGACGACCGCTGGTACGCCCGCGAGCCGGCCGAAGCGCTGGCGACCCGTTAGACCGGCGCCGGCACCGCCGGGTTCCACGATCGCGGTTGCCCGCCGCGGCGGCGACCGCCCGCGACAAGGCTGCCCGTGGCCGCTGCGGCGGAAGAACCTCCCGCCGCAGCGGCCACGGGCACGGAGGGGCGGGTCCGGCGGAAGCCGGGGGCACGGGCACGACCGTTGCAGTGCCGGCTCCGGCCGCTGCGGTCGAACGCCTCCCCACCGCAGCGGCGCGCGACCACGACGCCGAGGGGCCGGCGGCATCGGAGCGGTGGCCGCGCCGTCGTCCGGGCCCGGGCCCGCCCCGGCGGGGCTAGTGCCACCGGGGGCGGCCCGGGCCGGGCCGGCCGCCGGAATCGTCGCCCGCGAGGCGACGGTCCAGGGCGGCGAGAACCGCCTCGTGCCGGGCCAGGGCATCGGCCGCGCGCTCCAGTGAGCGCGCGGCCGTCTCCGCGCGGTCCGCATGGGCGACCATCCGTTTGTGCAGGGCCGCGCCCTCCGCGCCGAGCGAGGCCACCTCCTCGGCGCTCGACCGCAGCCGGGCAGCCTGCTCCCGCAGCGAGCAGGCCTGTGCCCGGACCGGCCGCGACCAGGGCGCGTGCTCCGCGCCGCCGCCCGTCACCGGATCCCCCCGGGCCGCAGCATCCGCCAGGGCGCGAACGCGTTGCGCACCCCCCGCAGCGCCGGGGCGAGCTCCGGGTGGTGGCGCATCAGCACGTCGGTCATGCCGGTGCGGTCGATCCACTCCATGCCCTCGGGCGTGTAGACCTCCGGGCGGTAGTCCCGGGTGAAGAAGCGGTCGCTCTTCAGCCGCCGGGATGCCATCAGGACGAACACCCGGAACGCCGTGTCGCTGAACGCGAACCCCCGCGGCCGCTGCTCGGCGTACATGCCGACCATGGTGTCGATGCGGTCCAGCCTGCCGTCGTAGACCTCGCGCAGCTCGGCCGCGAGCCCCACGTCACCCCCCGTCAGCTCCTCGAAGCCGGAGACCGGCGGGCGGTGCAGCGCCGCCCGCAGCGCGGTGTAGCGCGGGACGCCCCGCTCCCGGTCGCGCAGGATGTCCACCGCGCCGACGTCCACGCGTTCGCCGGAGATCCGCGCGAGGTCGCGCAGGCAGTCGGGGTGGTTGTGCAGCGTGATGTCGCCGGGGTTCATCACGCCGAAGGAGTACAGCAGGTCGGCGAGGCCGTACTTGTCCACCGCCGGCCGGGTGGCCAGCGCCTGCAGCCCGTCGAAGCCCGTCCGCTCGATCAGCGCGCCCGTGCGGTGCGAGTGGATCGCGTACTCGTCGCGGATGAGGGGGTGCAGCCGGTAGGCGGCGACGAACTCCTCCGTCATCGAATACGGCGCGGTGTGGTGGTCCGTGGGGGAGCCGGGGATGCCGAACAGCGACTCGCCGGTGCCGAACCGGCCCACCCGGCGCCGCACCCGGGCGGGCAGGACGCCGTACCAGTTCATGTGCATGGCCGCCCGGGTGACGGGGTGGGAGACCACCCCCGGCGTCCACTCCACGGTGTGGATCTTCGCCATGACGGCGGCGTTGACGAGCCGGGCCGTCTGGAAGAGCCGCTCGTCGCCCCACGTGGGGTGGGCGGCGGCGATCCGGTCGCAGATGGCGTTGTGCTCCTTGGCGAAGAGCGTGTGCAGCAGGGACAGCCCGACCCAGTAGTTGTCGTTGAAGCCCGTGAGGTCGATGCCGGACAGCCCCGGCGCGGTCTCGTCGGGCAGCCGTCCGTCCGTCAGGGCGAGCTTGCCCCGCTCGCCCGTGCGCAGGGCCCGGCAGCGCTCCTCGCTCGAACCGTAGAGCTGGGAGCCGTCCCACCAGTGGCTGACGGTGTTCTCGTACGTGGGCGGCTGCGCCGGGCCGGTGGAGCCGGGGCGGCGGGCGGGGTCGGGGCGGGAGCGGCGTACGAGCATCGGGCACTGCGGCCAGTCGTCGTCGGCGGCCAGCGGCACGTCCAGCGGGCCGTCGGTCTTGTTCTCCCCGTGGCTGAACCAGCCGTGGTTCTGGAACTGGATCCAGGCCGCGGCCAGCAGGTTCAGCCCCGTGGCCGGGCGGAAGCCGGAGCGGCGGCGCAGCAGCTGCCGGCTGACCTCCCGGGGGCTGGGCGAGAGCAGACCGTCGTCCTCGGGCTCGGGGAAGGTCTCCGGCAGGGCGCAGTTGCGGTCGAACCGGGTGCCCGCCCGGCCCATGTCGGCATCGGCGGGGTCGTACCCCGAGCCGTCGTAGCTGCGGTGCGGGAGCAGCGCGGCGGTGGGCGTGCGGGGGCGCTCCCCGCCGGCCCCGTAGGTGTCGTGCAGGTTGTGCGCCCGCAGCACTTGCCGCTGTCTCCTGAGCTCCAGCAGCGCCAGGGGGAAGGGAAGGGAGTGCCACTCGCGGCGGCGCGGTACCGGCGTCATCGACAGTTCTCCGTGAGGGTTGCAGAAGGTGCTTCGGACACTCGGGCGCGCCGGCCTACCCGGCCGGGAGGCGGTGGACGACGGTCCGCCCGGCCCGGCCCCGGTACGGGGCGAGCAGTTCGTCCACCCGGTCGCGGGCCTCGGGGGCGGTCTTGTCGAGGCTCTGGGCGTAGGCCTCCGCGCCGTGGCACTGCGGGACGTCGTACGAGGGGTCCGCCCACGTGATCTCCAGCAGGCCCGGGTGCGGGGGGAGGGCCGGGAGGGGGCTGTGGCCTCCCAGACGGGGCGTCAGGTCGTGTTCCTCGGCGAGGGCCACTACGCGGGTGCGGGGGTCGTGCGGGCACCGGGGCCCGCCCGGGGAGCCGACGGCCACGACGTGCGTGAACCACAGGCGGGTGCCCGCCTCCGGGGCGCGGGCCAGGTGCCCGGCCGTCACGCCGCCGTGGCCGTGCCCGACGAGCGCGACCGGCATCCCTTCGGGCACCGTGCGCAGCAGGGCCTCGCGGACGGCCCGGGTGTACGGGGAGTCGCCGCGGTTCAGCCCGGCGACGGCCCCGACCAGCTCCTGCGGGGAGGCCGTGCGCGGCAGGACGAACCCCGGGCCGGGCAGCAGCACCAGGCAGCGGGCGACGCCGTCCGGGCCGGTGACGTGCCGGGTGAGCATCCTGCCGTGGCCGAGGGCCGCCAGGTTGCGCAGGTGGGCGGTGATGCCGCCGTCGTCGTCCAGGCCGTCGAGGAACGCCGGGTCCGGCGGCTCGGCGACGGCCTTCTCCCGGCTCCGGAGGAGGCCGGGCCGGGCCTCGGCGCGGGGGCCGGGCACGGAACCGGCCCCGGCCCCGGCCGCGGTGCCCGTGACGGTGTGCCAGGCCGCCGCGTCGTTGAACGGGTTGCCGTCCGTCAGCGCGCTCCAGGCGCTCACGTCGCCGAGCGCGGGGGCGAGCGCGGCCAGGGTGTGCCCGGCGCCCCGGACGCGCACGCGCTCCCCGAGGATGCGCAGGGCCAGCTCGGGCAGCCCGGCCTCGACGGCGACGAGCAGCCGCCGCACCGGGCTCTGCGCGGCGTACTCCGCGTGCCGCGTCGCGCACAGCCGGATCCGCAGCCGCAGCGCGGTGGCCGCCAGGTCGGCGGCGAGGCTCCTGCGGACGGCGACCGCTCCGGCCAGCCGGGCGATCCGGCCGGCCCGCCCCCCGTCGGGGGCGTAGCCGAGCCCCGCGGCGTCGGTGAGGCCGTGGGCCAGGGCCTGCGCCGCCCGCAGCCCGCGGCGGGGCGAGCGGCCGAGCGAGGCGAGCAGTGCGGGGTCGGTGGCGACGGCCGTGACCGCGAGCCCGGCCGCGCGGACGGCTCCCGCGGCCTCGCCCAGCTCGCGGGCCACGGCGGCGAGCCGGGCGGCCGCCGCATCCTCCGGGCCGGTCCCCGTGTCCCGGGAACCCGGCGTGCCCTCGGCCGTCATGCGCCCTCCTCCGGCGTACGGGCGGCGCGGATCCCGATCCGCAGCCGCGAGGTGTCGAAGGTGTACGGAAGCGGGTGGCCGGGGCCGAGCCGGACCCCGGCGACGGCCAGTTCGCCGCCGCGCAGCAGCTCGGCGACGAACGCCGTGGCCAGCTGCAGGCCGAGCTCCATGCCGCTGCACTGGGCCTCGCCCCGGCTGAACGGGCTGACCGCCCAGTCGCGCTCGGCGGTGCCGTCCAGCCACTTCTCGGGCGCGAACCGGTGCGCGTACCCGATCCGCTCGCCGTCGCGGGCGTGGAACGCGGCGGGCACGAGGACGTTGACCCCGCCCGGCGCGACCGAGTCCCGCCAGCGCGTCTCGCCGGTGGTCCGGCGGGCGAGGCCGGCCACCGGCGGCCACAGCCGGGCCGCCTCCTGCACGCAGGCGCGCAGGTAGGGCATGCCGAGGAAGCCGGGGACCGTGCGCGGCCCGTGGGTGCGGTCCGCCGCCCGGATCTCCTCCATCGCGCGCTCGTGGTGGCGCGGGTGCGTGGCGAGCAGGGCGAGCGTCTGCGTGGTGACGGCGCTCAGCGCACCGAGCGCCATGAACCAGTGGCTGACCTGGCACTCCGGGGCGGTCTCGGGGCCGCGGGGAGCAGCCGCGAACAGCCCCGCCAGGCTGCGCGGATCGGCCTCGTACAGATAGCGGGCCTGACGCTGCATCATCTTGCGGCGGAGCCGGCGGGTGCGGCGGGCCCGCCAGCGGCGCGCCCCCATCCAGTTGGCCTCGGCGAGCAGCCCGGCCAGGAGCCGGGAGAACTCCTCGTCGTCGGCTGCCGCCTCGCCCAGGAAGCAGCGCCGCCCCACGCGCTCGAAGCCCTCGCGCAGCGTCTCCGGGCGCAGCCCGGCCACCGCCTCGGGGCCCAGCAGGGCCGCGGCCTCCTCGCCGGCGACGCGCAGGAAGCGGTCGGCGAGGCGGTGCACCGGGCAGCCGGCGTCCAGGACCGCGTCGTTGAACATCCGGCGCACCACGCGCTGCCGGCCGTGCGAGGCCACCAGCGTCTCGGGCTGGACGGCCGCGAAGCCGCTCACCTTCTCCCAGGTGTCGACCGCGTACACCCCCACCGGTCCGGAGAGGACCTGCCGGGCGTCGTCGGCGTCCAGCACGAGGAGCGTGGGGCCGGCGGCGCCGCGCACCATGACCGGGCCGCGGCCGTACCGGCGGCGCAGGCGGCGCATGGTCTCCAGGCCGCGCCGGGACGTGTCCGCCCGGGCGAGGAGGGCGGCGATCCGGGGCCGGGAGCGGAAGACGCCCTTGAGGTAGTTGGGGAGGAAGTAGGCGAGGGTGAGCCGGAGGTTCTCACCCGCGGACGCGGTGGGCAGTGCCGTCCCCCGGCCCGTGCCGACCCCGGGCGCGCTGTAGCTGTAGAGGTGACTCATCCCTGGGCCTTCCCCCGGTTGCGCGGCCCCTCGGGCAGCGCCTCGATCGTCATGCGTCGGACCTCATGAGGTTGGAGTGATCAGTGGGAGGGGGAGCATTGCCACTTCCCGTCCGGCGGAGTCATCAGGTACGAAGATCACCCGAGTTTTCATCCCCCGGAGTGAATCGGGCGGTTGTCGTTGCCGCCCGGTGTTTGCAGCCGGGTGTTTGCGGCCCGGCGTTCGCCGCCCGGGACGCGCTCCGGCCCCGCCGCCCGGTGTGCGGGCGGCGGGGCCGGAGGCGGAAGACCGTCACAAGGCGACGGCGTGAACGGCGAGAACGGCGAAATTCAGCCTTTTCCAGACCGTGCGGCGGTCAGCGCCGTGACCTCGCCATCCCCATGCGTGCCAGGGCGAGGGCCACCAGGCAGGCCACCGCTCCGGCGACGACGTTGCTGACGACGGCGTGGGTGATGAACGCGTGCCCGGAGACGACCCAGGGGGAAATGATCGTCCAGGCACCGAGGCACAGGGCGGCCCAGCTCATCGCGTGCGTGCGCTCGTAGGCGGAGCCGAAACCACCCACCAGGCATGCGAAGGCTGCACCCACGATCACATTGTGGATGGCAAGAGTGAATGCGCCACTGAAGCCCACAATCCATGGCGAAGCGGCCAGATAGACACCGCAGAGAAGGGCGAGCGCCTCGACGGCCTGGGCGACGGGCGTGCTCGTCGCCGCTTCGGAGTGGGCGCGGAGCGCCAGGATGTCCGGGTGCTGTTCTATCCGGGGCGACGTAGGAGCGGTCACGTCAGCCACCTTCTTTCAGTGTCAGGTCGGACCTGCCTGCATTTTAACCTGATTGGAGGGATTTTCACCTGAATGGGGGTCGTCATATCTGGCGATTTCCCCTGTGTTGGGGGCCGGTTTCGGCCCGTCACCCTGAGGGAACCCGGCCAGTCGGTTTCCGGGGGTTCGGCGATGCGAGGAGGCGGCCGTGGAGCAGCTCAAGGGACAGGGCGAGCGGATGCAGCACCGGGGCGAGACCCGGGAGGAGACCGCGCGGGCCCGCCGCCCGGTCCCGGGCGAGACGCCGGAACGCACCGGCGAGGACCCCGACGCGGAGTCGCACATCATCCGCGGCCTGGACTGAACGCGGGGGCCGCAGGCCCGGGGTGCACGCCCCGGGCGGCGGCCGGCAGCGGGGCACCGGCACCGGCCGGGCCCCGGGGCCGCGGCCGTCGCGGCGGCGTCAGCCCCGCACGGGCACGAACCGCACCGGCGTGCCGGGCACGGCCTGCGCCACGGCGGCCAGTTCCGCCTCGGGCACCACGCCGACGACGGGATAGCCGCCGGTCGTCGGGTGGTCGGCGAGGAAGACGACGGGGCGGCCGTCCGGAGGCACTTGGACCGCGCCCAGCACCATCCCCTCGCTCGGGAGCTCGCCCTCCGCGGCGCGCTCCAGGGCCGGCCCTTCCGTACGCAGTCCGATCCGGTTGCTCGCGGCCGCCACCCGGAAGTCGCCCCCGGCCAGGGTGCGCAGCGCGGCGGGCGTGAACCAGTCGTCGCGCGGCCCCAGTACGACCGGCAGCACCAGGGCGCCGACCGGCGGGCCCGGCCACGGGACGGCGTCGGCCCCCGCGGACGGCCCGCAGGGCGCGCCGAGCGGAAGCTGCGCTCCCGCGGCCAGTGGTTCCGGCCCGAGCCCCGACAGCAGGTCGCGGGAGCGGCTGCCGAGGACGGGCGGCACGGCGAGGCCGCCCGCGAACGCCACGTAGCTGCGCAGCCCCCAGGAGGCCCGGCCCACGTCGAGCACCGCGCCCGCCGGGACCCGTACCGCGGCACCCCACGCCACCGGGCGGCCGTCCACCCGCACCGGGCAGGGGGCGCCGGTCACCGCGACGGTCACGGCCGCCGTGGTGCGCACGGCGCAGCCGTCGACGGTGGTCTCCAGCGCGGCGTGGCCGGCCGGGTTGCCGACGAGACGGTTGGCGAGCGCGTGCGCGGGCCGGTCCAGGGCGCCGGAGCGGCCGACGCCCAGATGCGCGTGGCCGGGCCGGCCGAGGTCCTGCACGGTCGTCAGGGCGCCGGGCCGGACGACGGTCAGGGCGGGCGCGTCGTCGGCAGGGCGGTTGTCCGTTGCGGACATGCGGCCGTCCGTTGCGGACACGCGGCCGTCCGTTCCGGGCGTTCGGCTGTCCGTTCCGGTCCCGGTCATGTGCTCACCTCGAACCGTACGCGGGTGCCGGGGGCCAGCAGCGCCGCCGGTTCCCGCGCGGCGTCCCACAGGACCGCGTCCGTACGGCCGATGAGCTGCCATCCGCCGGGGGAGGAGCGGGGGTAGACGCCGGTGTACGGGCCCGCCAGGCCGACCGCGCCGGCGGGCACGGAGGTGCGGGGCGTGGCCCGGCGCGGCACGTGCAGGCGCTCCGGCAGGCCGGTCAGATAGCCGAAGCCGGGGGCGAAGCCGCAGAACGCGACGCGGAATTCGAGACCGGAGTGAAGGCGGGCGACTTCGCCCTCGGCGACCCCCCACAGGGCGGCGACCTCCGCGAGGTCGGCCCCGTCGTAGCGGACCGGCAGGACGACGGGCTCGCTGCCGGCGGCCGCGAGCGGCGGCACGTCCCAGTGCACGATGTCGGCGGCGAGGGCCTGCGGGTCGGCCAGGCCGTCGAGGAGGACGGTCCGCGCGGCCGGCACGATCTCGGTCACGGGCGGCAGGGTCCCGTCGGCACGGCGCCGCAGCAGCTCGGCGTGCAGCGCCTGCGCCTCCTCGGTGCCCGCCACCTCGACGAGCAGGGCGTGCGGGCCGACGCGCAGGGGGCGGCAGGGCGCCGGGGCGTCCGCGCGGTGCGCGGTCATGCGAAGGCCTCGAGACGGACGCCCGCGTCCTCCAGCGCGGCGCGGACCCGGCGGGCGAGGTCCGCGGCGCCCGGGGTGTCGCCGTGGAGGCACAGGGAGCGGGCCCGGATCGTGACCTCCTCGCCCGTCAGGGACGTGACGGCCGCCTCCCGGGCCATCCGCACGGAGCGGGCGACGACGGCGTCCGGGTCGAGGACGACCGCACCGGGGGTCCGGCGCGGCACCAGAGTGCCGGCGGCCGTGTAGGCGCGGTCGGCGAACGCCTCGGTGACCACCGGCAGTCCGGCCCCGGCGGCGGCCTCGTGCAGCCGGGAGCCGGGCAGGCCCAGCACGGGCAGGGCCCCGCCCGCGCGCAGCACCCCGGCGACGACGGCCGCGGCCTGCTCGGCGTCGGCGACCGTGCGGTTGTAGAGCGCTCCGTGCGGCTTGACGTAGGCGACGTCCGAGCCGGCCGCGCGTGCGAAGGCGCGCAGGGCGCCGATCTGATAGGTGATCTCGTCGGCGAGCTCGTCCGGGGGCACGTCCATGGCGCGGCGCCCGAAACCGGCCAGGTCGCGGTAGGAGACCTGCGCGCCGATGC
Source organism: Streptomyces aureoversilis (assembly GCF_042657885.1). Classification (NCBI taxonomy): domain Bacteria; kingdom Bacillati; phylum Actinomycetota; class Actinomycetes; order Kitasatosporales; family Streptomycetaceae; genus Streptomyces; species Streptomyces aureoversilis. Next base: position 132,395 of record NZ_JBHSKJ010000020.1, read on the forward strand.
GCACGTCCCGCTCGGCGGCCCGCTCGCAGACCCGGCGCATGGTGGAGGGGTCGCCGGCATGGAAGCCGCAGGCGACGTTCGCGCTCGTCACCACGGACAGCAGGGCGTCGTCGTCGGTCAGGTGCCAGCGCCCGAAGCCCTCCCCGAGGTCGGCGTTGAGGTCGAGCACGGCGATGCCGTGGGCGTTCATGCGTTCTCCCCTTCCCGCTCCCGCAGAGCGCCCAGGATGAGCTCCCGGGCGTCGTCCAGATAGGTGGTCAGCTCGCTCTCCGCGCGCCCGTACTCGCCGTCCTCCAGGAGCGTCGCCAGGGCGCGGTTGCGCGCCAGGAAGGGCTCGTGGAAGCGGTGCGCCGAGGGCATCGCGTGGAAGGCCAGGCGCAGTTCGGCCATCAGCCGGTCCATCGCGGCGTCGATGCGCGGGCTGCCGGACAGGGCGGCCAGCGCGCGGTGGAAGCGCAGGTCGGCCGAGCCGACCTCCTGCCAGTCGCCCCCGGCGGCGGCGCGCTCGGCCTCGTCCACCGCCGCGGTCACGGCCTCGCGCAGCGGCCGCCCGGCCCCCGCGGCGGCCCGGACGCCGGCGCACTCCAGGGCGGCGCGCACGCGGTAGACGTCGGTGACGTCGGCGGGGTCGACGACGCGGACGAAGACGCCGCGGTTGAGCCGGTGCACGACCAGGCTCTCGTGGATGAGCAGGCGGAACGCCTCGCGCAGCGTGTTGCGCGAGACCCCGAGGTCCCGGCCGAGGGCCTCTTCCGAGAGCCGGGTGCCGGGCGGCAGACCGCCGCCCTCGATGCGGTCGCGGAGCACGTCGGCCACGCGCTGCGCAGTGGACAGGGCCATCGTCATCCCCAATACCTATTGAGAATTGTTGAACAATATCTTAGCCTCCTCGCCAATCCCCTCACCTGATCCAGTGAGGTCCGTCCGGGATCCCGGAAGGCGGAGCGCATGATCGTTCTCCTGGGCGTCCTCGTGGTCGTGCTCGGCTTCGCCACGAGACGCAACCCCCTGCTGGTCGTCGGGGCCGCCGGCATCGTCACCGGCCTCCTCGGCGGCCTCTCGCCCCAGCGCGTCCTGGCCGCCTTCGGCACCGGGTTCGCCTCCAGCCGCTCGGTGACGATCTTCGTGATCACGCTGCCCGTCATCGGCCTGCTCGAACACCACGGCCTCCAGGAACAGGCCCGCCGCCTGATCACCCGCTTCGCCGGGCTCACCGCGGGCCGCTTCCTCGCCCTCTACCTCCTGCTGCGCCAGATCGCGGCCGCCGTGGGCCTGAACAACGTCTTCGGGCACGCCCAGACCGTGCGGCCGCTCGCCGCGCCCATGGCCGAGGGCGCCGCCGAGCGCCGTCACGGGCCGCTGGGCGAGAAGGCCCGCGAGAAGGTGCGCTCGTTCGCCGCGAGCGCGGACAACGTCGGGCTCTTCTTCGGCGAGGACGTCTTCCTGGCCGTCGGCTCGATCCTGCTGATCACCGGCTTCGTCAACACCACGTACCACACGCACCTCGAACCGCTGCAGCTCGCGCTGTGGGCCGTTCCCACGGCCCTGTGCGCCCTCGCCATCCACGGCTGGCGGCTGCTGCGGCTCGACCGCCAACTGCTCGCGGGGGCCACGGGGCCCGGCCGGAACGCCGAGCCCGGGGAGAACGTCAAGTGATCAAGGCCGAGTGGTTCTACTGGCTGGTCGGCGGCATCTTCCTGGTGATGGCCGCGCAGATGCTCACCGACCGCACCAACCCCAAGCGCTTCGGCACCGCCGCCTTCTGGGGCCTGCTCGGCCTCGGGTTCGTCTACGGCACCTGGGTCGCCGACAAGTCGGCCCCCGCCGAACCCCTGGGTGCGGCCGTCCTCGTCATGGTCTGCCTCGCGGGCTTCGGCTTCACCGGCCGCGGCAAAGGGGCCGCGGCGGCGCCCGGGCAGCGCGAGGCGCGGGCCGAGCGGTGGGGCAACCGCCTCTTCGTCCCCGCGCTCACCATCCCCGTCGTCGCCCTGGTCTGCGCGGTGGGCGTCAAGAAGCTCTCCGCGAACGGCGAACCCGTCCTGCAGAAGGGCAGCGAGACCATCCTCGGACTCGGTATCGGTGCCGTCGTCGCCCTCGTGGTGGGCATGGTGATGCTGCGCGAGAAGCGGCTCTCGACGCCCGTGCACGCCGGGCGGTCCATGCTGGAGTCGATGGGCTGGGCCATGCTGCTGCCCCAGCTCCTGGCCACCCTCGGCACCATCTTCTCCGTCGCCGGCGTCGGCGACCAGGTCCGCAGGATGACCACCGCGGTGCTGCCCGACGGCTCCCTCTTCCTGGCCGTCGTCGTCTACTGCGTCGGGATGTTCCTGTTCACCGTCGTCATGGGCAACGGCTTCGCCGCCTTCCCCGTCATGACCGCGGCCGTCGGCTGGCCGGTCCTCGTCGTCCAGGAACACGGCAACGGCCCGGCCGTCCTCGCCATCGGCATGCTCGCCGGCTTCTGCGGCACGCTCGTGACGCCCATGGCCGCCAACTTCAACATCGTCCCCGCGGCCCTGCTCGAACTGAAGGACCAGTACGGGCCCATCAAGGCGCAACTTCCCACGGCCGTCGCCCTGCTCGGCTGCAATATCGCCATCATGTACCTCTTCGCCGTCTGACGGCCCCGGGAAGGGAACGACCACCATGACCCGCGTCCTGCTCACCGGTTTCGAACCCTTCGACGGAGAGGCCCTCAACCCGTCCTGGGAAGCCGTACGCGCGGCCGCGGCGCACCCGCCGGAGGGACTGGTCCTCTCCACCGCCCGGCTGCCCTGCGCCTTCGGCGCCTCCCTCGACGCCCTGCGGGAGGCCGTCGAGCGCACCGCCCCCGACGTCGTGCTGTGCGTGGGGCAGGCGGGCGGCCGCCCCGACGTCACCGTCGAGCGCATCGCCGTCAACATCGACGACGCCCGCATCCCCGACAACGCCGGCGCGCAGCCCGTCGACGAGCCCGTCGTCCCCGGCGGCCCCGCCGCCTACTTCTCCACCCTGCCCGTCAAGGCGTGCGTCGCCGCCGTACGGGAGGCCGGCCTGCCCGCCTCGGTCTCCCAGACCGCGGGCACCTTCGTCTGCAACCACGTCTTCTACGGCCTGATGCACCTCGCCGCCACCGAACGCCCCGGGCTGCGGGGCGGCTTCGTCCACGTCCCCTACACCCCCGGGCAGGTCACCGACCGGGCCCTGCCCTCCCTGCCCGTCCCCGCCGCCGCGGAGGCACTCTGTGTGATCGCCGTCACCGCCGCCGGGCGGACCACGGACATCCGTGCGGAAGGCGGAGCCACACACTAGGGACGTGGCGGACATTCCGCCCGTGCCGTTTCGTCCGTTGTCCGTGCGACCGCCTACTCTGTGCGACGTGACTTCTCCAGCCCCGGCGGCCGCTCCGCCCCAGCTCAACGGGCCGTCGCGGCCGGCACCGGGCCCGGCCGCCGACGAGGGCCTGGCCCGCCGCCTGCGCGCGCTCGCCTGCACCGCGCCGCTGCACGACCTGGACGCGCGCAAGGCCAACCTCGCGGGCGAGTACGGCGTCTACGCCATGGCGGAGGTGGCGCTCGCCGCCATCGACCTGGTCACGCTCAACATGGACTTCGACACCGGCGCCGACCACGAGCAGATAGTGGCCCGCCTGCAGCCGCGCGTCGCCGCACAGGCCCCCGGGCGCCCGCAGGCCGAGCACGAGCGGGTGGCCCGCTGGGTGCTGGAGAACCTCATCAACGTCGGCAGCGTCGACCGCGGCTTCCGCGCCGTCTACGGCACCTTCGGCGCCGACGGCGTCTACGTCCGGCGCGATTACGACTTCAAGCTCGTCGAGGAGGTGCCCGGGCCCGGCGGCACCGTCTTCCTGCGCACCACCGACGAGGCCGTCAACGTCCTCGTCGGCGCCCTCGACACCGACGTCACCAGCGCCCAGATCGCCGCCGAGGTGAAGCTGGAGGTCCTCATCAGCCGGGGCCGCCTCGCCGACGCCCAGCTCGCCGCCGAGCAGGCCCGCTACCGGACCGTGCAGTACGCCGAGACCCTCCGCAAGACCCTCGACGCCACCCGGCGCAACGTCCGCGCCGTCGACTGGCTGCGCGCCGTGCCCGACATGATCGCCGAAGCGCTCGACCACGTCGCCGACCGCTACCGCCACGAGAACGCGATCCTCACCAACATCCGCAAGGCGCGCGACGAGGCCGAGGAGCCCGAGAACAAGCGGCGCGCCGCCGAGCTCGTCGACATCGTCAAGGACTGCATCCGCCGCCACACCCAGCTGCAGTCCCGCCTGCTGGAGGCCGGGCCGCTGTTCCGCGCCGAGCAGGACCGGCAGGCGTTCGCCACCTCCGCCGGCCGGGCCGGCCTCGACCTCTACGGGCAGCTCCTCGCCCCCGTGCTGCCGCTGCCGCTGGAGCAGGCCGGGCGCGTCACCGACGCCTTCTTCGCCCGCGGCACGGGCCTGCGCACGCCCGTCTCCGTCCGCGTCGGCGACCTCGTCGACATGCTGCTCACCCCGCCCGCCGAGCGGGAGCACCTCGGGGCGGAGATGCCCGAGCCGGACCTCATCGCCACGCCGGACGACAGCCGCTTCAGCGAGGAGCAGCTGGCGAGCGCCATGGAGCTGCTCGCCCTGCCGCCCGACGCCCCGCGCCGCCTCTCCGGCCTCCTCGCCGAGGCCCGCCGCCGCGACCCCGAACTGCCCTACCTCGTCGCCCTCCTCGCCGTCCACGCCGCGAGCCCCGCGGTCGGCACGGCCTACCGCCAGGGCGAGCAGTCCCTGCTCTTCGCCGTCGACGACGGCACGGTCCTCGACGACCCCGAATTCGGCGGCGCCGACCTCATCGTCGGCACGGCCCTCCTGGACGCGGCCGGAATGGCGGCGGACCGCGCGGAGGCGTCATGACGGGGCGCCTGCGGCGTACGGCCCGGGGCCGCGCCCGGCTCGGCATGGCGGCTTGCCCGCGGGCGACGCCGACGGCGTGCGGCCGTCCCGGCACCGCCGGGCTGCACCGTACGTCTCCTCGCCGTTGCGGCGGGAAAGAAGGCATCGGCAGCCGCACCGGCACGGAGAGCCGCCTCGCGGCCGCAACGGCCGACGACGCGTTCCCGGGAAGCCGGGCTCGCCCTTCCGCCGCGACGGCGACCGGCCGCGACGGCGCATCCCGGCGTCGCCGAACCCACCGCATGACCTCTTCCGCAGGAGAAGCACACCGTGACTGAGTACGACGCCGAGGCCCCGGCCGACGAGCCCGGCACGGGCGAACCCGAGAGCGGTGAGGCGCCCGCCACCGGCGGCACCGGCACCGTGACCCCGGCGGACGCCGCGGACGCCGCGCGCCTCGTCGCGTTCGGCCTGCAGCCCAAACTCGTGCCCGCGCGGGACGCGGAGTACGCGGAGCTGCTCCGCCGCCACCGCGACGACCCCGCGTTCGCGCGCCTCGCGGACGCCGTCGCGGCCGGTCTCGGCCTGATCGTCCTGGAGGTGTCCACGCGCGCCGGCATGGCGGTGACCGCCGCCGAGGACTCCGTCTTCGCCGTCCGCATGGGCGACTACGCCCGCCGCGCCACCGTCGACTCCGGCGACCGCTTCCTGCACGGCCTCGCCCACCTCGCGGTCGCCGCCCTGGCCTTCCCCCGCCCGGAGGACCTGGCCGACGACGGCTACATCGGCCGGCTCACGGTCAACGGCGTGGACGCGTTCGTCCGGCAGGCGTGCCGCCGCCTGGAGGAGCGCGCCGCCGAACAGGGCGAGAACACCGACCCGACGACGGACGCCCCCGGCCTGGAGGCCGCCTGGCGGGTCTACGCGCGCCGCAGCGCGACCGGCGCCACCAAGGACGCCCGCCGCCTCGCCGGCTCCACCACGGGCATCATCGCCAAGGCCGTCGCCTTCCTCGTCGACTCCGGCTTCCTGCAGCGCACCGGCGACGACGCCGGCGGCGCCTACCGCACCACGGCCCGCTACCAGCTCCAGGTCCGCGACATGGCCGGCACCGCCGCCATGGCCGAGCTGCTGGAGCTCGGCATCGTGCCCGTGGGCGACGGCAGCGCGACCCTCCTCCCGCCGGACGGCGCCGACGCCCTCGACCTGGTCGCCGACGCCGGCCTGCCCTTCTTCGAGAACCAGCACAGCCCCTCCGCCTGACCACCGTCCCGCCACACACGAGAGTCCGCCATGTACGAGCTGTCCCGGGTCCGCCTCTACTCCATCGGGCCCGCCGGTGCGCGCTACGCCGACACCGTGCTGGACCTCCGGGGCGTGGGCGCGCCGGTGCCCACGCCCGCGCCGACGCAGGCGGAGTTCTTCGAGGAGGAGCCCGTCGGCCCGCCGCGCCGGCCCGCCCCGGCCGGCGTGCTCTTCCTGGAGAACGGCGGCGGCAAGTCCGTCCTCCTCAAGCTGATCTTCTCGGTCATGCTGCCCGGCCACCGCAACACCCTGGGCGGCGCCAGCTCGGGCGTGCTGCGCAAGTTCCTGCTGGCGGACGACTGCGGGCACGTGGCCCTGGAGTGGCAGCACGTCCTGACGGGCGAGACCATCGTGGTCGGCAAGGTCAGCGAGTGGCGCGGCCGCCAGGTCTCCAACGACCCGCGCAAGTTCGCCGAGGCCTGGTACTCCTTCCGCCCCGGCCCGGGCCTGAGCCTGGACGCCCTGCCCGTCGCCGAGTCCAGCGCGATGCGCTCCGCCGCCGACGGCACCTCCGGCGCGCGGGGGCGCCGCCGCACGATGAAGGGCTTCCGCGACGCCCTCACCGAGGCCGGCAAGGCCTACCCCCACCTGGACGTGGTCTGGGAGGAGATCCACGAGCGCTGGAACGAGCACCTGGGCGAGCTCGGCCTGGACCCCGAACTCTTCCGCTACCAGCGCGAGATGAACGCCGACGAGGGCGAGGCCGCGGGCCTCTTCGCCGTCAAGAACGACTCGGACTTCACCGACCTGCTGCTGCGCGCGGTCACCGACACCCGCGACACCGACGGCCTCGCCGACCTCGTGCACGGCTTCGCCCACAAGCTCGGCCGCCGCGCCGAGCTCACCGCCGAGCGGGACTTCACCGCCGGCTCCCTCGACCTGCTGTCGCGCATCGCCGAGGCGGCCGTCAAGCGCGAGCAGGCCCGCGGCGTGCACGCCGGCTCCGAGCGCCGCACCCGCGGCCTCGCCCGCCGACTGTCCGCCCGCGCCTTCGAGGAGCGCGGCCGGGCCGGCGAGCTGGCCGAGCAGGTCGCCGCCGCGGCCGACGCCGTCACCGACGCCGAGACCGGGCGCGGCCGCAGCTCCCTGGTCGCCGCCGAGATCGCCTACCGGCACGCCTCCCTGGCCCTCGCCGCGGCCGAGAAGGCCGCCGCCGCCCAGCGCCGCGAGCTCAACGACGCCCGCACCCTGCACTCCGCCTGGCAGGCCGCCGAGACCGTCCTGCGCCACCGCGCCGCCGCCGACCGCTCCGCGCGCGTCGCCGCCGCCATCCGCGAGGCCGAGCGCGACGCCGCCCCGGCGCTGGCCGCCCGCGCCCAGGCCGCCACCGAGCTCGTACGGGCCCTCAACACCGCCGCCGGGACCGGCGAGCAGCGCGCCAACGAGGAGGAGGAGCGCTCCGCCGCCCTCCAGGAGGCGAGCGAGGCCGCCCACCGCGACGCCACCGCGGCCGCCACCGAGGCCCAGCGCGCCCGCAGCGAATCCGGCCACCTGCGCCAGCGCCTGGCCGAGGTCGAGCAGGAGACCGCCGAGGCGGTCCGCGCCGGCTGGATCGACGACGACGCCGACCCGGCCCGCGCCGCCCTCGCCGCCAGCGACGCCGAGAAGCCGGCCGTCGCCGCGTACGAGTCCGCGCGGGAGACCGCCCGCCAGGCCGCCGACGCGGCCAAGGAGACGGCCGCCGCCGAGAGCCGCGCCGAGCTGGCCGCCGCCCGCGCCGCGGACGCCGCCACCGCCGCCGAGTCCGCCTACGACGCCGAGCGCCGCGCCGCCGAGTCCATCGGCGCCGAACAGCGCCTGATCGAGCTGCTGGGCCTGCCCGAGCCGGCCGCCTCCGGCCAGGTGCCCGGGCAGCGCACCGAGGCCGGCCACGGCGACGGCAGGCCGCCCGCCCCGCGCCGCTCCGCCGAGGACGCGCCGGACGACGAGGCCCCGTACTACCCCGGCGCCGTCCGGGCGGCCGCCCGCCGCAGCGACGCCGACGACCGGGCGCCCGCGCCCCGCCGCGCCGGGTCCGGCCCGCTGACCGCCGAGGAGCTCGACCGCAACGCCGACGCGCTGCGCGAGCTGCTCGACGACAGCGTCGCCTCCTCCGAGCGGCACCTGTTCGACCTGCGCACCGCCGCCGCCGACGACTCCCGCATCCTCGGCGCCCTCGGCGACGGCGGCCTGCTGCCGCCCCGCCCCGACGTCCTCGCGGCCGTGGAGTACCTGGGCGAGCACGGCATCCCCGCCCTGCCCGGCTGGCGCTACCTCGCCCAGGCCGTCGACCCGGCCCGGCACGCCGCCGTCCTCGCGGCCCGCCCCGAGCTCGTCGACGGCGTCGTCATCACCGACACCGACTCCCACGCCCGGGCCCGCGAGGTGCTGGACGCGGCCTCCCTGCTGCCCCGCTCCGCCCTCGCCGTCGGCACGTCCGAGGCCCTGCTCGCCCCCGTACCGGAGGCGGGCCGCCAGGACACCGGCGTCTTCCTCGTCGCCCCCAACCCCGCCATGCACGACGAGCGCGCGGCCGACGAGGAGCGGCACACCCTGCGCGAGCGCTCCCTCGCCCGCGACGAGGAGATCCGCGCCATAGCGGCCCGCCTCGCCGGTGACCGCACCCTCGCCGCCCGCCTCGCCTCCTGGCGCGCCGGCTGCCCCGCCGGCCGCCTCGCCGAGCTGGCCGGCGAGGCCACGCGCGCCCGCGCCGCCGCGGACACCGCCCAGGAGGAGCTGACCGGCCTGCGCGCCGCCCGCGCCGAGGCGGAGGAGACCGCCGCCGAGGCCGCCCGTGTGCGCGACGAACGGCAGGAGACCGCCCAGCGCGCCCGCCGCGCCGCCGACGCCCTCGCCGGGCTCGCCTACCGCCTGCGCGAGCGCGCCAACTGGCAGACGCGCGCCCGCGAGCTCGCCGAGGATGCCGCCGAGGCCGAGGAGCGGGCGGCCGTCTGCGTCGACCGCGCCCGCGCCGCCGACGAGGACCGCCGCGCCGCCCAGCGCGCCGCCGACGACGCCCGCCGCACGGCCCGCGCCCTGCGCGCCGAGCGCGCGGAGATCGCCGGCGCCCCCGACGAGGTCCCCGAGGCCGGCGAGGCCCCCACCGCCTCCCTGCCCGCCCTGCGCGAGGCCTACCGCGCCGCGTCCCAGGTCTACGAGAAGGTCGGCGTCGGCGCCGACCTGCGCGCCGAGCAGGCCCGCGCCGAGAGCGACGAGAGCGCCGCCCGCAACGAGCTCGACCGCCTCACCAACAAGGTGCGCACCCGCGCCGCCCAGCTCCTGGAGGGCACCGAGGGCGCCGACGGGCCCTCCCGGCAGGCCGCCGCGGCCCGCGCCGAGGAGCTCGTCCAGATGCTGGAGAGCCGCGCCTCCGCGGCCAGCGAGCAGCTGGGCCGGCTGCGCGGCGAGGCCGAGCGCCTCGCCCCCGCCGACGGCGACGCCCACACCGAGCTCCCCGAGGAGCTCGTCCCCGGCGACGCCGACCGCGCCAAGGAGCTCCTGCGCACCGCCACCGGCGAACTCGCCGCCCGCACCGACGCCCTGGAGCGCGCCCGCACCGCCCACAGCGACCTGCTGCGCGCCCACCGCTCCGCCGAGGACGCCGCCACCGGCTTCGACGACACCGCGGCCCTCCTGCGCGACCTCCTGCGCGACAACTCCCCCGAGGACGACGCCGAGCAGCCCGAGCCGTACACCGGCGGCCTGGAGGAGGCCCGCCAGGCCGCGGCCGAGGCCCGCCGCTCCCTGCGCGGCTGCGCCGGCGACCTGTCGGCCGCCGAGTCCGCGGTCCGCGAGGCGAGCGACGTCCTCGTCCGGCACGCCAACTCCACCCGCTACGAGCAGGTGCGCACCCCCGCCCGCCAGCAGATCCGCGAGCTGCCCGCGGCGGCCCTGCCCGAGCACGCCGCCGCCTGGGCCGAGGCCTTCGCCCCCCGCCTGCGGGTGCTGACCGACGAGCTGGAGCAGCTGGAGCGCAACCGCGACAGCATCGTGGACCGGCTGCGCGGCCTCGTGGAGTCCTCCCTGACCACCCTGCGCTCCGCCCAGCGCCTCTCGCGCCTGCCCGAGGGCCTGGGGGAGTGGTCGGGCCAGGAGTTCCTGCGCATCCGCTTCGACGACCCCGACCAGAGCACCCTCACCGAGCGCCTCGGCGAGGTCATCGACGAGGCGACCCGCTCGGCGGTCAAGAAGAACTCCGACCTGCGCCGCGACGGCATGTCCCTGCTCCTGCGCGGCGTCCAGGCGGCCCTGCAGCCGCGCGGCGTCGCCGTGGAGATCCTCAAGCCCGACGCGGTGCTGCGCGCCGAGCGGGTGCCGGTCCGGCAGATGGGCGACGTGTTCTCCGGCGGCCAGCTGCTCACCGCGGCCATCGCCCTGTACTGCACCATGGCCGCACTGCGCAGCAACGACCGCGGCCGCGACAAGCAGCGCCACGCGGGCACCCTGTTCCTCGACAACCCCATCGGGCGCGCCAACGCCACGTACCTGCTGGAGCTCCAGCGGGCCGTCGCCGACGCGCTCGGCGTCCAGCTGCTCTACACCACCGGCCTGTTCGACACCACGGCCCTGGCCGAGTTCCCGCTGGTCATCCGGCTGCGCAACGACGCCGACCTGAGGGCGGGCCTGAAGTACATCAGCGTGGAGGAGCACCTGCGCCCGGGCCTGCCGCAGCAGCAGGACCCCGACGAGGAGCAGGTGCACGGCCAGATCACGGCCACCCGGATGTACCGCCGCCCGCCGGAGGAGGAGCTCGCAGCGGGCGAGCAGGTACGCGCCGGCTCGTAGGCCTCAGGGATCGAGCTGCTGCAACCGCGCCGCGACCCCCGGCTCCGCGTACCGCCCCCGCAGCAGCTCCTCCACGCTGCTCCGCAGCCGCCGCAGCCCGTCGAGCTGCCCGCCGGGCCGGTGCATGGCCTCGTCGATGGCCAGCAGCTCCTCCGGCGGCACCCGCGAGACGTACGTGCGCAGCTCGGTGAGGTCCAGCCGCCGGTTGAAGTCGTGCACGGCGTCGCGCCAGCGGTGCAGCAGGGCGACGAGCTCGTCGTGCCCGGGTTCGGAGAACACCCCGGACACCAGCGCGGCGTCCGTCGCCGACTGCAGCAGCCGGGGGTAGACGCGCGCCCGGGGCGCGAACCGGTCCAGCGGCGCGAAGCCCGTGCCGACCAGCTCGGTGTTCTTCACCAGCTCGTCGGCGAGGGCGTACAGCGCCTGGGCGCGCCGCTCGCGGGCCGCCGCACGGCGCTCGGCGTAGACCCCGGTGATGGCGGCGACGAGCGCGAGCCCGGAGGCCGCGGGCTCGAAGTGCTCGTCGCGCCCCTGAGCGACGGTCAGCCACCACACGCAGATGCCGAGGGCGACCAGCAGGCAGGCGATGGTGGCGGCGGCGAAGAACTGCCGGCTGAGCCGGCCGAGGAGTCCCACTGCGCGCCCGGGCCGTCAGTCGAACGGGTTGGGGCCGGCGGGCCGGGTCCCGTCGCCGGGGGCGAGGAGCAGCAGCGTCATCCCGAACGCGGGCCCGTCGAAGGACGTGTGCCCGGCCTCGTGGGTCTCGCCGACCGTGGTGACCCGTGCGTCCACCAGCATCTTCTCCAGCCCGGTACGGGTGTACTTGCGGCTGAGGAGGAGGCGGATGGTGTCCTGGTCGGGGAAGCGGACGGTGCTGCGGTCGGGCAGCGTGAGCTGCAGCTCGGACCCCGTGCGGTTGCGGTAGATCACCTTGATCTTCAGGGCCCGGTCGTCCTCGACCAGGCCCTCGCAGGTGAGGCTGTTCATGTCGATCTGCAGATCCGTGTACTGCAGCAGGGCGCTGGTGACGAACTCCCGGAAGCGCGGGCTGTTCTCGTACTCCTGCGCGGCGGCGCGGGCCGCGGCCTCGTCCTGCCCGGCGGTGCTGGCCACCTCCAGCAGGAAGCGGTCCTGCGGCCGCAGCAGCTTCTCGGCCAGCAGCGCCAGCAGCTGGGTGTCGCTGTCGAAGTTGGCGAGGGTGTTGCCCAGCAGGGAGTACACGACGGGCTCGCTGCCGACCGTGCGGCGGATGAGGGTGCCCAGCCGGTCGAGGTTGGCGGGCATCGAGAAGTCCAGCTGGACGGGGAGCACGTCCGCCGCGGGCACGTGCAGGTGCTGCAGCGCTTCGCGCTGCGCGAGGCGCAGCATCTCGGCGCTGACGTCCACCGGTATGTAGCAGCCGCAGCGGCCGCGGCTGTCGAGGGAGCGCAGCAGGGCCTGGTCCTTCTGCCCGGTGCCGGGGCCGAGGCTCACGTAGTGCAGCGGCCCGCCGGGGAGTCTCTCGCTCAGGCCCCGCCAGCGGCGGCTGAAGGAGGCGATGCTCTCGCGCATCACGGGGTAGTACAGGTCGTTGCAGGCGTGGGCCCAGGCCACGGTGGACTCCAGGCCCCAGTAGGAGAAGCCGGAGGTGATCAGCTTTCCCGAGCCCGAGGGATCCGGGCCGCGCCGTAACCCCGCGGTCACCTGGGCCAGCTTGCCCGACTGTTCCTCACCGACCAGACACACCGTCCAGCCGGCATCCCGGAGCACCTCCGGAATGCGATGCACCGCCTGGTCCCGCTCAGCCATCCGTACATCCCCCCATGGCCCGTCCGCCCGCCCGTGCCCGGTGTACGACACCGTCAACCGCCGAACCTACCCGGCGCTTGACGATCAGGGGAAGCCGGGACGCCGGGCCCGTCTGCCCGCGCGCGCCGAACTGCTGGGCACGGACACCACTCCGTGCCTCTGCCGCCACACCTGCCGCGTGACCCACACGTCCAGCACCGCCCAGGTCGTCGCCACGACGCTCGCCAGGGTGCACAGCAGCGCCGGCAGGGCCAGCCACGAACCGGCGATCGCGAACAGCGCCGCGACCATCGCCTGCACCAGCGTCACGGCGACGAAGAGGACCGCGCGCACCGCGGCGGTGCGCACCGGATCCGGCATCCGGCGCCGGTGCGCGGGCTGCTCCACCCACAGCGGCGGTCGCGTCCGGCGCGACGGCTCGTCATGATCCCGCTCCACGACGGCTCACCCCCTCGTCGGCGGCGCCCGCCGCCTCCCGTGCCGAGGCCGGCCGCAGCGGTCCGGCTCCCTCCACAAGAGCGATGGACGGTGCCCGATAGTTCCCATGGGCAGGGAATTACCGCCATACGGGTGGCCGCCACGACGGTCCGATCACCGTACTGGCCTTCGAGTCCCGTACCCCGCAGTAGTAGGCTCACGCCGCATTGTTGTCGGAACACCACCCCACCAGAGCGGGGTTGACGTTGGGGAGGCCATGCGCTTTCGCGGGAAGTCGATCCGCCGGAAGATCGTGGCGCTGCTGCTGGTGCCGCTGGTGTCGCTCACGGGCCTGTGGGTCTTCGCCACCGTCATCACCGGCACGGAGGCGGCCCGGCTGCTCTCCGCCGCCGAGGCCATCCGCACCGCGGGCCTCCCCGCCGAGGAGCTCGTCCGCGCGCTGCAGAAGGAACGCCGCCAGACCCTCGTCCACCTCGCCGACCCGCGCCGCGCCGACAACCTCGCCGTCCTGCGCGAGCAGCAGGACGCCACCGACAAGGCGGCGGCCGGCTTCCGCCGCGGCGCCGGCAAGGTCCGCGACGACATGAGCCCCGCCACCGACGTCCGCTACCGGCGCATCGAGAAGGCCCTGGGCGACCTCGAGGTCCTGCGCGGCAAGGTCGGGGCCGGCGGCATCAGCCGCTACGGCGCCTTCCAGGCCTACAACGACCTGGTGGAGCCCTACTACGCCTTCCTCGGCAGCCTCGGCGCCTTCGAGGACGCCGAGATGGACAAGCAGGCCCGCGCCCTCATCGGCGTGGCCCGCGCCCGCGAGGCGCTCGCCCGCGAGGACGCCCTCCTCGCCGCCGCCCTCACCACCGGCACCATGAGCCGCCAGGACCTGCGGGCCGTCTCCGACCGCGTCGCCGAGCGGCAGATCCTCTACAGCACCAACCTCTCCGTGCTGCCCGCCGGCGACCAGAAGATCTTCGAGGAGTACTGGCGCGGCACCGGCCCCCACGCCCTGCGCGCCGCCGAGGACACCGCCATCCTCGCCGGCTCCTCCCGCGCCCCGCAGACCATCGACCCGATGCGCTGGGAACGAGCCGCCGGCGCCGTGCTCGACGAGCTCGCCCGGATGAACACCGAGGCCACCGACCGCTACGCGGACCGCGTCGAGCCGATCGCCGTCCGCGTCCTGACCAAGGCCGCCGTCGCCGGCGTCCTGGGCGCCGCCGCGCTCGTCTGCTCCCTCGTCATCTCCCTGCGCATCGGCCGCGGCCTGGTGCGCGACCTGCGCCGGCTGCGCAAGGAGGCCCACGAGGCCTCCGGCGTACGGCTGCCCGCCGTCATGCGCCGCCTGGCCGCGGGCGAGCGGATCGACCTCGCCGCCGAGGCCCCGCCGCGGGAGTTCGGGCCCGACGAGCTCGGCCAGGTCGGCAAGGCCCTCGACACCCTGCAGCGGGCCGCCGTCGAGGCCGCCGTCAAACAGGCCGACATGCGCCGCGGCGTCGCCGACGTCTTCGTCAACCTCGCCCGCCGCAGCCAGGTCCTGCTGCACCGTCAGCTCACCCTCCTCGACGCCATGGAGCGCCGCACCGAGGACACCGAGGAGCTCGCCGACCTCTTCCGCCTCGACCACCTCACCACCCGCATGCGCCGCCACGCCGAGGGCCTGGTGATCCTCTCCGGCGCGGCCCCCGCCCGGCAGTGGCGCAAGCCCGTGCGCCTCATGGACGTCGTCCGCGGCGCCGTCGCCGAGGTCGAGGCCTACGAGCGGATCGAGGTGCGCCGCCTGCCCCGGCTGGCCGTGCGCGGCCCCGCCGTCGGCGATCTCATCCACCTCGTCGCCGAACTCATGGAGAACGCCACCGTCTTCTCCCCGCCGCACACCGCCGTGCAGGTGCACGGCCAGCGCGTCGCCAACGGCTTCACCCTGGAGATCCACGACCGCGGCCTCGGCATGTCCCCGGACGCCCTCCTGGAGGCCAACCTCCGGCTCGCCGAGACCCCCGAGTTCGAGCTCTCCGACACCGACCGGCTCGGCCTGTTCGTCGTCAGCCGGCTCGCCCGCCGCCACGACGTGCGCGTCTCGCTCCAGACCTCCCCGTACGGCGGCACCACCGCCGTCGTCCTCATCCCCCTGGATCTGCTCACCGAGACCGACCCCCGGTCCGGGGACGAGGACACCGGCGAGCAGGTGCTCACCAAGGGCCGGGCCCCGGTGCCGCCGGCGCGGGCCGCGCTCTCCCGCGACCGGCACCCCGCGCCGGCCGGCGACCCCGTGCTCTGCCCCTTCGAACCGCGCCCGGACGAGGGCGAGGAGCACCACCAGGCGGGCGACGGACCGCTGCCGCTGCCGCGCCGCAGGCCCTCCGCCCCGGCCACGGGCCCGGCCGCCGCCCCGGCGGACCCCCCGGAGAGGCCCGGGGCCGAGCGGACGCCTCCCGGCGGGCTGCCCCGGCGCGTGCGCCAGGCGAGCCTCGCCCCCCAGCTGAAGAAGGACCCCTCCTCGGGGAAGGACGTGACGGCCACCCGCACCCACGGCGGTCCGGCCGGCCCGGACCCCGCCGGTCCGGAACCCGAGCGCGACGCCGACGAGGTGCGGGCCAGGATGGCCGCCCTCCAGCGCGGCTGGCAGCGCGGCCGGGAGCACAATGAGGCGGACGCACCGAACAGACCACCGAGAAAAACCGCACCAGGAACCACATCTGAGGGGGACGGTCGATGACCGCACCGAAGGCCGACAACGGGACAACCACCGCAGCGAACGGCGCACCGGCCGGCACGGGCGAACTGAACTGGCTCCTCGACGAACTCGTCGAGCGCGTCGGCAGCATCCGCAAGGCGCTCGTGCTCTCCGGCGACGGGCTGGCGACCGGAACCTCCAAGGACCTCTCGCGCGAGGACGGCGAGCACCTGGCGGCCGTGGCCTCCGGCTTCCACAGCCTCGCCAAGGGCGTCGGCCGGCACTTCGACGCGGGCAAGGTCCGCCAGACCGTCGTCGAGCTGGACGAGGCCTTCCTCTTCGTCACCGCCGCCGGCGACGGCAGCTGTCTGGCCGTGCTCGCCGACGCCGACTCCGACATCGGACAGGTCGCCTACGAGATGACGCTGCTCGTCAAGCGGGTGGGCGCGCACCTGGCCACCGCTCCGCGCACCGGCGTAGCCGCCGACGGGTGACCGCCGGCCTGACCGGGGACGGCTCCGGCGACGCGGACGTGCGCTGGTACGACGACGCGGCGGGCCCGGTGGTCCGCCCGTACGCCATGACCCGCGGGCGCACCCGCAGCGCGGACGGGGCCGGCCTCGACCTCATCGCGGTCGTCGTCGCCGAGGACCCGGCGGAGCACCCCGGAGCCGCCCACGCCCTCGCCGACCAGACGCTGTCCCCGGAACACCTCGACATAGCGGAGCTCACCCGGGACATGCCGCGCTCGGTCGCGGAGCTGGCGACGGGCCTCGACCTGCCCGTCGGCGTGGTGCGGGTGCTCGTCGGCGACCTGCTCGACTCCGGCCTCGTCCGGGTCACCCGTCCGGTGCCCCCGGCGGAACTCGTCGACGAAAGCATTCTGCGCGAGGTGATCGACGGGCTGCGGGCCCTCTGAGACGCGGTGTCCGGGGCGGCTCCGGGCACCGCGCACCGGAAGAGACTTGTCGTGACCACGGTCTCTACGGAACGATCACCTTCCACCGGGGGAGCGGGACACCGCGAACGCCCCCACGACCGGAGGACGAACAACCATGAGGCCCCTGCGCTCCGACCGCGGCCGTGCGCGCCCCGCGACAGCCCCGGTGGCCCTCAAGCTCCTGGTCGCCGGGGGCTTCGGGGCGGGCAAGACCACCCTCGTCGGCGCGGTCAGCGAGATCCGGCCGCTGCGCACGGAGGAGCTGCTCACCGAGGCGGGCAGGCCCGTCGACGACACCTCCGGCGTGGAGGGCAAGCGCACCACCACCGTGGCCATGGACTTCGGCCGCATCACCCTCCGCGACGACCTGGTCCTCTACCTCTTCGGCACCCCCGGCCAGGACCGCTTCTGGTTCCTGTGGGACGAGTTGGCCCGCGGCGCGCTCGGCGCCGTCGTCCTCGCCGACACCCGGCGGCTGCAGGACTGCTTCGCCGCCGTCGACTACTTCGAACGCCGCGGCATCCCCTTCACCCTCGCCGTCAACTGCTTCGACGGCGCCGAGCGCTACCCCGAGGAGGACGTCCGCGACGCCCTCGACCTCGACCCGGGCGTCCCGGTGATCCTGTGCGACGCACGGGAGAAGGAGTCGGTGAAGGGGGTGCTGGTGTCCGTGGTGCAGCAGCGGTTCACCGCGCTCGCACAGCAGGCCGGCTAGCCCTGCCGCGAAGGCTCGACCCAGCCGAGGCTCCGCTCCACCGCCTTGCGCCACACCCGGTACTCGGCCTCCCGCTCCTCCGGCGCCCGCCGGGGCGTCCACTCCGCGTCCCGCTGCCAGTGCGCCCGCAGCTCGTCCGGATCGCGCCACACACCGGTCGCGAGACCCGCCGCGTACGCCGCGCCCAGGCTCGTGGTCTCGGCGACCACCGGCCGGATCACCGGCACGCCCAGCACGTCGGCCTGGTGCTGCATCAGCAGCCCGTTGGCCGTCATCCCGCCGTCCACCTTCAGCGAGCTGATCCGCACGCCGGAGTCCTGGAACATCGCGTCCACGACCTCCCGCGTCTGCCAGCTCGTGGCCTCCAGCACCGCCCGCGCCAGGTGCGCCCGCGTGACGTAGCCGGTCAGCCCGGTGATCACGCCCCGGGCGTCCGGGCGCCAGTACGGCGCGTACAGGCCGGAGAAGGCGGGCACGATGTACGCGCCGCCGTTGTCGGGGACGCTCGCCGCCAGCGCCTCGATCTCGTCGGCCGAGCGGATCAGCCCCAGCCGGTCGCGGAACCACTGCACGAGCGCGCCCGTGACGGCGATCGACCCCTCGAGGCAGTAGACGGCCGGCTCGCCGCCCAGCCGGTAGCCCACCGTCGTCAGCAGGCCGCTCTTGGACGGCACGGGCCGCGTCCCGGTGTTCAGCAGCAGGAAGCTGCCCGTGCCGTAGGTGTTCTTGGCCTCGCCCACCCCGTAGCAGGTCTGCCCGAACACCGCCGCCTGCTGGTCGCCGAGCGCCGCCGCCACCGGCACCCCGGCCAGCGGCCCGACTGCCCTCCCGTACACCTCGCAGGAGGAACGGATCTCCGGCAGCACCGCCTCGGGGACGCCCATCTCGGCCAGGATCCCGGCGTCCCACTGGAGCGTGCCGAGATCCATCAGCAGGGTGCGCGACGCGTTCGTCACGTCCGTGACGTGGACCCCGCCGTCCGGACCGCCCGTCAGGTTCCAGATCAGCCAGGAGTCGACCGTGCCGAACGCTATCTCGCCGTTCTCGGCACGCCGCCGCAGCCCCGGCACGTGCTCCAGCAGCCAGGCGACCTTGGGCCCGGAGAAGTAGCTCGCCAGCGGCAGCCCCGTCGCCGCCCGGAACCGGTCCTGCCCGTCCGCGCCGCCGAGCTCGCGGCAGAGCGCGTCCGTACGGGTGTCCTGCCAGACGACCGCGTTGTGCACCGGCTTGCCCGTCGAGCGGTCCCACAGGACCGTCGTCTCGCGCTGGTTGGTGATGCCCAGGCCGCTCAGCTCGCCGGCCTCCAGCCCCGCCGCGGCCAGCGCACCCGCCACCACCGCCCGCACCTTCGCCCAGATCTCGGCGGCGTCGTGCTCCACCCAGCCCGGCTTGGGGAAGATCTGCCGGTGCTCGCGCCGGTCCGCGCCGACGGGCCGGCCGTCCCGGTCGAAGACGATGCAGCGGCTGGAGGTGGTGCCCTGGTCGATCGCGGCGACGTACGGACCCGTCATGGCGTCTCCTGACCTCGGAACCTGTCCGGACCTGTCAGGACGGGAAGTGTTCCCCCACCGTGACGGAGCGTCAAGGCGCGGGACGGCGCAGCACGGGGAAGTCGAAGTACGTGCCGGGGAACGGCTCCGGCTTGAAGGTGTAGTGCCACCACTCCTCCGGCAGGTTGACGAACCCCTCCCGCTCCAGCGCCGACTTCAGCAGCAGCCGGTTGGCCCGCTGCACACCCGTGATCCGCGGGTCCAGGGTGTGCGACAGGGTGTCGAAGCAGTCGAAGCCCGTCCCCATGTCCACGGAATTGTCGGGGAAACGCTGCTCCCGCGGCGCGTAGCACGGCACGAGCGGCTCCCCGGGCACGTACGGCCGCGTCGGCCAGGCCGGCAGCCTCACTATCGTGACGTCCAGCGTGCTGCCCCTGCTGTGCCCGGACTTCGCCGCGATGTACCCGTCCTCGAACAGCCGGGTCTTCTCCACGCGCGGGTAGAACTCCGCCTTCATCCGGGTGTCCGCGAGGTCCTTCGCCCACTCCACGAAGTCGTTCACCGCCCGCTGCGGCCGGTAGCAGTCGTACACCTTCAGCCCGTAGCCCCGGCGCAGCAGCGAGCGCTGCGCCCGGTGCAGGGCGTCGGCGGCCTCCCGCGTCAGGACGCACATGGGGCGCAGGTAGCCGTCGACGCGGTGGCCCGTGAAGTTGTGCACGGTCACGTACCGCATCTCCTGCAGGATCGTCGGATCCACGTCGGCGAGGGCCACGAACCCGCGGGGCGGACGCGGCTCCGCGGAGGCGGCCCGCGCCGGCGGCGCGGCGGCCGGAAGGGACAGGAGCGTCAGGAGTGCCGCGGCGGGCAGGACGAAGGCCCGCAGGGCGGCCCGGACTCGGGGTCTGTTCATGCCACCCGGATAGCAGCCGGACGGGCTCCCGGGGAAGGGCGCCCGCCCTCTCACTTCACTGCGCTCCCCTTCGCTTCGTCACGCGCCCTCTCCCCGCACGCGGACCGGATACCCCACCTCCTCCGCACCCTCCTGCTCCACGACCACCGCACCGTCCCGCCGGCGCGTGGTGAACCGCACGGCCTCCTGCGGCTCCCACCCGTCACCCCCGTCCGGGACCAGCACGCCGCCGCCCGTGCGGCCAGGAGCCGGAGCCCACACCTCCAGTTCCACCGGCCCGGACAGCCCGGAGGGGGCGGCGAGCTCGGACTGCCCGGCCGGCCCGGAAGCGCTCTCCGCAGTCCTCTGCACCGGAATCACCGAACCCGCCCGCGCCAGCACCGGGATCCGCGACAGCGGCGCGTCCAGCAGCACCTGCCCCGGCCCCTCGTGCGCCTTGCCCGTCGCCGTGTCGTACCACAGCCCGCGCGGCAGCCGCACCGCCCGCCGGTCCGCCCCCTGCTCCAGCACCGGGGCCACCAGCAGCGAATCGCCCAGCAGGAACGCGTCCTCGCAGTCCCGCAGCGCACGGTCCTCCGGCGAACGCCACCACACCGGCCGCACGTAGGGCGCCCCCGTGCGCCGCGCCAGGTGCGCGAGCGTCACGAAGTACGGCAGCAGCCGCATCCGTTCCCGCAGCGCCGCCCCCGCGTGCTCCAGGGCCTCCCCGCCGAACTCCCACGGCTCCCGGCGCCCCGCGTTGATCGCCGAATGCGTGCGGAACAGCGGCAGATAGGAGCCCAGCTGGAACCAGCGCACGTACAGCTCGGGCGAAGGGAACCCGGAGAAACCCCCGACGTCCGGGCCCGAGTACGGCACCCCGCACAGCCCCAGGCCCAGAACCAGCGACAGCGACGCCCGCAGCCCCGGCCAGCCCGTGGCCACGTCGCCCGACCACGTACCGCCGTAGCGCTGCATGCCCGCCCAGCCCGAGCGCGAGAAGAGGAACGGGCGCTCGCCCGGGCGCAGCTCGCACAGCGCCTCGTAGCCGGCCCGGGCCATGGCCAGGCCGTACACGTTGTGCGCCTCCCGGTGGTCGCCGCCGCGGCCCTCCAGCGAGTGCCGCGCCGACAGCGGCAGCGACGGATCCCCGAACGGCGCGAACGACACCGGCTCGTTCATGTCGTGCCACACGCCCGAGAACCCCTGCGCCAGCCGCTCCCCGTACAGCCCGCCCCACCACTTGCGCACCCGCGGATCGGTGAAGTCGGGGAAGACCGACTCGCCCGGCCACACCTCCCCCCGCACCCGGCGCCCCCGCGCGTCCCGCACGAACGCGTCGGCCGCCGCCCCGCTGTCGAACACCCACTGACCCGGCTCCGCCTTCACCGCCGGGTCCACGATCGACACCAGCCGCACCCCCCTCTCCCGCAGCTCCGCCGCCAGCCCCGGCAGATCGGGGAAGCGCTCCCGGTCCACCGTGAAGACGCGGTGCCCCCGGTAGTGGTCGATGTCCAGGTGCAGGGCCGACAGCGGCAGCCCGCGCTCGGCGTACCCCTCCACCACCCGCCGCACCTCGCGCTCGCTGCCGAACCCCCAGCGCGCGTGATGGTGACCGAGCGCCCACGCGGGCGGCAGCGCAGCGGACCCCGTCAGGGACGCCCAGCCGTGCAGCACCCGCGCCGGCGTCCCCACCAGCACCCAGTAGCGCAGCGGCCCCCCGTCCATCCGCACTTCGCAGCGGCCCGGCCGGTCGTGGCCCGAGCCCGCGCCCTCCTCGCCCTCCGCCAGCGTCACCCGCCCGTCCCACGAGTCGTCGTGGAACACCAGGTGCGTGCCCGCGTCCGCCACCACCAGCTGCACCGGCATCGTGATGTACAGCGGATCGTCGCCCGGCACGAAGGCGCTGTCCGGATCGGTGTTCCACAGCCGGTACGAGCCGTCCCGCAGCCGCGGACCCGCCGACCGGCCGCCCAGCCCGAAGAAGCGCGCATCCGCCGCCACCTCCGACCGCAGCGCCCACCGCGCCTCACCCGCCCCCTGCGGCTCACGCCCCTCCGCATCCGCCGGCTCCCACCAGCGCGGCGGCAGATCACGCCGCAGCAGCACGCCCCCGGGCGTCCGCACCTCCACCGTCCCGTGCCGGCCCACCACCACCAGCACGCGCTCCGACACCACCCGCCAGCCGCCGTCGGTGTCCGGCTCCAGCACCGCCCGCTCGTCCACCTCCGGCCCCGGGCCGTTCAGGGCGTACGACGGCTCCGGCCCGGCCCCGTCCCAGCCGCAGAACACCGCACCGCCCGCCGCCACCCGCACGCGCAACGACGACCGCGCGAAGCGCACCACCCCGCCGCCCGGCAGCGGCTCCGCCCCCTGTGCCGCACCCGGCACCCGCGCCCGCTCCGCACCCGGCCGCGGCAGCCCCGCTCTGTCCGCGCTCCGCCGCCGCAGCGCCGACCGCAGGGACCGTACCCCCCGCGCCGTACGGACCGTCCTCACTAACCGCAGCAGATCACGCGCATCCATGCTGCTCAGACTGCCACCCGCGCGATCGCCGGCGCCCCCCGTTCAGACGCCGTTCACCCGCGCAGGGACAAGGACGGGGTACCGGAGGAACCCGGCACGCGTGAGACGGACGGGACACGGCCCCACTCGCTGCCGGTGCGATGCGTGCCGCACTGTGCCGTCGGCTCTGGTGCGGGAGTCGATCACGTGGCATCGTCCTGGTCAGCCGTGCCACGCGCACACCCCGCCCGTGCGCGCGGCGCACGAGGACGATGCCACCACGCGATGCCCACGACGCGCAGAAGCCCGGGAGCCGCCAGATGACCACCGCACCGCAGCCCGCCGAAACGCCGGAGCCCCTGTGGACCCCCGGCGCCGACCGCGTCGCCCGCGCCCAGGTCACCCGCTTCCAGGCGTGGGCGGCGGAGCGCCACGGCGCCCCGGCCGCGGTCCCCGGCGACCCCGCCGCGAGCTACGCCGCCCTGCACCGCTGGTCCGTCGACGAGCTCGAGACCTTCTGGCAGGCCCTCGCCGAATGGTGCGGCGTCCGCTTCTCCCACCCCTACGAGCGCGTCCTCGCCGACCGCTCGATGCCCGGCGCCACCTGGTTCCCCGGAGCCACGCTGAACTACGCCGAGCACGCACTGCGCCCCGCCGAGGACCCCGCACGGGCCGGCGAACCGGCCCTGCTCGCCGTCGACGAGACCCACGAGCCCAGCCCGGTCACCTGGACCGAGCTGCGCCGCCAGGTCGCCTCGCTCGCCGCCGCGCTGCGCCGCCTGGGCGTGCGCCCCGGCGACCGCGTCTCCGGCTACCTGCCCAACATCCCGCACGCCGTCGTCGCCTTCCTCGCCACCGCGGCCGTCGGCGCCGTGTGGACCTCCTGCGCGCCCGACTTCGGCGCCCGCAGCGTCCTGGACCGCTTCCAGCAGGTCGAACCCGTCGTCCTGTTCACCGTCGACGGCTACCGCTACGGCGGCAAGGAGCACGAGCGCACCGGCACCGTCGCAGAACTCCGCACGGGTCTGCCCACCCTGCGCGCCGTCGTCCACATCCCGCTGCTCGGCACCCCGGCCCCCGAAGGCGCCCTGGAATGGGACGCACTGGTGGCCGAGGACGGGGAACCCGTCTTCGAACAGGTCCCCTTCGACCACCCGCTGTGGGTGCTGTACTCCTCCGGCACCACCGGCCTGCCCAAGGCCATCGTCCAGTCCCAGGGCGGCATCCTCCTCGAACACCTCAAGCAGCTCTCCCTGCACTGCGACCTCGGCCCCGGCGACCGCTTCTTCTGGTACACCTCCACCGGCTGGATGATGTGGAACTTCCTCGTCTCCGGCCTCCTGGTGGGCTCCACCGTCGTCCTCTACGACGGCAGCCCCGGCCACCCCGACACCGCCGCCCAGTGGCGCATCGCCGAACGCACCGGAGCGACCCTCTACGGCACCTCGGCCGCCTACGTCATGGCCTGCCGCAAGGCGGGGGTCCACCCCGGCCGGGACTTCGACCTCTCGCGCGTGAAGTGCGTGGCCACGACGGGCTCGCCACTGCCGCCCGACGGCTTCCGCTGGATTCACGACGAATTCCACCAAGAAGGCGCCGAAGACATGTGGATCGCCTCGGTCAGCGGCGGCACGGACGTCTGCAGCTGCTTCGCGGGCGCCGTCCCGACCCTGCCCGTCCACATCGGCGAGCTCCAAGCCCCCTGCCTCGGCACCGACCTGCAGGCCTGGGACCCGCACGGCAAGCCCGTCGTCGGCGAGGTCGGCGAGCTCGTCGTCACCAACCCCATGCCGTCGATGCCCATCCATTTCTGGAACGACCCCGAAGGCACCCGCTACCGCGAGAGCTACTTCGAGATGTTCCCCGGCGTCTGGCGCCACGGCGACTGGATCACCCTCACCCCGCGCGGCAGCGTCGTCATCCACGGCCGCTCCGACTCCACCCTCAACCGGCAGGGCGTCCGCATGGGCTCCGCCGACATCTACGAGGTCGTCGAACGCCTCCCCGAGATCCGCGAGTCCCTCGTCATCGGCGTCGAACAGCCGGACGGCGGCTACTGGATGCCCCTCTTCGTCCACCTCGCGCCGGGCGCACAACTGGACGACGCCCTGCTCGACCGCATCAAGCGCACCATCCGCGAGAACCTCTCGCCCCGCCACGTCCCCGACGAGGTCATCGAGGTCCCGGCGGTCCCGCACACCCTCACCGGCAAGCGCATCGAGGTCCCGGTGAAGCGCCTCCTCCAGGGCACGCCGCTGGAGAAGGCGGTGAACCCGGGCTCGGTGGACAACGCGGACCTGCTGAAGTTCTACGAGGAACTGGGCCGCAAGCGCTAGTCCGGTCACGGCTCGTCCGAGCACCATGTCAGCCCGTCCGGCGTTTGAGGACGAGCGCGCGTTCAGCGCGATAGCGGGGTCCGGGGCGGAGCCCCCGGTTACGGGAAGGGGCGGGTAGGGGAAAAGCCCCCACCCGTCACCCCCCGTACGTCGCCTGAGCCTCACCCAGCACAGAAGCAAAGTCCGCGGCAAGCCGCTCCGCTTCCACGGGCAACAGATCCGCCGTAGTGATCCGCACCCCCGGCGCGGTCCCGATCCGGAACCGCGCCCCCGCAGCCACCCACCACCCGCAAGACCGCAACCCGTTGACGACGGCGGCCTCGTCCCGCACCGGCACCCACACGTTCAGCCCCCCGCCCCCGTGCGCGGAGATCCCCCGCCGGGCCAGCTCCCCGATGAGCGCCTCGCGCCGCACGGCGTACGCGGCGCGTGCCTCGTCGACCAGCGTCCGCGCACCGGGGTCGGCGAGCAGCCCGGCCACGGCTTCCTGCAGCACGTGGCTGACCCAGCCCGAGGTCAGCAGCAGCCGCCCGTCGTGCCGCGCCAGCGTCGTCGCGTCGCAGGCCAGCGCGGCCCACCGCAGGTCCGGCCCCAGGTGCTTGGTGACGGTGCGGACCTGGGCCCAGCGGGCGAGCCGGCCCCCGGCGGTCAGACTGTGCAGGGGGGCGCCGCAGATCTCCGCGGTGTAGTCGTTCTCGACGACCAGCACTTCCGGCGCCTCCGCGAGCACCGCGGCCAGCGCGTCGCGCCGGGCGGCCGAGAAGCAGCCGCCGTACGGATTCTGCGCCCGCGGGCTGCAGATGACGGCCCGTACGCCGCCGCGCAGCGCGGCCCGCAGTTCCTCAGGCCGCATGCCCTCGTCGTCCACCCCGACCGGAACGATCCGCAGGCCCAGCGCCGGCACGAGGTCGAGCAGGTGGTGGTAGCCGGGGTCCTCCATCGCCACCGCGTCACCGGGCCGCAGCTCGGTGGAGAGCAGCCGGGCCACGCAGTCGAGCGCGCTGTGCGCGAACGTCACGTGCGCGGACGGGACGCCGTCGCGCTCGTACCAGGCGCGGGTGAGCTCCTCCAGCCGGGCCAGCCGCGGTGCCGCCCGGTGCGAGCGCGTGCTCCGGGCCATCTGCACCGGCGGCACCAGTGCGGGCAGGAACGCCGGATCGGGGTGGCCGCCGGCCAGGTCCCGCAGCCCCTCGGGCACCTTCGGCGGGCGCCGGGAGGCGACGGCGGGAGCCTCGGCGACGACGGTCCCGCCGCGCCCGCGGGTGACGACGATGCCCCGGCGGCGCAGCTCCTTGTACGTGGTGGCGACCGTCCCCGGGCTCACGCCGAGCCGCTCGGCGAGCGTGCGCACCGGGGGAAGCGAACTGCCGGGAGCGAGCGCGCCGTCGGCCACGCCGCGCTCGATGGACGCGGCAATCCCCTTGGCGTTCGTACCAGTGATCTCATATTGTGTCACCACAGAACTGAGTATGTATCAATACAATATTCGGGTCAAGGGGGATCACCACATGCAGATACCGGGGGGACCGGACGGCCGCCGCATGCTCGCCGTCACCTTCGTCGACAGGACGGGCTCCGGCCTCTGGGGCGCCACGGCCGTCCTGTACTTCACCTACGTCGCCGGGCTCGGCACCGCCCAGATCGGCCTGCTGCTCGGCGTCTCCGGCGCCATCGGCATCGCCGGCCCGCCCCTCGGCGGCCTCCTCGCCGACCGCCTCCCCCTGCGGACGCTGCTCGCCGCCGTCCAGGCCCTCCGCGCCGTCGCCTCGCTCGCCCTCCTCACCACCACGGACCTACGGCTGCTGCTCGCCATCACCGCGGTCGGCAGCCTCGGCGACCGGGCCTCCTCCGTCCTCACCAGGCTCTACGCGACCCGCATCGCCGGCCCCGACCGCAGTCGCTACCAGGCCGTCAACCGCACCGTCTCCAA
Organism: Streptomyces aureoversilis; assembly: GCF_042657885.1. Classification (NCBI taxonomy): domain Bacteria; kingdom Bacillati; phylum Actinomycetota; class Actinomycetes; order Kitasatosporales; family Streptomycetaceae; genus Streptomyces; species Streptomyces aureoversilis. The sequence goes on from NZ_JBHSKJ010000020.1 coordinate 159,024, forward strand.
CGTGGGCTGGGCCGTCGGCGGCCTCGCGGCGGCCGGAGCCCTCGCCGTCGGCACCACCGCCGTCTACCGCTGGCTGCTCGTCGGCGACGCCCTGTCCTTCGTCGCCGTCGCCCTGCTCACCCTGCGCTGCGGCGAACCGCCGTCGGCCTCGCGCGTAGTGATGGCGGGCGGCCCGGCAGCCGGCGCCGGAGAGGGCCGGGCGGCCGCGGAAGCCGGGGTGGCGCGCGTCACCAACCCCTGGCGCGACCGCCGTTACCTCGCCTACACCGCCACCGAAACCTTCCTCTGCCTCGACGACTCCGTCTTCAAGGTCGGCCTCGCCCTGTGGGCCGTCACGGCCACACCCGTCCCGCACGGCGTCGTCCCCCTCCTCCTCGTCCTCAACAACGTGCTCGTGGTGTGCTTCCAGGTCCCCTTCGCCCGCTTCGGGACCACCTCCGAGAAGGCGCGCACCTCACTCTTCCCCCTGGCCGCGGCCTTCCTCGCAGGCGGAGCGGCCCTCGCCGCATCGGCCACGGACACCCGCTGGATCGCCGTCACCGCCCTGACCCTCGCCGCGACCGCCTTCACCGTCGCCGAGATGCTCCACGCCACCGTCTCCTGGGAACTGTCCGTCGCCCTCGCGCCGCCCACCGCCCAGGGCGCCTACCTCGGAGTCCACGGCCTCTCATCGGCGGTCCAGCGCAGCATCGGCCCCGTGGCCGTGACCGGCACCATCGCGGCCGGCCCCCTCGGCTGGCTCGCCTTCGGCGCCGGACTCGCCGTCATGTGCCTCGCCCAGCGCAGGCTCACCCGAGACGACGGCGGAACCGCATTGTCAGTGCCTCCCGTTACGGTGAGTGAGCACTGATCACACGCGCTCAGGGGGAGAGAAGATGGCGCATTCACGGGACGGCCGAGGACGACCGGCGGGCAGGAAGCGCCCGCACACCAAGCAACGGGACGGCAGGAAGAGACCGCCCGCCCAGCGGCGCAAGCTCAGCGCACGGCGCCTGCTGCGCCGCGAAGTCCCCAGCACCCTGGCCGTCCTGGCCGGAGCGGACGACTTCGCGGCCATGCAGGGCTACACGAGCTTCCCCTTCGACGACCACGCCACCTACATGCGGCAGGTGGAGGGCCTGCTGCGCGACTTGACCGCCCGCGGCACGCACACGAGCGTCGCCCTCTTCGACCCCGTCGCCTACGCCGAGTTCTGCACCGAATCCCACCTCGACCCCGACGCCCCGGCCAGCCGCACGCGCTACACCGCGGAGGTCGCGGCCGCCGGCACCAAGGTCACCTACGAGGGCGAGCCCCTCGCCCGCCTGCTGCCCCGGCTCGTCGCCGAAGCGGAACAGCAGGCGACGTGGGAGTACGCCTCGGCCCTGCTCACCCGCGGCGACTGCGACTCCTGCGGCGAGGACATCGGCCGCGCCGCCTTCGCCAGGGCCACCGCCCTCCTGCGCAGGATCATCCAGGCGGTCGGCCCCGGCACGCACCACCTCGTCTGCAGCATCCCGGCCGAAGGACGGACTCCGCTCGTGGCCGTGCTGCACACGGAGAGCCGTGACGACGGCCTGCTCCACCTCGGCGAGGCGGCCGCCCTCGTCTTCTGCACCGTCCTCGCGGCGGGCATCGCCACGGAACGGCCGGGCGGAGTGGTCCTGCGCAGCATGCGGCCCGATCACCGCGACACCGTCCGCGGCTGGAACCTCAAGGACGGCGGCCGGCTCCACCCGCTGACCGAAGCGGAAGTCTTCGCCGCCTACTGCACCGACGCCCGCACCGGCGAACCCGTACCGCCCGAGCCCGACGTCGACTACCGCGCGGGGCTGCCCTTGGAGGACTGAGCGACCGGCGGCCGCCGGTCAATGAACGAACGGAGAACGAACGAAGGGTGCCCCGCCGCCCGGCGGGACACCCTTCACTCCTCAGCTCACGTCACCGCGACGGTGACGGCCCGGCTCACTCGCCGGACAGCACCGCCTGCGCGGCCAGACGGGCCTCCTCGGCGGAGTCCGTCGCACGGGCCGCGGCGGCAGCGCGCTCGCACTGGGCCAGCGTGTGCTTGGCCAGGGTCGCGCGGACGTACGGAATCGACGCCGCACCCATGGACAGACTCGTCACGCCCAGACCGGTCAGCACACAGGCCAGCAGCGGGTCCGACGCGGCCTCACCGCACACGCCGCAGCTCTTGCCCTCGGCCTTGGCGGCCTCGGCGGAAGCCGCGACCAGGTCGAGCAGCGCCGGCTGCCACGGGTCCTGCAGCCGCGACACCGCACCGACCTGGCGGTCGGCGGCGAAGGTGTACTGCGCGAGGTCGTTGGTGCCCAGCGACAGGAACTCGACCTCCTGCAGGATCGAGCGGGCCCGCAGCGCGGCGGAGGGGATCTCCACCATCGCCCCGAACTTCGCCTGCAGCCCGGCCTCGCGGCACGCGTCCGCGAACGCCTTCGCGTCCGTGCGGTCGGCCACCATCGGCGCCATGACCTCGAGGTAGACCGGCAGCCCCTCGGCGGCCTTGGCCAGCGCGGTGAGCTGCGTGCGCAGCACGTCCGGGTGGTCGAGCAGGGTGCGCAGACCCCGCACGCCCAGCGCCGGGTTGGGCTCGTCGGCCGGCGTCAGGAAGTCCAGCGGCTTGTCCGCGCCCGCGTCCAGCACCCGCACGACCACACGGCCCTCGGGGAAGGCCTCCAGCACCTTGCGGTACGCCTCGACCTGCTTGGCCTCGGACGGCGCCTTCTTGCTGTCGTCCAGGAACAGGAACTCGGTACGGAACAGACCGACGCCCTCGGCACCCGCCTCGACGGCCGCCGCGACGTCCCCCGGACCGCCGACGTTCGCCAGCAGCGGCACCTTGTGCCCGTCCGACGTCGCACCCGGGCCGGACGACGCCGACAGCGCAGCCTTGCGCTCCTCGGCCGTCTTGATCAGCTCCGCGCGCTTCTCCGGGCTCGGGTCGACGAAGATGTCGCCCGTGCTGCCGTCCACGGCCACCACCGTGCCCTCGGCAAGCTCACCCGCACCCGGCAGCGCCACGACCGCCGGCACTCCGAGCGCACGCGCCAGGATGGCGCTGTGGCTGGTCGGCCCGCCCTCCTCGGTCACGAAGCCCAGCACCAGGGTCGGGTCGAGCAGGGCGGTGTCGGCGGGAGCGAGGTCCCGGGCGATCAGCACGTAGGGCTCGTCGCTGTCCGGCACGCCCGGCATCGGCACGCCCAGCAGGCGCGCGACGATGCGGTTGCGCACGTCGTCCAGGTCGGCCACGCGGCCGGCCAGGTACTCGCCGGCGTTGGCGAGCAGCGCGCGGTAGGCGGCGAAGGCGTCGTACACCGCGCGCTCCGCGGTGCTGCCGACGGTGATGCGCCGTTCGACGTCGGCCATCAGCTCGGGGTCCTGGGCCATCATGGCCTGGGCCTCCAGCACGTGCTGGGCCTCGCCACCGGCCAGGTTGCCGCGCGCGATGAGGTCGGCGGCCACAGCTTCCACGGCCTGGCGCGCGCGACCCTGCTCGCGCGGCGCCTCGTCCGTCGGAATCTGCTTGGCCGGCGGCTCCAGAACCGCCGTGCCCATGTGCCGGACCTCGCCGATCGCCACACCGTGGCTCACGCCGACGCCTCGCAGCGTTGTCTCCATTTCACCCGTCTCCGGTTGATGCGGCGGCTCGGGCCGCCGCGGTGGATGTCGTACGTGCCGCTCCCCTTTAAGGAGCGGTATCGGCTACTTCCAGCTGAAGAGCTGGTCGCCGGCCTTGACGTCGCCGTCCTCGCGGACGTCGCCGAGCGAGTCGGCGGTGGCCTCGAGGGCGACGATCGGGCAGATCGGCGACTTGCCGGCCTCTTCGACGGCGACCGGGTTCCAGCGCACGACCTCCTGGCCGCGCGTCACGGTGTCGCCCTTGTTGACGAGCAGCTCGAAGCCCTCGCCGTTGAGCTGGACGGTGTCGATGCCGAGGTGCGTCAGTACACCGTGGCCCTCGGCGTCCACGACGACGAACGCGTGCGGGTGCAGCGAAACAATGACGCCGTCGACGGGGGAGACCGCGGCGTGGGGCTCACGGACGGGGTCGACAGCGGTACCGGGTCCCACCATCGCGCCGGAGAAGACCGGATCGGGCACTGCCGCGAGTCCGATGGCGCGTCCGGCGATCGGGGACGTCACGGTGGTCATGGGAAGCCTCCCAGGTGGAGATTCGTCACGCGCCGTCACTACCTGTCCTGGACGGCGCACTGGTCGGAAGCCTAAGTCATAGGAACTGAGGGTTCCGCACGAGTGATCGGGGCCTTGGCGTGTGCGGTGCGTAATCGATTTGCCTCGCATGAGGAGGGCATGTACTGTCGGATCCCTGCCCACGACCGAGGCCCGCAGACAACTGCCGGCGAGGCGAGGGCAGCACCTATCAGAAGTGATCCTTTCTCGGGTCCACTGCTGTGCCCGTATGTCTTTATGACTGCGGAAAACAGGGTGGCGGGAGAGCGGGAAAAGTCCTGATAGAGTGTGAAACACAACGAAGGGAAGCGCCCGGAGGAAAGCCCGAGAGGGTGAGTACAAAGGAAGCGTCCGTTCCTTGAGAACTCAACAGCGTGCCAAAAGTCAACGCCAGACTATAAAATACCCCGTCCTCGGTCATCTGACCGGGACGCGGTTCCTTTGAAAGTCCTGCCGGTCCTTCGGGAGTGAGCAGGCAACACAGCGAGGACGCTGTGAACGACCGGGATTATTCCTCCTGGCCGTTCCGCTCTCGTGGTGCGAACCGGATTACCGGTAAACATTCACGGAGAGTTTGATCCTGGCTCAGGACGAACGCTGGCGGCGTGCTTAACACATGCAAGTCGAACGATGAAGCCCTTCGGGGTGGATTAGTGGCGAACGGGTGAGT
>NZ_JBHSKJ010000021.1:0-161022 GCF_042657885.1 Streptomyces aureoversilis
GACGGGCATAAGCGGAGACGGTGGAGCGCATAACTGAGCTGAACCTTCCAATCGCGGATGTCGCCCGGCCCTGAAGCGGCGCAGAAATCAAGCGCCGTTTCTCGGTCGACGGCGCCCAGCGACCCCGTAATTGTTAGCGACCCCGAAAACCCCTGGCAATCACTGTGACCTACTACGCCCGTTCATTGCCCGGAGCGAAGAAGGCCGCTCCACCTCCGGAATTCGCCGCACTTCTTACTACGGGAATTCGTAAGTGACCCAGGCCTCATGCGCGGCCTCACACCGGGCAGCCGCTTTGACTACCCTGTGTGAGCGCAGGTAAGGGGAGAGTTCGGGCCGAGCGGCCGATGGGCTCACTGTGCGAGGAGGCGCCGGAGCCAGCGGGTACGGGCGTCACGTGCGTCCCGGCTGAGGGCCGCCCGCGGGGCGATGCCGTCGAAGCCGTGGTAGGCACCGGGCCATACGTGCAGTTCGGCCTGGCCTCCGGCCTGCCAGATCGCGTTCGCGTAGGCCACGTCCTCGTCCCGGAACATCTCGGCCGACCCCACCTCGATGTAGGCCGGGGGGAGTCCCGAAAGGTCCGTGGCGCGGGAGGGGGCCGCGTAGGGCGGCAGGTCCGCGGCGCCGTAGCGGTCGCCCAGCAGTGCCTTCCACACGGTCGCGTGGGAGACGCGGTCCCACACGCCGATGCCCGACATCTGATGGGTGGAGAAGGTGCTGTCGCGGTCGTCGAGCATCGGGCACAGCAGCAGTTGCCCCAGTGGCTCGGGGCCGCCGCGGTCACGGTTCAGCAGGGCGAGGGCCGCGGCGAGGCCGCCGCCGGCGCTCTTCCCGCCGATGATGATGCGGTCCGCGTCGATGCCGAGTTCGGCCGCGTGTCCGGCCGCCCAGACGAGCCCGGCGTAACAGTCCTCCAGCGGTCCCGGGTACTGCGTCCGCGGCGCCAGCCGGTACTCGACGGAGATGACGGCCAGTTCCAGCGGGAGGACCCACTCGCGCAGGATCCGCGGAAGCACGGACCATGCGTTGCCCATGATCATCGCGCCCCCGTGCATGTAGTACAGCAGGGGCAGCGGCCCGGCGACCCCGGCCGGTCGTGCACTCACGAGCGTGACCTCCGGTCCGTCCGGCGGCCCCGGCACGCGGAGTTCCGTCACCTCGAACCGGCCGTCGGCGCGCAGGTCCTCGGCCGTCGGCCTGGGCCGGGACGCGGCGTCCCGCTCCCGCCGGGCCTCTAGGTTGTCCGGGGTGATCGGCTCCCTCGGACCCTTGCTCAAGGACTCCAGTACGACCTTGAGTTCGGGATCGAAAGGAGGTGCTGCCTTCGGTATCGGGACGCGGCCGGAATCCGACGACGCACGGTCGGCACTCATGCCCCACCCCCTGGCCGGACGACGGGCCGCCGCCCGGCATCCCCGCTGGAACTCCTCGGCTGCACACACGTGCGCCCGGAAAACACTCGCCTGAGACCCATGCGGCGTAGCCAATCACACCGCCGGACCGATCACACCGACGGGCAGCCTTGTTGCCCGGGCGGCCACCGCCGGTCAGGGCGCCGGTTCGAGGCCCCAGGCGACGGCTCGGCCCGCGGCGGCCACGCGGTTGGGGACGTCGAGTTTGGCGAGGATGTGCTCGATGTGGGTCGCGACGGTGCGCGGGCTGACGTACAGGCGGTCGGCGATCTCGCGGTTGGTCCTCCCCTGGGTGAGTTCCGCCAGCACTTCGAGCTCGCGCGGGGAGAGCGCCGCGGGGCGGGTGACCGTACGGCACACGACGACCGTGCCGTCCCCCCGGCGGGTCAGGTGCAGTTCGAGCATCCGCTGCCGGTACGGCACCAGCACCGTGGCCGGCAGCGTCCGCCGTGCGGCCGTGCGTCGCAGCAGGGCCACGAGCGGGGAGCCGGCCTCGGTGAGGCCGGGGAGCGGCTCCCCGCTCACCACCACCGGAGCCGCGGCCTTTCCCTCCCCGCTGTCCTCGCCGTTCTCGCCGTACTCGGCGTCCGGCAGGAGTACGGCGCAAGCGTGGCCGGCGCCGCCGGGGCCCGGGGAGCGGTGACCGGCGAGCGGGTCGGCGACGGCCGCGAGGCACTCGCCCAGCAGGGTCATCACGGCGCGGACGGCCGGCTGGTCGCACCGTGCCCGCGTCGTGCTGAGGTTGAGGATGCCCACGTACCGGCCGTCGGCGGAGAACAAACACTGGGCCACGCCGTCCTGGACGCCGAGGGGTTCGAGGACCTCCTGGAACCCGGTCGAGGCTCCCCGTACCGGAGCGGGCACGTCGTGCCACCAGCTCGTGGTGCCCGGCGCGTGCCGGATGAGCGCGAAGGCCGGATCGTCGTGCAGGCGGGTCTCGATGTAGCGGGTGGTGCCCGCCGGGTAGCTGCCGGCCAGGGTGACGTGGCGGCGGAGCAGCGGGTCCCACCGGGACAGCGACGCGTGGTCGTGGTCGATCACCGCGGACAGCGCCGTCAGGACGGCGTCGGCATCGCCCTTGCCCCGCACGGCGTGGCGCGCGGCCTCGCGCACGTCCAGGGCTGCGCTCAGGACGTCCTTGGTGCTCGGCTGCGCTGCTGCTGTCATGGGCGTCGGCTCGGCTTCCATCCGCTCAGAATGATCATCCGGTGTGCGGGCGTCAAACGGTGGGCGGGGGTCAAACGGTGGGCGGGCGTCGAACGGTGAGTTCGTCGTGCACGACGTCGCCGCCGACGGCGGTGAACACGACCGGCATGGCGGGGATGTCGCGCGGGTCGGCGGTCAGCAGGTCGCCCGCGAGCACGCACAGGTCGGCGACCTTGCCCACCTCCAGCGTGCCCTTCCAGTCCTCGGCGAAGTCCTGCCAGGCCGCGTCGGAGGTGTAGGTGCGCAGGGCCTCGGCGAGCCGGATGCGCTGGCCGGGTCCGCTGACGCGGCCGCTGGCCCTGGACTCGCGCAGCATCATCGTGGAGACGCCCTGCCGCCAGTCGGGGAGGGTGACGGGGGCGTCGGAGCCGCTGGTGACGGTCACGCCGGCGTCGATCGCGTCCCGGTAGGGCCATTCGTACGCCGCCCGCTGCGGGCCGACGAACTCCTCCTCGAGGTCGGCGACGGTCCATTTGATGGTGGGGTTCATGTTGACGCCGAAGCCGTGCTGCGCCAGCGTCCGCATGCTGCGGGCGGTGAGGAAGTCGCCGTGGATGACGTAGTGCCGGGTGTCGGCCCGGGGATGCGCGGCGGCGGCCGCGGCGAAGGCGTCGACGACGGTGTCGATGGCCCGGTCGCCGGTGACGTGGACACCGGCCTGGTACCCGGCGGCGTGGGTGTACCGGATCATCTCGGTGATCTGGGCGATGCGCTCGTCGTCGGTCTCCCCGCCGACGCACAGCGAACCGCAGCCGCCGCCGACGTAGGGCTCGTGCATCCAGGCCGTCTTGTTGACCGGGATGCCGTCGGCGAACAGCTTGACGCCGAGGACGGCGAGGCGGCGGGGGTCGGTGGACGGGGGCTCGTCCATGGCCGCCAGGGTCCGTACGAACTCCTCGGCCGTGCCGGCCATCCCGGTCGGCAGCAGGAGGACGCCGACCCGCGCGGTCAGTTCGCCGTCGGCGAGCAGGCGCCGGTAGACGTCGAGGGTGCTGTGGGCCATGGCGCCGCGCATCAGGGCGTCGCCGCCCGGGCCGAGGCCTGGCTCGGTGTAGCTGGTGATGCCGAGCCGGGCCAGGGTGCGCAGGGTGGCGCGGATCGCGTCGGCGCGCACTTCCGGGGAGAGGGCGGGCAGCGCACGGTGGACGAGGTCCTGGGCACCTTCCTGGAGGAGACCGGTGGGCTCGCCCGCCGCGTCGGTGACGATGACTCCTCCGGGCGGGACGGGGGTGTTCCGGTCCACTCCGGCCCGCGCGAGCGCCGCGGAGTTGACCCAGGTGGCGTGGCCCGTGGTGGAGTACAGCAGGACGGGGTGGTCCGGACTGACGGCGTCCAGGTCGTGCCGGCCGGGCAGCCGGGAGGGGTCGGCGGCACACTCGGCGAGGTAGCCCGCGTCCCACCCGTATCCGCTGATCCACTCCCCCGCGGGGGTCGTCGCGGCCGCCTTCCGCACGGCTTCGGCGACGTCCGCCAGCGACTGCACGGCGGGGTGGGAGACGTCGACGGACAGCGGCGGCATGGTCAGCCCGAGGGCACAGCCGTGCAGGTGCGAGTCGTTGATGCCGGGGAGGAGCGTGCCGCCGCCGAGGTCGACGACCCGGGTGGCGGGGCCGGCGTGCGCCATGACCTCGTCGCGGTCGCCGACCGCGCTGACGAGGCCGTCGGTGACCGCCAGGGCGGAGGCGACGGTGAAGCGGGAGTCGACGGTGAGGACCGAACCGTTGACGAGGACGAGATCTGCCGGAGTGCTGCCGGGCACAGCGATGTCCTATCTGCCGGGGCTGGTGAAGGGGCTCCTGCGGAATCGGCGGGGAAGCAGAAGCGGCGGGGAAGCTGACAGCACTGTGCATCCGGGCGGCGCTCGCGCACATCGGTCGTCCGACGGATGCCCGAGACGGTCATCCGGTCGTCGAGGGCCCGCACTTTCCGGCAGGCGGGCCTGCCGGACTGCCGGCAGGCCCGCGGCACATGAGTAGAAGGACTCATGACGCCCGCCGCGATGCGGGAGACGATCGGGGAATGACGATATCGAGAACGAGAACGCCGGCGGTCCGGCTCGGGGTGCTGCCGTTGGTGACGCTGGCCGTGCTGGCGGCGGGGTGCGGAACACAGCGGTCGGGGGATACCGCCGACGCGCACCGGCGTTCGCATCCGACGCCGACGGGATCGTCGACGCCGGGATCGCCGGCGGATCTCCCGTGCCCCGGCGAGAGCCCCACGACGCCACCACCGGTGACCACACGCCCCTCGGGCCCTGCTGCGCCGCCCGCCGACCGCTACGCCGAGAACCACGGCTTCAGGGTTCCCCTCCCGCTGCGCGGTCGGAGCCGCTGCGAAGGGCTCGCGGTCGTCCGGCGCGTCAAGGACACGCTCGAACCGCTGCGCAAGCGCGGAGACTTCGCCCCGGAACATACCCGCAACGCCCTCACCGGCCTCGGCTACTCCGCCGGGAAGGTGCAGGCGCAGCAGAACGGCCCCGCCGGGGTCAGCTTCCTCATCGACACCGGCGGCTCTCCTCTGTGCGTGGAAGGCACGATGGACCCGGCCTCGGTCAAGGCGGATGCCTTCGCGGGCTACCCCGACCACTCCGGCTGCGACGTCCCCTCCGGCGGCCACTGACCGCAGCCGCAGGACCCTGCTGCAGAGAGCTCCAAGTTCTTCCGGACGCCGTTGCACATCCGGCAGTCGGCAGACGCCTTACGTAGCAGAGGAGCCACTGACGCTCCTCCGGGGCGTGGGGAGAGCCCCTTGGAACGTTTGAAGGGGTTTGCCGATCGTGATGCCAGACCATCTCGCGGACGGCCTGCTGGTCGTGCTGCTCGTACGGGTCTTCGGCCGGGACGCCTTGGTGGCGCTCGGCCATGCTCTGCTCAGGGGTGTCCTGCCGGACGAGCCGGAGTCCGGCTGGCGGCGCCACCGCCTCGGGGCTCGTGCGGGGAAACGGGAGCGGGGAGGGCAGGGGTGACGCGTACGCACCGTCCTCACCGACGCCCGGTCGCCGTGCTGCAGCCACGTCTTCCGGCGGATTTCAGGGCCTTCCACGAGCTCTACCGCAGCCGCTACGTGTACTGGGCGCAGCTGTACCTCTCCAGCTGGGCCGATGCGGAGGAGGCTGTCGACATCGCTTTCGAGCAGCTGTACTTCAACTGGTCGAAGGTGTTGTCGAAGGCCAATCCGCGAGCCTACGCCTGGCGGGTCGTACGCCACCGGACCATCGACCTGGCCCGGGCCCGCGGCCGCCGGGCGGTGGCCGTCGACACCGCCGCCTTCGAGACCACCAGACTGGAACAGGCCTGCGATCCGATCGGCGAGCTGGAGATCAGCCTGGAGATCTACCAGGCGGTCCAGGACCTGCCGGAGCGGCAGCACGACGTGTTCATCCTGCATCACGTGCTGGGCTACACGGCCCGCGAGACGGCCGATGTCCTGGGCATCACCGAGGGCGGTGTCCGCTCCACCGCCCGCTACGCCCGCCACCGCCTCAACAAGGCTCTGGGGACGGACCGCAACCCCGGCGGAAGAGACGACCGGGCCGAGGGAGGCCGAGGATGACCGAGCCCATCGACCGCCTGCTGGAGCACGCCCGCATCCAGCGCCCGCCCTACTCCCGCACCAGGGAAGCCGAAGAGCGGCTGACCGCACGGATCGCCGCCCGCACGTGGCAGGGGGCCTTGCGCGTCGACGACGCCCTGCAGCCCGACTCCGTCCGCCCCGCGGCCGAACGCTCGGCCGTGCGCCGTTCCCTGCCCCGGCGGATCTTCCGGGAGCACCTGCGGGCCTTGTGCGAGACCACCGCCACCCACGATCTGCACCGGCTGCGGGATTTCCTCGTCAGCCGGATCCCCGAGCCGGACGGCGCCCTGGTCCTGGGCTGCGTCCTGCACCTCGCGGGCCGGGAGTACGGTGCCCGATTCTGGTGGCAGTTCGCGGCGGGAGCGGGCGAGCTCTCCGCCGCGCTGTGCCTCTATCTCCACCACATGGCCCTGGGCGAGACCGACGAGGCCGATCTGTGGCACGAGCAGGCCGACCTCGGCAACGGCCTCCCGTGCGCTCCCGGGCAGGACAGCCTCCGCGACCTGCGCGCCGTCCTGCGCTACACGATGGTCCAGCGCGGATACGTCACCCACGCGCCCTCACCGGCCGTCACCGCCGTCATCGCCTACATCCCCGAGGCCCTCGACGACGCCGACGACGCCGACGTCGAGCTCCCTCTGCCCGGCCCCGATTTCGCCGAACGGATCGAAGAACTCACTGCCAGCACGTGACGAGGTCGCTCGCGCGCTTCCCCGCTGCCGGGGTCTCCGGGGCCCGGCAGCGGCAATCGGCCGCGCTCGCAGGGGCCGGCGCCGTCAGGCCATCCGCCTCTCCAGCCATGCCACGTCCCAGAACGTGCCGAACTTGCGGCCCACCTGTTCGAGCAGGCCCGCCGGTCGGAAGCCGAAGCGTTCGTGAAGCCGCATCGACGCCACGTTCGGCTGCGTGATGCCGGCGTACGCGCGGTGGACGTCCTCGTCCGCCAGGGCTTCGAAGAGCGAGCGGTACAGCAGGCCCCCGAGGCCGCGTCCCGTGTGGCCGGGCCCGAGGTAGATGCTGGTCTCGACCGAGGTCTCGTACGCGCGCTTGTCTCGGAAAGGGCTGCTGGTGGCGTAGCCCAGCACCCGGCCCGCCTCCTCCGCCACGAGCAGGCGGTGGCGGCCGGTGGCGGGGTGGGAGTCCAGCCAGGCGCGGCGTTCCTCGACGGTGACCGGCTCGATGTCGAAGGTGACCGGGGTGTGGACCACGTAGTGGTTGTAGATCTCGGTGAGCTCGGTGAGGTCGCCGGCCGCTCCCGGCCGGACGCGTATGCCCGTCGTGAGGTCCATCGTGACGTCCGTCGTTGCGCCCGTCGTGGTCCCCGTCACGCTGTCGCGCATAGGTGCTCCCTTCACTCCTGCCGGTTCCGGCTGTTCCCGGTAGGTGTCCGGCGCCGGAACGTTACAAGGGGACTGTTACATGCATATTTCTCCCGGCTCAGGTGCCTGTGCGTATCGCGCCTGCGCTCGCCGCGACCACCATCGCGACAGCGGCACACTGCAGCGGCGACAGACCTTGGTCCAGCACCAGGTAGCCCGCCATCGCGGCAAGGGCCGGTGCCAGGCTCGTCAGCACCGCGAACGTCGCGGCCGGCAGCCGACGCAGGGCGAGCATCTCCAAGGCGTAGGGCACGCCCGAGCTCATCACCGCGATCGCCAGGCCCAGCCCCAGCACGCCCGGTTCCAGCAGTGTCCCGCCCGTGGCCCCGATGCCCAGCGGCAGGCTGATCACGGCGGCGACGGTCATCGCGATCGCCAGGCCGTCCAGGCGCGGGAACCGGGCGCCCGCGCGGGCGCTGAACACGATGTACGCCGCCCACATCGCCCCGGCGCCCAGCGCGAAGGCCACGCCCGCCGCGCCGAGCCGGCCGAAGTCACCGCGGCCCAGCAGGAAGACCCCGGCCAGTGCGAGACCGGCCCACACCAGGCCGGCGGGACGGCGCGAGGCGACGACCGACAGGAGCAGGGGCCCGAGCACTTCGAGGGTGACGGCCGCCCCCAGGGGGATACGGTCGATCGCCTGGTAGAAGAGGATGTTCATGCCGCCGAGGGCCAGGCCGAACCCGACGGCCACCGACCAGTCGGCGCGCGAGTAGCCACGCAGCCGGGGCCGGGTGACGACCAGCAGCAGCAACGCGGCGAACGCCACCCGCAGTGCGACGGCGCCGAGCGCACCGGCCCGGGGGAACAGCAGGGCGGCGAAGGCCGAGCCGAACTGGCCGGTCACCGCCCCGGCCAGCACCAGGCCGACGCCGCCGAGGCTGCCGCGCCCTGCGGCGTGACGAGTGACGAGGGGAGCGGCCGTCGTCGCGGATGGGTTCTGCACCGCGGATGGGTTCTGCGCCGTTGATGTCATGCCGTCCACGCTAGGAAGTCGGCCACGCGGTGTGAAATGCCCATTCGCCTGCGGTTATGCTCCTGCGGCATGACCATCGAGCTGCGGCACTTCCGCGCGTTCCTCGCCATCGCCGAGGCGGGCAGCGTCACCCGCGCCGCCGCGCGCCTCCACCTGAGCCAGCCTGCGCTCTCCCGCACCCTGCGCCGGCTCGAGGACCACCTGGGAGCCCGCCTCGTCGACCGTTCCACGCACCACCTCGAGCTGACCGCCGAAGGCCGGACCTTCCGCGACAAGGCGGCCGCCGCCCTCGCCGCCGTCGACATCGCCCTCGACCCCGGCCGGCCGCGCAGCTGGCCGCTGCGCCTCGGCCACACCTGGGCGGCGCTCGGCGACCACACCGTCCCGCTGCTGCGCCGCTGGGACGAGACGCGCCCCGGCATCCCCCTCGAACTGCTCCGCGTCGACGACCGCACGGCGGGTCTCACGCAGGGCAAGGTCGACGCGGCCCTGCTGCGCGGCGGTGGTGCGGTCGCATCGGCCGGGCTCCGTACGGAGCTGCTGTTGACGGAGGAGCGGGTGGTGGTCATGCCGTCGGACAGCCCGCTGGCGGCTCTCCCCCGGGTCACCCTGGCGGACCTCGCCGGCTACCCGATCGCCCTCAACACCGTCTCCGGCACCACGACGATGGACCTGTGGCCGCCGGCGGCCCGCCCCGTCGCGACCATCGAGGTGACCAATACGGACGAGTGGCTCATCGCGATCGCTGCGGGCCGCGCCGTCGGGGTCTCCACCTCGGCCACCCCGAGCAATCACATGCATCCCTCCCTGGTCCACCGACCCCTCGCGGACGCTCCGGCCGTCCCCGTCGTCCTCGCCTGGCGCGAGGGCCCGGGACACCCGGCCGTCCCGGACCTGCTGGCACTCGCGCACGAGGTCCTCGCGAACGGGTAGGACGACGGCCCCCGCGGCAGGGGGTGGCGGACGCGTCGTCCTGTGAAGGGTGCGGTATCGCTGGTACCGTCGGCACCATGGCTGATCCGAAAGCTATGAGCTTGCGTTTCCCCGACCCGGAGCAGCGAGCGGCCATCGCGGCCGCCGCGAAGGAGGCGGGGGTGAGCATGCAGGAGTACATCCTCTCGGCCGCCTACGAGCGGGCCACGGCCGTCGAGGCGAAGTTCCTGGAGGCCTTCGGGGCTTCGGTGGGCCGCAGCGGGGAGGCGTTCGCCGCCGAGGCGGGCGTGGCCGACCCGACGCCGGAGCAGCGCGCCGCCGAGCAGCAGGCCCGCCTCGCCCTGGAGGCGGAAGGGCAGGGGCACGCCGCGTGAGCGAGCAGCAGCCGCCTCTCCGGATCGACGTCCCCTTCCTGCTCCACGCTGCGGGACTGCTGCCCGGCGACCCGCAAGTCGACGACTACGGGCCGCTGTTCGGCGCTGTGGCCCGCATGTACGCCCGGGCGATGGACCGGGACATCTACGGCTCCCAGCACCTCAAGGCCGGAGCCCTGCTGCACAGCCTCATACGGATGCCGTGCTTGGAGCACTCGAACGAGGCGTTCGCCTGGCATGCGACCGAGGCCTTCCTCTCCCTGAACGGGCATCGTCTCGACTACCGGCCGAAGGAGGCCGTGGCGCTCGTCCGGGAGGCGGCGTCGGGGACGCTCGGAGCGGCGCAGATCGCGCGCCGGTTGCGCGACTGGACCGTGGGCGGGCCGCTCCACGCCTAGGGCGGCACCGTGGCGGCAACAACAGTCGTGGTGGCCGGCCGCAGCGCCGACAGGCCGAGGACGGCCGACGGAGCTCAGCCGGCCGGCGCCTGCTCGCCGGAATAGACCACCAGCGTCTGTTCGGGCTGTTCGGCCAAGTGGAATGCGGAATAGGCGAGTTCCACCTCCCGGCCTCCGGGGTGCCGCAGCCGTTTGCGTCCGCTGCGCCGGGCCTGTACGTCGTACTGCGGCCACCAGGCGCGTACTTCCGCGCTGCCCGTGCTCAGCTCGTCGATCAGCCGGGTGTACCGGGGGTCGCCCGGGTGGCGTCCGGCGAGGGTGCGCAGCCGGGCGAGCACGCCGCGCGCCTCGGGCTCCCAGTCGACCAGAACGTCCCGGGCCGCGGGTTCGAGGAACACCCAGCGGGCGATGTTCGCCGGCCGGCCCGTCACCGCGGTGAGGTTCCGGAACAGCTCGTCGGCCGCCCGGTTGTAGCTGAGCACGTCATAGTTGCCGCCGATGATGTACGCCGGGTGCGGCTGGAGCAGGAGCGGGACGGCCGCCACCTCCGCGGCGAGCGGCTCGGGCTCTTCGGCTGCGGTCACCGGCGCGTGGCCGGCGAGCTGGAAGAGATGACCACGCTCGTGCCGGTTGAGCTGCAGCGCCGAGGCGAGGGCGTCGAGCACCTGGTCCGAGGCCCGGATGTCCCGGCCCTGTTCGAGGTACGTGTACCAGGTTGCGCTGATCCCGGCGAGGACCGCGAGTTCTTCCCGGCGGAGCCCCGGGGTCCGGCGGCGCCCGGTGT
This sequence comes from Streptomyces aureoversilis, assembly GCF_042657885.1. NCBI lineage: Bacteria > Bacillati > Actinomycetota > Actinomycetes > Kitasatosporales > Streptomycetaceae > Streptomyces > Streptomyces aureoversilis. The sequence goes on from NZ_JBHSKJ010000021.1 coordinate 11,036, forward strand.
GGGGCAGCCCGACCTCGTCAGGGGTGATCCGCTCCCTGCGGCTGCGCAGGAACGCGCCCAGCTCACGGCGTTGGTCCAGTGGTTTCTGCATGGTGGCGGCATCCCTGGTTCCAGAATGAACATGATCTGTATACCAGGCTGAGGGGAATCCTCCTCGGGCTGGATCCCGAACAGGAGGCGCAGCCCTCACCGATGGCCTGCCCACCGCCCAGAACCGACTCCGGGTCGTACCGAATACGGTTCCGACGGCTGCGTCGCGCGCATCCGGAGGGGCTGTGGCGTCAGCGGGCGCCGTGGATGCAGAAGGGCTGGCCGGAGGGGTCCAGGAGGACGGTCCAGTGCTTTCCCCCGGGCTGGTGGACGGGCTTGGTGGCACCCATCTCCAGCAGCTGCTCCTCGGCTGCCCGGACGTCGTCGAACACGAGGTCCATGTGGAAGGGCAGTTCCTGCTCCGGCCATTCGGGAGCGGTGAAGGAGGGGGAGGTGTAGAAGAGGTACATCGTCCCGTTCACGCGGAAGGCGAACGCGACCTCGTCGCCCTCCTCGTTCGGGAAGGCCTGCGTCACCTTCGTGCCCAGGGCGGTGGCGTAGAACTCGGCGAGCTTCCTGCCGTCGCGGGCCCACATCGCCTGGCACATGATCGTGCCGGACAGGGGCGTGGTGGGGGCGTCGGTGCGGGTGCGGCTGGTCATGTGGGGAGTTTCCTTTCGCGGCGTCAGCGGACGACTTTGATGCCGAAGTGGGTGCCGAAGCCCAGGGCGAAGCCGATGGCGGAGTGCATGTGGGCGTACATCTCCATGCCTCGGGCGGAGACCAGCGGACCGAGGTCGAGGATGTCGCTCCAGCCGTACGCGGTGAGCAGGTCGGTGACGGCCTGTTTGGCGTCGGCGTCCTCGCCGGCGATGAACATGGTGTGCTCACCGCCGCCGACGGCCTTCGGGTCGACGACGGTGGCCTGCTCCTGGGTGACGAAGGCCTTGACGACCTTCGTGTCCGGCAGTGCCCGCTGGATCTGCTCGGCGAGGCTGTCGCTGTCGCACGGGTCGAGCGTGGGCATCACGCCCCAGGGGGTGGGCCACGGGTGCTCGATGTCGGGGTTGTAGACGAACGGCACCGCGTAGTCGACGAGCGTCTTGCCCGCCAGCTGCCCGGCCGCGGCCGACAGGGCGGCCACCGCGTTGTGACCGTCGATGCCGTTGATGACCAGCTCCGCCCGGTCGGCGGCGTCCGCGAAGGTGTGCAGCTCGATGCCGGGGTGCCCGGCGAGCCAGGCCCCGAAGGGCGGGGTGCCCATCATGTCGGGCTCGGTGCGCGCGAGGGTGGCCTTCGGGTCGCGGGTGCCGACGTGGACCTCGTGCCCGAGCCCGGCGAGCTTGGCGATGTGGGCGCGGGCGCCGCCACCGGTACCGAGAACAGCGATTTTCATGGAATCCTCCCGTTTTGTTCGTGCGGATGTATCCACAGTAGGAGGACTTCCGGACAGCCTGTGTCCTTTGACTCGGGCAGTGTGGGTCTCATGACGAGCGACATGACCGCCCGCACGCTGCGGCTGCTGTCCCTGCTGCAGACCCGGCGCGAATGGTCCGGCGCCGACCTCTCCGACCGCCTGGGCGTCACCGTGCGCACCCTCCGCCGCGACATCGATCGCCTGCGCGGACTGGGCTACCCGGTCGACAGCTCCCGCGGGCACACCGGTGGCTACCGCCTGTCCTCCGGCACCGGCCTGCCGCCCCTCCTCCTCGAAGACGCCGAAGCCGTCGCCGTCACGGTGGCCCTGCGCACCGCCGCAGGGGGTCTGACCGGCATCGAGGAGAGTGCGCTACGGGCCCTGGCCAAGCTGGAGCAGGTGCTGCCGCGCCGCCTGCGCGGCCAGGTCACCGCCCTGCAGACGTCCCTGGCCGGCATCACATGGGAGTCCCGCGGGCCGCGCGCCGACCCGGCGCTCCTGGCTGCCCTGGCCTTCGCCTGCCGCGACCACGAGATCATCACCTTCGGCTACGCCGATCGCCACGGCAGGACGACCTCGCGCCGGGCCGAGCCCTTTCACCTGGTCGACTCCGGAGGCCTGTGGTACCTCCTCGCCCACGACACCGGCAGGGACGACTGGCGCATCTTCCGCCTCGACCGCATCACCGACCCCGTACCCACCGGCCGACGGGTTCCACCGCGCGAGATCCCCGGCGCCGACCCCGCCGCCTTCGTCGCCGCCCGGCTGTCGGCCGCCCCGACCCGCTACCGCGCCGTCGCCACCGTCCACGCCCCCGCCGACCGCATCCGCGCCCGCACCCGGTACCTGGCCACCCGTATCCGGCCCGTCGACGAGACGTCCTGCCGGGTCGACGCCTCCGACGACAGCCTGACCCGTATCGCCCAGACCCTCGCCGGCCTCGACACCGACTACACCCTCGACGCCGACCCGGAGGTCCTCGACCACCTTCGCGAAACCGCACGCCGCACGCTGCGCGCCACGGACTGAGCCTGTCCGCCCCGGTCACGGGGAAGCGGTGCCGGGCTACCGGGATTCCGTCCCGGCGGTGGTGCAGAGCGTGTCGGAAGCCGGGCGCCGTCCGGTCGTGAGGAACGTGGTCACGGCACGGTCGGCGCAGGCGCCGGCCCGCTTGTCGTCCTCCCCCGCACGAGTGGCGTTGCCGAGGTAGACGCCGTGACCTCCCGCGTCGACGCCGACCAGCCGGGCGCGCTCGCCGAACGCCTCGCGCATCTTCAGGGCCCCGCGGTACGGCGTGGAGGGGTCGCGCAGGCTCTGCACCATCAGGACGTTGGACGGCCCGTCGGACGTGATGCGGGTGGGCTTCTCGGCGGGCCGGTCCTTCCAGAACGCGCACGGCGTCACGCTGACGGGCATCCCGGCGGTGAGGGGGTGCCGGATGCGGTCGGCACGGACGTCGCGCGCGTACTCCGCGACCGAGCGCGGCCAGCGCACGTCGTTGCAGACGACCGCCATGTTCACCGTCGCGTCGGCCGACGAGACGGACGGGAGGTCGTACGGGACCGGCTCGTCGCCCGCATCCCGGGCCGCGACGACCAGCGCGGCGAGCTGCCCGAAGCCCGCGTCGGAGTACAGCGCCTGCTGCATCACCATGCGCAGGCGGTTCCCCGTGAGCTGCCCCTTGCCGTCCGCCGACCGCTCCGGGACCCCGTCGAGCCGCTTCGCGAGGGAGAGGAACAACGGCCGCACGTCCTCGGCGCGCCCGGCGACCCGGTGCTTCGCGTCCCGCTCGGGCGCGGCGGCCCAGCGGGCGAAGTCCGGGAAGCGGTCGTCCGCGGCAGCCGACATGTTCGCCAGCCACCCGCGCGCGACCCGGCGCGGGTCCGGGTCCCCGCTGCTGTCCAGCACCCAGCGGTCCGTGCCCTCCGGGTACTTCTGCGCGTAGACCGCCCCGACGTACGTGCCGTACGAGTTCGCCCACGCCGACAGCTTCTCCTCGCCGAGCGCCCGGCGGAGGCTCTCGATGTCGCGCACCTCGTTGGCGGTGGTCAGCGAGCGCATGACCGCGCCGCCGTTGCGCGCACACGCTTCGGCGATGCGGCGGCTGCGCGCGACGCTGTCGCCGATGTCCCCGTCGGGCCCCGGCCAGGAACGCAGGTGGGCGGGTTCCAGATCGTCCGCCCCGAGCTTGCAGTCGGCCCGTGTGCTGTCCCCGACGCCGCGCGGGTCGAAGCTCACGAGGTCGTACGCGCCGCCCGTCTCCTTGCGCAGGGCCTCTCCCTTCTTGGCCAGCCTGTCGACCCCCGAGCTCCCGGGTCCGCCCGGTATGACCAGCAGCGTCCCGCGCCGAGCGGCGGGCTTGTCGCTGCGGATCCGGGACACGGCGATGTCGACGGTGCGGCCTGTGGGCTTGCCGTAGTCGAGGGGGACGGCGAGGGTGGCGCACTCCGTGCCGTGGGGCGTGCCGTCCGGCGTGCTGCCGGCCGTGCCGACGCGGCCGGCCTGACAGTCGCGCCAGGCAAGGCCGGAGGTATTGGTTCCGGTGATGCCGGTGGTTCCGGCCTTCGGAGTGCCGGGCCCGGTCGTGGCCGAGGCCGTGGCCGGGGAGGCGGCGATGGCGGTGGCCACGGTCGCCGTGGCGAGGGTGAACAAGAGGGCCTTGCGCTTGGTGGAGACCTGCGAGGTCGTAAGTGCCATACGGGCCATGCTTGTTGATCACGGCCCGCGAGACCATCGGGGAAACCACCCATGCGTGGTGGGGGTAGCCCTCGGGTCCGTATCAGGGTCAGCCGATAATCATCAGGAATCAGCAGCTCCGGAGAGGAGAAACCGGTACGTGAGAGAGGCAGGCCCGAGGGTGCCGCTGTGCGCGGAGATGGACGAGGCGTGGCAGAAGAGCGAGGTGCTCCAGCGCGTCGACGTGCTGGCGGGCTTCCTGGCCTCGCGGTATCCCGGTGGTGGCGACGGGGGCGGTGACGCGGGCCGGGACGGTGACGCGGGCGAAGGCGCCGGCGCCCGGGGCGACGGCGCGGCTGCGGCGCGCCGGAGGGTGGCCGAGACGGCGGCAGCCGCACGGCGCGCGCTGGAGGACGACGACCTCGACGAGGCCCGGCGCCGGATGGACGATCTCGCGTACGAAGCGGAGGCCTGGGCCGACCACCCCCACTTCCCGCCCGCCCCTAGCCACTACGAGACCGACGCCCGAGTCCACGACTACGCGAAGGACCTGGCGCGGGGCTTCCTGTCGTCGAAGCGGCGGGACGACCTGGCGACGATCCGCCTGTCCTTCACGGTCAGCCGGTCGCGGCTCATCCGGCTGTGCCACCTGACCGCCCGTGACCGCCAGGACTTCCACTATGTTTGCGGCCGCATCTCGATGAGCCTCGACCTGGGCCACGTGGACACGGCGCGCCGGGAGCTGGCCCGGCTGCGGGAGATCGAGGAGCGGTACCGGGGGAAGCCGTGCCCTGCGGCGTGACCGGGCGGCCTGTGTCACCGGGCGGGCTGCGTGACCGGGCCGGCAGCATGACAGGGCCCGGCGAACACGCCTGAGCGTCGTCGTCCGAAAGTCGCCTGCGCACTTTCGTCCTCCACATTGATGCCGGTGCGCATCAGCGTTTGCATGGCTCTGCCCGGAACGACTCCGGCCGCCGGAGAAGTCCGGCCAGAGACCACACAGAGGGGGGACCGTGCGAAGACGTGGCTTACGTACGGCACGATCGGGGAGAGACAAGGCACGACACGGCATGTACGGTGCGGCGGCGCTGATGAGCACCGCCGCACTCGTCGTTTCTGCGGTACCGGCCCAGGCGACGACGGCACCGAGGGGGCCGGGCGACGTCGCGCAGGACCGGCGCACTGCGGCGCCCGCCTGGGTGACCGGCATCCGGGAGGCCGCCCCGGCATCGGCGAACGCCGCCGACGCGGCGCTGCGGTACCTGGCGGACCACCGGGGCCGCCACGGGATCGCCCGCCCCGACCGGGACCTCAAGCCCTTGCAGACCGTCGCCACCGGCGGCTCGGAGACCGTGCGTCTTCAGCAGAAGCACCGCGGGGTGGACGTCCTGGGAGGGCAGTACGTCGTCCGGATGGACGCAACGGGCGCGAAGAGCGGCGGCACACGGTTCGTCACGGGCACGTCCGGCCGGTACTTCACCGGGCTGACCGTCCCGGCCGAGCCCGGAATCGACGCGTCCCTGGCCGTCGAACTGGCCGTCGACGCCGTGACGCGGCAGCTCGGACCCGTACGCCCGCCCCGTGACGACCAGGGCGACGGCAAGGGGGACGGCCGGGAAGACCCCGGGGGCGGCGAGGCCGGGCAGCCGATCACCGGCACGGCCCACGGCCTGGTCGTGCTGCCGCGGGGCACAGGAGTGCTCACCCACCACGTGACGGTCCGCGGCACCGACCCGGCCACCGGGTCTCCGGTGCTGCGCGAGGTGTACATCGAGGCGCAGACCGGCCATGCGGTCCTCCAGTACAGCGGGATCAAGACATTCAGGACGCCCAGCCGTTCCGCGGTCCCCGGCGCGGGCCCCAAGGCCGTCAGCGCGGGCTCCAAGACCGCCGGATCCGCGGCCCCGGAGCGCCGCGCCACGGACGGCCGGGGCGCGCCCGCCGTGCGGGACGGCGGGACGAAGGGCTCGGGTGTCCGGCTGGACGGCACGAAGGTCGAACTGCACCTGACCCGGGACGAGGAGCGCAACGCGTACGTGATGCGCGACCGTTCCCGCACCCGGTCCGGCGAGGGCGGCAGCGGCGACGCGAACCTCGTGTCCACCTGGGACGCACGCGGCCGGAGCCACGGCGAGGTGTGGCGCACGTGGCCGGCCGACCTGAAGGAGTTCGCCTCCCCCACGGCCGACTTCGGCGACGAGGCCACCGGGATCGGCGCGGTCGACGCGCACTGGGCGGCGGGCCGGGTCCACGACTACTTCAGGGACGTCCACGGCCGGAACGGTCCGGACGGCCGCGGCACGGCCGTGAACTCGCTCGTGGGCCTGGGCATCTCGTACGCGGACGTCTTCTGGGACGGCCAGAAGGTGATCTACGGGAGCGGCAACGACGAATACCGGCCCTTCTCGGCCGCTCTCGACGTCGTCGGGCGCGAGCTGACGCACGGCGTCGTCGAGAGCACCGCGAACCTCGTGCCCGCGGGCCAGTCCGGCGCGCTGGGAGAGGCCCTCGCCGACTACTTCGGCAACGCCGTCGAGACCGACGCGCGCGGCACCGCCATGGACGGCCCCGACGCCGGTCTGCTCGGCGAGACGCTGTGCCGGCAGAAGGAGCCGCGCGCCTGTGCCGCGCGTGACCTGAACGACGGGCGGACCACCTCCAAGTCCTTCGTCGGCGTGGGCATCGGCACCGACAACGGCGGCATCCACCTCAACTCCACGATCTTCTCCGGCGCCCTGTGGGACATCCGCGAGGACATCGACCGCACGCTCGCCGACAGGATCGTCCACAACGCGCTCACGCAGTACATGAGCCCGCTCGACGGCTTCACCGAGGGCCGGGCCGCCGTCCTCGCCGCCGCCCGCGACCTCGAGGTCACCGACAGGGACTACAAGGCGGTCGAGCGCGCCTTCAACGCCCACGGCATCGTCCCCGGCTGGGAGCTCGCGCTCGGGGTGGACTCCGACCAGCTGCTCGGCCGGGTCAACACCGACGACCGGACCGGCGCCGGGGCGGGCGGCGGCTGGTGGACCGCCTCCACGTCCGACGACGACGGCTCCGAGCCCTACTCGGTCTGGGCCGGACGCCTCGACGGGACCGGCGAGAAGAAGCTCATCAGCCCCAACGACGGCCGCTACCACGTCGACCCGGTCACCGACGGCAGGACGGTGGTGTGGCAGGCGCGGCGGGGACGGGCCACGGAGATCCTCGCCCGTCCGCTCGCGGGAGGCCCCGTCAAGAAGCTGTTCTCCAACGCGCTCGCCATCACCTCACTGCACGTGGAGGGGGACGTCGTCACCTTCCAGGCCCACCGTCGCCGTGCCGGCTCCCGGGTGGTGTACCTGCGGCTGGGCGAGAACACCCCGACGTACGTGAACCCGGACTCCACGGGACGCCTGGCGAGCACCGGCGACCCGTCCCTCAGCCACGGCAGGATCGCCTTCACCACCTGGCACCGCGCGGATGACGGTGTCTGGCGGTACGACGCGGAGGTCCTGGACGTCGCCACCGGCAAGCGGACCGTGATGAAGCAGATCGGGAACCCCGCCTCCCTCAGGGGGACCGCCATCACCGGCAAGCACGTCTTCTGGCTGGCCGTGGCAGACGACGACCACACCACCACCGCCGTGCGCCGGTCGGACCTGGACGGCACGGGCACCGTCGACATCAGCCCCGGCACGGGCAAGGACGCCCTGCACGGGACCGGCCTGACGGCCTCCGACGAAGCGGTGACGGTCTCCGTCCGCGCACCGGACCCGCAGGCACCGGACCCGCAGCTCCGCTACGAAGCGCTGGACAGGCTCTGGCAGCTCTCCCCGGACGGGGCCCGGCGGGAACGGGTCTCCTGCAACCGAGGTGAACAGCTCTCGCACGCCTCGGCAGGGGGCCGGCAGGTCATCTGGGTCGACGCCACGACCGGCCACACCGACCTCGTCACCCGCACCCGCCCGGCCGGCACCTGTGGCTGACCCGGTCGTCCGCACGGCAGCGGCCGACCGGCACGACATGACCATGACGATGGAATGGACGAGGGGATGAGCATGGACACAACTTTGGCGTACTTCAGAACGAAGGCGGCGGCAGCGCGCGGCCGGATCGCCGCCGCGGTGGGAGCGATCGCACTGATCACGGCTGCGCTCACCGGCACCGCGGCCGGTACGGCCACCGCCGCGGCGACCGGTGACTGGCGGCCGTCGGGCAGGTGGGCCTGCTCCGGCGCTCCCGTTCCGGACGGCTGGGTCATCACCGGCTACGACCGCTCCGGCTGCAACGGAAGCGGGTCCTGGTACCAGCAGCCGGTGAAGGACGGCATCTGGACCTGTTCCGGCTCGCCGATCGTGGCCGGTTACGTCATCACCCGGTACGACCGCGGCGGCTGCACCGGCATCGGGGCCTGGTACCACGAGCTGGCGCGTGACAAGCGCTGGACGTGCGCGGGCTCCCCGATTCCGCCCGGCTACGTCACCACGAACTACCTGCGTGACGGCTGCAACGGCATCGGAGCCTGGTACCACGAGCTCGCCCGTGACAAGCGCTGGACCTGCTCGGGTTCCCCCATTCCGCCCGGCTACGTCACGACCAACTACCTGCGCACCGGCTGCAACGGCGTGGGCGCCTGGTACCACGAGCTCGTCCGCCACGGCATCTGGACGTGCGCCGGCTCCCCCATCCCGCCGGGATACCGCAGCACCACGTACATGAGCACCGGCTGCGGCGGCGTCGGCGCCTGGTACACCGTGCGCGCCTGACGCGTCTCAACGGGACCTTGCGTCCCGCCGGTCCCTGCAGGGAACCGCCGCCGGGCGCCGTCCGGCGGCGAGTTCTGCATCACCCACACGGGGGAATGCACCGGATCCGTCATCCGATGATCCGGCGGGCCGCTTGCATGGGCGCGTCACGCAGACCCGCAGCGCCGCGCCCACCAGGAGAGCCGCTTGGACCGCCGCACCTTTCACAGCCGACTGATGTCCTTGGGCAGCCTCGCAGCGGCCGGAACGCTGCTCGGGGTGCCCGGCACCGCGACCGCGGGGCCGCGGTACGGGGGCGCCGGCTCCCCAGTGGCGGGCCCGGCCCGGCGGACGGTGGTGGAGTACGACCTGCCGCCCGCCGAGGAAACGCACGAGATCGTCAAAATCCCGGACCGGCCGATGGTCCTCGTGTCCCAGATGTCCAACAGCCGGCTGGTGAAGCTCGCGCTGGACCCCCGTACCGAGCAGGTGACGGCCGCCAAGGCTTTCCCACTCGGCTCCTCCGACGCGATGCTGCACGGACTGGCGGTCTCCTCGCGCCACCCCGGACGCATCTGGGCCACGCACGAGGGCGCCCACCGGCTGCTGCTGGTGGATCCGCGGGCCGACTCCCTCGACGCCGCCCCGCGCATCGAACGGGAGATCGCGGTTCCGGGCGGCGGCCGGGGGCCGCACTACGTCAACGAGTACGGGGACACCCTGTGGGTGACCCTGAAGGAGAGCGATCAGGTCCTGGCCCTGGACCACACACGTCCCGGACGCCACCGCCTCTTCGACGCGAGGCCCCACCCCATCTTCGCCGCGCAGCACCCGGACAGCGGCGACTTCTACGTCAGCCAGGACGGCGCGAGTTCACTGCTGCGCATCGACCCGCGCACCGGACGCACCGCGCAGATCCCCGTCCCGGCGGAGCAGGGCAGCACCCCGGTCGGGCTGATCGGCGGCCCCGGCGGGCTCTGGGTGGTGCTCCTCGGCACCGCGAAGGCGGGCACGGGCACGTTCGGCCGGATCGACGCGGACGGGCGGATCGCCTGGCACCGGCTGAGCGGCCCGCTGGGCCGGTCGGCGTGGCTGCTGCACCTGGCCTTCGACCCACCCCGTACCCGTACGGCGCGCGAGCCGGGGCTGTGGCTGCTGGCGTCGTCGATCGTCTCCGAGCAGGCACGCGACCTCGTCGTCCGGGTGCGGTTCGACCCGTCCTGGACACGCGTCACCGGGGAGGAGTACGCGGCACTGCCGACGCAGTTGTGCAAGGCGCACCGCCTGCTGCCGCTGGAGCACAGCGTGCTCGCCACCGAGCTGACCAGCGCCAGGGTGGCCCAGTTGATCAGCACCCAGGAGTGACGGCCGCGTCGCCGCGAAACCGACTGCTGACGACCTGCTGCGCGTGCAGCAGGTCGCCCCGCGGCCTGCTCCGCGTGTCACCTGCCTGGACGCGCCCCGCCTGCACCGCCCTGCGCCCGATGCGACGCTGAGTCGCGTGTCATATCGCAGGCCGGAGGAGTGCGTGCCGTGGACATATCCAGTGCCGACCCCGACATAGCCCGACCGCGGACGCGCCGCGGGAGGTGGTGGCCGCGCGTGCTGATCGCCCTGAGCGTCGCTCTGGCGCTCGCCGCCGGTGGCTGTTCCGACGGCTCCCCCAAGCCACCGGCGCGCGGCGCAGGCCCCGGCGCCGGCCCCGGCGCCGGCGCCGCCGGAGGGGCCCTGCCCGGCGTCGGGATCAGTGGTCACACCTACCAAGTACCGCAACCCCTGCCGCCCGCGGCCCCCGGGACCCTCATCGCGGCCAACGACCACGGCACCGACGCGCAGATCGCAGGTGCCCGGCGCTGGACCGTGCTGTACCACTCGCGGAACGCCCACGACGCGGACGTTCCCGTCAGCGACGTCGTGCTCGTGCCCCCGGAGCCGCCGCCGCCCGGCGGCCGGCCCGTCGTCGCCTGGGCGCATGGCACCACCGGCGTCGCCGACAGGTGCGCGCCCTCGCACGCGGCCAACCTCGGCTACAACGCCTACGCGCAGGAGATCGGCGCCTTCCTCAAGGCCGGATACGCGGTCACGGCGACGGACTACCCCGGCCTCGGCACTCCCGGCATGCACACCTACCTGGTCGGCGCCGACGAGGGCAACGCGGTGGTGGACAGCGTCACCGCCGCCCGCCGGCTGGTCCCGGACCTCGCGCCGACCTGGTTCACCGTCGGCCACTCCCAGGGCGGCCAGGCCTCCATCTTCGCCGCCAACGCCACGAAGAGAGCCCCGGGCCTGCGCTTCGGCGGTGCCGTGGCCATCGCGCCGGCCAGCCACCTGAACGTGATGCTTCCCGGCGTCATCGCCGCGCACAACCCCGGGCAGCTCACCTTCGCCCTCTACTCGCTGGCGGGCCTGAACGCCACCGACCCGTCCGTCGGCCTCCCGCGCCTGCTCGGCCCCTCCGCCATGCGCACGGCCTCGCAGGTGTTCGAGGAGTGCATCAACGACCCGCATCCCGCTCTCATCCGCACCGCCTCGGAACAGGCCATCCCGCTCGACTCCGCCCGGCTCGCCGCCCTGGGCCGGACCATGGCCGCCTACGGCAACCCCGACCGCACCGCGGTCCGCAGCCCTCTCCTGATCATCCAGGGCGGCAACGACCTCGACGTACCGGCCCAGTGGTCGGCGCAGGTCGCCGCCAACCTCCGTGCGCTCGGCTCGCCGGCGATCACCGAACGCACCTATCCGGGCAGCGGCCACGACGACGTACTCGGCCGGTCCTCCTGCGACATCCTCGACTTCATGAGCAAACACGGGGGCCGCCCCACCGGTGCGTGCACGCCCTTCCGCACCTTGCCCGGCTGACCCAGACTGGGTGGCACGCAAGGAGAGCAGGAGGAGCACCACATGCCCGTGGCAGACACCGAAGCGGCGGTGCTGATCGTCGGCGGTGGACCGGTCGGACTCACCGCCCGGGCGCTGCTGGAACGCTGGGGCGTACGGGCACTGCTGGTCGAGAAGCACGCCGAGCCGTCACCCTTCCCCCGGGCCCGGCTGGTCAACGTCCGCTCGATGGAGATCTACCGGCAGCTCGGGCTCGCCGCCGAGATCACGGCCCGCGCGTTCGCCCCGGAGTACGGGCGCGTCCGCTTCCGCGACACCCTGCAGGCCCGCGACTTCGCCACGGCGGCGATGACCGGGATCAACGCGCCGGTACCCGAAAGTCCCGTGGTCGGCGTGGTCACCTCACAGGACCGGCTGGAACCCGCTCTGCTCGCCGCGGCGGACGCCCCGCTGCGGTTCGGGGCCGAGCTCATCGGCCTGGCCGAGGAGGCCGAGAGCGTCGTGGCCGTCCTCGCCGACCACCGGAGCGGCCGGGAGACGCGCGTCCGTGCTCGCTACGTACTCGCCGCCGACGGCGCGAACTCCACCGTCCGGCAGCGGCTCGGCATCGGCACGACCGGTCCCGGAGCGATGGCGGGCTTCACCACCGTCGTGTTCGACGCCGACCTCAGCCGCTGGTGCGCCCGTCAGCCCGCCGGGGTCTACTTCACTGCGCACGGAGCCTTCGCCCCGCTCTACCCCGAAGGAGGCTGGGCCTGGTTCTTCCCCACCCCCGAGGACGCCGCGCATGCCGACTGGGCCGGCCTCGTCTCGCGTGCCCTCGGCACCGGCGCGGACGTGGAAGCGGACGTGTTGCGGGTTCAGCACTGGACGATGAACGCATCCGTCGCCGAACGCTTCCGCCACGGCCGGGTCCTGCTGACGGGTGACGCCGCACACGCGATCCCCATCACCGGTGGCCTGGGGATGAACACCGGCATCGCCGACGTGCACAACCTCTGCTGGAAACTGGCGGGCGTGCTCCACGGGTGGGCCGGAACAGACCTGCTGGAGAGCTACGAGGCGGAACGTCTACCCGTAGCCCACCGGACCCTCCGTCAAGCGGTGGCCAACACGCACCTCATGATCGAAGTACAGAACCGGCGCCGCGAGCAGCTGCGGACCGGCGAAGCGGCGCCGGCCCGGATCGAGCTCCCCTGGTCGGAGCAGTACTTCGCCCAACTGGGTCTCGTGCTCGGCGTCGCCTACCGCTCCGATGCCGTCCTCGCCGATACGAACGCCCCGCCCGAGCCGCCCGACCCTCCCGACACCGGAACGGACTACGTCCCCAGCGCGGAACCCGGCCACCGCATGCCACACCTCTGGCTCACGCCCGGCCGCTCCACGCTCGACGCGGTCGGCGAAGGGTTCACCCTGCTCACCCCGGATCCCGCCTCCTGGGGGCAGCAGACCGCCACCCCACCATGGCCGCTCCGGACCGAGCCCCTTTCCGAGGAACACATCGGCCTCTGCGGCCTCGGCCCGCACGGAGCACTGCTCATCCGCCCCGACGGCCACGTCGGCGCCCGCTGGCGCGACCGCCCGCCCGGCGACTCCGCCACCCTCCACCACGCCCTCACCAGGATCACTCGGAGCAGTACTTCCGCGCGGTGACGTACCTGAAGGGTTCGGAGACCCCGGCGCTGTGGTGGCCGGCGGCCGCGAGGGCCAGAGCGAGACGCCTGCGTGGCTTGAGGTCCAGGCTCGCGGTGGCGTGCAGGGCGCCGAGTGCGAATTCGTCCCCGCACCCCACAGCCGCGTACCCGTCGGCGGGCTCGGCTATCTGGTAGTCGGCATAGACGGCGAACAGGCGGCCGTATATGCCGACGAGGAACGTCCCGGCCTGCTCCTGCTCGCAGTCCTTGCGCGACCAGCCGCCGTTCTTGAGACAGGTGCGCAGCTTGTCGACGAAGACGGTGGTCATGAAATGGTCCAGGTCCCCCTTGGGCTTGGGCGCCTTGAACGCGTGATGCAGCAGCTGGCCCATGCGGAAGCTGGTGGTGAAGCCCAGGGCGTAGGGGCCGTTGCGGAATACCTTCGGGTCCCGGCGGACGGTGAGTCTGAGGCCGGAGACACCGGCCGAGTCCCCGCCCAGGTGCACCCGCTCGTTGTGGACGAGTCCGACGATCACGGTCATGGTCTCCCCCTCCGCAGTTGCCACCCTCCCGATACTGCGCCCGGGGAGCCGGGCGGAAACCGGGCGGCATAGGGGGACGCAACTCCGCACCGGCGGCCACGGGGAGCTCTAGAGTGCGGGGAACGCCAGTGCCGTACGTGAGGGGTGCCGTACATGACCGGTGCCGTGCGCGAAGGGATGTTTCCATGAGCATCGTGGTCACCACACCGACGGGACACGTGGGGTCGCGCGTGGTGCGGCTGCTGCTCCAGGCCGGCGTCCGTCCCCGCGTTCTGGTCCGGGACCCGGCCCGCCTGGACGAGGCGACCCGCGCGCGGGTCGACGTGCGCCGGGGCGACCTGACGGACGCCGGGTTCGTGCGCGAGGCGGTGGCGGGAGCGGGAACCGTCTTCTGGGTCGATCCCACGCCGCATACGACGGCGGATCCGGTGGAGACCTCGCTGCGGACCGCGGCGCCGTTGGTGGAGACCGCCCGGGCCGGCGATGTGAGGCGGGTGGTGTTCTTGAGCAGTATCGGGGCGGAGAAGCGGCACGGGGTCGGGCACATCGATGCCCTGGCCGGGATCGAGGAACAACTCGACGCCACCGGAGCGGATGTGCTGCACCTGCGGTGCGCGTACTTCTTCACCAACCTCCTGTTCGACCTCGAAGGGCTCTCCCGGGGCGTCCTGACCACGGCGTTCGATCCCGGCCACCCGATGCCGTGGGTCGATCCGCGCGACATCGGAGACGTGGTCGCGGCCCGGCTGCTGAGCGACGCCTGGCAGGGCCGGGTGGTCCAGGCCGTGCACGGGCCGGAAGACCTCACCTTCGACCAGGTCGCGCAGATCCTCACCGATGCGCTCGGGTACCCGGTCCGGCTCGACCCCGTCAGCGACGACGCGACACGGGACGCGCTGCGCGCGGCCGGGCTGCCTCCCTCGGCGGTGGAGGGCATCGTCGGGATGACCTCCGGATCGCGCGACCTCGTGCCCGAGCAGCCCCGCGACCTGCTCACCACCACTCCCACCCGGCTCAGCGGGTGGGCTCATGCCCAGCTGCGTCCGCTTCTGGAGAGGTAACACGCGTGCGGCATCCGGCCGTCGAAGGCATTCGCGTCCGGCCGTCGCATTCACCCCGCAGGGGCCTTTCTCCCAGGAATTCCCCAATTCACCATTTCGGGTAACGTTCATATCGTTTTCGCGTGTCGCGTTTGCGGAAGTTTACGAGGAGAGTCCGGCTCCGCTCGAGGCCGGAAAGTCCTTCTCATGAAGGGAACGTGCTCGTCATGGACGACACGAGGAGAAACCCAGCCCGCGCGCGTACGACAACTCGCCGCCGGATCGGCCGGCTTGCCGCGGCAGCCGCCACGGCGGCCCTTCCCGCCGCGCTGCTGGCCGCCCCCGTCCACGCCGACGCCCCCCGCTCCGGAGCGGCCGCCGCGACGGCGTTCTGCACGGTCAACGGCGTACCCGTATTCGGCGCCGTCATCAACGGCACGGCGGGGCCGGACAGGATCCGGTGCTCCGTCGTCGGCGCCACCGACACCGTCAACGGCCTCGGCGGCAACGACAACATTTCCGTGGTCGTCAACCGCGGTCGCGTGAACGGCGGCAACGACAACGACGTCATCACGGTCCTGGACAACAACGGCGGAGTCGTCGACGGCGGAGCCGGATTCGACGTCTGCTTCGTCAACGGCGGCACGAAGGTGAACTGCGAAGTGTAAGCAGACACCGTTCCGCCTGTCCCGCCCCCGAATTCCGCCTGCCGTGCCGCGGTCGGCGCCCGGCACGGTGGGCGGATTCACCTGACCGACGTCCCGGCCCCATGTCCGGATGTGACAGAAGGCCGTCATTGCGGTCATCTGTGGTGGCGGTGAGGATGGGGTCATGCCCCTTTCGCACCGTGTCGTCATCGCGGTCTTCCCCGATGTCGATCTCCTCGACGTCACCGGCCCGGCAGAGGTCTTCGCCCTGGCCAACCGGGAGACCGCAGGCCGCGCCGGCTACCGGGTCCGCCTCGCCGGGCCGGCCGCCGGCGAGGTGCGGACGTCGGCGGGTGTGCGACTGCTGGCCGATCTCGCCTTCGACGAGGTCGGCGGGCAGGTGGACACCCTCCTGGTGCCCGGCGCGGTCGACATGACCGACGACGGTCCCACGGCCCGGATCGACACCGATGTCGTGGCGTGGGTGAAGGAGACCGCCGTGCACGCCCGGCGGGTGGCGTCGGTGTGCGTGGGTGCGCACGTACTGGCGGCAGCGGGGCTGCTGGACGGGAAGACGGCGACCACGCACTGGTCGACCGCCGCCCAGCTCGCCGCCGACCATCCGGCCGTCACGGTCGACCCGGATCCGATCTTCGTCCGGGCCGACCGCGGCCGGCTGTGGACGGGCGCCGGCATCAGCGCCTGCCTGGACCTCGCGCTCGCCCTGGTGGCCGAGGACCTGGGCGAGGACGTGGCGCTGGCGGTGGCCCGGCAGCTGGTGATGTACCTCAAGCGGCAGGGCGGGCAGAGCCAGTTCTCCGTGCCGCTCAGCCGGCCCGCCTCCGCCCGCCGCGACATCGACGAGCTGCGGCTGTGGATCGCCGACCACCTGGACGAGGACCTGTCCGCGGAGGTGCTGGCGGCCCGGATGTGCCTGAGCGAGCGGCACTTCGCCCGCGTCTTCAAACAGGAGACCGGCGCCGGTCCCGCCGCCTACGTCGAGGCCGCCCGGGTCGAGGTGGCCCGGCGTCTGCTGGAGACCACCGACGACGCGCTCGAGCAGGTGGCGGCCGCGGCCGGGCTCGGTTCGGTGGAGACCCTGCACCGGGCGTTCAAACGGCAGCTCGCCACCACGCCCGCCGCGTACCGCCGCCGCTTCCGCACCCGGACCGGCTGACATCCCCACCCACCGGTATCCCCCTTGCTCACTCCGGCAGGGCGGGCAGCTCCGCCCTGCCTCATTCCCCTACGAAAGGCACACCATGAGCAGCAACCAGCCCTCCACGACCCTGCGCGACGTCATCGGCCTGGACAACCGGCCGCCCAGGCTCGGCGACTCCGTCCTGATCATGGTCGACTTCCAGAACACCTACCGCAGCGGCGTCATGGCCCTGGAAGGCGCCGAAGAAGCCCTCGCGGCCGGCGCCCGCCTCCTGGAGCGCGCCCGTACCGCGGGCGTCCCGGTCGTCCACATCATCAACGACGGCGGCGAGAACACCCCCTACGACATCCGCGCCCGCATCGGCGCCATCAGCGACGAAGTCGCTCCGGTGGACGGCGAGGCGGTCGTGGTCAAGCAGTTCCCCAACTCCTTCCACCTCACCGGACTGGAGAAGATCCTGACCGGCCTGGGCGCCGCCCCGGGCAGCGGCAAGGACCTGGTCATAGGCGGCTTCATGACCCACATGTGCGTCAACTACACGGCTCAGGGCGCCTTCAACCTCGGCTACCGCCCCACGGTCGTCGCCGAAGCCACCGCCACCCGCGCCCTCACCACGCCCGAGGGCGCCGTCCTGCCCGCCGCGGCCCTCCAAGCCGCCGCCCTGACCACCATCACCGATCTGTTCGGCACCGTCGTCCCCACCGTCGACGCACTTCCCGCCTGATTCCAGGGTCCCCGGTGAAGCGGTTCATGCCCGTTCTCCGATCAGGGTGTTCGCGATGTGGTCGGTGAGGCGGGACAGCCAGTCGGGCCGCGCGTTGCCGAGGAGGTGATCCCCGTGGGGGACGGACAGATAGGTGCCCTGCGGGGCCGTGCGGGCCAGCGGCTCGCCGTTCGTCACTCCGGGAATGACGTCCTGGCCCCCGTCCACGACCAGCAGCGGGGCCGCGACGCGCGGTGCCAGGGCGGAGAGGTCCACTTGGCGGGCGAACTCGCGGGCGGCGCCGGCTCCTCCGGCGCGCCGGGCCATGATGTCCTTCACCGGCTGGGGCAGTTCCTCCCAGTCGAGACGGAAGGGGCCACTGACGGTCGCGACCGCCGCCACGCGCGTCTCCAGTGCCGCGGTCCGGGCCGCGAAGTAGCCGCCCAGGCTGAGGCCGACGAGTCCGATGCGTTCGGCGCCGAGGGCGTCGACGACCCGGCCCACGACCTGCTCGTAGTCCGGTCCGAGGGTCGTCGTGGCGGCGAGCGCGCCCTGCCCGGGGCCGTCCATGGCGAACACCGCCAGCCCCCTGGCCAGCAGCGCGGACACCAGGTCGAGGAACTCCTCCTTGGCCGAGTCCAGGCCGGGGACGACGACCACGGTGCCGGGCGCGTCGGCGGGGCCGCGCAGCAGGCCGGTGAACCCTTCGCCGCTCACGCGCCGGGCCCCGGGCTCCAGCACCGTAAGGGCTCGGTCCAAGGCCCGGTCGGCCTCGGCGGCGGCGCGGCCGGCCTCCGCGTACGGTGCGAGCGTGGCGAGGTGGAACCACCGGGCTGCCATCAGCAGGTGCTCACCCGCCGAGACGGAGGATCCCGCGGCTTCTGCGCGCTCCAGATAGGCGTTTCCGGTGCGCAGGAAGGACGGCCCCCAGTCGGCGACGGAGGTGAGGGCGTCGGTGACACGCCGGTACTCGTGGGGGTCGACGCCCGCGCCGGTGGCGCGTGTCCACTGGGCCGCGGCGAACTCGGTGGCGCTCATCGTCCTTCTCCTGTCAGTAGCACGGCCTTGCCGCGTATCCGGCGCTCTCTCAGGTCGACCAGGGTGGCGGCGGTCTCCGCCCAGCCGGCCGTCCGGCCGACCTCCGGATGCAACCGGCCCCGCTCCACGAGGCGCACCAGTGCCGCGAGGTCGGATCCGTACGGGGCGCCTGCGTAGTGGAAGTGCTGAATCGTGACGCGCTCGGGCCCGCTCAGCAGCTGGAAGAAGTCGAGAGTCGCCGGGGTGCGGCTCGCCTGGCCGAACCAGATGAGCGTGCCGCCCGGCCGCACCTTCGAGAGGGCGAGGGGCAGATCCGGTCCGCCTGTGGACTCCAGCACGACGTCGAACGGTCCCCGGGCCGCCGCGACGTCGTGCACGACCTCGGCGCCCAGTGCCGCGAGCCGCTCTCCGCGCACCGGGGTGGCCGTCACCGCGGTCAGCTCGGCTCCGGCACCGACGGCCAGCTCGGTGACGTAGTGGCCGACGCCGCCCGAAGCGCCGGTGAGCAGCACGCGCCGGCCGGTCAGGGAGCCGGCCGTGCGCAGCAGCCGCAGGGCGGTGATCCCGGCCAGGGGCAGGGCGGCGGCCCGTACGCTGTCGATGCCGTCCGGGAGCACTGCGAGCGAGTGCGTGGGCACGGCGGCGTACTCGGCCCAGCCGCCCTGCGCCGGGTGCCCGACGATGCGGGTGCCGATGCCGGGCCCCGAGCCGTCGGCTGCGGCCTGTACGACGAGCCCTGCGACGTCCTTGCCGGGCAGGAAACCCGGGCGGGGGTGTTCGAGGAGGAACGTCTCGCCCCGGTTCGGCGCGAACGCCTCGACCTTGGTCAGTGCCTCACCGGGCTCCGGGACGGGCTGGGGGACCTCGGCGAAGGCGACGGGACGCGCCGCTTCCCCCGTGGGAATCAGTCTTTGCATGCCGAGAATGCAACCGCCCGGGGCGCCCGACGATCCAACAACGGACGAGCGCAGTCCACAACTGTTGGTTGTCACCTATGGTGAGAGGCATGGATCTCGACGTGGCGCAGGTACGTGCCTTCGTTCGCGCCGCCGAGGAACTGCACTTCGGACGGGCGGCCGGTACGCTTGGCGTCTCCCAGCAGGCGCTGTCCAAGCGGATCGCGCGGCTGGAAACCCTGCTCGGCGTCGCGCTGTTCCGGCGCGCCGGAGGCGGGGTGCATCTCACCGAGGCCGGCCGGCGCTTTCTCGAACCCGCACGGCAGACCGTGGCCGCCGCCGATGCCGCAGTCGCGGCGGCGGTCGGGAAGGGCCGCCCGCTGCGCGTGGACGTCTGGGGGCACCTCTACGCGCCGATGCGGACGCTGGCCCAGGTCGCCGGACGGGCCGCGGAGCTGGTGCCGGGGCACGGGCGCGACCTGCCGTCGGTCACGGCAGCGCTGCTGCAGGGCGACATCGACGCGGCCTTCGGCCGGGTCCACCCCCCGCTGCACGCGCGGCTGACGCACCGCCTCGTCCGCCTCGAACCGGTCGACGCCGTACTGAGCACGGATCACCCGCTCGCCGCCGAGCCTGCACTGCGGCCGGAACAGCTGCGCGGCAGCGTGCTGTGGTCACCCGGTGCGCTCGACCGGCTCGACTTCCTCCACCGGTTCGCCGAGCGGTTCGGCATCCGGGACAGGGCCGCGAGCGTCAATCTGGGCCTCGTCCACTTCCTCGGCGAGGTGGCACGGGACCCGAACCGCTTCTCGCTGCTGCCCGCCGACGTACCCCTGCCGGAGGTCCCCGGGCTGCGCTCCGTCCCGCTGGTCGACCCCACGCCGCTGTACGCCTGGTCGCTGCTGTGGCGCACCGGAAACGGACACCCGGGGCTGGACGGTCTCGTCGCGGCCTGCGCGGGAGAAGCCGGCCGGAGCCGATGGCTGGAGTACGACCCGGCTCACGACTGGCTGCCCGAACCGCCGACGAGCCGTCCCCGGCACCGGGCGGCCGAGGGGCAATGAGCGGCACTCGCCCCGTGTCAGGCGTGACACGGTCTCACCGCCGTCCCCGCCCCCACCCTCGACCTCGCCGCCGACGGCACCCTGAGCGAGCGGATGCCTTCGGAGGTGCGCTTCAAGGACGCGGACGGGTGGCGGCCGGTATGCCCGTACTTCGAGTTGCACGGGACGTGGACCACCGGTGGGAGCCGCCGCACGGGGCCGCTGACCGAGGCGGTGCCGGCGGAGTTCGGGCTGGACCTGGCAGACGTGCGCTGGGACGTGGCGGTGGCGAACCTCAAGGCGCACCACTACACCCAGTTCGACGGTGACCGCATCGAGGCGCGGGCCGAGGTGCGGGGCGACGACCACGCCCGGCACCCGCCGGCCGGCCAGTCCCCGCCGGGCGTCGCGAACCCGCTGGTGCCGCCCGGGCGCAACCTGCCGCTCGGTTCGGTGCAGGTGCCCGTCCCGAATGCCGCTCTTCCGGAGCTGCAGCTGCGCTTCACTCCGGGGACCGGCGCGGTGTACGGGCCGCAGGACCTGGAGGACCGCGCGGACGGCACCGACTACGCGTTGCCGCCTGAGCGGCTCATTCTCGATCCGGACGCGGAGTGGTGCGGCTTTCCGCTCCAGAACACCGGCGACGATCCGAGGACGGTCCCGGGCGGCCTCTTCGCCGGGGCGGAACTGGCGGAGGTTCAGGAGAGCCTGGGCCTCGTCGACGACGTCTGCGACGGGATCGTCACCGTCACCCTCCCGGGTGATCTGACGGCGACGGCCCGGATCGTGGCCGCTCCGCCCGACTTCGCCCCGGACCGCAGGCCCTTCGTCTCCCTCGCCGACGGCCTGACGGACCGGGTCGAGCGCGCGGAGGTCCGGGAACCGGCCTACCTCTCGTGCCCATGCCCACGCCCATGCCCGCGCCCACGTCCGCGCCGAAGGGAGGGGCAGGCGCGCGGCCCCTGCTGCTGACCGGGCCGACGCTGGAGCTGATCGACTCCCTGTGGGGCGGCGGGCTCCTCGGCGACGCCTGGTCGCTGACCCGCCGGCAGGTGCGGTGGCAGCCGGGCACGGGGACCGCACAGTTCGCGCAGGCGACCCGGGTGATCGACGGTGCGGTGCTGGCGGCCCGGATACGAGAGCGGCTGGGGACTCGGCCGCCGGACGGGGACGGGCCGCCCGGCGCGGTGGACGGTGACGGCGCAGGCCCCGGGCGGGCCGTCGGCCCAGCGGACGCTGGGCCGACGGCAGTGGCTGGTGGGCACCGCCCCGCTGCGAGCGGGACGGGACGAGCGTACGGCCGTGCTGGACACCACCGCTCTGGGCTGGCTCCAGCTCACGCCGCTCGGCGCGGGCGACTGCCTGGTGCAGGCCATGGTGCCCGGCCCCGCCGCGGACCCCGCCGCACTGCTGGCCCGGCTGCTCGCCGAGTCCGCACTGGGCGGCGCCCTGCGCCGTCCGCCGCGTACGGCGACCGCCGTCCCGGCCGCTCCTCGCCTGCACCTCGCTCCGGCGCTGCCCCCCACGGCGCAGTCGCCGGCCGGACTGCTGACCGTAGGCGCCGGCGCCATCCGCTACGACCCCCTCAGCGGCACGGGCACCGCCCAGGCCCTTCGTACGGCCGTCCTCGCCGCCGCCGTGATCGACGCCGATGCGGGCGGGACCCCGGCGGCCGGCTGCGCGCCGCCCTCACCGAACACCTGGCCACCTGCGCCGGGCCCTACGGTTCCGCCTTCACCTCCGGCGCCTGGCAGGACGAACTGGACGCCACGCGGCTCGGCTCCCGCGCGCCGAGCGGTCAGCAGGCGTCTATGTACCAGACGGGAGCCCAGTTGCCGTGCGCGTCCGAGGAGGGCGCGCCGGGCGTGGTGTAGATGACGACTCTCTGCTTGTTGAGCATCTTCGCCCTGGTGCCGTCGGACTGGTTGTTGTACCAGGAGCCGCCGCTGTTCAGCCCGTCCGGGATCTCCTGGACGTAACAGTCCTTGAACTTGAAGGCCAGCCGCTTGAAGTTCGCGTCCTTGTAGCCGCAGAAGTAGTACTTCGGGCAGTCGGACGGGGCCGCCGTCGCGCCGGATACGGCCGAGGTGCGGGCGGAGGCCTGGGCCGTGCCGAGCGACGCCGACACGGCGATGAACAGCCCCGCCACAAGGGCGGTGCGCCGCATACGGGTGGTCTTGCGTGAGTGCTCCATGACTGTTGCTTTCCTTTCGCCGACGGAGCAGCAGCCGGGCCACCGCTCCGGAACGGGAGAACTGACGAACTGTCGCCGATCACGAGCACACCGGAGAATAGGCCTGGACCAGCGCACAGAACAGCTCACTTACAGCCATTGAGCATCACGGGAACCAGCTGTCACCCGCGTCGGAGCGGTCCGCCTCTGCACCGGGCCCCACCGGCCCCGGGTCGGAGCGCCGTTCGGCCCTTTCCGACCCGGTGTCGCTGACGATCTTCTGGCGGGGCGGCCGGGTGTGCCGTCCCTGCATCGGCGGCCCGGGTCTCGGGAGCGGGCGGGCACCGGGCGGTGCGCCGCATACGTGCACGGTGGCGGGCGGCGGGGCCGCGGCAGGAGCCCTGCTGCGGGCCCGGGCCCGCGCGCACCTCGCCCGGGAGCGGCGGGAGGCGGACGCCTGCTGGGCGGCGCTGTGCCCGGCCGCCCCGCCGGCTCCCCGCGCCGGGCCCTCCCGGCGGGCCTTCCTCACCTGACCCCTCCTCGGGACGGTCACCGCGTCCGCTCTGGCCGTCCCGCTGCTCCTGGTCACGGACATGGTGACGGCTGCCTTGACGTCCGCGTGCGTCGCCGCCGCGACGCTGCTCACCGCGGGCGCCCATGTCGCAGTCGTCCGCGGGCCCCGCGCCTGAAATGCACGGCACAGGGACGCGCTCACGCCTCTGGGCAGGGACTCCCGCCACGATTTGCCCGCTTGTCAACCCGGCGCGAAGATTGCCGTAGAGGCCCGTCAGGTTTCCCCAGGCCTTTCGGAGGAGCCCCGCAAGGGAGCACCGATGGCAAACGACCGGCTCCTGAGCCGACCAGCCGTAGAGACCGCCGACGTCGTGGTCGTCGGCTCGGGCTTCGGGGGTTCGGTCACCGCGTACCGCCTCGCCGGAGGCGGCCGGTCCGTGGTGGTGCTGGAGCGGGGCAAGCCCTACCCGCCCGGCAGTTTCCCCCGCACCCCGGCGGGCATGTCCCGCAACTTCTGGGACCCCAGCGCGGGCATGCACGGCCTCTTCGACATCTGGTCCTTCCGCGGCCTCGAAGGCGTCGTCTCCAGCGGCCTGGGGGGCGGCTCGCTCATCTACGCCAACGTCCTGCTGCGCAAGGACGAACGCTGGTTCGTGCACGAGTCACCGCTGCCGGGCGGCGGTTACGAGAACTGGCCGCTGAGCAGGAGTGACCTCGACGCGCACTACGACCGGGTCGAGGACATGCTCGGCGCCACTCCGTACCCCTACACCGACACGCCCAAGACCGTTGCGATGCACGAGGCCGCAGGCCGTCTCGGCCTGCCCGTGTGGCGGCCGCCGCTCGCGGTCTCCTTCGCTCCCCGCCCCGGGGCGGCACCCGTCCCCGGCGCGCAGATCGCCGAGCCCTCCTACGGCAACCTCCACGACCTGCCGCGCAGCACCTGCCGCATGTGCGGCGAATGCGACGTCGGCTGCAACTTCGGTTCCAAGAACACCCTCGACCACACCTACCTGTCGGCCGCCCGGCACCACGGCGCCGACATCCGCACCCGCTGCGAGGTGCGCGGCTTCGCGCCCCGCCCCGGTGGCGGCTACGAGGTCCGCTACGTCGTCCACGAACCCGGCCGCGAAGGCCGTCCCACCGCCACCGGCAAGCTCCCCGTCCACCGGATCGCCTGCCGCCGGCTGGTGCTCGCGGCCGGCACCTTCGGCTCGACGTACCTGCTGCTGCGCAACCGCGCCGCGCTGCGCGGCATCAGCAGCACGCTGGGCACCCGGTTCTGCGGCAACGGCGACCTGCTCGGACTGCTGCTCCACGCCACCACCACCGCCACCGACGGCGACGGCGACGGCACAGGCCCGCCCGGGCCGCGCCGGCTGCAGAGCAGCACCGGGACGGTCATCACCAGCGCCGTCCGCGTCGGCGACGAGCTGGACGAGGACGG
Organism: Streptomyces aureoversilis; assembly: GCF_042657885.1. NCBI lineage: Bacteria > Bacillati > Actinomycetota > Actinomycetes > Kitasatosporales > Streptomycetaceae > Streptomyces > Streptomyces aureoversilis. The sequence goes on from NZ_JBHSKJ010000021.1 coordinate 35,562, forward strand.
CTCTCAGGGGCGCGGCTTCTACATCCAGGACGCGGGATATCCCACGTTCGCCGACTGGCTCAGCGAGGCGGCGCAGATGCCCGGGAGCGCCCGCCGCGCGCTCGCCTTCGCCCTGCACCGGCTGCGGACGCGGCTGGGGCACGATCCGCAGAGCAACATCGGCCGTCAGCTGTCGCTGCTGCTGGGTCCGGCCGAGTTCTCCGACACGTCGCTGCCCCTCCTCGGCATGGGCCGCGACGTTCCCGACGGCCGGATGAGCCTGCGCCGCGGCTACCTCGACATCGACTGGACCGTACAGACCTCGCTGCGCTACTTCGAGCGCGTCCGGTCGGTCATGCGCGACCTGGGCGAGGAGCTGGGCGCGGAGTTCCGCGACAATCCCTTGTGGTGGTCCCACCGGGTGATCACCGTGCACCCGCTGGGCGGCGCCCCGATGGGCCGTCACCCCGCCGAGGGCGTCTGCGACTCCTTCGGCGAGGTCTTCGGCTTCCCGGGCCTGTACGTCCTCGACGGCGCCGCGCTGCCCGGGCCGGTGGGCGCCAACCCGTCCCTGACGATCGCGGCGTTCGCCGACCGCGCCTGCGACCACATCCTCGAGCAGGGCCCCGGCCCGCACTCGGCCGCCGAGGTGGCTGCCGACGTGCCGTCCGAGGCTCCCGCCGACCTGCCCGCCGAGGCGCTCGTACCGCCCGGCATGACCGTCGAAGAGGTCCCCCAGCCCGCGCCCGCCGGCGGCGAGCGGCCGACCGGCCTCTCCTTCACAGAGGAGATGGAGGGCCACGCGGCACTCGACGTCGACGACCCCGAACAGGGGCGGGACCTGGGCCGGCAGCGCAAGCAGCGGCTGGCGTTCCGGCTCACCGTCACCGCCCACGACGTCGACCGCTTCGTCGACGACCCGGCCCACCCGGCCACCCTCGCGGGCCACGCGGACTGCGACGCCCTCGGCGGGCGCCTGCCGGTGGAACACGGCTGGTTCAACCTCTTCACCCGCGACGACGACCCCGCCCGGCGCCGCATGCTCTACCGCCTGCACCTTCGCGCCCCCGGCGGCAGCCCGCTCACGCTCGTCGGCCGCAAGGACATCCACGACGACCCCGGCACCGACCTCTGGCCCGACACCACCACCCTCTACGTCCGCCTGCTCGCCGGGCACGTACAGCCGGACGGCGACGCCGGCGCCGCGGTGCTCGGCGCGGGCGTCCTCACCATCCGTCCCGCGGACTTCGTCCAGCAGCTGACGACGTTCCGCGCCACCGGCCCGCACCCCGCACGCGCCCTGGAACGCTTCGGCCGGCTGTTCCTTGGCGAGTTGTGGGACGTCTACGGTTCCCGCCTGCGGCCGCCACCCGGGGAGCCGGCATGAAGGCCCGTGAGCTGCGCAAGCACGCCGAGGAGCTCCAGCTGCCCTTCGTCCCGCAGGAGCAGGTGCGCTGGCTGGCACCCCACGAGCTGGCCCGCACCGCCGGCAAGGTCGTCCTGGCCCTCACCCTCGCCGGCTACCTGGACAAGCGGGAGATCCAAGGAGCCCTCGACGCCGGGCCCCTGCACGCACCGCTCGACGACCCCGGCGCCCAGGAGGTCTGGATCGACTACGCCGCCGACCTCGGCGACGGCTTCGACGCGACCGGCACCGTCGCCTGGACCCTGGCGGCCCAGGAGGCCGCCGTCGAACGTCCCGGCGGCGCACCGGCCCGGCTGCCGCGCGGCTCCCTGCTCGTCCTCGGCGGCGACGAGGTCTACCCCGTGGCGTCGGCCACCGCCTACGAGAACCGGATGAAGGGCCCCTACCGCGCCGCCCTGCCGACGGCGGAGGACCGCCCCCTCATGGTCGCCCTCCCCGGCAACCACGACTGGTACGACGGCCTCACCGCCTTCCTGCGCATCTTCGCCCAGCGGCGCGACATCGGCGGCTGGCGCACCCGCCAGACCCGCAGCTACTTCGTCGTCCGGCTCCCCCGGCGCTGGTGGCTCGTCGGCCTCGACAGCCAGCTCGGCGCCTACGTCGACGACCCCCAGCTGCGCTACTTCGAGACCCACCTGTCCGCCCTCCTCCGGCCGGGCGACGGAGTGATCGTGTGCTCCGCCACCCCCGCCTGGGTCGAGAGCGCCCAGGAGGACGCCGACGCCTTCAACTCCCTGCACTGGTTCGACCGCAACATCGTCCGGACCCGGGTCACCGACCGGGAGACGGGGGCGCGGGAGCCGACGGGCGCCTCCGTCCGGCTGTGGCTGACCGGCGACAAGCACCACTACGCGCGTTACGCCGAACGCCTGCCCACCGACCCGCCCGGTCCCGCCGCGCTGCCTCCCGACCCGCGCAGACGCCAGCTCGTCACGTGCGGACTGGGCGGCGCCTACCTGACCTCCACGCACGGGCTGCCCGCCGACCTGCCGCTGCCGCCCCGCGAGTCCCACCTGCGGGAGAAGGACAGTCCACCGGTCGACTTCGCCCTCGCACAGCACACCTGCCCCGCGCCCGACGAGTCCCGCCGCATCGCCCGCCGCATCGCCTTCCCGTGGTCGCGCGGCTGGCCGCCCCGGCGCAACCCGGGCTTCGGCGCACTGGCCGCGGGCGTGCACGCCGTCCTCTTCCTGATCGTCAGCTTCGTGTTCGCGCTCGCCCGCGGCACGATCCGGCCCGACGAAGCCGTGCGCGCCGCCGGCTGGGAGGACGCCCTCCGCTTCGCCGCGATGCTCGTGGCCGTCGTGGCGGCGCTGACCGTACTGCCCTGGCTCGCCCGGCTGGTCCGCAAGCGCAGACACGAGAGCACCTCCCTCGCCCGCTCCGCGGCTCCCCCCGTGCCTGCGGTCGCCGCCCTGCTGCAGGGCGTGGTCGCACTAGGGGTCCTGGTCGCCGCCGTCGCCCTGCCGTTCCCGTCCTCCTGGCCCGGGTGGACCGTCCTGCTGCTGTGCCTCCTGCTCGCCGGGGCCGCCGGGGCGACCGCGGGGTCCGAGGCCTTCGCCCTGTGGGTGCTCTGGGCGCGCCACGGCACGGTGGCCGACTGGCAGATGTCGGGCCAGTCCATCGAGGACCACAAGGGATTCCTGCGCCTGCACATCGCGCCGGACGGCGACCTCACCCTCCACGCGCTGATGCTCGACGGCGTCTGCCGCGACTGGCACCTGGAGGACGACCCGGCCGGCGGCAAGCGCCCGGTGCCCGACCGTCTGCCGCCCGTACGGCCCATCGAGGACCCCGTCGTGATCGCCCGGGAGGCGAAGCCACCATGACCGGCACACCGGCCGGCGCACCGGCCGACGCACCGCGACCGAACCGGCATGCCCGGCGTACCCGGCCCACCACGCGCCGGGACCACGTCACCGAGGTGCAGCCGCTGAAGGCCCTGGACGGCCGGCCGCTCACGCTCGTCCACGTCCAGGGCCGCCACCCGCCCACCCGCGGACCCGTCATCGTCGTCCACGGCGCGGGCGTACGCGCCGAACTCTTCCGCCCGCCGCTGCCGCGCACCTTCGTCGACGCCCTGCTCGACGACGGCTGGGACGTGTGGCTGCTCAACTGGCGCGCGTCGATCGATCTCGACCCGGTGCCCTGGACCCTCGACCAGGCCGCCGCCTACGACCACCCCGCCGCTGTCGCCCATGTGCTCGACGCCACGGGCGCGGACCGGCTCAAGGCCGTCGTGCACTGCCAGGGCTCGACGTCGTTCACCATGGCCATGGCCGCCGGCCTGCTCCCCGAAGTGGACACCGTGGTCAGCAACGCGGTCTCGCTGCACCCCGTCGTCCCGCGCCTGTCGACCTTCAAGATCGGCACCCTGGCGCCGCTGATCAGCCGCGTGACCCCCTACCTCTCCCCCGCCTGGGGCGACCGCCCCGAGGGCGTCGTCTCCCGGCTGATGGTCTGGGGCGTGCGCGCCACCCACCCGGAGTGCCGCAACCCGGTGTGCCGCATGGTCAGCTTCACCTACGGCAGCGGGCGGCCCGCCCTGTGGTCCCACGCCAACCTCGACGAGGCGACGCACGAGTGGATCCGCGGCGAGTTCGCCGAGGTCCCGATGACGTTCTTCGCCCAGATGAACCGCTGCATCCAGGCCGGCCACCTCGTGCCGACCGGTGCCGTCGAGGCCCTGCCGGCGTCGTTCGTCGCCCGGGCGCCGCGCACGGACGCGCGCTTCGTCCTCGTCGCCGGGCGGGACAACCGGTGCTTCCTGGCCGACAGCCAGCGGCGCACCTTCGAATTCCTGCAGCGCCACCGCCCCGGCCGCGACAGCCTGCACGTCCTGCCCGGCTACGGCCACCTCGACGTCTTCCTCGGTCGCCGCGCGGCGACCGAGACCTACCCCCTCATCCTCGAGGAACTCGCACGCTGAAGGCCCTCGACCGCTCGGCCGAAGGCCCTCGACCGAAGGCCCGTACGGGGTCACAGGCTGCGCAGGAAGGCGAGCGAGGGCATGAAGAAGTACTCGCCGCCCTTCATGGTCACGGTCTGCGCGGGGGAAGTGACCTCCTGGCCCTCCTCCTGCCCCCAGACCCGCGGCCAGGTCGCCGGGGGCCGGCTGCCCTGCCCGATGACCGGATCGAGGCCGGGCGCCGGCTCACTGCCGGAATCCGGGAAGCCGGTGCTGTTGGCCCAGTTGCGCTGCGTGAACTCGAACTGGTCGACCAGGTCGGAGTTGAACGCCATGAACAACAGGCCGACGCCGCCCTCGGGCAGATCGCCGCCGGGGCCGTCGGCGCGCTCCCCGTAGGTCTGCCCGCGCCGCGCCATCAGGTGGCGGCGCTCCTCCTCCGGCGACTCGAAGCCGCCGGACCCGCGCGGGTTGGTCTTGCGGATGTGGGCCTGGAAGGGGCACTTGTCGGCGGCGCCGTCGCTGGCGTAGGTGAAGTCGTTCATCACCGGGCTGTGCGCTCCGGGCGTGGCCTGCAGGGTGAGCGGCGTGCCGTCCTTGAAGCGTCCGACGAGCATCGCGCCGGCCCGTTCGCGGTCGTCGTTGTCGAGCTTCAACGCATCGGCGAGCTCTTCCTCCGCCTTCCTGAAGGCCCGGACGTTCTGCTCCAGCTTGCGCAGCACGAAGTAGCTGCCGAAGTCCGTCGCGGGGTCGGGTGCGGCCGGGTCCGCGACCAGGATGCGCGCCAGGGCCTCGGCGGGATCCCACACCGAGACCCCGTCGGTCCCGCGGCGCTCGTCCTCCACGTCCTCGGTGAGGAACAGCGGCTGGCTGCGGCCGTCGACGTATCCGAAGTGCTCGATCCCGTCACCGTTCGCGTTGCGCATGCCACGGCCCACTTCCTTGCCGAGCACGCGGAGCGAACCGGTCAGCAGCTCCTCGACCTTCTTGAGCCCGGCGCCCGCCGGGCGGGGTTCGGCGTCGCCGACCAGGACGACGGCGTGGATCTCCTCCCGGTAGCCGGCCTCCCACTGCGCGATGTCCGGGTCCTTCAGCATGCTGCGGGTCCCGTCGTCCCGCATGCCCCGCTCGAAGGCCTCGTCGGAGGGGGCCCGGTCCGACAGGCCCAGCCGGTCGTAGCCGGCCTTCGTCAGTCCCACACCGACGTAGGGGGTGTCCGGGACGCCGCTCGACCCGTTGCGCTTGAAGCCCTCCACTTCCTGGAGGTGCTCCTTGGCCGACTTCATCAGCGGCACCAGCCCGGCCAGGAACGTCCGGGCCTCCGCAGCGCCCGCCGGGCCCTTGCCGAACTGCACCAGCAGGATGTGCAGGTGCTCGCGGACGTGGCCCTTCAGGATGTTCGCCTGCAAGTTCTGCAGCATGGTGTCGGCATCACCGGTCGCGTTCTTCCACGACAACGGCTTGCCGAGATCGACGGGCATGCCGGCCCCTTCCGTCGAGCCTGGACTCTGGCGTCCTTCCGGTGGTCCGGACCGGGATCCGGTTCCGGTTCCGGTGTCCAGCCTGGTGGACATCCCGGTGATGCGCGACTCGGTCGACCCGGAGGCGCCTTAGGCCGGAAGTCCTAGCCGAAGATCCGTACAGCGGCGGTGCCGGGGCCCGGGCGGCGGCTGGAAGGGTGGTGATCCTCCGGACCCGCCGGAGCCACCCCCCGGGAGATCACCTTGGAGCCTTCGTCCAGCCCCCACTCCTCCGCCCCCGACGCGTCGGGCGCCATGCGGCTGATGGAGGAGACCTTCGGTTTCTTCCGCTCGGCCGCGCTGCGGACCGCCGCGTCGCTGCGGATCGCCGACCGGCTCGCCGACGGACCGCGCACCGCCGCCGAGCTCGCCGCGGACACCGGAACCGACGGCCCGACGCTGCGCCGGCTGCTGCGGCACCTGGCGTCACGCGGCGTCTTCCAGGAGGACGGGACGGGCAGGTTCGGGCTGACGCCCGCCGCGTACGCCCTGCGCACCGACGTTCCCGGCTCGCTGCACGCCACGGTGCTCCTGCTCACCGACGACATGTTCCTGCGTCCCTCGGCCGACCTCGCCGAGACCGTACGCACCGGGGAATCCGCCTTCCCCAGGGTCTTCGGCACCCCCTTCTTCCAGCACCTCGCCGCCGACGGCGCGGCCCGGGAGGTCTTCGACGCCGGGATGGCGGCCTTCTCCGGTCCGCTCGACGACGTGGTCGCCGCCGCGTACCCGTTCCCGGGCCGGGGCACGGTCGTGGACGTCGGCGGCGGACGGGGCGGACTGCTCCGGGCCGTCCTGCAGCGCCACCCCGGCCTGTCGGGCGTCCTCTTCGACCAGGCGGCGGCGGTGCGGGAACCCCTGCTCGCCGAAGCGGAGCTGGAGGGACGCTGGCGGGCCGAGCCCGGGGACTTCTTCGCCGGCGCCCCGGAGGGCGACATCCACCTCCTCAAGCACGTCCTGCCCGACTGGAGCGACGAGGACTGCGTCCGCATCCTGCGCTCCTGCCGCAAGGCCCTCGCCCCGGGCGGCCGGGTCCTGGTCGTGGACGCCGTCCCGCCGCCGGGCAACGACCCGCACCCGGGCAAGGACCTCGACATGCTGATGATGACCGCCCTCGGCGGCAGCACCCGCACCCCCGCCGAGCTCGACGCCCTCTTCGCCGAGGCCGGCCTGCGCCACGTGCGCACCCTGCCCACGCCGGGCTTCGCCTCGATCGTGGAGGCCGCCGCGGTCTGAGCCTCCGGCGGTTACGCGGCGCCGCCGCTCGCGGGGAGCACGTGGTCGCCGATCCTGTCGGTGCTCAGGCACAGGGAGCACACCACGGCGTCGTGGGTGCGGCAGGCGGCCACGTCCGGGCGCTCGAACTCCTGCCGGCACACGTGGCACTCGTAGAGCGTGGCGCTCGGGTTGCCGTCCGCGTCGAGCAGGGGTTCGGCGATCCCGTCCGTGGCGCGGCGCAGGTAGTAGCGCCCCTTGGTCAGTACGGCCATCAGCGGGGTGAGGACGAAGGCGATCAGTGCCGCCGCGACCGGGGAGTAGGGCTGGAGCGTGTCGCCCAGGGCGTGGAAGTACATGGCGATCGACAGGCCCGAGGCGGCGACGAAGGCGACCGTGCCCACGGGGTTGACGGCGTAGAGCATGCCGCGCCGGAACTCGGGTGCGTGCGGGGAGAGTTTCAGCAGGTACTTGTTCACGATGATGTCCGTGGCCACGGTGACGACCCAGGCGATGGCGCAGTTGGAGTAGAAGCCGAGGACGCGGTTGAGGAAGCTGAACATGTCGGCCTCCATCAGCGCCAGCGCGAAGGCCAGGTTGAGCAGGACGAACACCATGCGACCCGGGTAGCGCCCGGTCAGGCGGGTGAAGGAGTTGGTCCACGCCAGTGAGCCGGAGTAGGCGTTCGTCACGTTGATCTTGATCTGGCTGATCACGACCAGGACCACGGCCAGCGGAACGACCAGCCACGAGGGCATCATCGCGTCGAAGGCGGCCTTGAACTGCTGAATGGGCTCGGTCGCGGCCGCCGGCCCCACGGAGGCGATGACGTATACGGCGAGGAAGACCCCTATCGCCTGTTTGAGCGCACCGAGCACGACCCAGCCGGGACCGGCCACCACGACCGCCGTCCACCAGGCGCGGCGGTTCGCGTCCGTACGGGGAGGCATGAAGCGCAGGTAGTCGATCTGTTCGCCGATCTGCGCGATCAGTGACAGGCAGACGCCGGAGCCCAGCAGCACCGAGGCGGTGTTCACTCCTCCCTGGCCGTCGGTGCCCGCGTAGGACAGCCAGCGGTCGACCGTGCCCGGGTCGGTGGCCACCAAGTAGACCAGCGGTCCCACCATCAGCAGCAACCAGACGGGCGTCGTCCACACCTGCAGCTTGCTGAGCGCCTTCATCCCGTGGACGACCAGGGGGATCACCATGAACGTCGAGACCAGGTAGCCGAGCCACAGCGGCAGCCCCAGGCCCAGCTTCAGCCCTTGCGCCATGATCGACCCTTCGAGGGCGAAGAAGATGAAGGTGAAGCTGGCGAAGATGACGCTGGTCAGGACCGAACCGTAGTAGCCGAAGCCGGAGCCGCGGGTGATGAGGTCCAGGTCGATGTTGTAGCGCGCCCCGTAGTAGGCGAGCGGAAAGCCCGTGACGAAGATGACCACGGCGGCGACGAGGATCGCGGCCAGGGCGTTCCCGGTGCCGTGGGTGAGGCCGATGCCGGCGCCGATCGAGAAGTCGGCCAGGTACGCGATCCCGCCCATCGCCGTGGTCGCCACGACCATCGGCGTCCAGCGGCGGTAACTGCGCGGGGCGAACCGGAGGGTGTAGTCCTCCAGGGTCTCCCGGGCCGCGGGCCCGGGCTCGGCCCGGGCCTGCCGAGACCCTTCGCGGCCGGCGGGTTCCTTCAATCGTCGCTCGGTACTGCTCATGCGGTCTCCTGGGCGTGCAGTGGCTGCAACGGCTGGCAGCCGGCCACGGGGAACGCTAGACAGGGCGTATTTCCTGCCGCCTCCTCGAACATGAAGGCGATGTTTCGGCGTTCACGTCCGGGGGAGCCGGATGAGGCCGGGTGAGCCGCTGCGGTCAGCGGCGGGCGGCGCCCAGATAGGTGCAGGAGAGGTTCCGGGTCAGGCGGGTCCGGAAGGTGCCGTCGGGACGGCGGCCGACCACGAACAGTCCGGCCATCCGGCCCAGGGGTGTGAGCCCGGCAGCGCCGAGGTAACCGGTCGTCTCGGCCGGGGTGATGAAGTCGTTCCAGTCGTGCGTCCCGCGCGGGATCACCCGGAGCACGTGCTCCAGACCCCAGATCATGATCATGCGGGAGCGCCAGGTCCGGTTGATCGTGTCGAACAGGAACACTCCGCCCGGGGCCAGTACGCGACGGATCTCGCGCACCACTTCGCCGGGGCTGGGCACGTGCTCGAGCACGTCCAGGCAGGTGACCACCGAGAAGGACCCGTCGGCGAACGGCAGGCGCTCCCCCGCTCCCACGGCGTAGCGGATGCCCAGACCGGACTCCGCGGCGTGCTGCCGGGCGGCGCGCACCAGGGCCGGGGAGACGTCGACTCCCGAGGCGACCGCGCCGCGCGAGGCGAGGTACTCGGTGGTGAAGCCCCCGCCGCAGCCCACGTCCAGTACCCTCTGGCCGGTCCAGCCGCCGTCGACGTACCGGTCGAAGAAGGCGAACCGCGGTTGGTTGAGGGCGCGCAAGGGCGCGGCCGGGGAATCCTCGGCCCACCAGTCACGAGCCATCTTCTCGAAGAGCTCGGCTCCTCCGTCGCCTCGTCCCATCCTGCACTCCCCGTTCTCCATGGCCGGCCGGCATCGTCCCCTTGAGCAACGAGAGCCGGCCCGCCCGGCAACGGAGCGCGGAGGTGTCACCCGGTGCGGGGTCCGTCGCTCGGGAGGCTCGTGATGCGGCGGCGGACCTGGTCCTCCTGGGCCAGCCGCCGGAGCAGTTCGAGCACGGGAGCGGAGAGGGCGAAGACGATGACCGCCTGCTCGGCCAGTGCCTCCGGGGCGTCGAAGGCGGCCGCACGGTCGAGGTCCAAACGGGCGATGGAACGGGCCAGCTCCGCGTAGGCGACGAGCTCGCCGGGCCGGTAGTCCGCGTCGAGGCGTCTGAGCTCCCGCACCGCAGCCGTGAGCCCCGCCACGTGGGGGGACGTGCCGGGCGTCTGCCAGTCCATGGCCGCGATCAGGTCTGCCACCTCCGCCTCCGCGGCCGACCCGATCTCCGCCTCCCGGTCGGCGTCACCGACCGGGGACTCCGCGACGGGCACCGGCAGGGCGTAGCTCACCGCCCCGAGGGCGCTGTCGGTGCTGTGTGCCTGGTCGACGGCGGTGAGGACGTCGCGGGTGGCGGCGATGGAGAGCCCGCCCAGGGTGGTCAGGGCCTTGATCAGCCGCAGGCGCTGGACGTGCTCCTGCCCGTACTCGGCCAGCGTCGCGGCCGTCGCCTTGCCGGCGGGCAGCAGGCCCTGCCGCCGGAAGTACTTGATGCTGGCGACCGGCACGCCGGTCGTGCGGCTGAGCTCGGAGATCTTCATGCGGCTTCCTCGGTGGTGGTGCGCCGGCCGGGCGTCCTACTGCGACGACTGGACACTCCTGGAAGATACTGCCACTATCTAGTTACTGGATACCTTCAGTATCTAGTTTCTCTAGGTAAGAACTCGGAGCGAATATGCCTTCCCCCGAGCCCTCTTCCGTACTCCGCAGCCCGAAGCTGTGGATCGGTTCAGGCCTCATCGTCGCGGTGGTTTCCATCCTGTTCGCCCTGCTCTACGTCGGCGGCAACGTGAACCCCAAGGGCAACCTGCGCGACCTGCCCATCGCACTGGTCAACAGCGACCGCGGCGCCGACACCAACGGCAAGCACCTCAACCTCGGCGACCAGGTCGTCTCCGGGATCGAGAAGTCCGCCGCGAACAACGACAGCTTCGCCTGGCAGGTCGTCAGCCGGGAGGAGGCCGACAAGCGGCTCGGCCAGGGCAAGGTCTACGGCGCACTCGTCGTCCCGGAGAACTTCACCGCCACGGTGGCGGGGCTGACCAGCCCGAAGGCGACGGAGGCCAAGCGCCCGGCCCTGACGGTGCTGACCAACCAGTCCGCCGGCAGCATCGGCTCCTCCATGGCCAGCCAGGCGAACCAGAAGGCGGCCCACGCCGCCTCCGCCCAGCTCGGCAAGGACCTCCTCGACCGGGCCGCCGCCCAGAAGGCCCAGCTCGCCCCGGCCGCCAAGCTGATGCTCGCCGACCCCGTGAACGTCGAGGTGGCGGACGGCCACCCGCTCGGCACGCACAGCGCCATGGGTCTGAGCGCCTTCTACTACGCCCTGGTCCTCGTCGTCTGCGGCGTGCTCGGCGCCAACGCCATCAGCTCCCAGGTCGACACCGCGCTCGGCTACATGCACACCGACTTCGGCCCCTTCCGCCAGCGGATGCCCGTCCGGCACACGAGCCGCGTCCGCACGCTGGCCGTCGGCACGGTCCTCATGCTCGGCCTCTCCGTGGTCATGGGCTCCCTCGTCGAACTCGCCACGGTCGGCATCCTCGACATGGACGCCTCCCACCTCGGCCTGCTGTGGCTCTACTCCGTGGGCACGATCGCGGCCGTCGGCGTCAGCGCCCTGACCCTGCTCGCCGTCTTCGGCACGCCGGGCATGCTGGTCTCCACCATCATCTTCATCGCCATGGCCGTCCCGTCCTCCGGAGCGACCGTGCCGCTGGAGGCGCTGCCCGGCTTCTTCCGCACGCTCTCCGAGTTCGAGCCGCTCCGGCAGATCACCGGGGGCATGCGCTCCATCCTCTACTACGACGCCCAGGCCGACGCCGGCCTCACCCGCGCGTGGATCTCCATGGGCATCGCCCTGGTCGCCTCGGTGCTCTTCGGCTTCGGCGTCACCCGCCTCTACGACCGCAAGGGCCTGCACCGCATCCCCCGCCCGGGCGAGTCCGCCGACACCGCGGCGGCACCTGCCGCGGTCTAGAAGGCATCAGCAAAGAAGGACCGGTGAGCCCCGGGCGCCATGCGCCCGGGGCTCACTTTTCGTTGCCCGGCCCGCTTTCGTTCCCGGCTCCTGACCGCCGAGCGCGACTGCCGGTATGCGCGATCGCCGGACCCGTGGAACGGTGATGCACACGGGCTGTCCCCCTCCCTGCACGCCGGAAGAGTCACGAAGGGACGAACGACATGGCCATCACACCGCTGACGAGCTTGGCCGAGTTCGAGGAGACGATCAGCCAGGACAAGCCGGTGGTGGTGTTCTTCTGCGCGACATGGGCGTCCCTCTGCCGCGTGACCGGCCCCGCCCTCGAGCGCTTCTCGGAACTTCCCGAATTCGCCGGCATCGAATTCCGTTCGGTGGACCTGGACGAGGCGTACGAGGTCGCCCAGAAGGCGGGCGTGGGCCCGGTCCCCGTCGTCATGGCGTTCCGCAGCGGCACCCGGCTCGCCGAAGTCGTCGCACCCCGCCCGGAAGCACTGCGGGAGCTGATCGGCGCAGCGGGCACGGCGGGCACGGCTGAGACCGCGTGACGCCGCGCGGGTCACCGGCGCCGCGCCCCGAAGCGCTTGACGGCAGCCGGGAGGGCGCGGTGCCACGACTGCGTGCTCAGCTCGCGGCGGCGCCGAACCACCTCGGCATCTGGCCGAGCAGACCTTCCTGGTCTTCGCCGGCCCACGCCACGTGACCGTCCGGACGCAGCAGTACTGCGGGCACGTCCAGTTCCTCGCTGACGTCGACGACGTGGTCGACCCGGTCGGCCCAGCCCTCCACCGAGAGCCGGCCGGTCCGGTCGAGCAGCAGACCGCGTCCGCCGCGCATCAGCCCGTAGAGGCGGCCCCGCTTCAGCCCGACGTCCCGCATGCGCCGGCCGAGCAGTTCATGCCCTTCGCCGAAGTCGTAGCGGACCCCGATCGCAATGATCTTCTCGATCAGGTACCGGTTCACGTCCTCGAACTCCATCAGTTCCGACACCAGCCGGCGCACGGCCCGGGCGCCCGGCTCGAGGGATATCAGCTCCATCTGCGCGCGGGTGTTGTCCAGGACGTCGGCGGCCACCGGGTGCCGCTCGGCGTGGTAGGTGTCCAGCAGCCCCTCCGGGGCCCAGCCGTCCACCTCGGCGGCCAGTTTCCAGCCGAGGTTGAACGCGTCCTGGATGCCGAGGTTGAGCCCCTGCCCGCCGACGGGTGGGTGGATGTGCGCCGCGTCGCCGGCCAGCAGCACCCGGCCCACCCGGTAGCGCTCGGCCTGGCGGGTGGCGTCGCCGAACCGGGAGAGCCAGCGCGGCGAGTGCACGCCGAAGTCGGTGCCCGCGACCTCCCGCAGCCGCTGCTTGAACTCCTCGAGCGTCGGCGGGACCGTGCGGTCCTCGGCCACCCCCTCGGCGGGCACGACGACGCGGTACACCCCGCCCCCGAAGGGCCCGGCACCGAACCGCAGCTGGGTCTTGCGGATTTCCGCGACGACGGCGGCCACCGTCGCCGGATCCTCGGCCACCTCCATCTCGCCCAGCAGCGTCTCGACCCTGGTGGGCTCACCGGGGAAGCCGACGCCGAGCAGCTTGCGCACCGCGCTGCGGCCGCCGTCGCACCCGACGACGTAGCGCGAGCGCAGCCGCGCACCGTCCGCCAGCACTACGGTCACCCCGTCCTCGTCCTGGCTCAGCCCGGCAACCTCGCAGCCGCGCCGGATCTTGGCCCCGAGCCCGGCGGCGTGCTCGGCCAGCAGACGATCGGTGACGGTCTGCGGGATACCGAGGACATAGGGATGCGCGGTGTCCAGCCGGTCGGGCCACGGCTTGTCGATGCCGGCGAAGAAACCACCGACCGCGTGCTGCCGGCCGTGCGCGAGGAAACGCTCCAGCAGGCCGCGCTGGTCCATCACCTCGATGCTGCGCACGTGCAGGCCGAGCGCGCGGACGAACCCGGTCGGCTCGGCCTCCTTCTCCAGCACGAGCACGTGCACGCCGTGCAGCCGCAACTCGCCGGCCAGCATCAAGCCGGTCGGCCCGCCGCCGACCACGATCACGTCGATCACGAATTCTCCCCCCTCGTTTCCGCCTTCGGCCGGTGATTCTGCGCCACGACCGGGGCCTTGCCGCAAGGCCCCCTGTGCGCTATACGTTAAGAGTGGCGGGGAGTGCGTCCATTCCTGCGTCACCGCGGGCGGCACGATCGGACACGATCAGGTGCCCCGCACTTCACACTCCCGTGAGCCGTGACCGGCATTCCGGTCAGAGCGGCGGGGACCGCCCGGGGGCACTTGCAGTTCTCGGAGTGGAAATCAAACAGCTGACGGCCGCACACACTCAGCGCCAGAACAAGAATTCCAATGCCCGCCCGTTCGATGATCGCACTATCGTTGCACGGTAAACACGATCGTCCGAAGGAATCCCCGACTCCTTTGACGGGCGCTTAATGCGTGAAATACAGTGGCGCACGATTGACGCACGATCCCAGGCTTGCTGTCGATCCGGGGGATTTACATGGCCAGTTCCGCTTCCGTAGTGGCCGGCGTCGGTTCTCACCTCCCTCCGCGCGTGATCCGTAACGACGACCCGCCGCTTGCGAACCTCGGTTCGAGCGACGAGTGGATTCGCAGCAGGACGGGAATCGAGTGCAGACGGTGGGTGGAGCCCGGAACCAGCACCGGGGACCTCGCGGTCGAAGCGGGCCGTGCGGCCCTGCGGAGCGCCGGCGATCCGGTCGTGGACCTCGTCGTGCTGACGACCACGACGCCTGACCACCATTCACCGGCCACGGCTCCGTGGGTTGCCGCCCGGCTGGGGCTGGGCACCTTGCCGGCGTTCGACGTCGCGGCCGCCTGTTCGGGGTTCGTCCACGGGCTGGCCGTGGGCGACGCGTGGATCCGGTCGGGAATGGCGGAGTGTGTGCTGGTCCTGGCCGCGGAGACCCTGTCGACGATCACCGACCCCACGGACCGCGGCACCGCCGTGGTCTTCGCCGACGGGGCCGGGGCCGTGGTGCTGCGCGGCGGCGAGCGCGACGAGCCCGGCGCCGTTCGGGCGACCTGCCTGGGCAGCGACGGCACGCAGAAGGACCTGGCCGTGGTCGAAGCCGGCGGCTCCCGCCGGCCCGACCCCGGCGGTGCCGCGCCGGTGGCGGACCGCTGCCTGCGGATGCAGGGGCCGCAGATGTTCGCCCACGCGGTGCGCCGGATGACCGAGGTGTCCCGGGAATTGCTGGAGCGAGCGGGATGGCCGGTGGATTCCGTCGGCGCATTCATCGGCCACCAGGCCAACCAGCGGATCCTGGACAAGGTGGCGGACTTGGTGGGCGTGCCCGGTGCCAGCCGCTTCGGGAACCTGCACAGAGTCGGCAACACCTCTTCGGCATCGATTCCTCTGGTCATGGACGATCTGGTCGAATCCCGGGCCGTCGCCCCCGGTACGCGGACGCTGCTGACCGCGTTCGGAGGCGGCGCCGTGTGGGGGTCGGTCGCGTTGTCCTGGCCCGATCTCAAACCCGCACGACGGTAGGGAGTTCTTCATGGGGGAGCCCGTTCAGCGGCCGTTCGACTTCATTCGCGACTACCTGGCCACCACCTACGACCTGAATCCCGGGGAACTGACCGGTGGCCGTTCGTTCGACAGCCTCGAGCTGGACTCCATCGCGCAGGTGGAAATGTTCGTGACCATTTCCGACCACTACAGGATCCAGCTGGACGACTCGCTGGCCTCCGGGAACACCACCCTCCAGGAGACGGCCGATCTCGTACAGCAGGCCCTGGACGCGACGGGCGACCGGCAGCAGGACGCGTCTGCGCTCGGCTGACTCCGAACGAACCGACCCGACCTGCGACGGAGAGCTGTGACCAAGGCGATCACCCACGCCCTGCAATTGGACGGGCTGTCGTTTTCCTACCAGGTGGTGAACAGTGACGCCCCCGTCATCGACCCCGTGCTCGTCCTCGGAGGCGTTCTGCAGGGCATGCACGGCTGGTCCATCATGGAGCGTCACGTCCTGCCCCATGCCGGTCTGATCTCGGTGGACCTCCCCGGTGCCGGCGAATCCACGCCGCTGCGGCCCGAGCAGGACATGGAGACCATGTGCCGGGCCATCGAGATCATCATCGACGACCTCGGTCTGGAGCGCGTCAACTTCCTCGGCTATTCCTTCGGATCGGCGGTCGCCTTCCGCTGCGCGCAACGGCGCCCGGAGCGGTACGCCAAGCTGGCCTTGGGCGGCGTGCCCGTCCGCATCAGCGACAAGCTCATCGACCTGTGGATGCGCGGCGCCCGGCGGATGCTGTCCGGGGATGCGAACGGGTTCGTCGACGTCCTGGCGGAGATGTTCCTGTGCTCAGACGCCGAGGCGACCGTCAGGAACCGGGATGTGGTGCGTCAGCTGGTCAAGCGGATGACGCTGCGGGCCGTCACCAGCAGCGCCCACGGGTTCCGGACGATGGAGCGTTCGGTCCTGGAGAACCTGGACCCCCAGGGCGGTCTGAACGGTGTTCCCACGCTGGTGTTCTGCGGCGAGCACGACACCATCAGCTCCCTGCAGGAGCAGAAGGATTTCGCGGCCACGATCGGGGACTGCACGTTCGCGGCGATCGGTGAAGCCGACCACTGGGTGTTCCTGCAGCGCCGCTACGAGGCGAGCGACCTGGTGATGCGGTTCTTCACCGGCCGGCCGCTCACCGATCTCGACTACCTGATCGAACCGGCCATGGCTGTCGGGTGACGACCACCCGCCACCCCGCCCCAACGGAAAGAACCGTGGCAGAAGAGCAGAAGACGAACACCGTGCTGGCGGGGCTGGGGTGCTGGCTGCCGCCGACCGTGGTGACCAATGCGGATCTCATGAGCCCCGTGATGGACGACTTCGTACGGCGGCGGATCGGCATCGCCCGCCGGCACCGCGTCAGCGACGGCGAGGCCACCGTTCACCTGGCCACGGAGGCGGGCGCCCGTGCGCTGGCCTCGGCCGGTGCGTCGCGCGTCGACGCGCTCGTCCTGGCCACCACGACCCCGGACCGGCTCTGCCCCGCCGGGGCTCCCGAAGTCGCGAGCCGCCTGGGCATGACCGGGGTTCCCGCCTTCGACCTGAACGCCGGCTGCTCGGGGTTCCTCTACGGATGCGAAGTCGCCCGCGGGCTGATCGCCGCCGCCACCGCGGGAACAGTGCTGGTGATCGGCGCCGAAAGCTCCTCCACCATGGTCGATCCCCGGGACCCCGGCACCGCCCCGATCTTCGGCGACGGCGCCGGCGCAGCCGTGCTGCGGCGGGCCGAACCGGGTGAGCCCCCCACCTTCGGACCGTCGGTGTGGGGCAGTGACGGCACCCTCGCCGACGCCATCGCCATCCCGGCCGGCGGCTCCCGGCGGCGCGCGCCCGCACCGGGCCTGGGCGGCGCCGATGCGTACCTGCACCTGCGCGGCGCCGAAGTCGTGCGCAACGCCGTCAAACGCATGAGCGCCGCCGCGATCGCCGCCGCCGAGGCCGCGCGCTGGAGTCTGGAGGACGTCGACGTGCTCGTCGCGCACCAGGCGAACGCGGCGATCGCGAAAGCCGTGGCCGCCACCCTGTCCTTCCCGGCCGCCCGCATGCCGACCAACATCGAGCACGTCGGCAACACCGCCGCGGCGTCCGTTCCGATCCTGCTCGCACACGCCGCCTCCGACGGGGCGGTCAAACCCGGCCGGCGGGTGCTGATGGTGGCCTTCGGCAGCGGCCTGTCATGGGCCGCCACCACCGCCACGTGGCCGCACGCTCTCACTCCCCACCTGTGACGCACGGCCTCGTCCCCTCCCCCGGCCGTCACTCACGGTCTGCCACCCCACCCGTCACTTCCGGAAGGCCAGGCGCATGGACGACATGCAGAAGACGGTCATCGGCATTCTGACCGGGAAGGCCGGACTGCCTCCCGGACCGGTCACCCCGGAGGCCTCATTGGCGGAGGCCGGCGTGGACTCCATGGCCGTCGCCGTACTCGCCATGGTCATCGAGGACGAGTACGGCCTGGTGATCACCGAGGCCGACCTGTCGGCGAACTCCACCGTCGCCGACCTCGCGGCACTCATCGGAAGGCACCTGGCGGCGAAGGCGTGACCCGGCAAGGCTCCCCGCTCCTGGCCGCCCGTGCCGGCGCGTGCGACCACCGCATCCCCTGGAGGGCCGGACACTACCCGTGCAGGACCGTCGTCCCGCACGGCCCGGCGAGCGCCGAACCGCTCCTCGTCCTCGGCGGCGGCCTGCAGACCAGGCACTCTTGGGCACGATTCGAGCGCCACGTGGCCTCCCGGCTCCCCCTCGTCATCCCCGACCTGCCACCCGCCCGCACTCCGGGACGGACAGCGCAGAGCCTGAATTGGGACGATCTCACCGACGCCGCCCTGCACGCCCTGGACCGGCTCCGCATCCACCGCTTCGCGGTGCTCGGCGTCTCCTCCGGCTACCCCATCGGCTACCGACTGGCCCAGCGCCATCCCGATCGCGTCACGCGGTTGATGCTCTTCGGCGCTTCGCCCCGGCCCGCCCCTCGCCTGGCGGAGCTGATCGGCAAAGGGCTGCGCCGGGAGGCCGGCACCCGGAGCCCGCGCTCCGCCGAAAGCCCGGCCGACCGGCTGCGATCCGCCCGCGAACTGGTCGGCGTCCTGACCAACACGGAGGCGGCGGAACGGCACTTGCTGATCAGAGCCGCAGGGCGCGTCGTGCTCGACCAGCTCGCCGCATCCTCCGACGACCCCCTCATCCGCTACGTCCACGACCGCGGGTTCCTTCTGCTGCACGATCCGCTGCCTCCGGGCGGCGTCCGCGGCGTTCCCTCGCTCGTCGGAGTGGGGGAGTTCGACACCGCCACCACCGTCGCCGACAACCGGGCCGTCGCAGCCACCATCAGCCGCGCGACCTTCATCGTCATGAAGAACGCCGACCACCTGCTGCACATGGAGCGCGACGCCGACTTCGCCACGCTCGTCGCCCTCTTCCTGGACGGCGGGCCACTCGGCACCCTGCAGCACTGCTCCATCGAGAAGATGCCCTGAGCTCCGGGAGTCCTGCAGCCATGCGATCCCCTCTCAAGCCTCGACCAGCCACGCCGCAGCGCATCCTCCTGGCCACCTGGGGGACCACCGGCGACATCGCCCCCTACACCGGCCTCGCCACCGGCCTGAGCCAGGCCGGCCACCAGGTGACCGTGGTGACCTCACGGCGGTACGCGGCCCTCTTCCGCGAACACGGGCTCCGGGTGCGGGCCATGCCCCTGGACGAACAGGAAGCTGCGGTCGGTGCGCACAAACCGCGCCGCGCACGTATCGAAAACGGCCGGGACATGGCGCTCACCGCAGGCAAGGTGCTGCTGGATGCAGCGGGCGAAGGCACCGACGTCCTCCTCACACATCCACTGATGCACCCGCAGGCTGCCGTCATCGGCCAAGGGCTCGGCCTGCCGTGCCACGGCGTCTACACCGTCTCGCACGCCATGATGCTCCCCCGGCTCATCGCCGGGACCCCGCGCCTGCGCTACACAGCCGCCGATGTGCTGGTCAAACGCATCCTCAGCCCGCTGTACGCACCGGTGACCAGCGCCCTGCGGCGCGAACTCGGCCTGCGTCGCGGCTTCACCGGCGACGCCCTGATCTCTTCCGCCCGTCGCCACACCGTCTACTACGGATTCGGCAGCGCTCTGCTGCCCGACCGCATGCCCCTGCCCGCGGCGCACAAGACCGTCGGCGTCTGGCGGCCCGCCCAGCCGCCGGACTGGCACCCTGATGACCGTCTCACCGATTTCCTCGCCTCCGGGCCCGCACCCGTGTATTTCGGCTTCGGAAGCATGGGCCGAGGCCATGCGGAACGGTTGTCCGGAATCATCACCCGCACCGTCCGCCGGCTGAGGATCCGCGCCGTCGTTCAGAACGGCTGGGCCGACCTGACAGGCGACGCCGAAGGCGACGGCATCCTCACCATCGGGGAATGCCCGCACGCCTGGCTCTTCCCGCGCATGACCGCCGCCGTCCACCACGCGGGGCCGGGGACCACCCATGCCTCCCTGCGAGCCGCTCTCCCCACCCTCCCCGTCCCCTTCGAGTTCGACCAGCCCTTCTGGGCCGCCCGGCTCCGATCCCTCGGGCTCACCCCCGCCGCCGTCCCGATGCCCCGCCTGGACAGCGACGGCCTCGGCCTCGCCCTCACCCGGCTCCTCACCGACGGCCGCTACCGCGAACGGACCCGCCGCATCGGGGCGATGATCGAGCAGCAGGACGGCATTGCGGGGGTCGTCCGCGCGCTCGGCCGTGCCGGGCCGGCCCCGTCTCGTGCGCAGTGAAGGTCCAGCGATCGCACGCAGTGTCCTTCCGGCGACGGCATCCGCAACGGCGCGGGTCTCCGCCGACCACTGGTCGGCGGAGACCCAGCACGTTCAGTCGGGGCACGTCCCACCGATGGGGGTGCCCAAGGCCTCTGAGCCGTTCTGTACGAGCCTGCAGAAGTCGCCGCCGAGCGATGCCGGAGCGGCGGGGGCCGCCTGAGCGGACGCGGCCGGGGCGACCACTCCCAGCACGGAGAGGACGGTACCTGCGGCGAGCGCGAGGACGGTTCGGTAAGTGCGGCTCACGGAGACTCCTTCAGTGTGGTGGTGACGTCGTCGTAAGCCTTTCCCTGCCGCTGCATAAGATTGCTCGGGAGATGGGGCGCAAGGGAGGCCGCGAAGGCGCGTTCGGCCACCTGCGCTCCAACAGTGCGGCCGAGCCGGCAGGGCCTGCGTACTTCACGCGCGGCCCAGCCTCATCCCCAGCCCCCGCACCCGGTAGATGCGGCGATCGCCCACCCAGAGCCAGCCGTCGGCCGAGGCGTGGCGCCCCCGTTCGTCCTCACCCTCCTCGACGACGTCGACGCCGACGGTGATCAGTCCGTCGGTGGGTACGACCTGGCCTCGGTACCGCCACGTGAACTCCCTGTCCGTCAGGGGTTCGAGGGTGCCGTCGGCGATCGCTGCCGCCGGGGCGGTCCTCAGCAGGTGGAACTGCAGCAGTTGGGCCATCGCCTCCACGCCCAGGGAGCCGGGCTGGACCGGGTCCATGAAGAAGTGCGCCTTGAAGAACCATGCGCCGGCGTCCACCGCCTTCTCCGCACGCAGCCGGCCCAGGCCCGCCGGGCCGCCGTCCGGCCGGTGCCCGGTGACCCGGTCCAGCATCCGCAGCATGGGGCCGGGAAGCCGCGCGCCCCCGGCCGGACGTCGCCCTGTGAGGTCGGCGCTCAGGTCGTAGGGCATGTCCCACTGCGTGCGCTCGCCGGCGTCGGCGGGAATGCCGACCTGCCGGTCCAGGGCGGTCTGCGGGAAGAAGCCGAACGACGAGGTCGCGGTCAGCAGGGGCGCGCCGTCGGCCGTGCAGTCGACGGTGAAGGAGACGATCGTGGTGTCCCCGTGCCGGATGGCGCCGGACAGCTCTGCCCGGGTGCGCAGGGTCCGTGTACCCGGGCGCACCTGCTCGTGCAGACGGGCGGTGCCGTCGAGGTTGCGGAAGACGAGCCGGGGGCCCGTGGCGATGGAGGCGTCGGCAGTGCGGACGGCGAGCCAGCCGCAGGGCTGCAGCGCGACTTCCATCAGCACCGCCCAGGGCATCACGGCGCTGCCGTTCTGTTCGAAGTACCAGACGTCCGACGGCACGTCGTACTCGGCGACGATCGCGCTGCCCGGCCGCGGGTCCCCCGGCGCCGCTTCCAGGGACACGATCCGGCTCATGAAGTGGTAGGGCGGTCCGGGCAGGCGGATCACCGTGGCCGCCCGGTCCATGACGGCGGCCCACGGCCCGAAGGACTGGCTGGGGCGCCCCCAGGCGCAGGCGAGCAGCGACGGATAGTCGAAGGCGAAGCCGTTCTCGGTGGCGGCAGGACGGCGTTCGCGGTGGCCGACGAGGCCGCCCAGCAGCCGGGGTTCGAGGCAGGCGCCGGTGGTCTGCTCGCGGTGCGGTCCCAGCTCCCGCCAGTGGTCCAGCGGGGCGTCCCGCACCAGGCGCAGCGCCAGGTTCCGGCCGTGGAAGGCGTTGACGCCGTCCACGCTGACCATGGCCTCCGCGTACAGCACGGGTTCCCGGCCGGTGCTCAGGCCGCCGACGTGGATCTCGTAGACCACGCGCCGGCTCGCCGGGGTCGCCTGGCTGCGGCAGCGGGACACGGCCGTGACGCCGGGTACCGCCTCGAACCGGGCCCCGTCCCGGTCGGTCGTCAGCCCGAGCGCGGCCAGGTAGAAGGCCATCGCCTGCTGGGCGCCGTGGCTCATCAGGGTGCCGGGGAGGACGGGGTCGTTCTTGAAGTGCCCTTCGAAGTACCAGCCGTCGGGGCGCAGTTGCAGCTCGGCGCGCAGATAACCGCGCCCGAGCGGGCCTCCGGCCGGTTCGAACGCGGTGATCTCGTCGATGAGCAGGAGCCGCCCGCCGTCGATGCGGGGCGTGCGGAGGTGGGCACGGGTGGTGTGCCATGCGGGTCCGAAGCAGTCGTAGGGCCTGCCGTCGGCGAAGGCCCGTACGGCCTCGGCGTCGAAGCGGTCGGCGGTGGGCGGCGGGGTGACCGGTTCGAACGGCAGGTCCGGGGGCGGGGCCGTGCCCGGGGTCCACCGGATGCCCTCTGCCGCGGCCAGTTCGGCGTCGGTGAAGAATCCGGCTTGGCCGTTGCGGATGCTGAGGACGTGCTCGCCGTCGGCGAAGCAGTCGGAGTGGAAGAAGAAGAGCCGCGTGCCCTGGTGTTGCGCGTGGCCGTCGACGTGGATCTCGTACCGCAGGGTCTGTCCCGGTCCCGGTGCGGTGCCGTGGTAGACGGCCTCGCAGCCGAGGAGCCGGTAGACGCGCTCGCCCCGGTTGAGCAGGTCGACGCCGAGCCAGCTGATGAGGAGCAGGTCGGCCTGGCCGGCCTCGACCAGGAGGCCGCCGGGGATGCGGCCGGTGTGGTCGAGGAACCAGGAGCCCGGCCTGAGGTCGGTTTCGGTCCAGATGGTGCCCGTTCCCATGGAGGCCGGTACCGCGTCGATGCCCGTGACGCGGTCGACCAGCAGCAGGGGCGGCCCGGGCAGCCGGGTCTGGCGCCGGTAGCCGTCCTGGGCGGCGAACAGCGGGCCGAAGAGTTCGGAGACCGGGCCGTCCGCCAGGCGTTCCAGCTGGGCGCGGTCGAACTTGGGCCCGGGCAGGACCGGTTGCCGGGGCGGAGCCGGCTGCGGCGGCGGAGCGGGGGCCGGCTGCGGGCCCGCAGCCACCGGCGGAGCCGACCCCCGTGGCAGGGCGTCCTTCGCCTGCCGCCGGCCCGTCATCAGCTGCTGCCCCTGCAGGAACCGCTGGTGCAGGGCGGCCTGATCCGTCAGGTATTGCCGGTGCAGGTCGGTGACGCGGGTCCGGTGCCGTGCGACGGCCGCGGTGCCGGAAGCCTCGGACGGAACGGCCGCTGACGGGGGCGGGACCACGGACCGCTGCCCGCCTTCGGGGGCCTCGGACGACACCGGGGGCAGGTCCGGTGCCGGCCGCATGACGGTGACGGCCGCGTCCGGTGCGGGCAGCCTGACGGCGGGGGGATGGGCCGGTAGGCGCAGCATCCGGTGCGCCGCCGCCCGGGGGCGCTCGGTGCCCGGCTCGTCGGTGCCGGTGCCCCTCGGGCCGAGCAGGCGCAGCAGGGGTGCCGGGTCGCACAGTCCCGCGGCCTCCAGGCGCTCCACGGACCGGTGCAGCCGGTGCAGGGCCCGGCCGCCGGGTTCGTCGAGTGCGACTGCCAGGTGCTCGCGGCCGTGCAGGATGCGGCCGATCCAGTCGGTGCACAGGGAGAGGGGGCCGTGCTCGACGAAGACGCGGACGCCGTCGGCGTAGGCCCGCTCGATCACCGCCGGGAAGTCCACCGTCGTGGTGGCCTGCGCCGTGAGGGCGTCGGCGGCGCTCTCCTCGGTCGGGGCGTACGGTTCGGCGGTGTCGCCCCGGTAGAAGCGGACGCCCGGGACGGGCACGGTGCGGCGGCGGTGCAGCCGGTGCCAGGCGTCGCGGACCGCTTCCAGTTCGGGGGCGTGGGCGGCGATGTCGTAGTCGAGCCGGACCGCTCGGTGGGCGAAGCGGTCCCGCACCAGGGCGGCACAGGCGGTCTCCTCGCCTCCGATGACGCAGACGCCGGGAGCGTTGATCGCCATCAGGTGCACGGCCGGCTCGGCGGCGACGGCCTCCCGGACCTCTTCGGGCGGGGCGGTGAGCAGGTAGTTCCGCCAGCGGCTTCCGGTGATGCCGCGGGCCTGCCAGGCGCGGCGGACCGCCCGGTACTCGCCCGTGACGTCGCGGGTGAGCAGGTCACCGCGCCGGGCGTCCTCGGCCAGGGCGGCGGCGTCCGGCCATGCTTCCAGGGCGATCAGCGCGGAGGTCTCGCCCGAGGAGTAGCCGATGGCCGCGTCGGGCCGCAGGCCGAGCACGTACCGGGTGATCAGTGTGTGCAGGGCGGCGAGCCGGGTGGTGGCCCAGATCCTGCCGAGGGCGCCCGTGCCGGCGAAGTCCGTGGGCGGCCAGGGGACGTCCCCGGTGTCGCAGCGGTGCCGGACGGCCTCGGCGAGTTCCGGCAGGGCGAGGGTCAGTTCCCGGCCCATACGGGGGTAGGCGGCGGAACCGTTCGTGTACACGAAGGCGACCTGTCCGTGGCGCCGGGCGGGCCCGGCAGCCGTGAGCGCGGCACGTAGCCGCACCCGCCGTTGCGGGCCCTCCAGGACCGGGACGACGGCCTCGGCCGTACGCAACGGCGTGCCGCTTTCGGCGAACCGGCCCGGCCGGGGTCGGGATCCGTAGCGCAGGGCGGTGACGGCGGTCGCGACGGCGAGCAGGCCGGCGGCGGCGTGCGGCGTGCCGAACAGCGCGGAGTTGTCGCAGCAATCCTCCGTGCCGTCCAGGGGGACGGTGCTCACCCGCAGGTCGGGCGCGCCGTCGGGCTCGTCGTCCAGGACCGCCAGGACCGGTTCCCCGGCCCGCTCGGCGTCCGGCAGCCGTTTGAGGACGAGGACGACTGCGGCGTCCCCCGGTTCCCGGTCCACGCCGAGGTCGCGCAGGGCCGCGCGGTGGACGGGGTCGTGGGCGAGGTCGACCGCTCCGACGATCGCGGCGTCCGCCTCGTCCGCCCTCAGGAAGCGGGCGGCCAGGGCGAGGGCGGTGGTCCCGGAGTCCTCCTCGGCCGAGACGGTGAGGCCGGGCCCCGTCAGGTCGAGCTGGCTGTTGATGCGGTTGGCGACGATGTTCATCATGGCGCCCAGAGCTCCGGCGGCGGTGCCCGGAGGGGTGAACGCGTCCTGGAGCCCGGCCGGCGCACCGGGAGGCAGGGGCAGCCCGGCACACTGCCAGAGGTCCTCGATCCGGCGGCGGGCGACGTGCCGGCCCACCTGCGGGTCGACGCCCGCCCCGACGACGACGGCCGTGCGCGGCGACGGAAGGGACACGCCGCGGGCGGCCTCCCGCGCGGCGTCGAGGACCAGCAGTTGCTGCGGCAGGGCCTCCCGCAGGTCCACGGGAGGGAACCGCAGGCCCTGCAGAGCGATGTCGACGCTCTCGCGCGGCTCCCGGTCGGGCCGCCCCGTGCACAGCGCGACGGCGAGGTCCTCGGTGCCGCCGTCGCGCCCCACCCGGGCGGCGAGCGCGACGACCGCCAGGGGAACGCCGTCCGGCCGGGGCGCGGAGGCGGGAAGGGGCAAGGGTGTGTCGTGCGTGTCCCCGGCGTCGAGAACGAGGTGGGCGTTGGAGCCGCCGAAGCCGAACGCGCTCACCGCCGCCCGGCGGGGCCCGGACCAGGCCTCGTGTTCCGTGAGGAACCGGATCGGCTGCCCCTCCAGCGTCGTGGGGGTGCCGTCGTGCGGGCACGCCGGCAGGACCCCGGCCCTCAGTGCGGCGATCGCCTTGAGCAGCGACGCCCCGCCCGCGGCGGTCAGCAGATGGCCCACGTTGGCCTTCACGGATCCGGCCGGCAGCCCGCGGTGAGCGGCGAAGACCCGCCCCGCCGACCGGACCTCGACGGCGTCGCCCACGGTCGTCCCGGTGGCGTGGCACTCCAGCAGCCCCACGGACTCGGGGGGCACTCCGGCCGACGCGTAGGCCGCTCGCATCGCGCGCTCCTGGCCCGCGGCATCGGGGGCGACCAGTCCGGAGGCGCGTCCGTCGTTGCCGAGCCCCACGCCCCGGATCACGGCGAGCACCTGCCGGTCCTGGGCCAGGGCGTCGCTCAACCGCATGAGGGCGAACATGACGGCGCCCTCGGCCGGCACCAGGCCGTCGGCCTCCCGGTGGAACGGCCGGCTCCGCCCCGTCGGGCTGCGCACGCCCATGACCGTGAAACCGCCCTGGATGAGCAGCGGGTCGCAACGGCTCACGGCGCCCGCCACCATCAGGTCCGCCGCCCCGTCCTGCAGCCGGTCGCAGGCGAGTTTGACCGCGTACAGCGATGTGGCGCAGGCGGCGTCCAGGGCGTACGCACCGGCCTCCAGCCCCAGTGCGCGGGCCGCGAGCAGGGCCGGGAGGCCGGAGGAGAAGCGGTTGAAGGCATGGGGCCGGGGCGGCAGCGACGCCAGCAGGGCGTCCCGCACCGGGGGTTCCTGCTGCGCGAGCCATACGTGCTCGGTGTGCCGGGCGGCTGCTGTGGAGGGGTACGACAGGTTGCCGAGTACGAGGCCGGCGCGGGACGGCACGGCGGCCGGGTGCCCGGCTTCGGCAAGGGCCCGCTGCCCGGCGTGCAGGACCCATTGGAAGAGCGGGTCGAGGCTCCTGGCCTCGGCGCGGCCGAGAGCGTACGCAGCGGGATCGAAGACGTCTTCGAAGCCGCGGACGAATCCGCCGACGCCCTGGTCGGCACGGCCTGTGCCGTCGGAGGAGGCCGGCCGGGCGCCGGACGGCAGCCCCCAGCGGTCCTGCGGAGCCGGGCCGAGGCTGACCCGGCGGCCGAGGACGTTCTGCCAGAACTCCTCCGGGCTGTGCGCGTCCGGCAGCACGCATCCGCGCCCCACGACGGCGATGGGTTCAAAGGCCACCGGTGTCCCGTCCTTCCTCGCTCGGGGAGCCTTCGGGCGTCGGGGAGCCGTCGGGCGTCGGAGGGCCCTCGGCCTTCGGGGAGTTATCGGGCGTCAGGGGACCGTCGGGTCGGGGGCCCGGGAGCCTGTCCGGTCGCCGGATCAGCCCGACGTCGAACAGGTCGGCGAACGGAGTGCCGTCCTCGCCGGCCAGGCGCAGGTGACACCAGGCCGCGTTGTCCTCGGCGCGGACCGCCTGGAGGGTGCACGTGACCGGGCCCTGTGCGCGGGCGCGGTGGTGAAGGCGGAAGGTGCCCACGGACATCGGGAGCGCGGCCTCTCCGAGGACTTCCGGCGCCCAGAGCACGGCGAGTTGCAAGGCGCCGTCGAGGGCGGCCAGGTCGGTCTGCCACGTGTCGCCGGGCCAGCCCAGAGCGGCCGAGCCGGCGAGGGTCCCCCGGGCGCCGGCCGGTCCCATCCCTTCGACGCTCGTCAGCGCGTGCAGCAGCGGGCCGTGGAAGAGCACGTCGCCGTCGTAGATCTCCCCACGTTCCCAGGGCGGCAGGGCGGGGACCTCCGTCTCCGCCGGTACGGGCGGGACCGCTCCTGCCGGACCGTCGTCGGCCGCGGCGAGCGCCCTGCAATGCACGCGCCCCCCGGCGCCGCGCAGTTCCACGGTCAGCGAGCCGGGATCCGAGGTCCCGTTCGTGCCGTGGAGGGTGAACTCCTTGCCCTGGGTGTCCGTCGCCTCCCAGTAGGCCGGCAGCAGGACGCGGATGTCGCGCAGCGTCAGGGCGGCGGCGGCAGGGTTCCAGGCGCGGGCCGCCGCAAGGATCCACTCCAGGGACTGCGCCAGGGGCAGGACCGCCCTGCCCCGGATGACGTGGTGGGCCAGGTACGGGTGAGTGGCCGGGGTCACGCGCGCGCCGGCGGCCTGAAGACGCCGCATTCCGGGCGGTGGCAGGACGGCGGGGAGTTCCCTCTGCGCCCGGGCTCCGGCGGGCACGGCCACGAGGAGCACCCGGTCGTCCTCTCCCGGGCGGGTCAGTTCCTCGACGAACGCCTGTGCTCCGGCCGGGGGGTCGAGGAGAGGCACTCCGGCGGCCGTGAAGTGGTCCGCCAGTGCGGGGGTGACCATGCCGCCCTGCCAGGGCCCCCAGGCCAGGGCTCGCACCCGGCAGCCGGGGCGGGCGGCCGCCTCGCCGGCCGCCACCTGGTGGAGGGTCTCGTTGGCCATCGCGTAGTCGCTCTGTCCCGGGTTGCCGAAGCAGCCCGCAACGGAGGAGAACAGGCAGAGGGTGCGCAGGGGGTCGTCGGCCGTCGCGTCCAGGAGGACGCGCAGCCCCGAGACCTTGGTACCGAAGACGTCGTCGAACTGCCGGTCGGTCTTGTCCGCGATCCGCTTGTCCGCCAGCACTCCGGCGCCGTGGACGATGCCGGTCACCGGTCCCCATGCGGTGCGCACCGCGTGCAAAGCGGTTCGCACCGCCTCGGGGTCGCGGGTGTCGGCCGGGATGTAACGCACGGGCGCGCCCGCTTCCTCGATCGCGGAGAGGGTCGCCCGGATCTCACGGACGGCGAGGATACGGCGGGCCTCCTGAGCGAGACCGGCCGGGGCGGCGCCCGGCCGCTGCGCGGCGAGAGCCCGTACGAGGGCGGGTTCGTCCTTTCCCGGCGGCAGCCCCGGGGGCTCGTCGGCCGGTTCGGTGCGGCCCAGCAGGGCCAGCCGCGGCCGCCTGGACCGGGCGAGAGCCGTCACCGCGGCGGCGGTCACCCCGCGGGCGCCACCGGTGACGACGATGACGTCGTCGGGGCCCGGGCCGCCGTCCTCCGCTCCCGGCGGGGCGGGAACGGCCACTCCCG
This sequence comes from Streptomyces aureoversilis, assembly GCF_042657885.1. NCBI lineage: Bacteria > Bacillati > Actinomycetota > Actinomycetes > Kitasatosporales > Streptomycetaceae > Streptomyces > Streptomyces aureoversilis. Next base: position 64,214 of record NZ_JBHSKJ010000021.1, read on the forward strand.
TCACACGGCTCCCGTCCGCAGGGAGGCCCACTTCCAGCAACGGCCCTCCGTGGAGCAGTTCCCCGACGACCGCGTCGGCCACCGCCCCGGGCGAACGCCCCGATCGCGCGCAGTCGACGGCCTTGACCACGGCCTGCGGCCACTCCCCGGCGAGCGTCCGCACGAGTCCCGCGAGGCCGCCCAGCCAGGCCCGCTCGCCCTGCGCACCCCCCGCTCCGAAGTCCCCGCCGGTGTCCTGCACGGTGACGAACACGCCGCCCTCCTCGGCGAACCGCGGCGCCACCGTGCGCGCCGCCCGGAAGGCGTCCCGCTGGACCTCCACCATGGCGTCGACCGTCAGGTCCTCGGCCAGGCCGCCCAGCAGCAGCACCGCCCGGCTCTCCGGCAGCGGCTCCGGGACGGGCTCGGCGGGAACTCCCCGCCCGGCCAGGCGCCCGGCCACGAGGGCGGCGAGACCGGAGCCCCCGTCGACCACGTGCAGGACGTGCTTCCCCAGGCCGGGCACCGCCAGCCCGGTGGGCGGGGCGGGGACGGTGCGCAGCGCATAGCGCCCCACGAGGGCCGGGGCCCGGGCCGGCTCCGGCGCCGTAGCGGGGCCGGAAGGACCGGGAGGAAGCGCCGGCGCCTCGGCGGGACCGGGCCCGAGCTCCGGTGCGCCCGCAACCGCTGCCGTGCCGCCGGTCACCTCCCGGATCTTGCCGACGACCTGCCGGAGCGTCCGCAGGGACACCAGCTCCGTCGGGTCGCCCTGCATTTCGGGCAGCTCCCCCATCCGTTGCCGCAGCACCGAGAGGATCTCGACGCGTTTGATGGAGTCGATGCCCAGCTCCGACTCCAGTTCCATGTCCAGGTCGAGCATCTCGAGCGGGTACCCCGTCCGCTCGGCCACCACGGCCAGCAGTTCCTGTTCGAGCCGCGCGGGGTCGAACTCCGCCGGGGTGGGCAGGGTGGCGGCTTCGACGGTCTGCGGCACGGCAGGGGACGACGCGAGGACCGGGGCGGCGGACAGGGGGGCTGACGTGCTGTCCGGCCGGGCGGCCGGGGGCGGGACAGGGGACGCCTCGGGCCCGCCGGGCATACCGGGCATGCCGGTGGACCCCTCCGGGGGCGGGGCCGCGGACTCACCGGGCGCTGTTCCCACCAGCGCCGCGAAGGACGTCTCGGACATCCGCAGGAATGCCTGATGCGCCTCGCTCATGGAGCGCAGGAAGACGGCGTGGGCGTCCGCGGTCTGGCGCTGGGCATCCTCGATCAGGGCGATCCGGGCGTCGTCCTCGCCGGCCGGCGGGGGCGGGGGCGGGGACGCGGACGGGGATGCAGCCGGTGGTACGGGGAACGCCGCCGGAACCGGCTCGGGCCCGTGCTGCGTCACGGCCGGAGCCGGGACGCCGGGCAGCGCAGGCGGCTCGGGCAGGGCGAAGACGCCGGGCAGCACGGGCGCCGCCCCGGGCTCGGCAGGCGGTGCGGGGACAGCGGGCGATGCCGCCGAGGGCGGCGGCACCGGCGGTGCGAAAGGTGCCGGTGGGAGGACCGTGCCGGGCCCGGTGGGCTGCGCGGATCCGGGGGCGGGTTCGTCCGCCGTCTTCTGCCGTTCCGTGGCTCCCCGGGCCGCATCCTGCGGCGGGTAGCGCCGTCCGTAGTTACCACCGTCGATCTTTACGGTCATCCTGGGTGCGCGTTCCTGGCCGGCGGGGCGGGGCGGGACGTAGTGCTGCCAGTAGGGCGCGAAGTCCAGAGGAATCCCGTGGACGGAGAACCGGGCCAGCGCGTCCTGGAAGGCGGTCACGCCGTGCGTCCCGCGCCGCTCGAGGGGTACGGCCAGGTGGGGCCTGTCCCCGAGGATCCGGTCCACGAGCGCCGTGAGGGTCGTGCCCGGTCCGGCCTCGACGAAGGTCCTCACCCCGGCCCGGTACATGGCTTCGATCTGTTCCGTGAAGCGCACGGGTTCGGTCAGGTGGCCCGTCAGGCGGGCGCGGATCTCCTCGGCGGCGGAAGGGTAGGGCGCGGCGTCGGTGTTGGAGAAGACCTCCGGGCCCGGGGGTGAGAGCGTGGCGGCCGCAAGGGCCGCGGCGAAGGGGGCCCGGGCGGCAGCGACGAGCGGGCTGTGGAAGGCGGCGGAGGTGACCAGCGGCACGGTGACGGTGCCGGCGGCCTTCATCCGCGCCGCCACCCTCGCGATCGCCTCGGGCGTGCCCGAAACGACCGTCTGCCGGGGGCCGTTGTGGTTGGCGATCCACACCTCCTCCGCCCCGGACTGCGTCAGCGCGTCCCTGACCTCGGAGGGGTCGGCGAGAACCACCAGCATCGCTCCCGGGGTCGCGGCCCCGGCGTCGCGCATCGCCTCGCCCCGGACGCGGGACAGGCGCATGAGCGTATCCCCGTCGTACACACCCGCCGCATGCAGGGCGACGAGTTCGCCGAGACTGTGACCCGCGACCGCGTCCGGGCGGAGGCCGAACTCCTCCAGCACGGCGAGCAGGGCCAGGCTGTGCGCGGCCAGGGCGGGCTGCGCCCACTCGGTGGCCGTGAGCAGCTCCTGCTGCGCGGCGCGCCGGTCGTCCGGCAGGGTCGGAGGGAAGACCACGCGGTGCAGGGGCACTCCGCCGGAACCCGCTCCCCCGGGGCCAGCGCCGTCAGGGTCGGCTCCCTCAGGACCGGTTCCTTCAGAACCGGTTCCCTCAGGGCCCGTCCCGCCCACCGCGTCCCAGACGGCGAGTGCCCCGGGATGGTGGGCCGCCAAGTCGCCCCCCATGCCCACGTACTGGGCACCCTGGCCGGGAAACAGCCAGGCCAGGCGGCCGGGCTCGGGCGGTCCAGCCCCCCAGTGCAGGGCGAGCGGCCGGGAGAGGGCCTCCCCCGCGTCCAGGCCCGCAGCAGCCTGGTCGAGCCGCTCGACGAGCCGGGCCGTGTCGGTGGCCAGTAGCGCCAGCCGCCGGGCCGCGTCGGGCCGGAACTCCTCCTGGGTGCGACGGGCCAGGTCGGCGAGACGGTGCGCCGGCCGCGCGCCGGCCTCCTGCGCGGCACGCCGGAGATCCGCCACCCGCTCGCGCAGCTCTTCGGCGGAGTCGGCACAGAGCAGCAGGAGTTCCGTCGGCGCGGTGCGCAGGCGCGGCCGGGAGCCGGCGGGGGTCCGGGACGGAGCCGGAGTTGAAGCCGGAGCCGGATTCGGATTCGAAGTCGGATTCGAAGTCGGGGCCCGGTGTTCCTCCAGCGTGACGTGGAAGTTGCTGCCGCCGAACCCGAAGCTGGAGACGGACGCGCGCCGCGGGGTGTCCCCGGCCCGGATCCACGGGCGGGTCAGGGTGTTGAGGTAGAACGGGCTGGTCTCCATGCGCAGGCCGGGGTGCGGGCGATCGGCGTTGATGGTCGGTGGCAGCACCTTGTGGTGCAGGGCGAGGACGGCCTTGAGCAGGCCGGCCGCCCCCGCCGCGCTCTTGGTGTGGCCGATCTGCGATTTGACCGACCCCAGGGCGCACCACTGCCGGCCGGCACGGCCGCTCGGTGCGAACACCTCCCTCAGGGCCGTGAATTCGGCTTGGTCTCCCGCCTTGGTGCCGGTGCCGTGGGCCTCGACGAGTTCCACGGTGGCAGGTTCGTAGCCCGCTTCCTCGTAGGCCCGGCGCAGGGCGAGTGCCTGTCCCCCCGCCCTGGGCGTGTAAATGGCCGTGCCGCGCCCGTCCGAGGAACTGCCCAGGCCGCGGATGACCGCGTACACGCCGTCGCCGTCGCGTTCGGCGTCGGCCAGGCGTTTGAGCGCGAACATCACCACGGCCTCGCCGAGCATGGTCCCGTCGGCGTCCTCCGCGAAGGGCCGGCACTCCTGCGTCGGGGAGAGCGCCGGGGTGGTGGTGAAGCAGCAGAACATGCCGATGTCGTTCGTCGCGTCGACGCCTCCGCTGATGACCAGGTCGGCGCGGCCCAGGGAGAGTTCGTCGAGGGCGGTGGACAAGGCGGCGAACGAGCCGGCGCACGCCGCGTCGGTCGTGTGGTTCGTGCCGTGCAGGTCGAAGCGGGCGGCGATGCGCCCGGCGACGACGTTGCTGAGCAGACCGGGAAAGGTGGCTTCGGTCGGTGGGGGGTAGTGCGCGATGATGCGGTCGCAGACGGCATGCGCCTCCGCCTCCGGCAGGCCGTGCTCGCGCAGGGCCTTGAGCCAGACCGGCCGCTGCGTCGGGGCGTTGGACTCCGCGAGGAGTGCCAGTGCGGCCGAGCCGAGCACCACGGCGACGCGATCGCCGTCCGGCCGGGCGACACCGCCGTCCGCGGCGTCCCGCAGGACCTGCTCGGCGACCAGCAGGGCGAGGAGTTGCGCCGTGTCCGTCGACGCGAGGTTCTGCGGCAGGATGCCGTAGGCCATGGGATCGAAGTCCACGGTGGGCAGGAACGCGCCGCGGTACGTGTAGAGCCTCCGCGGAGTGCCGGGGATGGGGTGGTAGTGGTCGTCGATCAGCCAGCGGGTCGGCGGGATGTCCTGCATGAGGTTCCTGCGGCCGAGGATCAGCCGCCATCCCTGTTCGACGTCACGGGCGTCCGGCAGCAGGGCGCCGAGACCGACGACGGCGACGGGTACGCGGCGCGGGAGCGGCTCATCCGGCATGGTGTGTCCTCGTGTCGCGGAACGGGGCGGGGCGGGGCGGGGCGGGGTGGAACGGGACGGGACGGGCGGTGGCCGGCGCGGCCGGACGAGCCGTGCCGCGCCGGGAGGGGCTAGGCGAGCCGCCGGGGCCGGAAGGCGAAGGCGGCGGCGGGCACGGCGACGCCGTGACTGCGCAGTTGATGGGCTCGGGTGAGGACGGCCGCGCCCTCGAGGAGGTTCAGCGCGATCTGCACCACGTCGCGCCGGACGGGCTCGGCGAGGAAGCTGTCCGCCGCCCAGCGGTTGAACGCTCCCATGGCCGGGCCGCACCAGATCTGGTAGTCCGCACGGCGTTCGGTGTGCCCCGCCACCGCCCAGCGGCTCGACATGCCCAGGTACCAGCGGAAGGCCAGCGCCATCCGGTGCCGGGGATCCTGCTCGGCCTTGCGGAGCCGGGACGGGTCCCGCTGCTGCCAGAAGGACAGCGTCTCGGCCCAGACGGCGTCGAACGACGTCCCGAGGATGTCCTGTTCGACCCGGGCCCGCTGCCGGGGCGGGATGTCCTCCCAGCTCTCGTGGTCGCGGTAGAGGTCGTAGAGCCGGGTGGCGCGCGCGGCGAAGAGCGTTCCCCTGCGCAGCACCTGGAGCTTCACCCCGAGCTCGAACATGTCGGCCGCCGGTGCCATGGTCACGTCGGCGACGTCGGCCTGTGCCAGCATCGCCTTCGCGTCCTCCGACAGCCCTGATTCCCGGGTGGCCTGGTTGACGGAACCGGTCAGGACGTACGCCGCGCCGAGGGCGAAGGCGCCGGCCACCGCGGCGGGGGTGCCCAGGCCGCCCGCCGCCCCGATCCTGATGCCGCGGTCGTAGCCGTGCAGGGCCGTGAGTTCGTCCCGCAGGGCGAGCATGGCCGGCAGCAGGACCGTGAGCGGCCGGTTGTCGGTGTGCCCACCGCTGTCCGCCTCGACGGTGACGTCCTCCGCGACGGGCACCCGGGCGGCCAGCCCGGCCTCGTCCGCGGTGAGCTCCCCCCGCTCCACGAGGGCGCGCACCAGGGGCTCGGGGGCCGGTGCCATGAAGGGCCCCGCGACCTCGGGCCGGGACACCTTGGCGAACAGCCGGGTGCCGCGCAGGATCCGCCCCTGGGGTCCGCGGCGCAGTCCGCGGGCGGCGACCTTGACCACCGCGGGGGTGAGCGCCATGAACGCGGAGGCGGAGACGGCCGGCACGCGGTGGCGCAGGACGATCTCGGCGACCCGGTCCTCCAGCACCGGCTCACCGGGCGAATGGATGAGGTTGACGCCCCAGTTCGGTTTCCCCGCGAGCCCGGAGGCCAGCTCGGAAACCGCCCGTTCGACACGTTCCGGATCCAGTCCGGCGGCGCCGAAGAAGCCGAGCATGCCCGCCCGGGCCATGGCGCGGACCATGGCCACGGTCGCGATGCCGCCCGCCATCTCCCCGGCGACGTAGGGGAACCGCACGCCGTGCGCCTCGCCGAAGGAGCGGTCCCCGAGCCACTCCGGGTACAGCGGTGGCAGGGTGCCCAGCAGGGGCAGTCCCCGCCGCCCGGGGAGGGCCGGGCTCGTGGAACCCCCTACGGCGATCCCGATTCCCCGTCCCTCGGGGGCGGTCACGAGATGGACGGCTTCTCTGATGGCGCCCGCCGCGCTCAGGATCTCCGCCGGCGCGAAGGCGGCCGGGCGGTCGCCCGGATACCACCGGACGGATGCGGTGAGGGCCGGAGAGGCAGCCGGACGAGCAGAGTCCATCACGGCGTCAGCCGCGGGCCGCGCGATCGCCGGCCGCGAACCGCAGCGACGTGTGATCGGCAGTGCGAGGGAGGGGGCGCTCGGGTCCGAGACGGTTCGGCGAGGTGATGCGCCAGTCATGGCGGAGCAGTTCGGTGAGGAGCAGGGCACTGGTGGAGAGGACGATCTCCTTGCCGAGGCACTGGGCGGGGCCACGGCTGAACGGTGCGATCGACCAGTCCGCCTCGGCCCGCCCGTCGAGCCACACTTCGGGTTCGAACCGGTCGGCGTACGGAAGGCGCCGGGCGTCCCGGTGGAAGAACGGGGTGCAGGCGATCACCGCCGCGCCCGCCGGAAGGGTCCAGCCGCCCGGCCAGTGCGTCTCGGCAGTGGTGTCGCGCACGAGGGCCAGGGTCGTGGGCCACAGCCGCTGGGCCTCCAGGACGCAGGCCCTGAGGTACGCACGGTCCGTGCGGGCCCTGGCCGAATGCTCCGGGCGGCCGGCCAGGAGACCGAGTGTGAGGTAGTCGGAGACAGGGGCGGCGTCGAAGGCGAAGAACCAGTGCTGCATCTGGGCCACGGGCTTGATCTCGGCTGTGGCCGGGGTGGCGCTCACCGCTCGGGCCAGGCCGCCCGGCTCGGGCAGGTCGATGTAGCGCCGGCAGCGGGCGAACAGCTCATTGCGCAGACGATGGCGTTTGCGGTGCAGCATGAACCAATTGCCGTCGCTGCGCAGCTTGTCCCGTAGCTCGGTGATGCGCTCGTCGTCCCGGGCGGCGTCACCGAAGACGATCCGGCGCACGATGCGCTGGTAAGCGCCGCGGAACCGCTTCCATGTGAGCTGGCCCCCGACGAGCAGTGGCCGCGCCTCCTCCTCGACGGCTGCCCGGCAGGCTTCGCGGAACCACTGCCCGGCCGCGCAATGGTCGATTGCGGCCTCGTTGAACCTGCGCCGCTCCGCCTTGGCGGCGCCCGGAGTGACCAGCACGGCGTCCGGCTCGAAATGTGACAGGGCGGCCATCTTCTCGCGGTTGGCAGTCGTGAACGACACGCCGGTCTCGGCGAGCATGCGGCGAGCGTCGTCGGCCGAGAGGAGGATGAGACCTGTTCTGCCGAAGGCGTTGACGAGCACCGGCCCCGGACCGTGACGCTCGCGCAAGTCGTCCAGAATTCGGCAGCCCCAAGCGTGGGTGTCCAGTGCGGCCGTCAGCCTGACCCCCAGGGAGCGCCGGAGACAGGCGCCCTGAACGAGAGTGGGAAGCACGCCGATAACGAGCAACCGCACGACATCGGTCCGGCCGGCTCGGGTAGGTCCTGGTGCCACGACAGCGACTCCTCCCGCCCGGGAAGCTTCCGGGAAGAGGCTGCCCGACGCACTCCCCGCTACCCGCAGGAGGAATCGAGCTCACCCGATCAGGTGAGTGCGCGCGCCGTGGCTTCGGCCTGTGGGGCGGGCACGCGGATCAGGCGCGCACGCGGCCATGGCAGCGCGACACCGTCACCAGCGTATGGTCCATCACGAAAACCATGACGACGCTGTGCGCCGAGCCGGTCCGGCAGGCCGTTGGCCGCTTACGACGCGGCCGGCGCCGGCGTCACCGGATCCGCGGTCGCGTAGATGTCCCGGACCCGCGCGGCGAGGGCTTCGTATGCCGCGTTCGCCTTCTTGCTCACGTCGGTGAAGTCGACCGGTGCGTCGAGGGAGACGGCCGAGGCCGCCCGTGTGATGGCTTCCTCCGCGGCGTCGGCCAGGGCCCGGACGTTGTTCGCGAGGATGAAGCCGACCTGGGAGCGCAAGGCGTCGAGAGCGGCGTCCGACGCGTCGGAGGCGTCCGTCACGGGCTGCCGGAGGCTCTCCGGCGGCTCGGACGGTTCTGCTTGCATGCGCGACCTGTACAGATGCCGGGCGGAACTGAACGCGAGGAGAGTGGCCATCGCGTTCCGCAGCAGGGTGTTCACTTCGACCAGATGAGTCAGCTCGAACGTCTCACGGCGCTCGGCGAGCACCTTGTGCCGGTCAGCCTTCCTGGCCAGCGCCTCACGCCTGAACTGGGAGCGGTTGTTGAAGATCCCCGAGGCCAGGACCGTGGCCTGGCCGAGCAGCATGGACGACACGATCCAGAACCAGTTCCAGCCCCCCGCAGCCATACCCGTAGTTTACGGACACCGAGGGAAGCCCGGCGGGGAGTTCCGTTTCCGGCGTCCGAGGCGTTCCACGTCCTCGATCACAGTCATCGGCGACACCGCCGGCGGCACACCCGCACCCCACTCCTTGAACATTCAACGAGAGAGCCCTAGAGTGAGCACCCGGGAGTCATTGAACTTTCAAGATCTCCCGCCTCCCCCCATGAAGGAGCCCTCGTGAAGTCCACCCGAAAGGCCTGGGCCACAGTCGTCGCCCTCGGCGTCCTCGCCGCGAGCGGAGCCACCGTCGCTGCCGCCACCCCCGCCGCCCACTCCGCGCCGAAGAGCGCGAGCGAAGACGAGCAGCTGCAGAAGCTGTACCAGGACGCCATTGCCGAGGGCGGCCGTCTGGTCGTCTACGCCGGCGGCGACAAGCCCGGCCAGGCCGACTCCCTCAAGAACGCGTTCGTCAAGCAGTTCCCCAAGATGAAGGTCGACACCGTCGTCGACTTCAGCAAGAACCACGACGCGCGCCTCGACAACCAGATAGCCGAGCACAAGGTCGTAGCGGACGTCGTCCACCTGCAGACCCTCGACGACTTCCCGCGCTGGAAGAAGGAGGGCGCGCTCGAGAAGTACAAGCCGGTCGGCTGGAACAAGGTCTACGACCAGGTCAAGGACAAGGACGGCTACTACACGGGCCTGTTCTTCATCGCCTTCGCCAACGTCACCGCCACCACGCTCGGCGACAACGCGCCCGTCGAGGCCCAGGACTTCCTGAAGCCCGAGTTCAAGAACAAGCTCGTCTTCACCTACCCCAACGACGACGACGCCGTTCTGTATTACTTCAAGCAGCTCACCGACAAGTACGGCACCGACTACCTGAAGAAGCTCCTCGCCCAGAACCCCAAGTTCGTCCGCGGCACCGCGGACGCGTCCGGCCTGGTCGGCACCGGCGACTACGTGGCGAACTTCGGCAGCTCGGGCAGCTCCAGCGGTCTGTCGAGGACGAGCATCCCGGAGAAGTCGCCCTGGGTCGCGTGGCCCCAGACCGGCGCCATCCTCAAGGACGCCCCGCACAAGGCCGCCGCCAAGCTGTACCTGAGCTGGATCCTGTCGAAGCAGGGGCAGCAGAACCGCTGGAGCGCCCGCACCGACGTCGCCACCCCGGCAGGCCGCAAGGGCATCTTCGACTACCCGAACATGAACCCGCTCGGCCTCGGCGCGTTCATGAGCGACCGTGCCGCCCTCGACCGCTACAAGGCGCTCATCAACCTCTACGTCGGTGACGTCAAGGGCGCCAACCCGGCCGACCCCGAAGGCCGGCTCGGCCTGTACCCCGTCGACCAGAACGGCACACAGGGCTAGGCACAACAGGAACTCGGCGGACGGCCCCGGTTCCCCCGCCGGCGGAGGGCCCGCCCTGGAGGTTGGAGTGGGCGGCGGGTGGCAGGGCGCGCATCGGGGCCTGGCACCGGCGGCACTTCATGGTCGGCCGAGCTCGGTCCAGAAAGCCGACACGGCTTTCCAGGGGAAGAGCGGCCCGGGGTCGATCCGGCGGCGCACCCTCGCCTCGGGGCGGTCCGCCGCCGGGATCAGGGCGGTATCGAGATCGCTGTGCCGGTACAAGTCGGTGAGGTGGGGGAATTCGCCGTGCAGCGCCCTCAGCACTTCCCGGAGTGATTGCACCTGCGCGGCCGGGAACGGCTCGGTCGGGGTCTGGTGGTCGGCGTCGAACCAGCGGGGGTACCGGCCGCGGTTGATCAGTTCGATGCCGATGGACGAAGTGTTGTGTCCGCGGACGTGTTGTGCGACGCGTCCGAACGGCACCAGTTGGTGCACCGCACCGTCCCGGTCGATGTACAGGTGCCCGCACATCCCGCGCCCGGTCTCGCTCTCCCGTGCCGTCTTGTCGGCTTCCAGCAGCGCCTCGTCGAAGCCGGGCAGCTCGGTGGCGTGCAGCACGACCGTGGTGACGGTCTCGAGACGGCGCTCGGGCAGCCGGTGGTGCCAGCTGACGAGATGGTCGCAGGCATAGCGTTCCATGAGGCCCATGGTTGCCGACTCTACGCGCCGCCCCGTCGCTTGACGCCGAGTCAGGCCCGCCCGCGCCGGCTCCCCCGCCCGAGCGCCCACTCCCGCCCCGGCCTCCCTCCCGGGAGTCGGGGCACGGCTACCGCCCCGGCGCTCCCGCGCGCAGTCCGTCCATGACGAGGTCCAGCAGCCGGGTGACGCGCGGCTGCCAGTCCGAGCAGGGGTCGATCTGCCAGAGGCCGGCGATGGCGAGGAGGAAGTCGTCCGGGGAAACGCCCGGGCGGATGGTGCCGGCCTGCTCGTTGGCGCGGAGCAGGAGGCCGGCCGCGGAGGTCACCGGGGCGTGCCCCGGCTTCGCCGGTCCGCCGGGCCTGCTGGTGGCCATGCGGATCGCGTCCGCCAGGCCGGCCTTGGTCATGGCGAACCGGGCGAGGCGGTCCATCCACTCGCGCAGGGCCCGGTCCGGTTCCCGCGTTTCCAGCAACTGGGTCGCGGTCTCGGCGACCTGCTGCATTTCGTAGCGGTAGATCTCGAGGACGAGTGCCTCGCGGTGGGGGAAGTTGCGGTAGAACGTGCCCTGTCCGACGCCCGCCTTCTTGGCGATCGCACTCAGCGGGGCGTCCGGGCAGCGCGTCAGCTCGGCCACTGCGGCTTCGAGGATGCGCTCGCGGTTCCGCCTCGCGTCCGACCGCAGAACCGCATCCTTGTTCTCCTGCACTCGTCCTCCCGGCGGCGCGTGCCCGAATCCCGCCCTTGTTAACCGGACAACTGTCCACTACGCTCCAAATGAGCGGACAGTTGTCCGCTTGTGCTCACCATAGCGGCGGATACGGCCTGCTGGTGGCCGTCGCGGCACCGGCTTTGCGATCTCCGCCGCCCGCAGTGTTCCCGGATCCACGTCGCCACGTACGTACAGCGCGCCATCTCCCGCCCGGCCCTTCACCTCCTGATCCGGCTCCTGATTCGTCTGCCTGCCGGCCCGCCCCCTCGGCGTGCTCCGGATACGCGAAAGAAGGCTGATCATGGCCCCACCCCCCGCATCCACGCACAGCTCCGTCACCTTGGACATCAACGGCGACAAGCACACGCTGACCGTCGATCACCGCACCACCCTCCTCGACGCGTTACGCGAGCGTCTCGATCTGACCGGCACCAAGAAGGGCTGCGACCAGGGGCAATGCGGCGCCTGCACCGTCCTGCTCGACGGACGCCGGGTCGTGGCCTGCCTGCAGCTCGCGGTGGCGGCCGAAGGACGTGCGATCACCACCGTCGAAGGCCTCGCCGAAGGCGACCAACTGCACCCCGTACAGCAGGCGTTCCTCGACCTGGACGGCTACCAGTGCGGCTACTGCACGCCGGGGCAGATCTGCTCGGCGGTCGCGGTGATCGAGGAGCACGCGGCGGGCTGGCCGAGCGCCGTCACCGACGACGTACGGCCCGAAGCGGTCCCGCCCCCGCTGACCGACGACGAGATACGGGAGCGTATGAGCGGGAACCTCTGCCGCTGCGCCGCCTACGTGTCGATCGTGCAGGCGGTCTCCCGCGCGGCCGCGGTCCGGACGGAAACCAGGGAGCACTCGGCATCCAGGGAGCGCTCAGCGACCACGGAGCACGCAGCGACCACGGAGCGCCCAGCAGCCACGGCGGCCAAGAGGGCAGTCGCGTGAAGGAGTTCGCCTACCAGCGCGTATTCGACGTCTCCGGTGCCCTCGCGCTGCTCGATGCCGATCCCGGCGCCCGCTTCCTCGGCGGCGGCACCAACCTCGTCGACCTGATGAAGGCCGGCGTCGAGCGCCCCGCCCGCCTCGTCGACGTGCGCGAACTGCCCTTGGGCCGCATCGAGCCGACTGCGGACGGAGGTCTGCACATCGGCGCGACCGTCACCAACAGCGACCTCGCCGCGCACCCCGACGTCCGCCGCCACTACCCGGCGCTGGCGCAGGCGGTGCTGGCCGGCGCCTCCGGGCAGCTGCGCAACATGGCCACGGTCGGCGGCAACCTGCTCCAGCGCACCCGCTGCGGCTACTTCGCCGACGTGACCAGACCCTGCAACAAGCGCGTCCCCGGAAGCGGCTGCTCCGCCGTCGAGGGCGAACACCGCAACCACGCGATCCTGGGCGCCTCCGGCCACTGCGTGGCGGTCCACCCCTCGGACATGGCCGTGGCGCTGACGGCTTTCGACGCCGTCGTCTCGTACGAGACGACCGACGGCCCGGGCGCGTTGCCGCTGACCGGGTTCTACCTGCCCGTGGGCGACACGCCGCACCTGGAGACCGCCCTGCCGCAGGGAGCGCTGATCACCGGCGTCACCCTGCCTCCCGCTCCGCCCGCCGCCGCCCGCTCCCGCTACCGGAAGGTGCGCGAGCGTGCGTCGTACGCGTTCGCGATCGGCTCGGTCGCCGCCGGGCTCGATGTCCGGGACGGCGTGATCCGTGATGCGCGCCTGGCCTTCGGTGCGGTCGCGTCCCGGCCGTGGCGGGCCGCGGCGGCCGAACGGGCGCTGATCGGGGCGCACCCCGGCGGCGAGGTGTTCGCCGCCGCCGCGGACGCCGAACTGGCGGCCGCGGAGCCGCTGCCGCACAACGGATACAAGGTGACGCTGATGCGCAATCTCGTGGTGGCGGTGCTGACCGAACTCGCCGAGGAGGCCGCCCGATGACCACCGCCCCCACGGCGCGCAAGGGCGCCGTCGGCACCGCGCACACCCGGGTGGAAGGCCGCGACAAGGTCACCGGCGCGGCCCGCTACGCCGCAGAGGTCCCCTTCGCCGGCCTCGCCCATGGCTGGCTGGTGTTGTCCACCGTCGCCCGTGGCCGCATCCGTTCGCTGGAGACGGCCGCTGTCCTCGCGATGCCGGGGGTGCTCACCGTTCTCCAGCACGGGAACGCCCCGCGGGTCGACACCGGCTACATCGGCCTCCTGGGGGTTCCACCGGACCCGACCTGCGCCGTGTTCCAGCACGACCGGGTGCCGCACATGGGCTGGCCCGTGGCGCTGGTCGTCGCCGAGACGCCCGAGCAGGCCAGGGAGGCCGCCGAAGCGCTCGTCGTGCACTACGAGGAGGAGGGCTACGACATCGCGTTCCCGGGCGAGCGCCCGGACGCGTACCCCTTGGACGGCCACCTGCCGGCCGTCGTCGAGAAGGGGGACCTGGAGGCCGGACTAGCGGCGTCCGCCGTCGTCGTGGACGCGGAGTACACCACCCCCGAAGAGCACCACAATCCGATGGAGCCGCATGCGGCCACGGCGCGCTGGGAGGGCGGCCGGCTCGAAGTCGTCGACTCCAACCAGGGCACCACCTGGGTCGCGGGCGAGCTCGCGAGCCTGTTCTCGCTCGACCCGGCCTCGGTCCGGGTGCGGTCCGAACACGTCGGCGGCGGGTTCGGCAGCAAGGGGCTCCGCGCGCACCAGGTGGCCGCCGTGATGGCCGCGACCGTCCTCCGGCGCCCGGTGCGGGTCGTACTGACGCGCCGCCAGATGTTCTCGCTCGCCGGCTACCGCAGCCCCACGGCACAGCGGGTCAGGCTGGGCGCCGACGCCGACGGGCGGCTGCGCGCGCTGGAGCACCGCTCGCTGAGCCTCACCTCCACCGTGTACGAATTCGTCGAGCCGAGCGCCGCTACCGCCCGGGTGATGTACGACGCGGACGCCCACCACACGGCCAACCGGGTGGTGCGCCTCGACGTGCCGACCCCGAGCTGGATGCGCGCACCGGGCGAGGCGCCGGGCTCGTTCGCGCTGGAGGCGGCGCTCGACGAACTCGCCGAGAAGTGCGGCGTCGACCCGATCGAGCTGCGCGTGCGCAACGAGCCCGAGCGGGGTCCCGTGTCCGGCCTGCCCTTCGGCGGCCGCCACCTGCTCGCCTGCTTCCGGGAGGGCGCCCGCCGGTTCGGCTGGGCGGACCGCGACCCTCGTCCCGCGGTGCGCCGTGAAGGCCGCTGGCTGCTCGGCACCGGCACGGCGGCGGCCTCCTTCCCGGTGATGGCCCGGCCGTCCACGGCGGCCGTGACGGCGGAGGCGGACGGGACCTTCACCGTACGGATCTCCGCGGCGGACATCGGCACCGGAGCACGGACGGCGCTCACCCAGGTGGCCGCCGACGCGCTGGAGACCGGGCCGGACCGCGTCCGGGTGCGGATCGGGGACAGCGACTTCGGACCGGCGATGATCGCCGGAGGTTCGATGGGCACCCGCTCCTGGGCGTGGGCGATCACCGCCGCGGCCGCCGAGCTGCGCGAGCGGCTCACCCCGGGCGCCGGCATCCCGCCGCAAGGAATCACGGTGCGGTCGGACACCACCGCGGCCGTCGATGCGCTCCCTCCGAAGGAACGGCACTCCTTCGGAGCCCAGTTCGCCGAGGTCGCCGTCGACGCCGGCACCGGCGAGGTACGGGTGCGGCGCATGCTCGGCATCTTCGCGGCGGGCCGGATCGTCAACCCGCTCACCGCCCGCAACCAGTTCGTCGGCGGAATGACGTGGGGCATCTCCATGGCCCTGCACGAAGAGGCCGTCCGGGACCGCGCCTCCGGCGGCCACTACGGCGCCGACCTCGCGGGATACCACGTCGCCACGCACGCAGACGTGCCGCGCATCGAGGCGGACTGGATCGACGACCCCGCCCCGGACCCGGACGACCCGGTCGGCATCCAGGGCATCGGCGAGATCGGCATCGTGGGCGCCGCGGCGGCCGTCGCCAACGCGGTCTGGCACGCGACGGGCGTACGCCACCGGAGCCTGCCCATCCGGCCGGACCGCGTCATCCTGGGCGGGACGAGCACGAGGGAACCGCATGCTTGACATCGCCGAGGAGCTGCACCGCTGGGCCGGGCAGGGCCGGGACTTCGCCGTCGCCACCGTCGTGGCCGTCAGCGGCAGCGCGCCGCGCGGCCCCGGCGCCGCCCTCGCCGTCGACAGTGAGGGCACGGTCATCGGCTCGGTCTCGGGAGGCTGCGTCGAGGGAGCGGTGTACGAGCTGTGCCGGCAGGCGCTGGCGGACGGTGAGACGGTCGTCGAACGGTTCGGCTACAGCGACGAGGACGCCTTCGCGACCGGGCTCACCTGCGGCGGGGTCATCGACGTCATGATCACGCCGGTCGCCGCGGGCGCGCCGGGGCGGGCGGCGTTCCGATCGGCGCTGTCGGCTGCCGCCGGGAGCGGGCCCGTGGCGGTCGCCCGGGTCGTCCGGGGACCGGCCGGACTCCTCGGCAGGCTCCTGCTCGTGCGCGACTCGGGGGCGTACGAGGGCACCCTCGGCGGCCGGGCGGAGCTGGACCGGACGGCGGCGGCCGAGGCCCGGGCCGTGCTGGACACCGGCCGCACCGGCACGGTCGAACTCTCGGAGGACGGATCGCACTGCCCCGGTGGTCTCACACTGCTCGTCGAAGCGAGCGTGCCGGCGCCCCGCATGATCGTCTTCGGTGCGGTCGACTTCGCCGCGGCGCTCGTGCGCGCGGGCAAGTTCCTCGGCTACCACGTGACCGTGTGCGACGCCCGCCCCGTCTTCGCCACCCGGGCCCGCTTCCCCGGGGCCGACGACGTCGTGGTCGACTGGCCGCACCGCTACCTGCGGCGCACCGCCGTCGACGGCCGTACGGTCCTGTGCGTGCTCACCCACGACGCCAAGGTCGACGTACCGCTGTTGAAGGAGGCGCTGCGGATGCCGGTCGCGTTCGTCGGCGCGATGGGCTCGCGCCGCACCCATGCGGACCGCTACCGGCGGCTGCGCGACGCCGGCGTGACCGACCGGGAGCTGGCCCGGCTGAGGTCGCCGATCGGCCTGGACCTCGGCGCCCGTACGCCCGAGGAGACGGCGCTGTCGATCGCGGCGGAGATCGTGGCGGCCCGGCGGGGCGGGACGGGGGTGCCCCTGACCGGTTCGGGCACGCCCATTCACCGTGCCGCCGAGGGAGAGCGGAGGGCCGGCGCGGCCGCGTGAAGGGCGTGGCGTCGCCGGTTGTCCTCCAGCCCCTTGCGGGGCATCAGCGGTCCGTATGTGCCGGCCCGGAACCCGTGTGCGTCCATCGGGTGAGCGTCCGCGTGTCCGGTGCCGCGGGGCGCACCGTACCGATCAGTCTTCCTGGACAGGTCCGCCCGCGCGGGCACGAGGGGCCCGGTCGCCCGACCTCGGCATCCGGGCCGGCGCGGGAGTCACGTCGGTGCACGGCGCGCCGCGGCGGGCCGGAGGAGGGACTGTGAGCGGAAGCGGCGGGTGGGCGGTGGCCGCGGTGGCCGCCGTCACCGGTGGGTACGCGCTGGTCTCCCGGCGTCTGGCCGCGACCGTGGTGTCGGCCCCGATGGTGTTCACCGCCGCGGGAGTGCTCATCGGCCCGGTCGGCCTCGGGCTGCTGGATCTGGAGCGGGACACCGGGCCGGTGCTCGCCCTCGCCGAGGTGGCGCTGGCACTGGTCCTGTTCACCGACGCCGCCACCGTCCGTTCGGAGGAGTTCCGCAACGGCTGGTTCCTGCCCGTCCGTCTCCTCGCCGTCGGCCTGCCGCTGACCATCGTGGGCGGTGGGCTTCTCGCGTGGGCGCTGCTGCCGGGCCTGACGACATGGGAGTTGCTGCTCGTCGGGGTGGTCCTCGCGCCCACCGACGCGTCCGTGGGCAAGGCCGCCGTGTTCGCGCGGCGCATCCCCGCGGTCGTGCGGCACGGGCTCAACGCCGAGTGCGGGCTGAACGAGTGCCTGGTCCTGCCGGTGTTCGCCGTCCTCCTCGCCGCTCTGCCCGGGACAGCGGCCTCGCACCAGGGGGTGACCGGGATCCTCCGGCAGGTGCTGCTGCTCAGCCCCGCGCTGGGCCTGGTGGCCGGGGGGCTGGGTGGGGTGCTGCTGTCCAGGTCGTGGTTCGCCGGGCGGGTCACCGACGACTGGCGCCGCATTCTTCCCCTCGCCGTCGCCGCGGGGGCGGGCGCGCTCGCGGCGGCCACGGGCGGCAGTCCCTTCGTCGCCGCCTGGGTGGCGGGGTTCGCCTTCGCGGCCGCCGTGCGCGCGGGACCGCCGCCGGAGGTCGTACCGACCTCTCAGGACACCGAGGACGACACGCTTGAGTCCGTGGAGCACCTGGCGGCGCTCCTGGCTTCGCTGACCTTCCTGGTCTTCGGCGCGGTGCTGCTCGGCCCCGCCCTGCAGCACCTGAGCGGGCACGTCGTCGTCTACGCGGTGCTGAGCCTGACGGCCGTGCGCATGCTGCCCACCGCCCTCGCGCTCGCAGGCAGCCGGCTGAGTCCCCCGACCCTGGCCTACACCGGATGGTTCGGCCCCCGTGGCCTGCCCTCCCTCGTCCTCGGGCTGCTCGTGGCCGCCGAGAAGGTCCCCGGAGCCCGGCTCATGGGCACCGTCATCGCCGTCACCGTCGGGCTCGGCATCCTCCTGCACGGCGTCTCGTCCGTCCCTCTCGCCGACCGGTACGGCCGGTGGTACGAGCGGGCCCGGGCCCGTCGGCCGTCCCTGCGGGAGGCCGTGTCCGAGAGGGTGACCGGCGAGCACGTCCTGCCCGAGTGGAAGAACCGGTGACCCGGGGCCGGCGGAGGAGCCGGTGGCACCGGCCCGGCGGTCACGGACGCGTCACGCCCGCCGGGCCGCGACACGGCCACGGCGTACGGCCTCGCCGAGCGCCCGGAAGTCGAGCTCGTTGCGGTCGGCGTAGGCCTCGGCGAACCCGGCCACGGCCCGGTCGAAGGCCTCGCCGCCGCCGAGGTACGCGGCGATCGCGATCCGGTCGCCGGAACGGGCGTGGGCGCGGGCCAGGGTGGCACCGCACAGCTCCCCGTAGAGCTGCAGCTGCGCCGGCGACATCGTCTCCGGCCGGGCGCTTCCCTTCCAGTCGCGCAGCTGCCGGACGTGGAAGTCGCGCCGGCGCCCGTCCATCCCCTCGGCGCGCTCCCACCCGAGGAGGATGTCGCCGACGGCCTGCATCAAGCGCTGTCCGCAGACCACGCGCTGCCCTTCGTTGCCGTACGCGCTCGGGCGCACGTACGGCGCCAGCACCGACGGGCCCGCCTCCTTGGCCTGCAGGAACAGCGGATCGTCGTCGTCCCTGCCGAGCATCAGCACGATCCAGCAGCGGGTGCCGACGCTGCCGACGCCCACGACCTTGCGCGCGGCGTCGGCCATGCGGAACCGGCTCAGGAGGTGCCGGCGGTCGGAGGCGAGGCTGTGGCCGTAGCGCTCGACGAGCAGGCGGAGGCGTTCCTCGAGTTCGGCCCGCCGGTCCTCGGCCAGCAGGTCGCTCAGCGGGACGAGCAGGGGCGGATCGGCGGCGATCCGCCGGGCTCCGTCGACGACCACGGTGAGCCGCTGGGAGGCGTGCAGGTGGTCGCGGTGACGTGCGGTTTCCAGTGCCCGGGAGACGCGTCGGCGGTCCTGCTCGCCGAGCCGGCCGGCGAACAGCGCGCGCAGGTGCTCGGTGTCGAAGTGCGCGTACCAGACGTCGAGGTTGCGCATCTCGGCGAAGCCGCGCATCGCCTGCCGGTAGGACCGCACGCTGCCGCGGACGACGTCCGCGCGCCGCTTCCCGGAGAAGCCGTTCTCCCGTCCCGCGATCGCCAGACTGGCGGCAAGCCGCTCGACGTCCCACTCCCACGGCCCGGGCAGGGTCTCGTCGAAGTCGTTGACGTCGAAGACCAGGTGGCGCTCGGGCGAGGCGAAGAGGCCGAAGTTCAGCAGGTGGGCGTCTCCGCACAGTTGCGCCTCGATCCCGGTGGTGGGCCGGGCTCCCAGGTCCGCGGCCATGACGGCCGCGGCGCCGCGGTAGAAGGCGAACGGCGACTCCAGCATCCTGCCGTAGCGGATCGGTACGAGTTCCGGCACGCGGTCGGCGCTCTGCCGTTCGAGGATCGCCACCGGGTCGCCCCGGTCGGCCCGGGGCTCGAACCGGGCGTGGGCCGAGCGCGGCATCCGGCCGCGGGCCGCCTTGCCGCGCGCCGCGCGTTCGCCGGGCGTCAGGCGGGCTTCCCGCATGCTCGAGTCCATCTCCCTCACTCCTCCTCCCCTGCTCGTCCGCCGCGTGACCGGCGGTGCACGAACCAGACTCCCGCCATGAGCAGGGAGACCGCGAAGAGGACGAGCAGGCACGTCCCCCAGAACCCGCCGGTCAGCCGGAACCCCGCCACTGCGGCCACCGCCGCGACCACGAAGGGCGCGACCGCGAGGGCGAGGACGCGCAGTACGGCGGCGACGCCCGCCGCCGTGGGCACGCGCACGATCCGTCTGCGCCGTCCGCCCCGGTACTCCGCGGCGTCCGGGGTGTAGTAGCGCACGGTCTTCGCTCCCAGTCGCAGGGTGTTCTGCCGGTAGACCACCGCGAGTGCGGGCATCCAGATCAGCGGCAGCACCATGCCCACGAGGAACACGGCCACGATCAGGGCCGTCGAGACCACCTGCTGGAGCTTGCCGCGCTTCTCGCCCCCGCCCACGATGCCGAGGAGCGCCGCCATCCTGACGAGCAGCGACCAGCGTGTCCGCCGGGGAAGCCGTCCCCGGCCCCCGGGCGGGTGACGCTTCGTCTCGCTCAGGGCCCGGGCGGCCGCCTCGGTCGACGGGTACACGTCCTGAAGGACCAGCAGGTCCGCCACGCGGTTCTCGCCCCGGGGGTCGTGTCCGGCGAGGACGGCCAGTTCGATCACCATCTGGGCCTGGGAGAGCAGGGCCGCGACGAAGCTGACGGGCATCGTGATCATGAACGGCCCGCCCAGCACGGCGCCGTCGGCGATCGTGAGGCGCGTTCCGTGGGCGATGACGTCCCGGCGGAGCTCGTCGTCCCCGGCCAGGGGCTTGCGCTGCTTGCGGCGGGCCACGTAGGCGTCAGCCCGGGGCCCGAAGCGCCTCACCGCGAAGAGGGCCAGCTGCTCGGGCATGTGCTGCGGATCGGCCCAGATCATCGGCAGCAGCGCCTGGGCCTGTACCGTCGCCGACCCGGCCGTACGGGCCGGTCGTGATCCCTCGGTGGTACGTCCGCCGCCGTTCATCGGTTCCACTGTGGGTCCGGCACGCCGGGCCCGCCTCACCCGTTCCGGGTGAGGTGGGCACCGCCCCCTGCGGGCGCCCACCATGGGTGAAGTGGGGCGTCCGGGCCACCGGTGCCGGAGGTCTCCGAGGGCTGGAGGTCGTATGAGGCGTGTTCCCGAAAGGCAGGGCCCTACGAGGCGTGTCGGCGGCCGAGGAGGGGCGAGGCAGCGCTGGAGTGCACGGCTGGCGGTCGCGGCGACCGCCGGTGCCGGGGTGCTCCTGCTGTCCGTGGCGGGGCTCAAGAGCGTGGCGCTGGTGGCCGTGGGGCTGGCCGGCCTGGTGGTGTCGGCAGCGGCCGGGTGGTGGGCCCTGACGCGCCGGGGCGTGGTGCGAGGCCTCGCTCTGGTGCTGGCCGTGGCGGCCCCGGTGGCCGTGCTCGCGTCGTACGCCGCGGCGAAGCTGCTCTGGCTCGTCCTCGTCTCCGTGGCACTGTGGGCGTTTGCCGCCGTCGCCGGCTGGGCTGCGCTGCGGGCGGAAGCGGCCCCCGCCGCCACGGCTCACGGACGGCCCGTTCCGCCGCCCGGGCACGCCTGCCTGCTGATGAACCCCCGCTCGGGCGGAGGGAAGGTGGGGCGCTTCCGGCTGAAGGAGAAGGCCGAGGCGCTGGGGGCGGAAGTCGTCCTGCTCGGCTCCGCCCCCTCCGAGGACGTCGTGGCGCTCGCCCGCGACGCCCTCGCACGGGGCGCGGACCTGCTCGGCGTGGCGGGTGGCGACGGGACGCAGGCGCTGGTGGCGGGTGTGGCGGCCGAACACGGGGTGCCGTTCGTGGTGATCCCGGCCGGGACGCGCAACCACTTCGCCCTGGACCTCGGGCTCGACCGCGAGGACCCGTCCCGGAGCCTGGAGGCGCTCACCGACGGGGTGGAGCTCCGGGTGGACCTCGGGCGCGTCGGCGGGCGGGTCTTCGTCAACAACGCGTCCTTCGGCGCGTACGCGGAGGTCGTGCAGAGCCCGGCGTACCGGGACGACAAGGTCGGCACCCTGCTGCGGCTGCTGCCCGACGTGCTGACCCATCAGCACGGCCCCCGGCTCACGGTCTGCGCCGCCGGTGCGGTGACCGTCGACGGCCCGCAGGCCGTACTGGTCAGCAACAACCCGTACCGGGTCGGCGACCGTGCCGGGCTGGGCCGGCGCGACCGGCTCGACGGCGGGGTGCTGGGGCTGGTGAGCGTCAAGGCCGACAGCGCGGTGCAGGCCGCCGATCTGCTCCGCGGCAGGCGCGCGCCCGGCCTGGTGGCCCTCACCTCCGGCGAGGTCGTCGTCGATGCCGACCGGCCGGAGGTGCAGGTCGGCATCGACGGCGAAGCGCTGGCCCTCCCCACTCCGGTGCGCTGCGTGTCGGAGCCCGGCGCGCTCCGGGTACGGGTTCCCCGGCACCGTCCGGGAGTTCCGCAGGCGCGGCCGCGGCTGGACTGGCGGCGCCTGTTGGAGCTCGCGTTCACGGCGGACCGTGGCCGGGGCCGTGCCCTACCCCCGGCCGGCGCTCCCGGGGCCCGGTGACGGCCCGGCAGCCGGCGGCTGCCCGCGTCCGTCGGCGTGCCCGCGCCCGAGGGCGGACTGGACCGCCCCGACGACGACGTGGGCGGCGACGCCGATGAGCAGGATGTCGCCCGCCATCTGCACCATGGTGACGATCCGCGCCGGTTCCGAGCGGGGGGTGATGTCGCCGAAGCCGACGGTGCTGAAGACCGTGAGCGTGAAGTACAGGGCGTCGGTCCGGTTGAGGGGCTCGCCGAAACTGCCCGGTGCGGTCCGTTCCATGAGGTAGTAGGTGGCCGCGAAGAGCAGCAGGAACAACGGCACGGTGGTGGCCAGCGCCTGGACGGCACGCAGCCGGGGCCGGGAGGAGCGCAGGATCGAGCGGATCTGCCACGTGAAGAGGGCCGCCACGGCGACCAGTCCGAGGACGAGGCCCACGGCGCTGCTCCCCTCGAACCTCCGGTCGAGAGGGAGGAGGTAGTAGGCGAGGACGAGACCGGTCGCGGTCCCGATGGGCCGCAGGGCCACGCTCACCGGCCGGTCCCTCCCGTCTCCTTTGTCTCCCCTGTCTCTCCTGTCTTCTCCGTCTCCCCTGTCCTCCCTGTCTCCCCCGTCAGCCTTTCGGCCGGCAGGCGACGGGTGAACGGGAACGCGCCGAGGGTGATGGCCGCGGCGGCCAGGACGGCGGCCTTGAGGGCGTCGAGCTGCGCCGCGGCGTACGAGTCGACGAGCGCGTCGGCTTCGGACGGCGGGAGCGAGGCGCGTTCGGCGGCGCCGCGCACCTGGTCCGTGCCGACGAAGCTGACCCCGGCCTCCATGGCGATGCCGGCTTGCTGCCGTGCCGCGTCCGAGATCCTCGGGTTGCCGTCGATCTGGGTGGTGAAGGCATGGACCAGGGCGCCGATCAGCAGGGAGCCGATGAGCGCGGTGCCCAGGGACGAACCGAGGTTCTGTGCCGTGTACTGCAGGCCGCCCGCCTCACTGCGCTCCTCCTCTCCGACGCTGGACTGCACGACATTGCCCAGCTGGGAGGCGAGGAGCCCCATGCCCAGGCCGAGGACGGCCATCGCCAGGCCGAAGGAGAGGTTGTCGATCCGGGGCTCGATCGTGGCCAGCAGCCACACCTGCGCCGCCACGAGCACCAGCAGGCCGCACCGCACCACGGTCCTGGGCGCCGCGATCCGGCCGAACAGCGGCCCCGCCATGGCGGACAGCAGCATGGTCACCGACACGGGCAGCAGCCGGAGGCCGGTCTGGAAGGCGTCGAAGCCCTGCACGACCTGGAGGTACAGCGGGATGACGAAGAACAGGCCCAGCAGGACGAGGTTCTGGCAGAGCAGCATCGTCAGCCCGGACCTCAGCGGCGGCGCCCCGAACAGCGACAGGCGCATCAGGGGCTCCCTCCCCCGCGCCTGCTGCCGCCGTTCCCAGACGCAGAACAGCCACAGGTCGGCGGCCCCCGCGGCGATGACGAACACGGTCGGGGAGAAGCCGAGGACGGTGAAGGGCGGGTTCCGGGGCTTCAGCCACCCCCAGGAACTGCTCTGCAGGACGCCCAGGACGACGAGGGCGAGCCCGGCCGCCGACAGCACGACGCCTCCCTTGTCCAGGGCGGTCCTCGGCCCCGGCGGGGTGTCCGGGATCCACCGGACGACACACAGCATGGCGATGACGACCACGACCTCGCCGGCGAACACCAGCCGCCAGGTCAGGTACGTGGTCACCCAACCGCCGAGCAGCGGCCCCACGGCGATGCCGGCACCGGCCAGTCCGCCGATGACGCCGTAGGCGACCGCCCGTTCCCGCCCGCGGTACGCGCCGGCGACGAGCGCCGCGAGCGCCGGGAGGACGAGGGTGGCGCCGAGTCCCTCGACCACCGACCAGCCGACCGCCAGTACCCACAGCGACGGCGCCAGCGAGGTGACGGCGGACCCGGCTCCGTAGACGACCAGCCCGGCCGCGAAGGCCCTGCGGCGCCCGAACGCGTCACCGAGCTTCCCGCCGGTGATCATGAAGGCGGCCATGACCAGGGTGTAGAGGGTGATGACGGCCTGGATCGCCGTGACCTCGGTGTCGAAGTCCTCGACCAGCGTGCTGATCGAGACGTTCATCACCGACGTGTCCAGCACCATCAGGAACTGGGCCGTCCCGAGCACGATCAGGGCCCGCCATCGTTTCACGCCTGCGCCCTTTCCGCGTTCTGGTGGACCCCGGTCACGGCCGAGCTTGATCGAATCAACCGGTTTGATCAGGTTGATCGGGTTGATCGGGTTGATCGGGTTGATCGGGTTGATCGCACTCTAGAACCGCACGGCGAAGGGGCGGCGTTTTCGACGCTTTCGGCAGGGTGTGTCGCCCTGCGGCTCAGGAGATCCGGACCGGCCGGAACCCGCAGCGGGTCCGTGTGCGATCAACGGTCGAACGTGGTGAAGATGAAAGGAGAGGAGCGGTCTAGCACGGTGGTGATCGGATGCCTCCGACCGACGCCCCGTTCTCCGGCGACGGGCGCGGAACGACACTGGCCTGGTCCGGCGATCCGCTGCTCGCCGCGAAGCTCTCGGTACCCGCCGTCCCTCGCGTGCACGTTCCCCGGCACCGGCTGCTCGACAGGCTCCGCACGGCCACGGACGGGCCGATGACCCTGGTCACCGGTCCCGCGGGCGCGGGGAAGACCACCCTCGCCGCCGCGTGGGTGCGGGACGGCGAGCCTCCCGGGCCCGTGGCGTGGCTGACGCTCGACTCGTACGACGGAGCACCGGGCGTCTTCTGGAGTTACGTCGTGGAAGCCCTGCGACGCGCTCTCCCCCGGCAGCAGCCCGACGGCATCCCCGTGCCGGCCCGTCCCGGAAGCGTCGGCACCTCCCTGCTGACCCGGCTCGCCGCCGCGACGGAGCGCTTGCCCGGACCCGTGGTCCTCGTCCTCGACGGCTTCGAGAAGGTGGCGGGCCGACGGGTGCCGGCCGGTCTGGAATTCCTCCTCGAACACTGCGGGCCGCTGCTGCGGCTGGTCGTGACGAGCCGGGTGGACCCGCTGCTGCCGCTCCACCGCTACCGGGCCGAGGACCGGCTGACGGAGGTCCGCGGCGCCGACCTGGCCTTCACCCCGCACGAGGCGGCCGCGCTGCTGCGCGGGCACGGCCTCAAGCCGGGGGACGACGTCGTCCGCGCCCTGATGCGGCGGACCCGAGGGTGGGCCACCGGACTGAGGCTGTGCGCCCTGGCCGTGCAGCGCACCGGCGATCCGGACGGCTTCACCCGCTCGTTCACCGGCTCCGAGCAGGCAGTCTCGGATTATCTGACCGCCGAGGTGCTCGACGCCCAGCCCGTCGCCACCAGAGAACTGCTGCTGCGCGCGAGCGTCCTCGACCGCCTCCACCCCGACCTGGTGAACGCCCTGACCGGGCGCCAGGACGCCGAGGCCGTCCTGGCCGGGCTGACCCACGAGAGCGCCTTCGTCGACCCCGTCCCCGGCACGTCCTGGTGCCGGGTCCACCCGCTGTTCGCCGGCGTGCTCCGCGCCCAGCTGCGCATACGGCATCCCGCTCTCGTACCGCGGCTGCACGCCCGCGCCGCCCGCTGGCTGGCCGGAGCGGGCCGCACCGTCGAGGCGCTGGAGCACGCCGCGGAAGCCGGGGACTGGCGGTTCGGCGCCTCCGAGGCCGTTCATCAGCTGATGGTCGGGGCCCTGTGCGCCCCTCCGGAGGCGGGACGTGCCGAGCGCGCCTTCTCCCGCATGCCGTCCTCCGTGGCCGGGGCCGAACCGGCCCTCGTAGCGGCCGCGCGCAGGCTGGCGCAGCATGACCGTGCCGGTTGCCGCGAGCGCCTCGCCGTGGCCGAACGGCAGCTGCGCCGGAACGGCGTCGAGCCGGACCCGGAGGTCGGGCTCACCCACGCGCTGCTGCAGCTGCTGTGCGCGTCGCAGGCGGAGGAACGAGCTGGGGGACGAGCGGAGGGACGAGCGGAGGAATCGGCACAGGCCGTCTCGGACTTGATGGGGCGGATGCCGCTCGAACGCCTCCAGGCGCACCCCGAGATCGAGGCGCTGAGGCTGTACGGGCTCGCCCGGGCTTTCCTGGGCTCCGGTCGTCTCGCCGAGGCCGGCCGCCTTTCCACCGAAGCTGCCGAAGCCGCCGGATCCGCCGGGGGCGCCGGGACCGCCGAGGGCGCCCAGGCCACCGGAGCCGCCGACGTCCGTACGGCCGAGGCGTCCCTCCCCGTACGGCACATGTCCCTCGGCCTGCTCGCGGTGACGGAGAGCGCCGCGGGCGCCCTGACCTCGGCAGAAGACCACGCGCTGCGCTCACTGGTCATGGCCGACCAGTACGGCGCCCCGCCGGAGCACCGGTCCGGCGCCGGTTACGCCGCCCTGGCCGCGGTGGCGTTCGAACGGGACGACCGGGAAGTCGCCCAGCGCCGGCTCGAACAGGCCCTCGCGTGCTCCGACGTGCGCGAGGACCCGGTCCTGGCGACCGAGGCGGCGGTGCTGCGATCCCGCCTGGAACTCGCCCGGGGGCGCCGGGAGGCCGCCCTCACCGCCCTCCCCGGCCCGGGGACGGCCGACGCGCCGTGGCCCGTCCAACGGGTCGCGCTCATGCGCTCGGCCGTGGCACTGGCCCGAGGGGACCACCAAGCCGCTGTCGCCGCCGTGCACGGCGCCCGCACCGACGGACCGACGGCCCTCGTCGCCCTCGCCCGCGCCCACCTCGCCGCCGGACGCACCGACCGCGCCCTGCGGCTGCTGGCCCGTGCCGAGGCCTCCCCTGACCCGAGCCTGACGGACCGGGTGAGCATCCGGCTGCTACGGGCCCGCGCCGCGCTCCTGGCCGACGACCGGGCGGCCGCTCGGCGCCTGCTCGACCGGGCCCTGGACGCCGCCCGGCCCGAGCGGCTGCGCCGGCCCTTCGCCGAAGCCGGTCCCTGGCTGCGCCACCTGCTGAACGAGGCGGCCGGTGCCGGTCCTGCACAGGACCGGGGAGCCTGGCTCGGCGTGCACGGAAGCGAACCGCCCGCCGGCCTCGTCCAACCCCTCAGCAGCCGGGAACGCGACGTGCTGTTGTGCGTGCAGAAGATGATGTCCGCCGACGAGATCGCCGCCGAGCTCACCCTCTCCGTCAACACCGTGAAGACCCATCTGCGGAGCGTCTACCGCAAGCTGTGCGTCTCACGGCGTCGCGATGCCGTGGAGCGAGGCAGGGAACTGCACATCCTTTGACCACTCCATTGACCACTCCTCTGACCACCTGTTCCGGGTGGTGGCGGAGGCCTTCGAAGCGCGCACGCTGCCTCTGGTGGGGTGCGTGCACCATGGTGCGCCCCGACGGCGGAAGCAGACCGACCATGACCATGCGCTACGAATTCCGCGTGACGGGTGACGTTTCCCCCCTCATGGCCGAGGCGTTCCCGGAACTGGCGGCCGAACCGGTCCCGCGGCAGACGCTGTTCTTCGGCTCGGTCACGGACGAGGCCCACCTGTCCGGGCTCCTCGCCCGCTTCCAGGACCTCGGCCTGAAGGTGGAGGAGATGCGCCGCCTGCCCGGTTGACGGGCGGTGCCCGTCCGGCTCATCCGCCACGGGTGATGCGGTTCGTGCCGGGCAACGCCGACCCTACGCATGAGACCGGCCCTTCAAGCGTTCGGCCCGTGCCCTTTCGGGCCGCCCCGCGCCCAGCAGGAGGGAGCAGGCCATGGACCCGCCTCGCGCTCTCGGCCCCCAGGGGTCCGGCCCTCCGTACCGCGACGGCCCGCTGACCCCCAGCGAACGCCGCGACTACGCGCGCCTTCGCGGGCGGGAGGCCCTGCGCCACCGGCGGCTGCGCTACGCCGCGGCGTCCGTCCTGCTGGTGCTCGCCTTCGTGCTCTCGCCCCTCGCGGTCGTGGCGGCTTGGGCCGACAGCCAGGTCTCGGACACCGACCGTTACGTCCGGACCGTCGCGCCGCTGGCCAGGGACCCGTCCGTGCAGAACGCCGTCACGGACCGGCTGACCACCCGCGTGGTCGACAACGTCGACGTCAAGGGCATCACCGACGCCCTGAGCAACGCGCTCGCCAAGACCGACGCCCCACCGGCGATCGTGGACAAGTCCCACCTCCTCGCCGGTCCCCTCAAGGACGCTCTCACCACGGCCGTTCACACCGTGGTCGGCAAGGTCGTCACGAGCGACCAGTTCGCGCAGCTGTGGGACGGTGCGAACCGGCGGGCCCACGCGGCCCTGGTCAAGACGCTCACCGGCGAGGGGAGCAGCGCCGTGGAGGCCAAGGGCGACAGCGTCGTCCTGGACCTGGGCACCGTCCTGGACAAGGTCCAGGAGAAGCTGGTCGACGAGGGGTACGAGAAGGCCGCGAACATCCCCGACACCGACAAGACGATCCCGCTGTTCCGGACCGACAAGCTCGACGACGCCCAGGACACCATGCGCCTGCTCAACGTCGTCGGGACGTGGCTGCCCGTCACCGTGGTCGCCCTGGCGGCGCTCGCCGTGTGGACGGCACCCGCGCACAGGGTGACGCTCATGGTCGCGGCCATCGGCACCGGCGTGATGATGGTGCTGCTCCTGCTGGGGCTCGTCATCGCACGGCGCGTCTATCTGGACTCCGTCCCGACCACGATGCTGCCGGCGGACGCGGCCGCCTCGGTCTACGACACCTTCGTCCGCTTCCTGCGCAACAGCACCCGCACGGTCCTCGTCACGGCCGTCATCGCGGCAGTGGCCGGATATCTCTACGGACCCGGACGCGGCGCCCGGTTCATCCGCTCGGCGACCTCCCGGGCCACCGGCGCCACCGGACGGGCCATGGCCCGCTCCGGTCTGCGCACCGGCGCCACGGGCCACTGGCTGGATACGCACCGGCGCTGGACCACCGGCATCGTCATCGCAGCAGCGGTCGTAGCGCTGGTCCTCTGGAACTACCCGACGGCTGCATGCGTCGCCCTGGTCCTCGGCATCGCCGTCGTCGTCCTGGCCGTCCTCGCGGTACTCGGCGCCGCCTCCACCGTGGACGGCACGGAAAGGACAAAGGACCCGATAGGACCCCGATAGGACTCCGATAGGACCCGATCATGAACGACTACGTATATCTGGCCTACGACTACCCGCTCCTGGGTGCGTTCTGGACCGTCCTCTGGATAGTCCTGTGGGTCTCGTGGTTCATCCTGCTGTTCCGTGTGATCGCCGACATCTTCCGCGACGACACGCTCAGCGGCTGGGCCAAGACCGGCTGGCTCCTCCTCACCATCCTGCTGCCCTTCCTCGGCGTCTTCGTCTACGTCCTCGCCCGCGGCCGGAGCATGGGGTCCCGCGAACGGCGTCACCTCCAAGCACAGCAGGAGGCGCTCGACCATTACATCCGCGAGACGGCCGGCGGAACGGGCCGCAGAAGCGAGGCCGACGAGCTCATGAAGCTTTCGGAGGTCCGCGCCAGAGGAGACATCTCCGACGAGGAGTTCCGCCGCGCGAAGGAGAAGATCCTGCACTGAAGCGCCGGGTTCCCCGGGCAGCGCCGAGGCCGCACCGGGGCAAGCACCGGGACGGGAACCCCCTCACGGCCGGGCAGGGGCACCGGCCGCGGACGGTCTCGCGGCAGACGGCCTGTCAGGCGCCTGCGCACCGGACGTGCCATCGCCGCCCGGCGCACGCGTCTCGTCCTTCTTCCAAGGGCCGACGCCGAGCTGTCCCGTCGTGCCCAGGTCGAACTCGGGCGCCACCGTCACCGCAGGAGCACCGGGTTGCGGCCGCACCCTCGCGTAGGGGACGTTCACGGCGTCGCCGCCCCCGGTGGTGTTGCGCCAGACCAGACCGGAGTGCGCCCGCTCGCCGGGTTGCAGGACCAGCTGCCGAGGCTCCCCGTCGGCTCCGGTACCGGTCGCGATGGCACTGCCGCCACGGAGGATCTTCACGCTGTCCACGGGCCGGTGGTCCCCGTCGAGGAGCTGGAGCTGCGGGTAGCCGTTGAGCCGGTAGGGCCGCGTGCCGCAGTTCTCCAGCAGGAGCCCCACGACGCGCAGCCCCATGGCGGCGTCCCCTTCGTCCGCGTACACATGCACTCCCGATGACGGGCAGGCGCCCCCTCGGGACGGGGCTTCGGCAGCGGGCACGCTCCTCACCGTCGTGATCCGCACACCCGTGATGTCGTTCCGGGCGCCCGGACCACGTTCGCTCATGGTGACCGTGCGCTTCACGGTCTGCCCCGGCCCGACCGAGGGCACCGATTCCTTCACCGTCTGCAGTGCCTCACCGGAATCCGACGTGAACGTGAAGGTGACCGTGTACGTAAAGGGTTCGCTCTTGTGGTTGGTGACCTCGAACCCGGCACAGGGACGCGCCCCCGGGCTCACACCGGTGATCTTCACGCCGCCCTTGCCCGGCTCGCCGGCAGCACTGCCGGGCGCGGCCGGTGAGCCGGGCGCGGAGGCTTCGCCGGACGCCCGGTCCCCGCACGAGGGTTCACCGGAAGAGCCCGGCGAACCGGAGCCGGACCCTGGCGTCCGCGCCGGGCCGCCATCCCCTGACCCCGCCACCTGAGAACCGCACGCCGTGAGCAGCAGGACACCCGTGAGGGCGAGGGGAAAAGCGCGAAAGACACGAAGCATGTGCCGATTCGACCAGGACCGCCCCACGGCCCGCCGTGGCGCACACCACAATCCCCTGTCACAGTCCCGCCACAGACGATCGGTCAGTCAGCCAACTCTTGCGGTCAGCCGGCTCCGGAGCCGACGCCGGACCGGGTACCGTCGCGGGATGTTCGAGCTGCTGCCCCGG
This sequence comes from Streptomyces aureoversilis, assembly GCF_042657885.1. NCBI lineage: Bacteria > Bacillati > Actinomycetota > Actinomycetes > Kitasatosporales > Streptomycetaceae > Streptomyces > Streptomyces aureoversilis. The sequence goes on from NZ_JBHSKJ010000021.1 coordinate 94,934, forward strand.
ACGGGGATCGTCCTGCCCCGCGGAGCCGGGACGCTGGCCTTCGGCATGGCCGAGCGCGCGGCGCAGTGGACCCTCGCCACGCTGTGCGACGTGCGTGAGACCTGGGTGTGCGGGCTGAACTGGTCGTTCGCCGCCGAGTACGGAGGCGTCTCGCTGCTGATCGGCAGCAGGCACGGGGAGGGGATGGACTACGTCGCTCTCGACCGGATCGGCGACGCGCCGAGCACCTCGGCCACCACACCGGTCGTCTGGCAGGACGTCGACCTCTTCGGCCACCCGCACCGAGAAGTGGCGGAGGCCCTCGGAGACGTACCTGCCGGCATGCGGCTGACGCACCCCGCGGGACCCGGCACCCACCTGAGCTCCGTCCGCCTCACCGCCGCCGTTCCGTGACCTGCACACCGCGCTCACCGCAGGAACCGCTTCCACCTGCTCGAACACGTCCCGGCTAGGGTGGGCGCGACAGCACATCGTGAAGCGCAACGAGGAGCAGACGTGAGCGAGCCGGCGTCCATCGCCCTGCAGCAGGAGATCGCCCGGGAACTGGAGGTCGCCGAGACCTTCGAGGCCGAGCGGGAGATCGAGCGCCGGGTGGCCTTCCTCGCCGAGCGGCTGACCTCCACCGGTCTGCGCTCCCTCGTGCTCGGCATCAGCGGCGGCGTCGACTCCACCACCGCGGGCCGGCTGTGCCAGCTCGCCGTCGAGCGGGCCCGCGCCGCCGGGCACGAGGCCCGGTTCTACGCGATGCGGCTGCCCTACGGGGTCCAGGCCGACGAGCACGACGCTCAGCTCGCGCTCTCGTTCATCCGTGCCGACCACCTGCTGACCGTGGACATCAAGCCCGCGAGCGACGCCGCACTCGACGCCTCGCTGGCCGCCGGCGTCGGCTTCCGCGACGCCCACCACCAGGACTTCGTGCACGGCAACATCAAGGCCCGGCAGCGCATGATCGCCCAGTACGCGGTGGCCGGTGCCCACGACGGCCTGGTCGTCGGTACCGACCACGCCGCCGAGGCGGTCTCCGGCTTCTTCACCAAGTTCGGCGACGGCGCGGCCGACCTGGTGCCGCTGACCGGCCTGACCAAGCGCCGGGTGCGCGCCGTCGCGGACGCGCTGGGCGCGCCCGCCGAGCTGGTGTGGAAGACCCCGACGGCCGACCTGGAGACCCTCGACCCGGGCAAGGCCGACGAGGACGCGCTCGGGGTCACCTACGACGACATCGACGACTTCCTGGAGGGCAAGCCGGTGGACGAGCGGGCCTTCGACACGATCGTCCGCCGCTACCGCCTCACCGACCACAAGCGTCAGCTGCCCATCGCTCCCTGACATCCCGAGCAGAAGGCCCTCCCGCTCCGGCCGGAGGGCCTTCTGCTCCGACGACGGGCCCGGAGGCCGAAAATGCCCCACGAGAAACCCCAATAGCCAATCGCCTGGGTAAAGTCCGTCAAAAGCGCGGAGAGCTTCATCAAATGATCTAGGAAGCCGCACGGAACGCCGACCTGTAACAGCTTTGGATCATTGCTGCAGGTCAGAGACAGGTTTTCGAGCAGAGGCGGGGAAGTCCACCTTCCGGAAAAGACCCTCTCCGCCGGTCTTCCAGGTAAAGCAACCCTTATCTACGATACTCGGCGTGACGCTCTCTTTCGGCCAGTCCAACGGAGTCGAATCGGTCCCCTTCGCCCGCGCCCTCGCAACTCATGGTGATCACACAGCCCTCATCACTCCCACCGGTGAGGTCTCGTACCGCGAGCTCGCCGAGCGCGTGACGGCCGCCGCCCGGCGCCTCGGCCCACGGCGGCGTCTCGTGCTGCTCGCCGGCGCCAACGCGGCCGACGCGCTCGTCATCCATCTCGCGGCCCTGGCCGCCGGCCATCCCGTCCTCCTGTCACCGGGCAGCGGCTCCGCCATGGAATCGCTGGTCGCCGCGTACGACCCCGATGTGGTCGCGCGGCCCGCCGACGACGGTACGTGGCACATCGACGAGCGGCGCGCCGTCTCGGCGCACGAGCTCCACCCCGACCTCGCGCTGCTGCTGAGCACCTCCGGCTCGACGGGCTCGCCGAAGCTCGTGCGCCTCTCCCACGGCAACCTCCAGGCGAACGCGGAATCCATCAGCTCGTGCCTGGACATCCGTGAGGACGACCGGGCCGCCACGACGCTGCCCATGCACTACTGCTACGGCCTCTCGGTCGTCCACAGCCACCTCCTGCGCGGCGCAGGACTGATCCTCACCGACCTCTCCGTGTCCGACCCGCGCTTCTGGGAGCTCTTCCGCTCCGCCCGCGGCTCGTCCTTCGCCGGGGTCCCGCACACCTTCGACCTGCTCGACAGGGTCGGATTCGCCGCCATGCGCCTGCCCCACCTGCGCTACGTCACCCAGGCCGGCGGCCGGCTGGCGCCCGAGCGCGTGGCCAGCTACGCGGACCTGGGCCGGCGCGCCGGCTGGGAGCTGTTCGTGATGTACGGACAGACCGAGGCCACCGCCCGCATGGCCTACCTGCCGCCCGAACTCGTCTTCGCGCACCCGCGGTCAATCGGCGTCCCCGTCCCCGGCGGCTCCTTCCGCATCGAGCCCCTCCCCGGCGACCCGGCCGGCCCGGGCGCCGGCGAGCTGGTGTACCGCGGGCCGAACGTCATGCTGGGCTACGCCCGGACCCCGGCGGACCTGCGCCTGGGGCGCACCGTCGACGAGCTGCGCACCGGGGACATAGCGCGGCGCACGGACCGCGGGCTGTACGAGGTGGTCGGCCGGAGCAGCCGGTTCCTGAAGATCCTCGGCCTGCGCATCGACCCGCAGCGCATCGAGTCGGTGCTGGAGCGGCACGGCATCACCGCCTGCTGCACGGGCGACGACGAGCGGATGATCGTGGCCGTCACCGGCGCACCTCCCCGTGACCTCGCGCACCTGCGGCGGCTGGCGGCGGAAGTGAGCGGATTACCCGTCCACACCGTGCACGTAAGCCACTTCGCCGAACTGCCGCGGCTCGCCACGGGCAAGCCCGACTACCGGGCCGTACGGCAGCAGGCGCGGGCGCCCGGAGCCGAGGAGCCGCCGGCGACGGCGCCCGGGACGGCGGCCGTGACCGTCACCACGGCGCTCTGCCGTCTCTACGCGGAGGTCCTCGGCCGGACCGACGTCACCGAGGACAGCACCTTCGTCGGCCTCGGCGGCGACTCCCTCTCCTACGTGGAGATGTCGCTGCGGATCGAGCAGATGCTGGGCCGCCTCCCCGCCGACTGGCACACCCGGCCGATCCGCGGACTCCGGCCGGCGGGTCCCCTCCCCCGGCCCGGGCACCGCCCGGCCGCGCGCCGCATGCGCACGCTGGAGACCGGAGTCGCCCTCCGCGCCGTCGCCATCGTCCTCATCGTCGGCTCCCACATACCCCTGTTCGTCGTCCAGGGCGGGGCACACGTGCTGCTCGGCATCGCCGGCTTCAACTTCGCCCGCTTCCACCTCACCTCGGCGCCGCGCCGCGAGCGCGCCCGGCACGCATGGCACAGCATCACGCGCATCGCCCTGCCGAGCGTCGCCTGGATCAGCCTCGTGGTCTTCCTCGGCCGGGGCTACGACCTGGAGAACGCGGTCCTGCTCAACAGCGTCATCGGCTCGCACGAGGGCCGGCAGGAGTGGCACTACTGGTTCGTCGAGGCCCTCGTATACTTCCTGGTCGCCCTGGCCGTCTGCCTGGCCGTCCCGGCGCTGGACCGCACCGAACGCCGGTTCCCGTTCGCCTTTCCCGCCGCCCTGATAGCGCTCGGGCTGGTCACCCGCTACAACCTCCCCGGGTTCGACCTGCGCGTCCCGCACCTGACGCCGGTCGTCGTCTTCTGGCTCTTCGCCCTGGGCTGGGCCGCGGCCAAGGCGACCACCGTGCGGCACCGCCTGCTGGTGACCACGACGGTCCTGGTGTCCGTGCCCGGGCTCTTCCACTTCGGCCAGGCCCAGCGGGAGGTCGTGGTCATCTGCGGCCTGCTCCTGCTGGTGTGGTGCCCGGTCCTGCCGAGCACCAGGACCCTCAACCGGGCGGCCGGCCTGCTGGCCGGCAGCTCCCTCTCCATCTACCTGACGCACTGGCAGGTCTACCCGCACCTCAAGGGCCACTCGCCGATGCTGGCGCTGTGCGCCTCGCTCGTCATCGGCATCGCGTACGCCGCGGTGGTGACGCGTCTGATGCGCCGGCTGCCCTTCGCCCGCCGGCCGGCCGCGAAGGAGCCCGCGCCGGGCCCGGACGCCCCGGCCGCCCCGGGCACGAGCAGGGCCCGGGGCGACCTGGGAGGGGCGCTGGCCGGGTAGGCGCCGGCCTCAGTCCGGGGGCTCGTCCGCCTTCGGCTGCTTGAGGCCGCCCGTCCTGTCGGTGCGCTTGTCCGCTCCCCCGGCGCCCTCAGTTCTCCCGGCTCTCCCGGCGTTCCTCGAGCCGCGAGAGGATTCCGGGCCTGCCGTGCTCCGGTCCGGCGGTGGCGACGCCTGCTGGTCCTGCATGTCCCGGGGAACGGCCTTGCGGCGGCCCGCAGGTTTCTCGCCGCGCCGGGCGGTCACGGCTGGGTCCTCTTGCCGTGCCCCTCGTCGCGCGTCCGCTCCTTCGCCCTGTCCTTCTCCCCCCGCTCGCCGGGCGCCCTCACCCCTTCCAGGGCCTCGTCGTGTGCGGTGCCGCCCTCGCTCCCGTAGCCCTCGCGGGCGCTCGCCGTGCCCGGCACGGAGCGCTCGCGCGCCTGGCTCTCCTGACCGGAATGAGCTCCCGGTCCGCGCTGGTCGCGGGGTGTCTTCCTGGGCTGCTGCCGGGCCATGCCGGCCACCTCCGTGGTCGTGGTCGTTCACCCCGCCGCGCGGATGCGGCGGGCGCGCCCCGGGTACCCGGAACCCTGCGGGGCATGCGGTGCGGCGGCGGCCCGTGGTCCTACCCGGCCTCCGCCGCCTCGATACGGTGCAGGGTCACCGCCGTGAGCCTCCCGTCGGCGGCATGGGCGGTCATGTACGTGCGGTGGGGCTGACGGCGCCGGTCCGTCGGTGAGCCGGGGTTCAGCAGACGCAGCCCGCCGGGGGCGACGGTGTCCCAGGGGATGTGGCTGTGGCCGAAGACCAGGACGTCGGTGGAGGGGAAGCGCTCGGCGCAGCGGTTCTCCCGGCCGCGGGCCGGGCCGGTCTCGTGGACGACCGTGAAGCGCAGCCCGCCGAGCTCGGCGTGAGCGGTCTCGGGCAGGCGGGCACGCAGCTCGGGGCCGTCGTTGTTGCCGTGGACGGCGATGAGACGGCGGGCGCGGGCGGTGAACAGCTCCAGGGTGGCGACGTCGGTCCAGTCGCCGGCGTGGAGGACGGCATCGGCGTCGTCGATCGCGGCCAGGAGGAGCGGCGGCAGTCTGCGGGCCCGGGTCGGCAGGTGCGTGTCGGAGGTCAGGAGCAGCCGCATGGACCGCACTGTAACCCCCGGAAGGTCGCCGGGCCCGGGCCCGGATCGTGTCGCGCCTCAGTTGAGCAGTCCGGGGCGGTGGGGGAACCGGTGCTGCCCGATGGCCTCGGCGAAGGCGTCGGCGAGGTCCTCCGCGGGGGCGGTGCCGTTGCCGGTGAACACCCCGTAGCCCGGAGCGGACTCGCCCAGGACGACGTCCTCGGGCAGCCGCGCGGCCGTGAGCAGCCGGGTGCCGTCGCCGAGGACGGCCAGCGGCTTGCCGTGCCGGTACGCCTCCTCGACGAACCGCACGGCCGCGGGGTCGGCGGCCAGAGCGGAGACCGCCTGGGCACCGTCGGGGACGACGACGGCGTCGTAGAGGACGGAGCCCATGGTCGGCAGGGCGCGGTCCACGTCGAGGGGCTCGCCGCCGGCGCCCTGGACGGTGCCGTCCTTGGCGGCCAGGACCTCGACGATCGCGCCCCGGGCGGTGAGCCGGTCCCGGACCGCCGTGACCTGCCCGGTGTCCGTGCCGTCGGCGGCCAGGACGGCGACCTTGCGCGTACGGATGCCCGTACCGGCCAGGTTCTCCTGGCTGAGGGCGGGTGACGCGGCAGCGGTGACGCCGCCGACCGGCGCCGGGGCGGGCAGGCCGAGGCCCTCGGCGACCTCGGCCGCCAGGTCCTGGTTGACGTGGGCGAGGTTGCCGGTCATCCGCTCGCGCACCTCGACCGCGTCGACCTTGCCCAGCTCGAAGCGGAACGCCTCGACGATGTGCCGCCGCTCCCAGTCGGCCATGCTGTTCCAGAACAGCGCGGCCTGGCTGTAGTGGTCCTTGAAGCTCTCGCTGCGCACCCGGATCTTGTCGCCGTCCACGCGCTCCGCGTAGTGCCGGAAGACCCCGGCGCCGCCGCCCGCGCCCGCGTGGGCCGGACAGCCGCCGCCGAGCGAGTTCGGGAAGTAGTTGGTGCCCGGGTGGATGACCTGCTGGCCGAAGCCGTCGCGGTGGTTGTGGTGGACGTCCGCGATCGGCCGGTTGACGGGGAGCTGGCTGAAGTTCGGGCCGCCGAGACGGATCAGCTGGGTGTCGAGGTAGGAGAAATTGCGGCCCTGCAGCAGCGGGTCGTTGGTGAAGTCGATGCCCGGGACGACGTTCGCCGTGTGGAAGGCGACCTGTTCGGTCTCGGCGAAGAAGTTCTGCGGGTTGCGGTCGAGGACGAGCCGGCCGACGGGCCGTACGGGCACCTGCTCCTCGGGGATGATCTTCGTGGCGTCGAGCAGGTCGAAGTCGAAGGCGAACTCGTCCTCCTCCGGCACGAGCTGGACGCCGAGCTCCCACTCCGGGTACTCGCCCGCCTCGATGGCCTCCCACAGGTCGCGGCGGTTGAAGTCGGGGTCGCGGCCGGCCGCGATCTGCGCTTCGTCCCACACGAGGGAGTGGACGCCGAGCACGGGCTTCCAGTGGAACTTCACGAACGTGCCGCGCCCGTCGGCGGTGACGAAGCGGAAGGTGTGCACGCCGAAGCCCTGCATCATCCGGAAGCTGCGCGGGATGGCACGGTCCGACATCAGCCACATCAGCATGTGGGTGGACTCGGGCTGGAGGGAGCAGAAGTCCCAGAAGGTGTCGTGCGCGGAGGCGCCGGTGGGCATCTCGTTGTGCGGCTCCATCTTCACCGCGTGCACGAAGTCGGGGAACTTGACGGCGTCCTGGATGAAGAACACCGGCATGTTGTTGCCGACGAGGTCGTAGTTGCCCTCGCGGGTGTAGAACTTGGTGGCGAAGCCGCGGACGTCGCGGACGGTGTCGGCGGATCCGCGCGGCCCCTGCACGGTGGAGAAGCGGACGAACACCGGGGTGCGGCGGCCCGCCTCGGCGAGGAAGTCGGCGCAGGTGTACTCGCTGAGCGACTCGTACGGCTCGAAGTAGCCGTAGGCGCCCGCGCCCCGGGCGTGCACGACGCGTTCGGGGATGCGCTCGTGGTCGAAGTGCGTGATCTTCTCGCGGTTGTGGAAGTCCTCCAGCAGGGTGGGGCCCCGGTGCCCGGCGCGCAGCGCGTTGTCGGTGTCGTCGACGCGCACCCCCTGATCGGTGGTGAGCGCGTCGTGGCGGGGCGCGGCGCGGAACCGGTCCAGCTGCTGGTCCTTGGCGTCGGGGCCCGAGGAGCCTCGGCCTGACGCGGAGCGATCGGGCACGCGCGTACGTCCTTCCTCGTCGTGCGGTTCTCTCGGGGCCGGCGGCGGCAGCGCCGCGCGCCTCCTCAGGCTGACCCGCCTTCCCGGAGGCGGCAAGCCGAAACGGGCGGGGCGCCTGCGCCGGGAATGCTCCAGGTGGCCGAGCCGGTGTGCCTGCGCGACGCTTGCCCGCCGAGCCGCCGGCCCGCGGCGGGGCACGAACGGGTGCCGCGGGGAGGCGGGCCCGGCGCGCTACCGTTCGCCTTCCCGTTCCCGGCCGGCGAACGGGCTGTCGTCCAGCCCTGCCAGCAGGTCGGCCGGGTCCCGGTAGACGGCCACGGCGCCCTCGGCCTCGAGTTCGGCGCGGGCGATGCCGCCCGATTGCAGGGCGACGCAGTCCACTCCGGCGGCGCGGGCCGCCTTGACGTCCCACACGGTGTCCCCGACGAACAGGGCGCGTCCGGCGTCGGTCCCGGCCTGCTCCAGCGCCTGGTGGACGGGGTCCGGCGCGGGTTTGCTGGAGTCCACGTCGTCGGCGCTGGTGGCGGCGTGGATGACGTCGTCGGCGCCGATCGCGCGGCGGAGCGCGCCGAGCTCGGAGCCTTGGGCGGAGGTCACCAGGACGATCCGCCAGCCGCGGCTCGCGAGCGCCCGCAGCAGGCCGGGCGCGCCGTCGAGGACCGGCAGCCGGTCGAACCACGTCGCGTAGATCGCCTTGTGCGCACAGCTGACGGCCTCGTCCCCGTCCCGGTCGCGGTCCTCGCCGAGCAGACGGTCCAGCAGCCGGTCCGAACCCATGCCGACGGTGTGGTGGATGTCCGTCATCGCGACCCGGTGCCCGGCCTGGTGGAACGCCTCCCACCAGCTGACCGCGTGCAGGTAGTTGGTGTCGACCAGAGTGCCGTCCACGTCGAACAGCGCCGCCCGGGGCCGGGAGTTCATGCCACCGCTCCCGGGGCGAGCACGGTCTCCACCCGGGCGTCCCGTCTTCCGTGCCAGGTCAGGGCCCGCATGGTGTCTCCTTGTGCTTTGGCCGGCGGTCCTTCCCCGGCAGTCCCGCGCTGGTGTTTCCCACCGGCGCGGGCGGATGACGGCCCCCGGGTTCCCGGGGGCGGGGCGGCTAAACAGCGCGGCGGCACGGCCCCGGCGTCGTGGGCAGGAGTGTTTGTATCCGGCATGTACGGCAAGGCGATGGGGAACACACCGCCACTGCGGAAGGGGCCCTCGTGGTCGCCGTCGCCCTGCTCCTGCCTCCTTTCCTGTTGTGCGTGGTGCTCGCGCTGGGCCGTTATGAGGAACGATTGCTGAGCAGCCCCGCGCCCGGGCACCCCGTACAGTCTCAGCGCCCTCTGCGGGCCGTGCCCGGCCTTCCCTCCCAGGAGCCGGCCCCGCCGGGGGACCGGGCGTCGCCTGTCGGCCCGCTTGCCGAGGACAGCGGCAGGCAGGCTGCCTGAACGCCGCCGCCTGTCCGGCCCCGAGCAGGGAAAGCCCCGGCCCCGGGTGCGCGAAGGCGCACCTCAGCTCGCCCTCGCGCCCACGCTCGCGCTCACCTCAGCAGCAGGGCCGCGTACTGGAATTCCTCCTCCACCCAGTGCCGGCGGCACCGGAAGCCGAAGGATTCCACTTCCCCCAGCAGTTCGCCCAGCTCGAATTTGTGCAGCACGTCGTAGAAGAGCGTCTCGTCCTCGGCGAAGTCGAGGGCCGTGCCGAGCCGGGAGACCACCACCCGCTGGCGTCTGGTGCTACGGATCTCGCCTCGCACCTGCCTGCGGGGGACGTCGTAGACCACGTCCGGTTCGAAGAAGGCGGGGTCGAAATCGGCCCCGTATTCCCTGTTGAGGTGAGCCAGGGTATTGAGGGCGAACAAGCGGCGCACCGGCCGTTCCCCCGTGCATCCGGCGCGGTACGCCCGGCGCACGGTGTCCACCGGCTGGAAGAGGTCGGCGCAGATCAGCACGTGGTCGCGCGGTCCGCAGCAGGCCCGCAAAGCGCGCAGGAAGCCGGATCGCTCGGGTGGCGTCAGACATCCGAAGGTACTGCCGAGCATGGCCATGAGGCGTCCTGTCCCACCGCCTCGGAGCCACGGCAGGGCGGTGGCGAAGTCACCGTGCACCAGGGTGATGCGGGCCGCCGGCCACCGGGCCCCGAGACGGAGGGCGGCGGCCCGCATCGGTTCGAGGCTCACGTCGATGCCGGTGTACGCGCCGAGGAGCCCGTTCGTCTCCATGGCCGCCAGCAGGATCTCCGACTTCTCCGCGCTGCCGGCCCCGAGGTCCACGAGCTCGGTGGCGCCCGACAGGCCCACCATCTCGGCTCCGTGGTCACGCAGCAGCCTGCGTTCCGAGCGAGGAGGGTAGTAGGCGGGCAAGCGGCTGATCTCCTCGAACAGCTGTGAGCCCACCGTGTCGTAGTTGTAGCGGTGCGGGATGCGGCGAGGCCTCTCGGCGAGGCCCGCCCGCAATTCGTCCTCCTCGCCGCCGGCCGGCCGCGAGCCCGGCGCGAGAGCGACCTCGACGACACCGGGCCCGGGACTCTCCACGCTCATCCACCGCTCCTGGGACTCGGGCCGCCGGCCTCCGTTCCTTCCTATCACCGCCCCCGCGGCATCGCTCGTGCAGGTGAGCGGGCCGGCGGCCGGACGGATGCCACGGCGCCGCCGTGGGCTCGTCACGCGCGGTGACCCGAAGCCGCCCTCCGGCCGATTTCAGCGTTCCCGGGTGATTTCGGCCTTCCGGGTGATCGCGTGGGGCGGGTGGTGCGGCGACGGGCGTCCGCCGACCGGACGGGGCCGGAGCAGGACACACTCGTTCCATGAGCACCGGCGACCAGCGGACCGCGGCCACGCTGCTGCGGATGTACGGGCGGACGTACGCCGAGGAGGCGGGCATCCGGCTGCGGGACACCCCGCAGCCGCTGTACCGCCTGGTCGTGCTGGCCTGTCTGCTCAGCGCGCGGATCCGGGCGTCCGTCGCGGTCGAAGCCGCACGCTGCCTGGCGGAGGCCGGGATGAAGGATCCGCGGCGGATGGCCGGGGCGACCTGGCAGCAGCGCGTGGATGCGCTGGGCAAGGGCGGCTACCGCCGCTACGACGAGCGGACGGCCACCCAGCTCGGCGACGGCGCGCAACTCCTCCTCGACCGGTACCGCGGCGACGTCCGGCGGATGCGCGAGGAAGCCGACGGCGATCCCGGGCGGCTGCGGAAGCTGCTGCAAGAGCTGCCGGGGCTCGGGCCGGCGGGCGTGAACATCTTCCTGCGGGAAGTCCAGGGCGTGTGGCCGGAGGTGCACCCGTGTTTCGACGGCAAGGCCGCTGAGGGAGCCGCACGCCTCGGGTTGCCGCGCGCATCCGGTGCGCTGGCACGGCTCGTCAAGCGTGAGGACGCTCCGGCGTTCGCGGCCGCGCTGGTGAGGGCCGCACTGGACAAGGAGATCGCCGACGAAGTGAACGAAGCCGCCCGGAAGGGGGACTGACCGGCGCTGAAGGACTGGACCGCCCGGCAACGCGCTCGGCTGCGTGCGCGCCGGGCGCCGGGCCTGCGGCGGGCCGGCCCCGTGACCGGCCGTGCGGGGCCGCCGCCCCATCGCCCCGCCAGGGGTCGTCGGCCTCGTCCCGGCTCAGCGGGGCAGTCACAGGAGCCTCGGGACGGCCCGGAGGGCGTACGCCGCGACGGCCGCCGCGACGGGCCGCCACAGGGGGCGGACCGCCGATCGGGGGGCGGGCCGCTGCTCAGCTCCGGCCCAGCACCTTGCGCATCGCGTCACGGGCGCGGTCCGCCACCGCGGCCGGAGGGCCGAACAGGGCGTTCTTGGCGGCGGAATCCGTCCCCGGGTGCGGGCGTGTCGGTGCGACGGCCTCCGCCGCGCGCACGGCCTTGGCGAGCGCCTGCAGCCGGGCGGGGTCGCCGGCATCCAGCAGCCGGGTGAACTCGTACGTCTCCTCCGCCCGCGCGTGGGCGCGCACGGACTCGCGCAGGGACGTGAACTCCTCGACGAAGGCGGGCCCGTCGGGGTCCAGGCTCTCCAGCCGCTTCAGCGCCCGCTTGGCCGCGTCCTCTTCCTTGAGCCGGTCGGCCACCACGTGCTCGCCGCCCTCCGCGGCCCGCCGGGCGTAGGGGTGGACGACCTCTTCTTCGGCGGTTTCGTGCACCGCGAGCAGGTGGACGAGATGCCGGAAGGCATGCCGCCGCTCCTCTCCGGTGCGCTCCAGTACTTCGTCGAGAAGGGTCCGGATCTCCTCGTGCTGATTCATGAGCAAAGCCACGACGTCATTGCTCTCCGGCCGTTGGCCGGCAGTGTCCGGGTACCCCATGGGAGTCCTCCTCGGGGATGTCGGTCGTATGCATCGGCACGGTTCTGCGGCTACCCCGGAACGCGTCCCTGACACTGCCGGAAGTCCCGTACCGGACGGGATTCGTGCCCCGGCACCGCATACGGAGGAGCACCGGCACTGCTCCGGACGGAGCACGGGCGGCAGGCCTCCAGGTGCCAGGTGTGCCAGCTTGGCGGGAGTGGACCGCACCGGCCGTGGGCCGGAGCCGGTGACGGGCGGCGCGGCCGCGAGCCCGCAGCCGCCCGCCACGTACGGCCGCGTACGGCCGCGTACGGCCGCGTACGGCCGCGTACGGCCGCGTACGGACCGGAGGAACGCTGAACGCCATGCACGAGGCGCACGAGCACAGGACCCCGCCCATCCCGGTGCCGCCCGAGCCCACTCCGTCGCCCGGCCCCGTTCCCCCACCGGGCCCCGCGCCGGCTCCCCGCCCGGACCCCGTACCACCGGCACCGCCGCAGCCCGAACCCGAGCGACCCCCGCCGTCGCCCCCTCCCGGCCGCGATCCCCGGCCCGAACCCGACCCGCTGCCCGGCCCCGGCCCCCATCCCGAACCGGCCACTACGAACAGCACGGGGCGAAACAGGACGGTGCGACGGCCGCTCCAGGTGCGTCCCGCCCGGCCGCACGGAACGATGAGCTCATGCAGCGGTCACGGCAAGTACAGGTGCGCAGGGTCTACGACCCGCCCGAGGAGGCCGACGGGAGCCGGGTGCTCGTCGACCGCATCTGGCCGCGTGGTCTGACCAAGGGCGCTGCCGCACTCGACGAGTGGTGCAAGGACGTCGCGCCCTCCACCGAGCTGCGCAAGTGGTACGGACACGACCCCGCCCGCTTCGAGGAGTTCACCCGCCGCTATCGCGCCGAACTGTCCGACACGGCCCACGCGACACCCCTCCAGCACCTCAAGGACCTGACCCGTGACGGAGCCGTCACCCTCCTCACCGCGACGAAGGACCGCGACATCAGCGCAGCGGCCGTCCTCCAAAAGCTCCTGACGCGAAGCTGACGCCCGCCCTGCCCGCACCGTGGGCCGTACCCGGCTGGCGTAGCCGCACAGGCTCGGCGGCCCGGCGGCATCCGTCACCGAGGTGGTCACCGGCCTCGAACAGGTTCCCGCGACCCTGCGCAAGGCCAAGCCCCGGCGCTGAAGCCCGTCGGCCCCCGGCGTCCCGCCGCCGGGGGCCGACGGGCTTCGTTCCGTCAGACCCGGTCGGCCGCGATGAGCAGGTACTGGAAGCTGCCGTCCTTGTACGCGGTCAGGAAGGCCTTCTCGATGCCCGTGGCCAGGGGCGACTGGGCGCGCAGCTCCCAGTACGGGATGGTGGCCTCGGTCAGGTCCACGACGGCAGCCGGGACGAGACGGTTCTTCGCCATCTCCTTGAAGTAGCTGCTCCGTGGGTGGATGTCACAGATGTAGTGGGCGTTGATCTCGCTGACGGCCCGGGACGGCAGCCCGTAGGCGTCGTTGTAGCAGCCGGTGATGGTCACGTACCGCCCGCCGTGACTCAGCATCCGGGCGTACTCGGGGAACAGCTGGGACAGGTCGACGTACATGGTGCTTTCGTTGTTCCAGATGGCCCGGAAGCGGCCCGTCTCGAAGCCCGTGTCCAGCATGTTCTTGAGATGGAAGCGCACCTTGTCGGCCACGCCGTGCTTGCCGGCCTGCTCATTGGCGAACGCCACCTGGGTCTCGGAGATGGAGACCCCGTCGACGTGGCAGCCGAACCGCTGGTTGGCGACGAGGCTGCTGCCGCCGCGGCCCGACCCGGAGTCCAGCAGGTGGTCGTCGGGGCCGATGGGGCCCAGGTGGCTCAGCAGCAGGTCCGCCTGGGCGCACTCCAGGCGGTGCAGTTCGGCGGTGATCCGCTCGTCGCGGGTCTCCTCGGGGCCTTCGAGGACCGACCAGTCGGCATCGCCGATTCCGTAGTGGTGGTGGTAGATGCCGTCCACTTCGCCGAGGCGGAGGTTGACCGGGTTCTTCTCCCGGTTCCAGTACTCGGCGACGGACCGCTGGTAAGCGCTGGCGAGAACCGGGGCGTGGGTCTCCTGAATGGTCACCGTGTCTTCTCTTTCCGATAGCGGATGAACTGATATGGATTCACCGGGTCGTTGCAGGGGTTTGCGCGACGCGGCTCACTGGGACGACGTGCCGTGGTACCGGGGGCTGGTGGCGTGCCACTCCTTGCTGCCGCCCATCCAGGCCCACAGCCCCGCGAGGTAGCGCCGCAGCTCAGGAGAGCCGGCTGCGCTCAGGACGGCGCACTCGGCCTCCACGGTGTGCATGAGCTCGTCGTGGATGCACGCCGCGCGGTCGACGGCCTCCTGCAGCGAGCAGTTGTCCTCGGCGGCGATGAGGTTGGGAAGGTTGGTGTCGGTGGGGTCTTCCTTGCTCATCGAATACAGGTCGTTGAGCAGCACATTGGCCGTGCCGGCGTACAGATAGGTGCGGCGTACGCGTGCGTCGGCGAATTCCGCGGCCGGGAGTTCGTAGCCACCGACCGGGTCGATCAGGACCATGCACGGGTAGAAGGCGTTCTCGTAGCGGTGCAGCATGTACTCCCACACGGCGGGGGTCCGCCCGGAGCTGCGCCACTCGGCCTCCTGGTTGTATCCCACGAACATCACGGCCAGTTCGTGACGCAGCCGCGCGACCTGGGTGGGGCTCGCGATCCCCGCCAGATGATCGAGACAGGAGCGGAAGGCCCGCAGGACCGGCTCCTTCCGGACGAGGTTCTCGAACTCCGCCAGGTAGCGGGCCGGAAGCCGGACGGGGTCGACGACGGCGTGGGCCATGGCCAGGCGGGAACCGATCAGCTCCGGCGTGGTGTCCTCCCCCTCGTCGACCCAGTGGTCGTCGACGGCCCACTCGGCCAGTCCGCAGCGGGCGGCGGTGAGGATGCGCTCGGGGTCGTCGGTGTCGGGGTGGGCGAGCATGAACAGCCGCCCGAAGTTGTGGGACCGCAGCCGTTCGAGGCGGCCCTGGAAGATCCCGATCTCCTCCGCCCACTCGACCAGCCGGTTGTTCACCTCTTCGCCGAGGGCCGGGTCGTCCCGCTCGGCATCCGGGCAGTAGAGCGGCGGTACGCGGACGGAAGACCCCTCCGGGGGCCCGTCCGCGGGCCGGGCTTCGGCGGCCTTGGCGTCCGTGGACTGCGTGGACTGCTTGGGCGCCGATACACCGGGGATTCCGGAAACCTGCCGCCCTTCTCCCCCCGGCGGAGTGAGATCAGCGCGGAACAGGCGGGCCGCCGACGTGCCCAGCCCCGTCGGCCCGGCGAGGAGCCCGTGCAGCGCGTCCGCCACGGCCGGTGCCGTGGCGCCGGGTGCGAGATCGTGGGGGCGGAGGGCACTGCTCGCACCCGCCTTGAGCGGAGAAGCGCCGTCGAGCTGGGGCATCCGGGGTTCCCTTCGCTGCGCGAGCAGGCATCGTGAACGGCGGCCCGTGACACCGGGGTTCCGGGTCACGGCACCCGGCCGAACGATGCGCGCGGCGGTAGCCGCAGGCACCGCCGGTCACCGCTCGCCACCCCGATCAGGCCATGCAGCAGCGTGACCGATGGGCAGGCGGCCCCACAGCAGAAGCAACGCAAGTTCATCCGTATGTAGCTGTGTATGTTTATCCGGTCGGCTGGTGACACAGATTCCTCAGAAGGCCCCGAGGTCTCAGTCGGGCCGAGCGGAAGGGGCGAGTGTCAAGCTCACCGCATGAGCCATTGATGGTCGGGCAGGAAGCGCACGTCGTACTGCTGGGGCACGGTGGCGAATTTGCCGGGGCCGGGGACGACGGGCCGGTGCGGCAGGCCGAGCCCCTCGGCGGGCGCGCCGAGGTTTTCGAAGAAGCGCTCGAAGGTGCCGCCGGGGCCGGCGGCGACGCCGACGACCTGGCTGTGGTGGCGCTCCATGCGGTAGGCGTGCGGGCAGTTCTTGGGTACGAAGCCGAAGTCGCCGGGGGTGAGCAGCTTCTCCTGCTGGACGCCCTCGGTGTCCTCGACGAAGAGCCGTACGGCGCCTTGGGTGATGTAGAAGACCTCGTGGGTGTCGGGGTGAAGGTGAGCGGGGATGAGGTCGCCCTTGGGGCCTTCGACGGTGAAGAAGTTGAAGGTGTTCTCGGTCTGCTCGCCGCCGGCGTAGATGGTGATCAGGTCACCGAACAGGTGGGCACGGTCCCCCTCGCCCTTCTCGATGAAGTAGGGCTTGCCCGGATCGGCGGGTATGCGCGAGGCGCGCCGGTAGCGGGTGGCGTACTCGATGGTCATGGGGCTCCTTCGAACGACCTCAGGAATGTCAGGCAGCCTGACATGAGAGAGTGGCGGCAGGCAAGCCGACCGTGAGGAACCCATGCAGTCCACCCGCCGCACCCTCCCCCAGCTGTTCAGCGACGCCCGGCGCTGGTTCGAGGAAGGGCTGCTGTCAGCCATGGAAGCGGCCGGCGCCACACCGGTGTCCCCGACGCAGGTGCAGCTCTTCGCCGTGCTGGACGAGGACGGCACCACGGCGTCCGAGCTGGCCCGCCGCATGGGCGTCACCCGGCAGACCGCGCACCAGGCCGTGCAGGGCCTGATCGCCGCCGGGCTCCTCGTGCAGGTTCCCGACCCCGCCTCCGCCCGGCAGCGGCTGATCCGGCGCACGGAGGAAGGGGAGCGCGCACACCGTCAGGCCGGCGTCATCCTCGAACGACTGGAGGAGGAGCTCGCCGAGCGGATCGGCCGGGAGTCGTTCGACGCACTGCGGGCGGCCCTGGAAGCGCCGTGGGGGCGGGCCCCTTCGCCGAGCTCATGAACCCGCGGGACCGGCTCCGGCTTCCGGCGCGCGGCTGAAGAGAATCGCCGCCGGGAGAGCTCTGGACGAGCAGAGGCTCCTGGTGCACGTGCTGCCTGATGGCCATTTTGCGCGCTGGCGCCCGGGGCCGGGGGCACGGCACATTGAGCGGCGGCACGCAGGGCGGGCCCGCTGTCGGCGGGCTGCTGCCCTGCCCTGTCCTGTCGTCCCATCGAAGTCACCACCTCTCACGCCGAAGCGGAAGGAGAGGGGAACGTGACGAAGGGCCAGGAATCGTTCTCGAGCACCATCGACCAGTTCCTCGAGAAAGTCCACCACTGGTACGCCGAGAACCATGACGGTTTCAAGGATCAGTACAACGCTGCGGTCGAGCACGCGGAGCCGTGCCCGGTGCCCAAGAACGATCCCGTGTACTGCGACTGGCGGCGCCAGGACATCAAGTTCCTGTGCCAGTTCTTCAGGGACTGGTACGACTGGCAGGTGTACGGGTCGGGGGTCGACAACGGGCTGACCTTCATCGAGAAGTTCAGCTGGATCAACTACGGCGACAACAAGCCTGGCATGGACTTCGTGTCCAAGGGTCCGGGTCGCGAGGTGATCGCCGACTTCACGCATCTGCAGGGCCTGCAGATGGACTCGGCGGACTCGAAGGAAACCATCAAGAGGTGGGTCGAACAGCTCGGCCCGAAGCGCATGGACGACTACGAGATCGAGGACTGGGAGAACTTCAACGAGTTCTTCATCCGGAAGGTCAAGGAAGGCCGGCGGCCGATCGACGCCAAGGACGACCGGACCGTGGTCGTCGCCCCGGCCGACTGCGTCATCAACATGATCGTCGATGAGCTGGGCGAGCTCACACAGATCCCGGTCAAGAACGTGACCATGAACGTCGATCAACTGCTCGACGGCTCCCCGTACGCAGGCCATTTCATCGGCGGTACGGCGGTGTCGTGCATCCTGATGCCCGACAGTTACCACTGGTACCACACTCCGGTGGCGGGAGAGGTGGTGGAGGCCCGCGAGGACATCGGCGGTGCGTACTACGGGATCCGGAACTTCCCCCACCTGCTCGACAAGGGGGAACGTCGGCTACGGGTACGACTACAGCGACTTCCTCGACTTCCGCCGGGGGTACGTCATCATCAAGACGGTGTACGTGGATTCCGATGGAGGGCCGGATGGCGAAGGGTACGTCGCCCAGGTACCCGTCGGACTCAACTCGATCGCGTCCGTGAATTTCCTGGACAAGTTCAAGGGTGAGATGCCGGTCCCGGTGGAAAAGGGCGAGCAGGTCGGCAACTTCAAGTACGGCGGGTCGCTGAACATCCTGCTGTTCCAGAAGGGCCGGTTCCCCGCGGTGCAACTGCTCCAGGGGCAGCGCATCGGAGTCCTGGAGGACCCGGGAAGTTCGGCCAAGCGGTTCTCCCGCGCTCCCCACACCCAGCCCCGGTCGCAGCGTCCCCTGACTCCCTGACCTCGCTGCCGAACGGAGGCTGAACCATGTCCGCGGACGACCTCGTCGCCTCGATTCCGGCGAACATCCCCAACACCCAGCGCATCGACTTCTGCACCAAGGACACCAAGAAGGCCCGCTCCTACGCCGGGCACGTGCACATCGACAGCACGGAGCACCCGGGCACCCAGAACCACCTCTTCTACTGGTTCTTCGAGAGCCAGACCTGCAATCCCCACGTCGCGGTCCCCGACCAGCAGGAGCTGATCAGCCGGACGCCGCTGCTGATCTGGCTCAACGGCGGGCCCGGCGCCTCCTCGCTGCTGGGGCTGTTCCTGGAGAACGGACCGCTGTCCATCGGCGACGACGCCGCCGGGACGATATCGGTGAGCCCCGACTCCTGGAACCAGGAGGCGCACGTCGTCTTCTGGGACCAGCCCCTCGGCACCGGATACAGCTACTCCGACGCCGGGGAGTACGTCCACGACGAGAAGGCCCTCAGCCGGATGTTCTGGGAGGGCCTGCAAAAGTTCTTCAGCGCGCACCCGGAATACGCGCAATGCCCGCTCTACGTCTGCGGCGAGAGCTACGCAGGCAAGTACGTGCCGGCGATCGCCATGGAGATCGACGAGCGCAACCGCCAGGAGGCGGCCGGGCGGCGGATCAACCTCAAGGGGATAGCCGTCGGCAACGGCTGGATCAAGCCCGAGCTGTCGCTCCGCGCCCTGATCGACTACGCCTACACGACCGGATTCCTCGGCATCAACCAGAAGGAGTCCCTGTACAAGGCCTACGACGCCTTCCAGGACGCTCTCGCCGCGGGAAAGCTCAAGAAGGCCACCAAGCTCGGCAATGAACTGGTGGCCACGACTCTGTCGTACGGCGGGAACTTCGACCTCTACGACGTGCGCCGCTGGGACGACTTGCCCATGGGGGCGCTGCGGGCCTATCTGGACAGCGAGGAGGTGAAGAAGTCCCTGCACGTTCCGCCGGACGTCACCTGGCAGTGCGCCGACAACGACGGCCCGGTGGCCGAATGGCTGGTCAAGGACAACATGGTGGACTGCTCCTGGCGGTACGCCAAGATCATCGACGAGGGCTACAAGACCCTGCTCTACACCGGGAACTTCGACACCGCCTGCGGCTACCGCAGCACCGAGGAGATCCTGGACCACCTCATGAAGGAGAAGGGCGAGCACGAGCACGCGGAGTGGCGCAACGCTCCCCGGCTGATCTGGACACAGGCGCAGGGAAACCCGAAGGGGTTCGTCCGCCGCCACGGGAACCTGACGCAGGTCGGCGTGCCCGGCTCCGGGCACCAGGTGCCCGCGTTCCAGCCGCAGACCTGCCGGGAGATGCTCTACAACTGGCTCTTCGATCGCCCCTTCACCGGCTACGACCCGCAGCAGCAGCTCAAGCACCGCAACGGCAACGGCAACGGCAACGGCAACACCGGTATGCGTAAAGCCTGAACCCTCCCAGGAGGAGAGCGAGACCGGCTGCCGGGCGTGCGTACGGGCCTCGGCTCACTCCCGTCAGCCGGTGGTCGGTGCTCTGGCCGGCTCGCCGGTGCCTACCCTGTGCGCTGCTGCCCGAGCCGCCGACGTGAAGTGACCGGCTCCACGCTGCCGGAGAGTGGATACGATACAGATCTGCTCTGTATCGTATCCAGAGTGAAGCCTGGCAACGACAACGGCGGGCACACCGCCGACACGCCCACCCCCTCCGCGCGCCCTCCCGGCCGCCCGCGCAGCCGGGAGGCGGACGAGGCGATCCTCGCGGCGGCCCTCGACCTGCTGATCGAGCGGGGCGCCGGCTGGGTCAGCATCGAGCAGGTCGCGCGCCGCGCCGGGGTCACCCGCGCCACCGTGTACCGGCGGTTCCCGACCCTGACCGACCTGCTGGTGCGGGCGGTCGAGTGGGAGTACCGGGACGTGGAACCCGGCTCGCTGGACCGGCCGGACATCGATGGCATGATCACGGAGTGGGCCGGTCACCTCAGCCGGCCCCGCGCCCGCCGGCTGATCCGCCGCCTCCACGGCACGGTGGACGACCTGCCCGAGCTGCTGCGCGCCTACGAAGACGCGCACGGCAGCCACCGCGGCCGGGCTGTGCGGGCCGCCCTCGAACGAGCCCGCGCGGCCGGGCAACTCCCCCCGGGCAGTGACCCGGAGATCCTGCAGCAGATGCTCAGCGGCGCGGCGCTGCAGCACCTCGCCGCGCACCCCGACACCACCGGGGCGGAAGAGGTCAAGGCCTATTTCGTCGCCGTCCTGCGGCAGGCCGGCTACCGGTCCGGCCGGCCGTGACCGCCAGCCATCAGCCATCAGCCGTCAGCAGGAAGGAGCACTTGCCGATGAGTGAGAGCACGACCTGGCTGCGACGGGACGTCCGCCGGGCCCGCAAGGAGGGCCCGGCCGCGATCGAGCGGCGGCAGCGTGAGCGGTTGGCCGGCATGGTCTCCCACGCCCGTGCCGCATCGCCGTACTACCGCGAGCTCTACCGCGGCCTGCCCGAGCGGGTGGAGGATCCGGCGCTGCTGCCGGTCACCGGCAAGAAGGCCCTGATGGGGCGCTTCGACGACTGGGTGACCGACCGCGGCATCACCCTGGAGAAGGTACGCGCGTTCGCCGACGACCCGGACCTGATCGGACAGCGGTTCCTCGGGAAGTACCTGGTGGCCACCACTTCGGGCACCAGCGGACGACGCGGGCTGTTCATCCTCGACGACCGGTACATGGACGTCGGTTCCGCCCTGATCTCCCGCGCCCTCGCCTCCTGGCTGGGCCCGGTCGGCATCCTCCGGGCGGCCGTCCGCGGCGGGCGCTTCGCCCAACTGGTGGCCACCGGCGGCCACTACGCCGGATTCGCGGGGTACTCCCGTGTGGTCCGCGAGGACAGGCGGCGCGGGAAGCTGATCCGCGCGTTCTCGGTGCACACTCCGATGCCGGAGCTGGTGGCCGGGCTCAACGCCTACCGCCCCGCCGTCGTCATCGGCTACTCCAGCACGATCATGCTGCTCACGGCCGAGCAGGAAGCCGGCCGCCTGCACATCGATCCGCTGCTGATCCAGCCCGCCGGCGAGACGATGACCACGCACGACACGGACCGCATCGCCGCCGCCTTCCGCACCACGGTGCGCACGGCGTACGCCGCGACCGAGTGCACCTATCTCAGCCATAGTTGTGCGGAGGGCTGGTACCACGTCAACAGCGACTGGGCGGTTCTGGAGCCGGTCGACGCCGACCACCGGCCGACCCCGCCCGGAGAGTTCTCCCACACCGTCCTGGTCAGCAACCTCGCCAACCGCGTGCAGCCGTTCCTGCGCTACGACCTCGGCGACAGCGTCCTGCTCCGGCCCGATCCCTGCCCGTGCGGCAGCCCGCTGCCCGCGATCCGCGTCCAGGGGCGCGCCGGCGACATCCTCACCTTCCCCGCCGGCCACGGCAACCACGGCGGCCATGGCAAGCACGTCAGCCTCGCCCCGCTGGCCTTCGGCACCCTCTTCGACCGCACCCCCGGCGTCGAACTGTTCCAGGTCGAGCAGACCGCCCCCTCGACCCTGCGGGTCCGTATGCTTCCGGCCCCCGACGCGGACCCCGAGCGCGTCTGGCGGACCGCCCTCCAGGAGCTGACCCGCCTGCTCGCCGCCAACGGTCTCGGCCACATCACCGTCCAACGGGCCCAGGAACCACCCTGCCAATCCCCCGGCGGCAAATACAGGACCGTCATCCCCCTCCCCTGACCCGCCCCCGGCTCCCTCGGCCTCAACGTCCCGTACGCGTCCATGGTGACCGTCTTCGCCGCACGGAGGAGACTTGCCGGTGCCCTGTGCATCGGGCTGTCGGTGAGGACGAGGAGGAGCAGCCATGGACATCCCCGGTCCCGAGCCCCGGGCGGACGGTGGCGTCGGTGCTGTCGCAGCCGCGGGCGGTCTGCATCGCTACCAGTTGCGGTTGCACGCCGCGTACGGGCCCGTCGTGCGCTTCCAGCTTCCGGGCGCGCAGGACGCCGTATCGGTCGCCGACCCCGTACTGCTGGAGGGCACCGCTCACATCGACAAGCGGCCTGAGCGGCTGTTCGAGTTCCTGGCGCCGCTGTTCGAGACAGGCAACCTGCAGGTGATGCCGGCCGACGAGCACGGGCCGTGGCGGCGCCTGCTGCTGTCGGTGCTGGCCGGCCGGCCTTCTCACGAGCGGCACTTCGCGCGGTTCACCACACTCGTGACGGGGCTCGCGGACCACTGGGCCGGACGGGCCGAACAGACCGGAGAGGCCGGACCGACCGGAGAGGCCGAACAGACCGGGCAGGCCGGGCAGCCCCGCCGGGCCGGGCCCGCCGAGCTGCAGAAGGATCTCACCGCCCTGTCCCTGCGGATGATCTGCGAGTACGCCCTGGGAGGCCAGGTCGCCGATCCCGGCAGGGTCGTGGCCGCCTTCGAGGACGTACTCACCGAGCACTTGGGGCAGCTCTACGAGGTTCCCGCCCCCGGCGCACAGGAGGAACGGGCCGAGCGGGCGCGGGCGGCCCTGGCCTACCTGCGGGCGACGGTCGATCAGGTCGTCGCGGAGCACCGCTCCGGCGACCGCGCCGACAGGAGCGATCTGATCGGGGCGCTCGTCGAGGCCGGTGAGCGCCCCGCGCGGATCCGCGACACCGTCATGGTGATGATGCTGGCCGCCCACCACACGACCGGGGTGGCGGTTTCGTGGACCCTGCATCTGCTGGGCCGGCACCCCGCCGTCGCCGAACGCGTGGCCGAGGAGCTGGATCGCGTACTCGGCGACCGTGCGGCGCCCGAGTACGCCGATCTGCGTCGGCTCACGTACCTGGACATGGTCCTCAAGGAGTCGATGCGGCTCTTCCCGCCCGGGCCGTACGGCGCGCGGGAGACGACCGGGACCCTCTTGCTGGGCGAGCGGGGCGAGTACGAGATCCCGGCCGGAACGACGCTCTTCTATCCGATCTGGGCCGTCCACATGAACCCCGCCTACTGGCCCGAGCCCGAGAAGTTCATGCCCGAGCGGTTCACCCCGGAGGAGACGGCCGGGCGGCCGCGGCTCGCCTACATCCCCTTCGGCATGGGGCCCCGCAGCTGCGAGGGCGCCGCTCTGGCCGTGGTCGAGGCCGAGCTCGTACTGGCCGTGCTCCTCAAGCGCTTCCGCTTCCGGCCCGTTCCGGGACACGAGGTGACGCCGATCGAACGGTTCGTGCTCTGGGCGGCCGACGACATCCGCATGACCGTGAGCCCGCGGGTCCGGGAGTGACCGGTGCCGGGCCGGGCGAGGCTGGGCGAGGCGGAGTCAGCGCCGGGCGAGCCGGGGTAGGAGGGCTTCGGCGTTGCCGCGGTTGACGGCGTGGAGTTGCCCGGGCGCCCAGTGCGGATGGCTGTCCAGCGCCGCGTCGTAACCGGTGCCCCACTCCTCGGGGACCATGGGGAAGTCGCTGCCGTACAGCACGCGTCCGGGCTCCGCGAAGGCCAGGAGCGAGGGCAGCGAGGCCGGGCCGGCCGCGAAGGCGGTGTCGAAGTAGAAGCGGCGCAGGTCGGCCAGGACCTCCTCGGGAGAGGTGCCGGCCTGGAGCCGCCCCGCGGCGGCGAACCGGTCGGCCGCGTACGGCAGGAAGCCTCCGGCGTGCGGCAGGATCATCCTGATCCGCGGGTAGCGGCGCGGAACCCCGTTGACGACCAGGTGCAGGGCGGTGCGGGTGGTGTCGTAGGGGAAGTCCACGAGCGGGCCGGGCAGGTCGGGGAGCGCGGCGCCCGGCGGGGCGGTGGGATGGATCAGTACGACTGCGGCGCGCGCGTCCAGTTCGGCCCAGAGCGGCTCGAACAGCGGGTCGCCGAGGTACCGGCCGTGGGCGTTGGAGAGCACCATCACCCCGTCGGCGTCCAGCTCGTCGAGGGCGTGCGCGGCCTCGGCGAGCGCGCCGTCCACGTCGGGCAGGGGAAGGACGGCGAAGTGCCCGAACCGGTCGGGCCGGTCCT
This sequence comes from Streptomyces aureoversilis, assembly GCF_042657885.1. Taxonomy (NCBI): domain Bacteria; kingdom Bacillati; phylum Actinomycetota; class Actinomycetes; order Kitasatosporales; family Streptomycetaceae; genus Streptomyces; species Streptomyces aureoversilis. The sequence continues at coordinate 119,047 of NZ_JBHSKJ010000021.1, forward strand.
TGACCAGTTCCGCGGTGTACTCGTTGACCGTGCGGGCCGTGTCGCGGGCCCCTTCGGGGTCGTCCGGTGCCCCGACCGGGGCGGCGAACGACAGCACGCCGGCAGCGATCGACCGGCGGTCCATCATGGCGATCGCGCTCTGCACGTCCCAGACCGGTGCGGGCCAGCCGAAGGCGGCGGCGCGGCCGGAGATCGCGCGGCGCCGCTCCGGCGGGATCAGATGCTGGTGGACGTCGATGCGTACGGGATCCGTCATGCCTCTCCTATTCCCCCGCCCCCGCCTCAAGGGGGGCGCACGCCCATCGTTCACCACCAAGGCGTACGCCCTGGTAGCTCGCCGTACGACCGCGCCTGAATTACGCATCCAAGAGCATTGCTTGGGCGGCCTTTTACCCGCCTCCGTAAGGTAATGTAATGGCAAAGGGGTGGCTGTACCCACCGAGCCCGGCCCGGCCGTGGACGCCCCGGTTCCCGGTGCTTTCATCACGAGTGGCAACCCCACAAGGGCCGCCCTCTCCGCCTCCGGGACCGGCGCGGCCGCGAGGTGCGCTGCGCCGGCCGCCCGTGCCCCTTCGCACCACCGACGACGCCCGGCATCCAGTGCTGACCTTGAACACCGCGTCCCCGGCATGCCCGCGGGCCGCAGGAGAAAGGCCACCATGAAGTCCCTTGCAGACAACGCCCGGTCCTTCACTACGCACGTGGCGGAGCGCGCCGCCGAGTTCCGCGCCCTCGAAGCCGGCCAGTGGCCGCAGGCACTGTTCATCACCTGCTCCGATTCCCGCGTCGTGCCCGCCCTGATCACGGGCGCACGGCCGGGCGAGTTGTTCGAGCTCCGGACCGCGGGCAACATCGTCCCCGAGTACCGCAGCGACCAGCCCACCGGCGAGACGGCCACCATCGAGTACGCGGTCCGCGTCCTGGGCGTCAGCGACATCGTGGTGTGCGGGCACTCCCACTGCGGCGCGGTCAGCGCCCTGGTGCGAGGGGACGACCTCTCCCTCGCCCCGGCCGTGCGCGGCTGGCTGGAGCGGGCCGCCCCGCCGGCCGGGCCGGCGATGCCCGACTCCCCCGACCTGGCGGAAGCGGTCCAGCGGCACGCCATGGCCCAGGTGGAACGGCTCTACGCACATCCGTGCGTGGCGGAGCGGACGGAGGACGGCACGCTGTCGGTGCACGCCTGGTACTACGAGGTGCACACCGGCGTGGTCAGGGCGCACCGGGCCGACGCGGCGACCGGGGACCAGTGGTTCCGGCCACTGTGAACGCCGGGCACGGCGCCGGGCCCGACGGGTCCGGCGGAGCACGAAGGAGATCACAGTGTTCGACCTCAAAAAAGAGGCAGACATGCGCCTGTTCTCGGACCGGCTGGCAGCGGACCTCGCCCGGCTGAAGCGCAGCCAGGAGGGCGAGGGGACGGACGAGCCCGGCGGGGAGACCGAGGAGGCCGGCGGGGAGACGGAGGAGGCAAAGGGAGACGACGACACGGCTCCCTCGGCGGACACGCCTCCCCCGGCGCCCGACAAGCCCCAGGAGTCCGACGAGACCCAAGAGGCAGACAAGCCCGGCAACGACGCCGGCGACGGCCATGCGCCCGAGGAGGGCGGCGCGAGGTGAAGTCCCGGCGGCCGTCCCGCACACCGGCCCGGCCGCCGGACACCGGCTTCAGGTCTCCGGTCTCCCTCACTCGTTCGGCATGCCGAGCGGCGGAACGACACCGACCTGCTGCAGGAAGCGCAGGACGTCCTTGTCGGCCCACTTCTCGGCCAGCTTGCCGTTCTCGATGCGGTGGATGACCGTCGCCGTGATCTCCAACTGGTTGCCCGTGGCGGGGATGCCCGGGAGGTCGCCCTCGTGGGTGCCACGGCACAGCAACCGCGTGGCGACCTTGTCGCCCTCCGCCACCTGGTCCTGGATCTCGTGCGTACCCGGGGTCGCCTCCCAGAAGACCTGGAAGATCTGCTTGAGCCCCTCCAGGCCCGTGCTGAAACCAGGGAAGGGCGGTGGGGAGTGGTCCAGATAGTCCTCCGCCACGAGTTCGTCGAAGGCGTCGACATCACCGTTGTCGATCGCGGCGTAGAAGCGACGGACGAGCTGTTTGTTCTCTTCGATGAGCACCCGTGCAGTGTGACCAGTCGCGCCGTTTCCCCCGGCGATGGCGCGCCCTGCCTCTGCCGAGGATCACTCCTCCGGCACGCCGGGCGGTGACGGCGCCGGAGCCGTGCACGGCACCACCCCACCGCCGTCGCCTCCCGGGGTGCCAGCGATGATGCCTCCATGGCAACAGACCTTGAGCTCTTCGCGGACTACTTCCAGATCCACCTCCTGGACGACGAGTCCGACGGCGACCTCAGTGACGTGTGGACCGAGCAGACCGTCCTGGACGGCCTCGGCGTCACCGAGGACGCCCTCGCCATCGGCACCGCCGTCAATGTCAACGTGGCCGTCAGCGTCCACATCCTCGCGGCACAGCCGGACGAGGAAGGCGACGACTACGACCACATCGTCGAGGCGAGCCTCAACCTGGCCTCGGGACGGCTCGTCCTGCTGGGCTGCACCGACTACCTCCCCGACGCGGCACGCTTCGCCATGCCCGCCGGGTGGACCCGCATACGCGCTTCCCGGCGCAACCTTGCCGCGGCCGTCCTCGCGGACATCGACTCGGACAACGCACCCGAGACCACCGAGCAGCTCCGTCTGCAGGCCTGGCCGGCACCGTACTCCGAGCCGCGCATCATCAAGCGGTGGGTGCGGCCCGGCGCGTAGCAGAGGGATACGGGCGAACGGCCGGGCGTTCACTTGATCAGGCGAAGGGGGTCCCTGAAGCCGTCTCCGTCAGGATCCGTCTTCTGCCACTCTCTGGTGCCCATGAGCTCCATGAACACGGATTCCGCGAACCGGCGCAGGCCCGAACGGCGCCGCCTGCCCACTGCCTTGGCTGTGACCGTATTGCTGTGGGCCGCCGTAGCCGCGTGCGGAAGCGGCGGGGGGCAACCCGAGGGCGCACGGGCGACGGGGCCGACGGCCCCGGCCGGGTCCCTGCCGATGACCCCCACCACCACGTTCCAGGGCTCCTGGCCCTCCCCGGTCCGCGACGGCGGTCCCGCCGACGTGGTGGCGCTGGGCGCGCGCCTCGCCTACGCCTACGACCGGGACGACGTCGGCATCACCGCCTACGGGCTCGACTCCGGTGAGCCCGTCTGGCACACGGCCGTGCCGAACGGCGTCACCGTCGCCCGGACGCCCCGCTTGGTCGGCGACAAGGTGATCGGCGCCTTCGACACCACGGAAGAGGGCAGCGGTACTTACGCCGACCGGCGCGGCATCACCGTCGTCGCGCTGGACGCCCGCACCGGCAGGAGTCTGTGGTCGCGCGAGATCCCCGGCGGCAAGGACAGGCCGGCCGAGGCCGCCCCTCATGTGGTCGGCGCCGACGCCCGGCACGTACTCGTCGCCTCGTACGAGCCGGGCTACGCGCAGACCCCTCCCCTGTCCGCCCTGCTCGACACCCGAACCGGCCAAGTCATCTGGACCGACCCCGACTTCAAGGGAGTTGACCTGGAAGAGTCGGTGGCCGTCGGCGTGCGCGGCGACGGCGACTTCGCGGGCAAGGCCGCTTCTGACGGCGACCAGTTGTGGAAGCGAGACCTCCGACTGGGCGAGGCCATGACGTCGGACCCCGGGCCCCGACTGACCCGGGCCGACGGCACCACGGCCGACGGCACCCTGCTGATCGACCCCGTAACCGGCACGACCCGCCTGGACTCGGGCGACACCTCCCTGTACAGCTGCCACTACGACGGCTGGAACACGACGGTCTGCACCGGAGCCGATGGTTCCGGCGAGGCGACCGCGTGGGCCGTGGACGTGCGCACCGCCCGCGTCCTGTGGCGCCTGCCCGACGAGGCGGCCGGTCGCACGGCCCCCGAGGTCACTTCGGCGTGGCACGGGGTGGTCTACGCCCGAGCCGATCAGGCCATGACCCTGGACGCCCGCACGGGCAGCGACCTGCGTACGGACCTCGGTCCGGTCTCCCCTGCGCTGGTCAACGACGGCTACGGGCTGGTCTACGATCCCCTGACCCGGTCGATCGACGTCTACCGGGCCGTCGGGGCCGCCGCCTCCGGCTGAGCGCGCACGGGTGCACAGGTGCAGGGGTGCAGGGGTGCGAGGACGTGACGTGTGTCCGCCGCGTCACCGCCGGTTGATGCCGACTTGATCGAACCCGACGTAACCTCCGTGGTTCTCGTCGTCGGTGCCCCAGATCGCCGCCCCCTTCGTCAGGAAGGCGATCGCTTCGATCTTGCGGTTGTCCTGCCGGGTGAACTTGCGCAGAGCGGAGAGCTTCTGCACGTCCCTCAGGTTCAGCGCGGCCCGGCGAGGGCCGTTCGCGGACAGCCGTCCCGCCTTGTAGACCGCCGAGCTGAACGGTCCGTCGTCCACGTTGGGATCGGAGGCCGAGGACACCAGAACCGTCCCGTCGGCCAGGACCTTGAGGTCGCTGATGTGCCGCACCTCGTCCTGGTCGGGGAAGGGCACGGCGAACTCCCGTCGGACGGTGGGCGTGCCGATGCGGAGCCCGTTCCGGTCGACGGCCGCCGGGGCGGCACGCACCACGGCCCTTGCGCTGCCCTTGCCCCGGGTGGCCCACACGGCGAACAGGCCTCCGCCCGAAGAACGCCGCCAGAGCGCGAAGCTCTCGTAGTTGTCCCCCTGGGCCTTGCCGGGAAGTTCGACGGGGCTGCCGTGGACCGTCGCCGTCGCGCCCCTGACGACGACCTCGTACGCCGTGCCCCGGCTGGCCAGTGCGACGTAGTGGCCCGGTCTGCCCGGTACCGCGTCAACGGCTTCCAGGTCCTCCGGCAGGGGTCCGCGCCAGGTGAGCTCTTTCGTGACCGGTTCCTTGCCGGGCCGCAGCCGTACGGTGGCCACCCGGCTCTCACCCGGCTTCTTGTTGTCCCGCACCACGACCACGTCAGCCGACCCTCGGCCGCTCTGCCGGCTGCTCGCCACCGCCATGCCGCTCACGCCCCCGGTAATGCCGGTGCCGACTTGCTGCCACTTCAGGGGCAGCCGTGCGGCCCGGGCGTCCAGGGCGGTCACGGCGATGCAGCAGCACACCGTGGCCGAGACGATGATTCTTTGTCTGATCACATGCTTGACGCTAGGGCGGACCGGGCCGAAGCCGCGGTCGCCCAGCGGGGCCGCCCGGGGAAATTCCCCCACTTGGCCGCTGAGCCGGAGGGGACGCGCCTGACGTTCTCGCCGGCAGTTCGTGACAGGGGCGTGACAAGATCGCCGCTGGATGGTTCCTTCGAGCCGCTTAGGGTGATCGCGCGGCATCCGCCGCATCACAAGAACCACATCGGAGGATCCGTGCGACGCATATCCCTCGCACTCACCACCGTCGCCCTCATCGGCGCCACCGCGGCCCTGGCCGCCCCCGCCCAGGCCGCCCCCGCGGCCCCCACCCGGGCCGCCACGAGCGCCAAGGCGTGCCACGCGGACAACGCCATGATCTACACCGACGGCACCCGCCTGCGCACGAAGGCCAGCACCTCGGGCGGAGTCAAGGGCCAGCTGTACTTCGGCGACCCGATCCGCATCCTCCGCTCGTCCGGCGGCTGGGACAACGTCGAGCTGAAGGCCAAGAGCAAGGGCGGCCTGTCCAAGGGCACCCGCGGCTGGGTCGCCCACAAGAACATCATCCCGCCCTTCTGCGGCATGTGACGGCAGAGCAGGCACTGACGGCAGTGATGCGGACGGACGCCGACGCCGGCGGACGCCGACGCTGACGGCAGAGCACTGCCGACCACGCAGCATCGCGCTTCGCGGTAGGTGCGCGACGGCCCGGACCGGCTCACGGTCCGGGCCGTCGCGGCTGTAGCGGGATGTCCGCCATGCGCCACCGGCACCCCCTGGCCGGTTCCTTTCCGGGGGTGGGGCAGGATGGGCCCATGAGTGTTGTGAAGATCAACGTGCTGAACGTCCCGGCCGAGCAGCGAGAGGTCCTGGAGCAGCGCTTCGCGGCCCGCGCCGGCTCCGTCGAGAACTCCGACGGCTTCGAGTGGTTCGAGCTCCTCCGCCCCGTCGAGGGGACGGACACCTACCTGGTCTACACCCGCTGGCGCAGCGAGGAGGACTTCAAGGCGTGGATGGAGGGCCCGATGAAGGCCGCGCACCAGGGCGGCGGCGACGGCGCCCCCAAGCAGAAGCCGGCCGCGTCCGGGTCGGCCCTGTGGTCCTTCGAGGTCGTCCAGCAGGCGGCCCCCAAGGCCAAGGGCGCCTGACCTCGGCGGTCGGGTGAACGGAGTCCCGGCCGGCCGGCGCCTGTGCCACGTCCGGGACTCACGGCCTCCCGCTGGCCGGATCTTGCGTAAAGCTGGCCCTGCCGACGCTTTCAGGCCAAGATCACTGCGCCGAGGATGGGCATCCGAATCCATTCCATCCGGTGCCGGCGACCAGGCGGCGGATGCCCGAACCCGCCAGGAGAGTCATGTCTTTGGAAATGCGCAACCTCTGCGAACGATGTGAGACCACGACGCTGCCGCCGGACTCGCCCGCCCGCATCTGCTCGCACGAGTGCACGTTCTGCGTGCCCTGCAGCGACGTCATGCAGAACGTCTGCCCCAACTGCGGCGGCGAGCTCGTAGCACGCCCCCGCCGCGTGTCGTCCCCCACCGATTGACCCGAGGAAGGCTCGAACACCAAGCGGCGCGCGACCGGCCTGGCGCTGGAACACTGCCGTGCTCCGGGGCGTGCGCGCCGAGGGGCGGGCGCACGCTCGCGCTGCCGGACCTCACGAGCGTGGCGCTGGCGAGTGAGGTCCAAGGGTAGGAAGCGACAGGTGAATGCGCCGCGAAAGGCGCGCCTGGTTCCTGCTGCTGGAGGTCTGGTGACGCTCGGACGACGTTCAACCGAAGTGGTCATGTGCGCTGCAACGCTCGTCGCCACATCGCTGGGCTGGGCGCCATCCGCCCATGCCCACGCCCCTGCCCATGATGCGGAGGCGATTGTCTGCGTCGGGGAAGAATCCAACGCGTTCAGTCCTGGGCTGACGCTCACACCGCGACCGACGGACGTTCGGGCGCAGGCCTCCTACCGGTGCGGGGCCGGGCCGGGGCGGCTCCTCACGGCCACGAGCACCCTCTCCGGTCACTCATCGGCGAGCACGTGCGTGACGCTCAACTCCGGCCAGGTGCAGGAGTCTGTGCGCTACGGGGACGGCAGCGCGTCGGAGATCTCCTACAGCACATCCGCCGGCAGGGTCGCCGGTATCACCGTCCTCAGAATGAACGGCACGGTCACCGACGGCCGGGGCAAGGGCAGTAAGGCCGAACGTACCGTCGCGCTCCTGCCCGGTTCTCTGCCGACGGCCTGCCTGACGCCTGAGGGGCTCCAGCGATCCGGGGGCAGGGTGCAGTTGCAGATCCATCCGTGAAGGCCGTGCCACTGCGGCACCCGCGACCAGCCCGCGACCAGCCGCCGGGCAAAGCCGGCGCACGCAACACCCAGGAAGGGCGAACCGATGCATCAAGTGGTGTCCACGCAATACGGACGACACGACCTCCGCCTCCTCGGTGTCAGGCCCGGCACCTCCTCCCACCGGGCCCGCGACCTTCAGCTGACGATGACGCTCGAGGGCGACTTCGCCCCCGCCTTCGTCAAAGGCGACAACTCGTGCCTCCTGCCGACCCGCAGCATGGCGAACACCGCCTCGGCCTTCCTGCACGACCACCTGGATTCCGGTATCGAGCAGCTGGCCGCAGCACTGGCGGAGCGCCTGGTCGAGGCGTGCCCCGCGGCATCCGCGGCCCGGGTCGGCATCGTCGAATACCCGTGGGCCCGGGTCCCCCAGAGCCACCACACGTTCACGACCAACCCCTCGGACCGGTGGACCGCCGACGCGACGGCCCGACGCTGGCAGCCGACCGGCGTCGTGAGCGGCATCAGCGGTCTCCACCGAGCGGTGACGACCGGATCGAGCTTCACCGGATTCCTCGCCGACGAGTACACCCTCACCGACCAGGTGAACACACAGGACCGGGTCCTGCACTTGTCCGGTGACATGTGGTGGGAATACGGCACGCGTCGGGAAGAAGAGGACTACGACCAGTGCCGGACCGAGGCGCTGCGGGTGTTCATGGACTCCGTCACCGACCAGCAGAGCTCCTCGTCCCAGCACGCCGCATACCTCTCGGCCTCCGCCGTCCTCGACGCATGCCCTGACATCAGCCGGATCGGCGTACGCGTACGGGCGCACTATCACGTACCGCTCGGCCTCTCCCCCTTCGGCAGAGGCGATTCGGGCAGCGTTCATCTCGGCACCGACTCCTCGTACAGCGCTGGCGAGATCACCATCGACCGAACCTCATAGCCCGACGCCCGACCTGGCACAGGGAGCCGGGAACACTGCGCCGGTGCCGGTGCCGGTGCCGGTGCCGGTAACGGTGCCGGTATCGGTGGATGCGGTGGCCGCCCTACAGAGGGTTGTCTCGTAGCCAGGTCAGGACCTGCTCCGCATGCTCGTTCGGCGGGAAGATCGGGTAGAAGACGTGCTCGACCACGCCGTCGCGGATGATCAGCGTCAGCCTCTTGTAGAGCGTCATCCCGCTGATCTCGAATGTGGGCAGGCGGAGCTTGCCCACCAGTTCCATCGTGGGATCCGAAAGCATCTGGAACGGGAGGTGGAGACGCTCGACGACCTCACGCTGATAGCCGGTGTCCTGGCTGGACAGGCCGAACACGTCGGCGGCTCCGGCAGCCAGCAGATCCTGGTAGTGATCACGGAAGCCGCACGACTCCGGGGTGCAGCCGCGTGCGCCGGGGATCGAGTCCCAGCCTTCGGGTAGATCGGTGCCCGGGCGGCCGGTCAGCGGGTAGACGTAGATCACCGTCCGGCCCGCGCCGAGCGCGTCCATGCGGATCGTCTCGCCCGCCGTACCCGCAAAGGCCGTGGACGGCGCCTTCATGCCGGGCAGATGACCGGCCGCGCCGTCGTCCTCGGGGACGGGCAGGTCGGCGGGCAGGCTCACGTACTCGTTCATCGGGTCCTCCGTCAGGTCCTCGATCGGGCCCTCTGCTTCGGGGGCCGGGTGGGGCCGGCCGGCTTGACCGGCCGCCTGGTCGGGCTGGTGGGTCGCGTGGGCCGGGGCGACGCCGCTGTTCCGGTGGGCCGCCTCCTGCAGGTGCGAGATCAGCGCCGCCCGCCGGGCGGTGAGCGCCGCGATCCGCTCCGTGAGCTCGTCGATGGCGTCCCGGTATCCGGCCAGTGAGGCCGGGCAGTCGTCGGCGTGCCGACGGCCGGCTTCCAGGCAGTCCAGGAACGGCCGAGTGCGCTCCGCCGGGATCCCGAGGCTTCTGAGCGCCCGGATCTCCTGCGCGAGTCGTACGTCGTTCTCGCCGTAGTCCCGGTAGCCGTTGGCCAGCCGCCGGGGAGTGATCAACCCCAGTGATTCGTAGTAGCGCACCGCCTTGGTCGTCACCCCCGCGCGGCGGGCCAGCTCACCGATACGCATGCCGCATGCCTTTCACTTCGGCCCATCCTCGTTCTCACTCTCGCCTCGGCCTCAACCTCGACCTCGACCTCGCAAAACGCTAAACCTTGCCCTCGGGGGCAAGGTCAATCCGAGCCGGGGCGTTCCACCACGGAAGACGTGTGGCCCTCGTCAGATGAGAGTGACGACGTCCCCGGAATCCACCCGGCCGGGCGTCACGACCGTTGCCAGGGCGTCCAGCCGTGCGTCGTGCGCCTTCGCGATTGCTCGCAGGATCAGCGGGGAATGCGGGAGGTCCTGCTGGGCCTCGTTGGTCATCACGCACCGTTCGCTGGAGCGCACGAACTCCACGCACAGGCCGTCGCCGATCCATGCCTTGCGCCCGAACCACTCGTCCTCCACGAAGGGCCGGGTGCCCGGAGGCGTACGCACCAGGAGGTTCGGGCGGAAGCGCCGCTCATCGACCCGGACGCCGGGAACGGCCGAGCGTACCCAGTCGAGGGTGGCGGTGGTCAGGATGCTGAGGGGGAGCTGGTCGAAGTGGGAGACCGTTTCTTCACGGGCCAGTTCGACGTCGTTCCGGCCGAGGTACCGGCGGAGGTAGGCGGTGGGCTCCGGAACGGGCGCACCTTGCGGGTCCAGCAGCTCGGGCCGTTCCACCTGCCCGTCCGGGTAGCGGGAGCGCAGCCGGAGCAGGCCGGGCATGCGGCGGAAACGGCGGGTGTTCTTTCCCGAGCCGAACCGGCCCTCCCCGTCGCGTACCGCGAACAGGCGGTCGCCCGCCAGACCCCGCACGTCGACGTCCGCTCGCCGCAGCCGCTCGCCGCCCGTCGATTTGATCGGATAGCGCCAAATGCACTCGACAGTCCCCACCACACTTGTCATTCAGCAGACGATACAAGAGCTTCCTGCCCGACTTCGGGCAGGAAATGGGGAGTTGGCGACTCCGGCAGTACAGTGACCATTCATGATCACCGTCTCCGCACTGGGGTCCTTCGCGCTGATCGTCGGACTCCTCACGCTCACGCCCGGCCTCGACACCGCCCTCATCCTGCGCACCGCCGCCGTGGGACACCACAGACGCGTCTGGGGCGTGGTCCTCGGCATCCAGACAGGAACCCTCCTCTGGGGAGTGCTCAGCGCGCTCGGCATCACCGCCGTGCTGACCGCTTCCCACCTGGCCTACGCGATACTCCGCTGGGCAGGGGCCGCATATCTGGTGTGGATGGGAGGCCGGATCCTCATACCGGCCCTGCGCCGGCAGGCCGGCACCGACCCCGACCCCGGTCCCGGCTCCCCCGGCACTCTCCCTGACGCCGCGGACACGCCGGCCAAGCCGGTCAAGCCGGATGCCGGGGACAGCTTCCGGGGCGGCTGGCGCCGGGGCACCGTGACCAACCTGCTCAACCCCAAGATGGGCGCCTTCTACGTGGCCGTCCTGCCGCAGTTCATCCCGGCCGGCGCCTCGCACCTGGTGGCCGGCACGATGCTGGCCTGCGTGCACATCCTGCTCGCGACCCTCTGGTCGGGCGTACTGATCGCATGCGCCCGGGCGCTCCGCACCAGCCTGCAGCGGCCCTCGGCACGGCGGATCCTGGACCGGATCAGCGGCACGGTCATCGCCGGCTTCGGCGTCCACCTCGCCCTCGGCGACTGAGCGCCCCCCGGCCCCCCCTGGCCCTACAGAACCGCCTCGGCCCCGGCCGGTCGCTCGAGCAACGAGCAACCGGCCGGGGCCGAGGCGATGGACAGCGGAAGGGGCCGCTCGGAACGCAGGACCTCAGAATGCCGGAATGGGGTCCGACAGCTGCTCGCTGATGAACTGGATCGGGCCCTGCCCCATGCTCGGAACATACGTGGCGGCGTCGTGCTTGCCGCCCGGGATCTCCTTGACCGACGTGTGCACGGGGCCGTTCCCGTACTGCGCCACGAAGTTCTTGACCCCGTTGATGGTGATGGGGTCCTCGCGCGTGCCGTACTGGAAGGCGATGTAGACGTCCGGGCCCTTCCGGGCGATCAGGTCCTTCGCGAGCAGCTTGGGGTCGTTCTCGTCCCGCTCCTTGTCGTGGCCCTTCCACAGCGGGGAGTCGGGGAAGAAGTCCGGGCCGGAGGCGATCGCGGCCTTGAACTTGTCCGGGTGCTTCAGCACGGCCTTCATTCCGGCGAATCCGCCGGAGGAGGAGCCCATGAACGCCCAGCCGTCGCGCGACTTGATCGTGCGGAAGTTGGCCTTCATCAGGTCCGGGACGTCCTCGGTCAGCCAGGTGCCCATCTTCGGCTGACCCGGAATGTCGCTTCCGTCCCAGTACGTACCGTTGTTCTTGGGGTTGAGGACCGGCATGGCCAGGAGGAACGGCTTGCTCTTGCCCTCGGCGTGCCACTTGGTGATCGACGACTGGAGCTTGAGGTTGGTGCCCATCCAGTAGTTGTTCGGGAAGCCGGGGCCGCCGGGGAGGGCGATCAGGACCGGGAAGCCGTGGTCCTTGAACTTCGGGTCCTTGTACTCCTTCGGCGCCCAGACCCACACCTTGCCCGTGAAACCGGACTTCTTGCCCTCCAGCGTGGTGACGGCGATGTGCGTGCCGTCACCGAGGGTCTCGGAATTCTTGAAGTCGGCAGCGGGCCCGGTCGGCATGAGGATCTTGGAGTCCGGCTTCTGCGCGCCGTTCGCGCCACCGGCCTGACCGCCGCCACTGCCGCCGCCTGCGGCCTGCTCCTGGCCGAAGCTGACCGGCGCCCCCTTGTCCGAGAACGGACCGATCTTGAGGTACTTGAGCACGCCGGTGGCTATCAGCCCGACGACGGCCAGGGACGCCAGCACGATGGTCCATCGCTTGGCGCGACGCGCGCGGACGTACCCCTCTGCCTGGTAGATCCCGCTGCTCGTTTGCGTCATCACGTCACTCCGGACATTCCTGCTGCTGCCCCGAAGGACATGACCATGTGTTTCCGCCCATGTGGAGGGGCTAGGCCTTCCACCGGTTCCGTCCGTGGCTATGACCTGCGTCGCTCTCGCGAGCGCGCCCGGCCTCCACGACCCTCCGGAGATCGTAAATGCCCCGCCCCGCGCCTTGGGCGCCCGGGTGTCGGATGACGGTGCCGGCGATCATGCCCGCAGGCGCAGTCGCCCCCCACGCCCCCGCAGGGGTCCTGCGGGGGGGGTGACGGCGCTCGATCGGCTCCCGTCCTCGCCGGACAGCCATGCAGCCGGACTGGCGGGCCGCCGGGCAGCAGGGCGGCCGGGCGGCCCGCCGCTCACCGGGAGGTGCCGGACCCCACAGTCGGCAAGTAGCACGGCGCTCGCCAGGCCTTCAGGCGGTGCTCCACCGCGGCTCCCAGCGACAGCAGCTCGGCGTCCTGCTGATCACCGGCCATCAGGAGCAGGCCTACGGGGAGCTCGCCCACGAACCCTGCGGGCACCGACAGCGACGGGTACCCGGCGACGGCCGCCGGGGTGGAGGAGGGGATCACGTCGTTGTCGCCGCGCCCGCAGTCGGTCGTCCAGGCGGGCGGGTTCGTCGGCGAGGCGATGGCGTCCAGTCGGTGGGCGGCCATGGTCTCGTCCAGGGAACGCCGGGAAAGGTCCTTCAGCTCGGCGCGCATGGCCCGGTACCCCGGGTCGGTGGTGGGAGGCGCGGCGAGGGCCCGCTCGAAGAGCTCCTGGCCGGCGAAGCAGGTCCGCTCCGCGGGGTGGGTGCGGTTGAACTCGATCAGTTCGGCGAGGTTGCGGGGCCCGTCGCGGGTGGCGAGGTAGGCGTCGATGTCCCGGTGGAACTCGCTCAGCAGCGCCGGGAACTCGAGTTGGGCGAGTCGCTCCTGATGCGGGGGCGTCACCTGGACGACCTCGGCTCCCGCGCTGCGGAGTTTCTCCGCCGTACGGGTCATCAAGGCGTCCACCTCCGGCCCGAGCGAGGGCAGCCGCCACAGGCCGATCCGTTTGCCGCGCAGGCTGCCGGGGCCCGGGGGCGTCAGCTCGTCCGGGAGGGGACGGCCGCTGAGCACGCCGGACACGCCGTGAGCACCGGGGCGCGAGGTGCCGTCGCCACGGAGCACGGCAAGAGTGAGCGCCGCATCGATGACGTTGCGCGCCATGGGCCCCGCGGTGTCCTGCTCGGCGGAGATCGGCACCACGCCGGCCCGGCTGACCAGTCCGAGGCTGGGCTTGTGGCCGACGATCCCGTTCATCCCGGCCGGGCACACGATGGAGCCGTCCGTCTCGGTGCCGATCGCCACCTGCGCCAACGACGCGGCGAGCGCGGCCGCCGAACCGGAGGACGACCCGCACGGATTCCTGTCCAGCACGTAGGGGTTCCTGGTCTGCCCGCCCACCGCCGACCACCCCGATGTCGGCTTCGCGCCACGGAAGTTCGCCCACTCGGACAGGTTGGTCTTCCCGAGGATCACCGCCCCCGCGTCGCGCAGCCGCGTCACCAGGGCCGCATCGGTGCGGGGCGGGCTCCCGGCCAGCGCCAGCGACCCGGCCGTCGTGGGCATGTCGCGGGTGTTGACGTTGTCCTTGAGCAGGACGGGAATGCCGTCGAGCGGTCCGCGGACGCGCCCGTTCCGATGTCTGACGTCACTGGCGGCCGCCTGGCGCAGGGCTGTCGGGTCGGTGCGCAGCACCGCATTGATCTTGGGATCGACGGTCTCGATCCGCCGCAGGTAGGCGGCGGTCAGGGCCGACGACGTCAGCGATCCGCCCGCCATCCGCGCCTGCAACTCGGGGATCGTCACCGTCTCCAGGTCGACCCCCGGCCCCGGCGGGTGCGCTGTGGTCGGCGACGGCGCACCATCGACGCCGGACCCGGCGGCTCGCGCGCCTGGGATCGGTACGCCTGGTAAGCCTGGTGCGCCTGCGAAAAGGGAACCCATAGCCACGACGGCAATCAGCGTGGCAACGCTTCTCTGCCTCATGGGCCTCACCCGACTACACGCGGACGGTCCGGCGCAAGAGCGCTGCACGCGTACGCACACCCGGCCGCGCAGCCGAGGCCGCACACGTTGACCGACCTGAGCCTGCGGACTGGCCTTGCAACTGCCGCAGCGGCAACTTCTACCGTCTTGACCAGGGCCGGAGACACCGGCCCGGTGGAGCGATCGTGAGGGAGGAGCGGCAATGGCCTGGCCGATTGCGGAGGCCGCCCGGATGTCGGGCGTGACTGCCCGGACGCTGCGGCATCACGACGAGATCGGCCTGCTCCCGCCCGCCCGGAAAGGAGCCGTGGCGCGCCGCATGCGAGGCGATCGCGCCGGGCCTGGCGGTGTACCAGCGAGACGCCGTCGACATCTACGCCACGACCCGTCTGTGCTGAGCCGGAGCGGGCCGCCACCGCGGGTGCGTTCCCGCGACGGCGGCCCTTGCCCGGGCCGACCGGTTCGGGCCGGTCGGGGTCCGGGTCCCCAGGGACCGCCTCCGGCCGTACCGGTTCGGGCCGGACCGGTCCGGTCCGGGCCAAGCCAGCTCAGGCCAAGCCAGCTCAGGCACACGCCCAGCCTCGGCCGGGACGCGTGACGACCACGCCACGCTCGCCCCAGCCGGAGCGGGGCGGGGCGGGGCGGAGCGGCTCCGGGATCGGCCAGGCGCCCGGCTTCGGCTTCCGCCGGCTAGCGGACTCGCTGCTCGTACCCCACGAGCCGGACGCAGACGGCGAGGCCTGCGATCGCCTGCTCCAGTTCGGCGAGGCCGGGGTAGCTGGGCGCGATACGGATGACCGCGTCGCGCGGGTCGTCGCCGTAGGGGTGCGTGGCGCCGGCCGGGGTGAGCACGATGCCCGCCTCGGCGGCACGGCGTACGACCTCCTTGGCGCAGCCGTCCTGCACTTCGAGGGTCACGAAGTAGCCGCCCTTGGGCGAGGTCCAGGTCGCGAGGCCGGTGCCGCCGAGCTCGGCGTCCAGGATCCGCGCGACCGCCTCGAACTTGGGCTGCAGCAGGGCGCGCTGGCGCTCCATGTGGGCCTGCAGACCCTCGGCGTCCTGCAGGAACAGCACGTGACGCAGCTGGTTGACCTTGTCCGGGCCGATCGACCGCTTGGCGTTGTTGCCGAGCAGCCACTGCACGTTCGCGGGCGACGAGCCGAAGAAGGCGACGCCCGCGCCCGCCGCGGTGATCTTCGAGGTGGAGCCGAACACGAACGCCCGGTCCGGGTTCCCGGCCTCGGCGCAGGCGGCGAGCAGGTCGGCGATCCCGACGGGCTCGTCGGTGAGGTGGTGGACGGCGTAGGCGTTGTCCCAGAAGATCCGGAAGTCGGGTGCGGCGGTGGTCATCGAGGCGAGCCGCGCCACGGTCGCGTCGCTGTAGCAGACGCCGTCGGGGTTGCTGTACTTCGGTACGCACCAGATGCCCTTGACCGCCGGGTCCTCGGCGACGAGCCGCTCGACGACGTCCATGTCCGGGCCCTCGGCGGCCATCGGCACCGGGATCATGTCGATCCCGAACCGCTCGCACAGCGCGAAGTGCCGGTCGTAGCCGGGGACCGGGCACAGGAACGCGATCCGCTCCTGCTCCACCCAGCGCGACCCGGCGCCCGGCAGCACGCTCAGCAGGGCGTGCACCAGGCAGTCGTGCATCAGCTCGAGGCTGGAGTTCCCGGCCGCGAGGAGCTGGGCGGCCGGCACCTGGAGCGCCCCGGCGAAGATCTCCCGGAGCTCGGGCAGCCCCTGCAGCCCGCCGTAGTTGCGCACGTCCGTGCCGTCGGCGGAGGTGTGGCGCCCGCCGGGCAGGCTCAGCAGGTCCTCGGAGAGGTCGAGCTGCTCGGGAGCCGGCTTGCCCCGGGTGAGATCGAGCGACAGGCCCCGTCCCGCGAGGTCCTGATAGTCCCGGCGGGCCTGGTCGAGGAGCCCGGTGAGGGCGTCGGGGCTCAGCTCGGTGGTCATGGTGTTTCCTCCCGCGGGGTGCCGGTCGTCGACTGCCTGTCGATGAGATCGCCTGCCCGAGAATACAAACCGGCGTGGGACGGGACGGGGGGTGGTACGGGGGGGGTGGGCACCGGGCGAGCGCCGTCCGTCGCCGGGCGGTGCCGTACGGCACCGCAGAGGACGTGAGGGGACGGCGGTGGTTCCCGTGGCCCGGTGAACCGGCTCCCCCGTCGTGCTCATCGTGCGCGAGGGAGCCGGTCACCATCCGTCCGTGCGATCAGGGGTTCCACACGCCCGTCGGCGCTGTCGCCCTCACGTACTCCTCGAAGGAGCGCGGAGCGCGGCCGAGCGCCTCCTGCACGCCGGCGCTGACGTAGTCGTCCTCGCCTCGGCGTATGCCGTCCAGGAAGGAGGCGATGGCTTCGGCGTCGCCGACGGGGTGGCCGGCCGCGACCTGGGCGGCCACGTAGGCGTCCGGGTTCTGGTGGCGGTGGCGCAGCTCGCGTCCGACGGCGTCGCCGATGACGGCGAGGGCCTCGCCGAAGGTGAGTGCCCGGGGGCCGGACAGGTCGTAGGCCTTCTCCGCGTGGCCTTCGCCGGTGAGGGCAGCCACCGTCACGTCCGCGATGTCCTCCACGTCGATGAACGGTTCGCGTCCGTCCCCGGCGGGGGTCGTGAGCTCGCCGGCGAGGACCGACGGCAGGAAGAAGTCCGGTGCGGCGAAGTCCTGCGAGAACCAGCAGGGTCGCAGCATCGTCCACTCGAGCCCCGACTCCCGGACCGCCGCCTCCGTCTCCGGTACGCCGCCGTCGGCGTCGAGGCCGCGCACCGACAGCTGGACGATGCGGCGGACGCCGGCGGCCTTCGCGCGGTCCACCAGTTCGGCGCGCTCGGGCAGGCCGAGCGTTTCGGTCGGGACGAAGTACACGGCCTCCACGCCGGCCAGGACCGCGTCCCAGGTGGATCGGTCGGTCCAGTCGAAGCGGAGTGCCGACGAGCGGGAAGCGGAACGGACGGTGTGGCCGAGGGCCTTGAGGCGGGGGACGACGCGGCTGCCGGTCTTGCCGGTGGCGCCGAGCACGAGAATCTGTGTCATGCCCGTCAGTCAATACGGGCCGAACGGAACGATCCATGGTTGATACGACCGGATCCATGCGAGATCGTCCCGGCAGCCTCGGTCGCGTTTCGTCTCGTACCGTCTCGTATCGTTCCGGTGTGGATCTTCTCGACGACTATCTCTCCGGGGTCAGGGCACGCGGGGCGGTGTTCTGCAGCACGGTGAGCGTCCCGCCCTGGGGGATGCGGTTCACCGAGCCCGCGCCGCTCACGCTCAGCGCGATGCTGCGCGGTGACGCGTGGCTCGTGCCCGACGCGGGCGAACCGGTCGAGCTGCCGCGGGGCGGCATCGCCCTCGTACGGGCGCGTACGCCCTACACGGTGGCGGACCGGCCGGACAGCAGGCCGCACGTACTCGTCGACGGCGACGACCGCTGCACCCTCGTCGGCGATCCGGCGGATCCGGGAGATCCGGCAGATCCGATGGAACCGATGGAGCCGGTAGAGCCGGGGCGCAACTGGCGGGTGACCGGCCGCACCGTCGGGGACGCGGCGGACGGCGGGACGGACCTCCTGGTCACCGCCGGATACAGAGTCGGGGGCGACCTGTGCCGGCCGCTGCTCGACGCCCTGCCCCCGATCACGATCGTGCGCCCGGACACGGGTCTGTCCGCGCTCCTCGACCTGATCGCCGCCGAGGTCGAGCACGACGAGCCGGGCCAGCAGGTCGTCCTGGACCGCTTCCTGGACCTGCTGCTCGTACGGGCCCTGCGCACGTGGTTCGCCCACCCGGGCGCCACCCCGCCCCCCGGCTACCGGGCCCTCGCCGACCCCGACATCGGGCACGTGCTGCGCAGGCTGCACGAGGAGCCTGCCCGGCCGTGGACGGTCGCCTCGCTCGCGGACGAGGCGGGCATGTCCCGTACCGCGTTCGCCCGCCGCTTCTCGGCCCTGGTCGGCAGGCCTCCCCTGGCCTATCTCACCGACTGGCGGATGGCCTTGGCCGCCGACCGGCTGCACGCGCCCGGAGCCACGGTCACGGCAGTGGCCAAGGAGGTCGGGTACGCGGACGGCTTCGCGTTCAGCGCGGCCTTCAAACGCGTACGCGGCATCAGCCCGTCCGGCCACCGCGCCGCGGGGCCGCGCCCCTGAGATCGCGGGCACCGAGAACGCAGCGACCGTTCCCAGCGAGAGTGCAACCGGTCCCCGCCGCATCAGCGGCCCCGTCCTCGTGCCAGTTGGCCGAGGCACGGCCGGAGAACAACCGCCCGAACAGCCGCGAGAGTTCTGGCGACGATACCGGGGAACCCCGAACCCACCAGGTCACGGTGAATCCGCAACGCTACTTTTGAACGCGTTCAACTTCCGGTACGGTCATCTCTACGCGGCGATGGGGAGAATCCGAATGAAGATCGTGATACCCGGTGGCACCGGGCAAGTAGGGACGATCCTGAACCGCGCGCTGAGCGCCGCCGGGCACGAGGTCAAGGTGCTGAGCAGACGGCCGACGCGCCCGTGCGAAGTTCCTTGGGACGGGGAGACCCTGGGGCCCTGGGCCGACGTGATCGACGGCAGTGATGCCGTGATCAACCTTGCCGGGCGCAGCGTGAGCTGCCGCTACACCGGCGCCAACCTGCAGGCGATGATGGATTCACGCGTGCACTCCACGCGGGCCGTGGGCGAAGCGATCGCCGCTGCGGGCAAACCTCCTCGCGTGTGGCTGCAGATGAGCACTGCCACGATCTACGCCCACCGCTTCGATGCGCCCAACGACGAACAGACCGGCATCCGCGGAGGAGCCGAACCCGGCGTCCCCGGCTACTGGGCCCACAGCGTCGGCATCGCCGAATGCTGGGAGCGGGAACAAGTAGTGGCCGACACCCCGCACACCCGTAAAGTCGCCCTGCGCTCCGCGATGGTGATGAGCCCCGACAGGGGCGGTGTCTTCGATGTCCTGTTGCGGCTCGCCCGGCTCGGCCTCGGGGGCCCCGTGGCGGGCGGCGCACAGTACGTGTCCTGGATCCACGACAGTGACTTCGTCCGCGCGGTCGAGTTCCTGATCGACCGGGACGATGTCGCCGGGCCCGTCAACCTCGCCGCCCCCGCCCCTCTGCCGCAACGCAGGCTCATGCACGCCTTGCGCACCGCATGGGGTGTTCCGGTGGGCCTGCCCGCAACCAAATGGATGGCCGAGCTCGGAGCCTTCGCGCTCCGCTCGGATACCGAACTGCTCTTGAAGAGCCGACGTGTCGTCCCCGGCCGCCTGCTCGAAGCGGGCTTCGCATTCCAGCACCCCCACTGGCCGGAAGCCGCCGACGATCTCGTGCGGCGCGTACGAGGCCGAGAAGACCCGAACCGGCCTCGACGTGGAACGGCGTGGACCGGCAGCCGGTGGCATCGGCCTCACCTTCCCCGCGAGCGCGGGCGGCGATGACCGACCGCGTACGCGGGGAGCGAGTTCCGCCTCTCAATTCCAGTCGTTCCCGGAGGTGCCGGAGTCGGATTCGAAGAGCCGGTGAACGGCTGTGGGGATGCCGGAAGCCTGCGGATCCGGTCGGGTGTAACGGTCGGCCCGGTGGTAGTAGTCGAAGCATCCCCGGACGAACTTCTGGTAGGCCGCGGCGCAGGTCAGGACGTCTGTGCGCATCGTCCCGGCGGCGGAGGCCGCATCGAGCTGTTCGGGGAGTTCCCGGGCAGCGGTGAGCATGCGTTCGGCGCATTCGGCCAGCATTCCGGCGACGCAGTCCGCAGCCTCGCGGGGAGAGCAGCCTTCGTGCCGTTCGAGGAGCACTATCGCGTTGTGGAAGACGCCTACGGAGCGGTCCTTGGCCACGGACCACAGGTCGTTGTTGAGGCCGGTGTACTCCGCGGCCGCCCGCTTCAGGTCCTGGAGGGCGGGGAGGTGACGCAGCTCCTCAGGGAGATCGAGGCTCGCACCGAGTTCGGCGAGCGTGAGGAACATGTGAGCGCCCACACCCCGTGCACGCCGGTATCGGTAGGCGTCGAGGGGAGGGTATCGGCCTGCTGCGCGGTCGACGGCGTCCTCGTAGTAGGTCCAGAACCATTCCTCCGTGTCCTTGCGGAACTCCTTGCACCAGGCTGGTGACCTGTCGGCCAGCATGCGCCGCCAGATGTCCGCGAAAGCGCGGGTGGCCGGGCTCTCCCCCGCCCCACCGTCCAGTACGCGTACCAGGGAGTCGAGTGCTCCTGCACAGCGGGCGGGGTCGCGGCCGTCGGGGCCGTCGTCGAAGTCGTCGTCCATGATGAACGTCCAGTACAGCCACTGGGTGAGCCGGACGAGGTCTTCCGGACCGGCGTCGGGGTAGGCCAGGGCGGTGGTGTCGGTGATCCGTGCCCGGCGCAGATTGCGCTGGGAGACGGGTGACTGGCAGATCGCGAAGCAGGCGAGCCAGGAGTGCACGGCTGTGTGGGCGCGGAGGGCGAAGGGGTTCGGGTCGGACGGCGGGATGGGCATCCGGGGGGCCGGGGCGCCGGATCCGGGGTGGGCGTCCTGCGCCTCCTCCTTCACCGGGCGATGCGGTGCGCCCGTTTCCGCGCGCATGGGCATCAGCCTGCCTCTCGTCGTCGGGACGGAGCTGTGGTGGTGGCCCCCAGCGCGGCCGGGGCCGAGGGCGCCCGGCCACGTGGGCGGGACCGGGCGGTGAGGGCCGTCAGGGCGTGGATGCTGGGAAGCGAGGGGAAGTCGTAGGGGATGGGGCGCGGGCCCACTTGGTCGGCCGGCCCGTGGAAGCCACCGCCGGGCCGCTGGGCTGCGACCAGCCAGCGCGTTCCTGTGTGCGCCAGGTCCCGGTGTTCCATGCGGTGCAGGGCGGCGACGGCGTGAGCGGTGCTCGTGGGGTCGCTCGCGCCTCCCGGGCGCTGGGCCCAGCCGCCGTCCTCGTTCTGGGTTTCCCGCAGCCGGGTGGCCGCACGTTCCAGGGACCGCGCGATACGTTTCGCCAGACTCTGTGAGAGGACGGAGGGCAGGCACGACAGCGCATGGACCGCCCGCCCCATGACGCTGGACTCGCTCATCGTCCAGCTCCGGGGCCAAGTGCCGTCGTCGGACTGCTGGTCGAGCAGGAAGACCACCGCGTTGTGCAGGACGGGGTCCGGTTGCCGGCTGCCGGGAGCCAGTGCGAGCAGCCCCGCCGCGGTCATCTCCGCTTCGGGCGGTTCCCCCTTCCGATAGGTCGGCAGGCCCCCGCCGGGGTCGGCGAGCGAGCGCAGGAGGCGTTCGGCCCGGCCGATCGCGCCGCGGTAACGGACGTGGTCGAGAGCGCGAAGGAACTGTACGCAGACAGCGGTGCTGTCGACGTCGATCTGCCGGACGCGCGAGGCGTAGGCCCAGCCTCCTACCGGGTTCTGTCCGGAGGCGACGTAGTCGCCGATGCGCAGCATCATGTGGTGCCGGGCGCCGGCGCGCACGAGTGCCAGGCCCGCCTTGGCGGTGAGGAAGAGGTTGTGGCTCTCCACGAACGGGATCCCGCCGTCCGGGTTCTGCCGGGCTGCCAGCACGCCCAGGCCGGACGACACCGCGGGCGCGCCCGGGTCGATGGAGTGCACCGCGTGGAGGGCGAGCAGGTGTGCCAGGAGATTGCCTTCCCAGACCTCTCGGGCGCTGCCCCGCTGCAGCAGCCGCAGCAGCTCCTCGGCGTTCCCCGCCGCCGTGGACGGAGGAAGCCCGGTTCCCCGGCCGTGCAGCACGCGCACAGCGAGGAGGACGAGCCGGGTCCAAGCCGCGCTCCCACCGGCGTCCGGCAGCTCGAGCCCGGCCAGGCGCCGGTCGTAGGGCAGCACCCCGCACACGGCGAACAGGGTGGTGAGCAACGCCTTCTTGCGCGCCCCGGTGAAGTGGTCGAATCCGCTCAGATACGAGGCGGCCAGGAACCGGTCACCTGCCCGGGGCTCCCCCAGGGCGGCCCGCGCGAGCAACGCCTGCCACCCCTGGTTGCTCCGCGACCGACCGAGATAGGCTGCCACGCGGGTGCTCGCCAAGGCGCCCCACGGGGACGCCTCCGCCCGGCGCAGCAGGGCCAGAAAGAGCGACGACTCCACTGCCCTGCTGCCGCACCGGTCCGTCAAGGACCCGCGTGCGTCGACATGTAAGGACAGGTACCTGGTCAGTCGGCGACGGCAGTCGCCGACCAGGGGCGGCAGTGGCGGATCATGCAGAACGCGAATTGTCACCCTTGCCTCCGTGTGGACGAACGAACCCTTCGTCTCCGCGGACAGAGAAGGCACCACTGCCGCAGTGCGGGGACATACGACGACCTGCGGCGGGGAGAAGCGCATCCCGCCGGTGAGCAACACCGGACATCAGGCGGGGACACCGGACTCCGGGTGGTGAACTCCGGGGCATCGACTCTCAAACCCTTGCACCCGGCCCCCCCACTTCACTCGCCCGCGACGCGTCTGGCAACCTCCCGGAAGGAGGCGCGGGGAGGGCCACGGCGCACGCGAGGTGAGAGCGCCGGAGCGTGGGTTCCCGACCTCCGGCACGCCCGTTTATCCCACGGTGCACAACCCCCGGGGAACGAACGGCCTGGACGTCCGTGATCACCGCACTCTGAGCACCGCCCCGGGCGCCGGACCAACCGTCCGGCCCCAGGCTGACGGGGCCGGACCGTTCCGTCCCGCTCGCAGGCGCCCACCCCCGCGGGGTACCTCGGCGGTGCCGCTCGCGCGGAGCCGTGGTGTCCGGGGGGCTGCAGGCACCGGACAGGCCTGATGCGGGCGACGGGAACAGCCTGGGGGACCGGTCGTGCCTGCGGGGAGGGCGTGGGCGGCGATGCGGAGCGAACTCGACGGCAGGCCCGGTCAGGACCACGACCCGAAGCCGACCCGTGCAGCCCAGGCTGACCCGGCGCCACGGGCCGGGACCAGCGCAGCCACCGCCTCTTTGACGGCCGGATCCGTCCTCGCGGCCCGCGGCCGTCACGCCGAGGCCCTGACGCGCTTCGTCCGCGCGCGGGACCTGTCGGCGGCCTGCGGAGCGCCCGCTCCGCGTACGTCCGGCGCCGGGTCCGATCCCGTGGAACGCGCTGACGGGCCGACCGGGAGCGGTACAGGAGTTTGCGGTTCAGGCGCCTCGGTTCCTGCGCTTTAGGATCACCCGCGTGACAGAGATCGACTACGGGCAATTCCACGAGTGGCTGCAGCAGGCGCGCAGTGCGGCGGAGGGCGGCACCGCGGGCACCGCGGGCACCGACGTGCGGTGGGAACTGCTGCGCAGGTTCCAGGAGAGCTGGGGTTACGAACCCACCGGTGGTGAGCGGTGGGAGCGGGAGGAACCCGATGCCCACAAGACGTACGTGTCCGGCCTGAAGGCAGGGTCCTCCGACGCCCCGGTGGACGACGAGCCCTGCGACGTCGACCCCTCGCTCGCGATACCCGCCGCGCTGGACGAGTGGTGGGGGCTGCCGTTCAACTCCTTCGCGGACCGGTGGCGCCTGTACTGGACCAACCCGGTGTGGCCGCCCACCGTTCGCCCCGACCCCACCGGCTACGGCATCGCCGGCGGCCTGCCACCGGAGAACCCCTTCACCGGCCCGTCCGAGGACCTCCGGGTCTGCGTGTTCATGGCCGAGGACCAGTACTGCAACGAGTGGGGCTACCCCGCGGCCCGCAGCCACCTCGCCGATCCGCCGGTGCTGGTCTCCGCCCAGGACGACGACGGGCAGGAGGGATGGGTGCTGCAGAGCCGCTCGCTCTCGGAGTTCTTCGTCCTGCTGGCCGTCACGCGCCTGCCCGCCCACTACGGCTGGACCGTCGAGGAGGGCAGCATCGACCCGGGGGTCCTGGCCCGGCTGCGGGAGAAGCTGCGCCCGATGGGGCTGCTGCCGTGGCGTGAGCTGGGGGCCCGTACCGAGTTCTTCGGCGGCCCGGACGTCATCGTGGCCCACGACACCGGATACGGCGACTTCGAACTCGTCGCGTACGGACGTACCGAGCAGGCACTGGAACGGCTGGCCGAGACGCTCGGCGTGGACTGGTCGGAATCGATCTGCGAGCCGGAAAGCCACAGAGAGGAAGGGTGACGGTTCCGCCGTGCCACTCTGACCGCGCCTTCGCCGGTCAACCGTTCGTGCTGGTTCTGCGCGGCCACACAGACCGGACCTGATGCGACCGCCGCGCAGCGTCGCCGCGGCCTTCTCGATCGGCATGGCGAGGAGGACGTGGTTGGTGTTGGAGCAGGCCCACTTCCCCGGCTGGCCGGGGTTGAACGGGCGCGGCTCCTTCAGCGCGAGCTCGACGAGCTCCCGGGGAGGCGTGGCGGGAGTCCTGGAGCTCGCGTTTGGGGTCGTCGCCGCGCCGGAGCACGTCGGTGCAGTTCGGGATTCCGCTGGTGTGCCCGAGCAGTTGGCGTACGGTGACGGGCGCGCCGTCGTCCCCCGTCGGAGACAAGGCCGGGCAGATGGCTGCCGACGGGGTCGTCCAGGCCGAGCCCGCCCTCGTCGGCGAGTTGCAGCACGACCATCGCGACGAAGGTCTTGGTCACGCTCCCGGCGCGGAACCGGTCCCCGGGCTTCGCCCGTCGCCCGTCCCTCAGGTCGGCGGTACCGCTGCCCGCCCGCCAGACGCGGTCGCGGTCGCGCACCTCGGCGATCGCGCCGGGCACCCCCTCGGCGACGATGCCGTCCAGGGCAGGGCCCACTGCAGCGCGGCGCCCTTGCCCCGGCTCGGGACTGTGGCGGCGGATACGCCTGCACGCCGCCCTGGCGCGGGAGACGACGCTTCCTCCTGGGTATCCCTTCTGCAGGAGTGACCGGCGATCCTGGAGGGAGACGTCACGTCATGACGGGTCATCAGGGCCATGACCGACACGGCACCGCATCGATCTCGTACCTCAGACGAAGATTCCTCACACTGACGGCCGCCGCGACCGTGCTGGCGTTCTCGTCCGAGCCCGGCCGCGCAAGAGCCGAGGAGCTGGGCGATCGCGTCCTCGGCGACGATCCCTTCACCCTCGGCGTCGCCTCGGGCGACCCCTTGCCGGACGCCGTGGTGCTGTGGACGCGGCTGGCGCCGCGCCCGTGGGAGCCGGACGGCGGGCTGCCCGCCACGGGGGTGATCCCCGTGAGCTGGGAAGTCGCGGAGGACGAACGGTTCTCGCGCGTCGCACGCCGGGGACGGGCCACCGCCGACGCCGAATTCGGATACAGCGTGCACGCCGACGCCCGGGGTCTCAAGGCAGGGCGCACCTACTGGTACCGCTTCCGGGCCGGGTCCTGGGTGAGCCGCGCCGGCCGGACGCGTACCGCTCCCGCCGCCGGAAGCTCCCCCGGCCAGATGCGCCTGGGCGTGGCCTCGTGCCAGCAGTACGACGAGGGCTACTACACCGCGCTGTCGCACCTGGCCCGCGAGGACCTCGACGTCGTCTTCTTCCTCGGCGACTACATCTACGAGAACGCCATCGACGCCCGGGCCGGGGACCGGCAGCTCCCGGAGGGCAGCCGGCTCCCCGACGTCTTCGCGCACGAGACCGTCACGCTGCAGGACTACCGCCTGCGCTACGCCCTGGGCAAGTCCGACCCCGACCTGCAGGCCGCGCACGCCGCCCACCCCTGGTGCGTCACCTGGGACGACCACGAGGTGGAGAACAACTACGCGGCACACGTGTCGCAGGACAACGACCCGACCGACGCGTTCCTGCTGCGCCGGGCCGCGGCCTACCGCGCGTACTGGGAGAACATGCCCCTGCGCCTCCCGCACCCGACGGGGCCGGACATGCGGCTCTTCCGCCGTCTCCGCTACGGCAGACTCGCGCAGTTCGACATCCTGGACACGCGGCAGTACCGCTCGGACCAGGCCTACGGGGACGGCTGGAAGCAGCCCGGCCCCGATTCCGAAGACCCTTCCCGCACCCTCCTCGGCCCCGCACAGGAGCAGTGGCTCTCCAACGGATTCCGCAGCTCGTCGGCCATCTGGAACGTCCTCCCCCAGCAGGTCGCCTTCTCCCGGCGCCGGCTGCGCTCCCAGAACTCCCCTTTGTCCATGGATGCCTGGGACGGATACCCGGCGGCCCGCAAGCGGCTCCTCGACGCCGCGCGCACCGCGCGGATCAACAACCTCATGGTGCTCTCCGGTGACTCCCACATCCACCTCGCCATGGACATCAAGGAGGACTTCGACAACCTCTCCTCCCCCACGCGCGGCGTGGAGATCCTCGGCACGTCCATCTCCAGCGGAGCCGACGGAGTCGAGAAACCCGAGGACTGGGAGAGCCTCCTCGCCGTCAACCCGCACATGGCGTACTACGCCAAGCGCCGCGGCTACGTCGTCATCACGCTCACTCCGTCGCAGGCCCGCGTCGACTACCGCACCCTCCCCTACGTCACCCGCCCGGGCGCTCCCGTCTCCACCGCCACCAGCCTGATCTGCCGGGCGGACCGCCCCGGATTCGAAAGGCCGTCTCCGTAACGGCGAGCCGTCGTGGCGGCGATGCGTTGTGACGGCGATGCCGTTTCACGGGCGCGGAGCCTTCTCCCCGTGCACGGCTGTGTACCGGGCGGCGAGCCAGGGGCCCAGGTCGTCGGTGAGCATGCCGAGCACGGCCGGGTCGGCCGAGGGCGTACGGCCGGTGGCCGCGGCCGTGCGCATCTGCCCGGCCCGCTCCGGGTAGTAGCGGCCGAAGAGTCCGGCGGACTCGCCGAGGTCGCTGGTCCAGCCGCCCCAGCGGGGCATGACCAGAGTGAATCCGGTGCGTACGAGACGCCGGGCGACGCCGCGGGCGAGGGCCCTGCGTTCGCCGTCCGTGGCGGCTTCGGCGGCCCGCGTGCGCCAGCGGGGCAGGGCAAGGGCGAGGTCGCCGTTGGTTTCGCGGGCGAGCAGGGAGGTGGGGCGGTAGCGGGGCAGTTCTCCGGCGAGGTCGGTGCCGAGCAGCGGGGTGCACAGGCAGGCGACGAAGAAGCCGAGATCGTGGCGTTCGAGGTCGCTCAGCAGGGTGCGCACGCCGAACAGCAGGATGCCCGCGCCGTCGATCTGGGGAAAGGCGCGGTCGAGCGCGGCCTCGATCTCTTTCGCGGCGGCGCGGTCGGCGTCGGTGGGCTCGTCGTGGAGGGCGAGCAGCAGGTCCAGGTCGGAGCGGCCGGGGGTGGCGGTGCCACGGGGGATGCTGCCGTAGAGGTAGGCGCTGTGCAGCCGCGTGCGGCCGTACGTATCGGCGAGGTGGGCGCGCACAGCGTCGACGACGGGGGCGAACATTTCCGGCACCCGGTCCAGGGCGCCTTCGCGGGCGATCGTCCCGTCGTGGTTCAGCCCCCGCCGGCGAGCAAGGCACTCAGCCACTGTTCTTCGCGCTCCTCGATGTAGGCGGTGTCGTTGCGCCAGGTGTCGCCATGGCCCTCGGCCCACAGGGTGGCCCAGGGCTGGTTGCCCCGGGCGGTCCGGTCGCGCAGGAAGTCGTGCATGGAGCGGGTGCGCCGGCTCAGCAGGGGGACCAGGTCACGCCGTTCGGCCTCGTCGAGCCCGTAGGCGTCGGCGAAGCTCCGCAGCCGGCCGGCCGCATCGGTGCGCTGCCAGGCTGGGTCCGCGGACAGCGGGATGAAGCCGTGCGCGGCGTAGGCGACGTCCCAGAGCCGCGAACCGGGGCCGGCCGCGTCCCAGTCGATGAACGCCCACTCGTCCTCGCCGCCGACCACGAGGTTCCACGGCGCCAGGTCGTGGTGGGCGATGATGTCGGCTCCCTCGGCGGGAACGAGCGCCTGCCACCGGGCGTCGGGCGGTGGCATGAACCCCTCCACGGCATCGTGGAAGTCCCTGACCAGGCGCGCGACCCGGGCCAGCCGCTGCGGCGGCTCCAGCAGGGAGAACCGACCGGGCCAGACCACCTCGCCCGGCGCGAAGGTCAGGACCTCCCGGCCCCGGTCGTCGATGCCGAGGGGGCGGGGCGCCGCCCGGAAGCCCGCTTCGTGGAGATGGTCGAGCAGTGCGTGCACCGCCGGGGTCCACGGGCCCGCGGGGCGACGGACGGTGTCGCCGACGCGGACGACGCCGCCACTGACGTTCCCGCCGGAGAGCGGCTGCTCCTCGTCACGGCGCTTCTCGTCACGGCGCTTCTCGTGATGCTGCACGGCGCAAGTCTGCTCGACCGGCCCCCGGCGATCACCTCATTTACGTCCGGGCCGGCGGACGGAGGACGGCGAAGCGTTCCTGCTGCTGACCGCAGGCGGCTGGCGTGGCGCTCTGGTCCGCTCCGGTCCACTCCGCTCCGTCCCGGAGGGCTGAACGGAGTGGACCGGGTCACCATGACGGCGGTTCGTAGTACCAGACCGCCTGGCCGGGCCGGGCGAGCTGCGTCCTGCAGTTCTCGGTCAGCGGATGGTTCGCCCTGAGGAACCTCTCGCAGTCGACGAGCAGCCTCGCGAACTGCTCGACCGCTTCGTCGTGCCGGCCCGAGCGAGCGCTCCAGAGAGCCTGCTGATGACGTCCGGCGAGGGCGAGTTCGTGGTCGTGACCCAGCGCCCGGGCGATGTCCGCGGTGGCGGCGGCCGAGAGCGCCAGAGCCTCTTCCCCCTGCCCGGCCGCACCGGTCCGTCCGGAAAGCTCGAGGCGGCCGGCGAGGGTCCGCGGGTGATCGTCGCCGTAGATCGCAGCGCGGCCCTCGACGACACCGGCAAGGATCCGGAGTCCGAGCGTGACGGCTCCGGTGCTCGCCACCGCGGCCGCGTGGTTCCAGCGGACGTCGTTCGTCAGTTTGTCGTGTGCTCCCAGGAACATGCCCGCGTCGCGGTCCAACTCGCCCCAGAGCCGGGCCGCTTCATCCAGCTGCCCGCTCGCTCCGGTCCAGACCGCGACCTCGAACCGGCAGGCCAAGGTCACGCGATGCTCGGGCCCGAGCTCGCGCAAGGAGCGCTCTTGCGCTTCGAGCGCCAGGTCCAGCGCGTCGTGGGCCCGGCCGGTGGCACCGGTCCACCGAGCCAAGCTCACCGCGGCGCCGAGGGTACCCCTGTGCCCTTCCCCGTGCCTACGCCGGTACTCCGAGTGAATGATCCTGGTCTGGGCGAGGGCCTCCTCCTTGTCGCCTGCCGCTCCGCTCCACCATGACAGGGCCCACCGGAGGGAAAGCAGGGCATCAGGGTCGGCATCGGCAGGGGCCGTTTGCAAGGTCGTACGGAGCACGCGGCAGGCTTCCTCCACCTGCAGTGCGTCGCCGAAGACGCCGGCCAGTCCCTCGGCAGCGGTGATGGCGCCTCCGTCCAGCGCCTTGCGGAAGGCTTCGCGGGCGGTCTCGGGCCTCGCGCGCGCATCGGCTTCCCAGCCGATGGCTTCGCAGGTGCACGGGTCCGCACCCGCGATCAGCCGTTCCCAGGTGTCCTCCAGGATCGGGGGACTGCCGGGGGCTGCGTCGACCGCGTCGGGCAGGTAGTCGAAGACGTAGTAGCTGTCCCCGGACGCGTCCAGAGGGATGAGCAGGCTGCTGGTGGCGTACAGCGGCGTGGTCGCCCATGCCACCGCTTCCTCCCAGCCCTCCGGCCTGAGCCGGAGCCCGCCGCGGGCGGCGAGGTGCCGTTCGTGGAGCTCTCGCAGCAGCGGGGCGGGCAGCGGCCGGGCCCACCCTGCGCGGCGTGCCTCGACCGCCGCGGCGACCAGCGCGGCTCCGCGAGCGTGCCGTCCTTCCGGAGCCCAGGCGTCCTGCCATGGCGCCAGCAGCTGAGGGCCTGCGGCCAGGTACTCGGCGATGCCGTAGCGCTCGGCACTGCTGATCGCCCGGGCGATGCGGTCATCCTGGCCGAACGTGCGTGCCCGTTCCACCTCGGCCTCGGTCCAGCGGCGATCGAGCCGGATCTCGTGCGCCTGCGCCAGAACGTCCCTGCCGCTCCGCCCGTCGGGCCGGCCGTCCTCCCCGACGGCTTCCCCCACGGCTTGCCCCAAGACGCCTTGCGCACCGCTGTACCGGGCACGTTCCTGTGCCCTGATCGTCCCGAGGACGAGGACTTTCCGGCCGGCTCCCGGCTGGGTGATCCTTCGCAGCGCGTGCGACGTCAGCCCGTCAGCGCCCAAGTACCGCTCGATGTCGTCGAGCCAGAGGACGGAACGGCGCTCTCGCTGCATCGCGGCGACCGCAGCGCGCAACGATGTGCGGTCGGCGGGGTCGGGGGCGATGAACGCGTAGCGGGGGAGAACCGCTCGCGCTGCTTCGAAGGCGGCGCGTGACTTGCCGGCGGTCGACTCCCCGACGACCAGGACGAAGGCGTGCGTGCGGAGCACCGTCTCCATCTCGTCGCTCTGGTCCCGCCGCACGAACGGAGTGACCTTCGCGCCGGCCGTGCGGACACCCTCCGCCGGGGCTGCGGGATGGATCCCCACGGCGATCAGGTCGTCGACGTCGCAGATCCTCGGCAGCCGCCCCCGCCGGTCGCGCAGTAGTTGCTCTCTCGTCTCCTGTGCCTGCCGCGCACTGTCGTCCACCAGCTCCTGGCCGCGCTGCGACAACGCCGCACCGACCGCCGCACCGACCGCGGTCAGGGCTCCTCCCAGCAGCCCGGGGAGCAGATGGGCCAGCCAGGACACCGCCGATACGCCCACGGCGACGGCCGCGAGCAGCAACCAGCCGCTGCGGCCGACTTCCCACCTCCGCATACGACCATCAGAGCATCGGGGCAAGGCTCCGGTCGACCATCCATGGCAGCCCCAACGACTTGCCGGATGTGCCGGGCCTTTCGAGGGCGTCAGGCGTCCGCGTCCGCGCCCGCGCCCGCGCCCGCGCCCGCGCCGGGGGCATCGTCCAGCAAGTGGGGGCCGTTGTTGCGGACATCGTTGACCGCGGTCGATACCGGGCGGGCGCCGAGGTCGCCGCCTGCGGGAGTGGTCAGGAGGGCGCGGAGCTCTTCGGGGTCCTGGTGGGTGGGGTCGAGCCAGGTGTCGTAGTCGGCCGGCGCGATGGCCAGCGGCATGCGGGGGTGGATGCGGCCGGCGGTGTCGGTGGCTTCGGTGGTGATGATGCTGCAAGTGGTCCACCACTCGGCCGGGCCGTCGCCGCCGGTCGCCGGGTCGCGCCAGAACTCGTACAGCCCCGCCAGCGCCATCACCTGACCGTCCGCGGGGCTGATGAAGTACGGCTGCTTGTAGGCCTTCGCGGTGGGGGTCGCGGCGACGGCTTCCCATTCGTAGAAGCCGTCGGCCGGGAGCAGGCAGCGGTGCTTGGCGAAGGCGCGGCGGTAGGCGGGCTTCTCGTGCACCGTCTCCACCCTGGCGTTGATCATCTTCGCGCCGCTGCTCAGGCTCTTCGCCCAGGACGGCACCAGGCCCCACCGCAGTGCCCGCAGTTGCCGCTCGATCGCGCCGCTCTCACGGTCGGCGCGCTCCAGCACGGCCCATACGTCGTCGGTCGGGGCGACGTTCCAGCTCGGTTCAAGGAGCGGTTCCGGGTCCCACCGGGTGACGGAGAACAGTCCGGCCAGGTCCTGCGGACTGCGGGTGGAGACGTAACGGCCGCACATGCCGACCCCTCACCGGACCTTTCGTCGGACCCGGTCGCCGGTCAGGTGCAGCGGCTTGCGCGGGGCCGGGGGCCGGCCGTCCGCGGCCGGGTCGGGGACGTCGTCCTCGCGTTCGGCCGCGTACCAGCCGAGGCCGCGCAGGATCGCCTTCGGCATCGTCGGCGGCAGGGCGTGGTCGAGGGCCGGCCAGGCCGCTTCGAGGAGGGCCCGGGCGTGGGCGCGGGCGGCGTCCACCGCGCCGCACTCGGTGAGGACGGCGGCGACGGCTTCCGCCGTCTGCGGAGTGGCGCGGCCGCCGCGCACGGACTCCCACACGGCGCGCAGTCGGTCGGGGGGCAGCAGGGGCACGGCGTGGGCGAGCGGCACCGTGACCTTGCCGTTGAGCAGGTCCTCGGCCACGCGCTTGGCCGCGCGGCGCCGGCCGCCGTGTCTGACGGTGCCGATGCCGCGCAGATCCGCGACGTCGTCGCTGATCTGGTAGGCCACGCCGAGGGCCTCGAAGTACGCGCCGACGGCGGCGATCTCGGCTTCTCCGGCGCCGGTCAGCAGGGCGCTGGCCTCGGCGAACATCCGTACCGGGAGACCGGACTTCAGCCGGTGGGTGGAGTGCAGCCGCTGCAGCAGCACCGAGGCGTCGCCGGTGGCCACGGCGGTGTCCATGGCCTGCTCGTGCCCGGCGATGTCGAGGGCCTGTCCGGCGTGGCCCGCGCGCAGGGCGCGCAGGTAGGCCCGGTACACGCGCAGGCGCAGCGCGGGGTCGTCGGGCAGGATCTCGTCCGCCACGCGGTCGAAGACGAAGTAGGCGGCCGTGCCCGCGTTGATGGCGGTCGGTGTGCCGAAGACCTCGTGGACAGCAGGACCACCGCGCCGCATCGGAGAGGCGTCCTCCACGTCGTCGACGATGAGGGACCCGGTGTGCAGCAGTTCGGTGACGGCCATCAGGGGGCGGTAGCGGTCCGCGGTCTCGCAGAAGAGGGCCATGACGCAGGCGGAGGCGAACGATCGCCATGACTTCCCGCCCAGGTCCGCGAGGTGGCGTACGGGCAGGACGAGCCCGGCGTGCACCTCGCCGGACGAAGCCTCGTCCAGCGGGGCATGGCCTTCGAGGCCGGCCACGGCACCCAGCACCCGGGGGTCGGCGGTGTCGGGGTAGAACCGGCGCACTTCCGCCCGCGTGATCCGGCCGATGCGGCGCATGAAGTCTTCCAGGTCTCCGATGGTGTTGGGCGGAACGAACTCCACGCGCGCGTGGCCGCCGACGGGCCGCCCGCCCATCGTGCCTTCCACCCGGCACCGGCCGTGCCAGAAGGCGCGTCCCAGGGACATCGACGAGACCTCTTGCGCGTACGAGGACGCTACGAGCCGTACGTCGAGGCCGGCCGCGGGGATCCGCAACCGGGTGGCGACGGGGTAGGAGTTCATGGTGACCGAGGAGTCCCAGCGGCGCGTGGTCCACAGCTCCGCGGTTGCCTGCCGGCCTTGTCCGCCGGGGCCGGAGACGGCGCAGGCCGTGTGCTGTGCCTGTGTCGTGTGGGTGGCCATGGGCCGATCGGGCAGCTCCTGGAGAGCCGGCGCGTCCGGCATTTCCGGCACATCCGGCACAGTCGGCAGATCCGATGGGCCCGATGGGTCTGACAGGTCTGACGGGTCTGACGGGTGCGACATGTTCGACGGGTCCGGATCCCGGTCGTCGAGGGGCTGCCGTGCCGATGGCAACGGCTCCCAGTCGGTGGTCTCCTCGACGAGGCTGGTGCGCAGGAGCACCACGTCCCAGCCGTTGTCCAGCTGCACCTGAACCCGCATCCAGGCGGTCTCCGCGCCACCGGGGCGGTGCACGCCCTCCGGGCAGGTGCCGTAGGAATGCTCCAGCCATGCCTCTCCCGTGACGCGCACCGGGTCGCGGCCGGAGGCGGACACGGTGCCTTCGGCCGTCATGCGCGGCAGGCACGACGAGGACAGGGACACGGGGGGTTCCGTTTCGTCGCCTTCGCACAGCGACAGGGGCGGTTTGCCCGGGCCGAGGGTCAGCGCGAAGCCCCCGGCGTCGCCGGTCACGGTCAGGCCGTACGAACCGTCCGGGTGCCGGGTGAGGCCGGCGACGCCGCCGAAGTCCAGGTCGAGCCGGTGCGCGGCGAGGCGTACGGGTGCGTGCAGCAGCCGGTCGGGCAGGAGCGGTCTGCCGCCGGCCAGGGCGTCGAGGACGGCCCGGCACACGTGGGGGTCCCACGCCGAGGTGTCCTCGAAGGCGGAACGTGCCTCGGCGAGGGCCGACTCGTCCAGCCAGGACTCGGTGGTGCGGCCGCCGGTGGCGTGGTCGGTGTGCGACCAGATGACGGTGTGGCCGGCGGGCCGGTCCGCTTCCCCGGCGGGCCCGGTGGTTCCGGTGGTTCCGGTAGTTCCGGCCTCCCCGCCCGGCCCGGTGCTTCCGGTCTCTCCCCCGGCGCCCGGCCGCCGGCACAGGAACTGCACGGACAGGCTGTGCTCTTCGCCTTCGGCCGTCCGTACCGAGGCGTTGACGGACCACCGCTCGACGGGGCGGCCCGGGTGGGGCAGGCCCTCGCCTACGAGGTCGGTGGAGTCGGCGGGTTCGGCGGAGTCGGCGGCGGGCGAGGAAGGCGGTGCCTGTGCGGTGTGCTTGTTCACGGGTGTCCCAAGGGGAGTCCTGCGGCGGGGGCTGTGTACTGGCCGTAACCGCCAACCGCACGAACGTCAACACGGTTACCTGCGACCACCCGTATGGATCGCCCGTGGCAGGCGATCCGTGCCCGGTCGGGTGCATTCGGGTGAGCGCGGGCGTGCCGCCCGCAGGGGTGCCCGGCCGCCGCCGTATACCCGGGACACGACGGATGGGAACGGTGGACGAAGATGATCACGCGGTGGGTGGTTTCCCGTCCCTGGCGGGTACTGGCCGGGGCGGGCCTGCTGGGCGCGGTGCTCGCGCTGTGGCTGCTGGGAGCCCGCCCCCAGTTCAGCGGCGGCGGCTACCTCGCCACCGGGACCGAGGCCGCTCGCGCCGACGCCGTCCTGGCCGAGCGCTTCCACGCGGGCCTGCCGGACCTGGTGCTGCGCGCGGACGCCCGCTCCCCCGCCGGTTCGGAGGACGTCTCCCGCGCGGGCCTGGACCTCACCGTCAGGCTCTCCCGGCAGCCGGGCGTCGAGCGCGTCTACTCGTACTGGAACACGGGCGCCGCCGAGCTGCTGAGCAAGAACGGGCGCGGTGCCCTCGTCGTGGCCGACCTGGCGGGGGACGACGCGGCCACGGCGCGGGCCGCCGCACGGCTGGTGCCGCGCTTCACCGGTGCCCACGGTCCGCTGCGGGTGTCGGCCACCGGCATCTCCTACGTCTCGGCGCAGGCCACCGAGGTCAGCGGGCAGGAGCTGCTCCGCGCCGAACTGCTCGGCGTGCCGCTGGCCGCGCTGGCGCTGCTGCTGGCCTTCGGTTCCCCGGTCGCGGCCCTGCTGCCGGTGCTGACCGGGCTGTTCGCGGTGCTGGGCGCCTATCCGCTGCTCTGTGCGCTCGCCGACGTGATGCCCGTGTCCGCGCTCGCCACGAACGTCGCGACGGCGCTCGGCTTCGGCGTGGCCGTCGACTACGGGTTGTTCCTCGTCAGCCGCTACCGCCAGGAGATCGCCGCCCCGGAAGGCGACGCGCACGACGTGCACGACGCCCACGGCAGCCCTGACACCCGGGGCGCCACGCTGCGCACCATGCGCACCGCCGGACGCACCGTGTTCTTCTCCAGCGGCACCATCGCGGTCTGCCTGACCCCCATGCTGCTGTTCCCCCTGCCGTTCCTGCGGTCTCTCGCCTGCGCGGGCATCGCGGTCGTGTTGTGCTGCGGGCTCGCCACGGCTGTCGTCCTGCCGGCGCTGCTGGTCCTGCTCGGCCGCTGGATCGACCGCGGCGACCCGCTGGCCCGGTGGCGCCGGGCGCGCTCCGCGGAGAGCCCGCTGTGGCGGCGGGTCGCCCGGGCCGCCACCGGCCGGCCCGTCCTGGCCGCCGGCTGCTGCGTGCTGCTGCTCGCCGCGTCGGCGCTGCCGTTCACCCACGTCCGCTTCGGCGTCACCGACTACCGGGTGCTGCCGGCCGAGCTGGAGTCCCACGCCGTCGCCGCCGGGATCGAGCGCGACTTCTCCCTCCCGTGGGACCGTGCCGTCACCGTTCTGTTGCCGGCCACGGATGCCGTCGAGCAGGAGGCCGAGGTGACCGCCTACGCCCGGCAGTTGTCCGAACGGCCCGACGTCGCGAGCGTGGTGACGGGCCTGGGGACGTACGCGCACGGGCGCCGGACGGCCGGGCCGACGCCCGGGTCACTGCTGCAGATCACCATGGGCGGCACCTGGCTCGCGGTGACGGGATCCGGTCCGCCCGCGAGCGACCCGGACCTCGTTCGGACCCTGCGCGCGCTGCCCTCCCCCGGCCCGCACCTGGTCACCGGCTGCCCGGCGCGCGTGCTGGACACCAAGACGGCCCTCGCGCACGTCCTGCCCTTCATCGGGGCGCTGCTGATCGGCTGCGTGCTGGTCCTGCTCTTCCTGTTCACCGGCTCGCTGCTCATCCCGCTCAAGGCCGTGGTACTGGCCGCGCTGAGCATGTGCGCCGCCTTCGGGGCCATGGTGCACGTCTTCCAGGACGGCCATCTGCGCGGTCTCCTCGGGTCGTTCGAGGTGACGGGCGAGCTGGAGACGGCCATGCCGGTGGTGATGTTCTGCTTCGCCTTCGGGGTCTCGGTGGACTACGAGCTCTTCCTCATCGCCCGCATCCAGGAGGAGTACCGGGCGGGCGCCGACTGCCGCACCGCCGTCGTCAACGGCATCGCCCGCACGGGCCGGGTGATCACCACGGCGTCGCTGCTCGTCGCCATCGCCGTGCTGCCGCTGCTGACCTCGCGCGTGGTGCTGCTGAAGATGTTCGGATGCGGCATCGCCCTCGCCGTGCTCGTGGACGCCACCGTCGTGCGCGGCGTCCTCGTGCCCGCCTTCATGCGGCTGGCCGGGCACGCCAACTGGTGGGCTCCCGCGCCGCTGCGCCGCCTCCACCGGCGCCTCGGACTCCACACCGCCTTCGTGCCGCCGGCATCCACGGGTGCCGTGCCGGCCCAGCAGAAACAGACCGTGAGGAAGAAGATCCGCACATGACCACCACCACGCACCATCTGTACCGTCCGCGCCGTCTGCGCCGTCCACGTCGTCCGCGCGCCGCGACGATCCACGCGGCTCTGGCTGCCCTGCTGCTCGGCGCCCTCGGCACGACCGCCGGCCCGGGGACCGCGCCGGCGGCGGCCGCCGCGCGCTCCGCGACGGCCTTGGCCGGGACCGCCCTGTCCTGCTCCCTGCAGACCGCCCCCGGCGACCCCCTCGTCTTCCGTCCGCCCGTCACCGGCCGGGTACAACAGGTGTCGGCCACGGGCACGGTCCTGCTCGACCGCTGCACCTCCGCGGACGGCAGCCAGTACGGGATCCGGTCCGGGCGGATGGTCCTGCGCGGCTCGGCGACGGCCAACTGCCTCACCGCCGCCCGCCCCGAGGGCTCCGCCGTCATCACCTGGTACCACGGCTGGGCCCAGCGCGGCCGGACCGCCGGGACCTCCCACCTGAGGCCGTCCGCCCGCGGCGGTGGCGGCTACACCCCGGCGGACGCCTTCCTCAGCGGCGACGTCGTCTCGGGGCGGATGGCGCACCGCCACGTACGCGGCTGGGCGGTGCCCACCACCGACGTGACCGGCTGCGCGTCCCGCGGCCTGCGGACGGTCGCGGGACGGGGCAACATCTCCTTCTGGTGACCCCCGGGGCAGGCCGGTCCCGGGCCCGCGGCGAGTCACCCACGTGGAGAAGCCGGCCGTCAACCTGACCGGGAGCCGGTCCACATCAGCAGCGCCTCGGCCCGTTCGGCCCGCAGGGCACGCGGGTCCGTGGTGCGGGTCGCCCAGGCGATGTGGCCGTCGGGCCTGACGAGTACGGCGCTCACACCGTCGAGGTCCGAACGGGCCCCGTGCCGGTGGGCGGTGACTGCGCGGGTGTGCGAGGACCGCTCCGGGCCGCCCGTGCCCTCGCCGAAGTGCAGCAGGACGAAGCGGCCGTCGCGAAGGAGCTCGTACACGCGGGCCGGCCCTGCCGCCGTCGTCAGATCGAGGTCGGGCATGCGCCGGCCGGTGAGCGGGTCGGCATCCGGCGAGGACGGAGGATAGACGGTGTCGAGCGCGGAAATCCGGCCGGCCAGGTACCGGTTGACTTCACTCATACCCAGGAGCGTGTCGAGCAGCTCGCACAGAAGCGACGCAGGTAACCCGTACTGCTCGGTGAGGGGGAGTTCCACCAGCAGGGTCTGCGCCCGGGTGCCCGCGGTGACGGCATGACCGACGGGGTGCCGCTCGGCGTGGTAGGTGTCCAGCAGACCGGGCGGCGCCCAGCCCCGGACTGCGGCGGCGAGTTTCCACCCGAGGTTCATGGCGTCCTGCAGGCCGGTGTTCAGGCCCTGGGCACCGACGGGGAAGTGGATGTGCGCGGCATCGCCGGCCAGCAGGACGCGGCCGCGGCGGTAGGTCTCGGCGAGGCGGGTGGCGTTGCCGAACCTCGACAGCCACCGGGGCTCGCCGATACCGCAGTCGGTTCCGCATACCTGTCTCAGCGAGGTGCGGAACTCCTCCAGGGTCACCGGTTCGGAGGAAGGAGTCCGGATCCGCCGGGGGTCCATGACCACGAACCGGGTCAGCCCCGTCTCCAGGCGGGCGACGAGGACGCCGTGCTGCCGGGCCCGTTCGTTGCACGCGTGGTCGGCGACGGCGAAGTCCCCCACGACCGCGCTCATGGACTCGCGCGTGCCTGGGAACCGTATGCCGGCCGCCTGCCGCACACGGCTGCGCCCGCCGTCGCAACCGACGACGTACGAGGAGCGGATCGTCACCGGGCCGCCGGGGCCGGAGAGGCCGACCTCGGCGCCGTGGGCGTCCTGCCCGACGGCGACCGCCTCGTACCCGCGGTGGACCTCCACCCCCAGCTCCCGGGCCCGTTCCGCCAGCAGCGCCTCGGAACGTACCTGGGCCAGCAGCAACGCGTAGGGATGCCGGGTGTCGAGCGCGGTGAAGTCCAGCCGCCGCTTGAGGCTGACGGCGAACTGCCAGCCGGGCACCGTACGGCCTGCGGCCAGGAAGCGGCCGGCCAGGCCGCGCATGTCCATCAGCTCGATGCTGCGCGGGTGAAGGTTCAGTGCCCGTGACTCCCGGTGGGGCGTCGTTCGCTTGTCGACCACTCGGACCCGTACGCCCGCCAGTGCCAGTTCGCACGCCAGCAGCAGCCCCGTCGGCCCCGCCCCCACGACGAGCACTTCGGTGTCCATGCCTGGGTCCATGCCTGGGTCCGTGCCTGCGTCGATGCCTGCGTCGATGCCTGCGCCCCGGGACGTCACTCCCTCACCTTTCGCCGCATGAGCGAGGACCGTCAAGCGGCCCTTCGGGATTGGCCGAAGCCGACGCTTGGCTTCGGCACCGTCCCGCACTGGAATGAGACGGCCGGGCCGCCGGGCCCGCGAGAGGAGTCCGCCAGTGATCCACATGACCGAGACCCTGGCCGTGCAGACCGTCGAGGACTTCCTCACCGCCGACGAGACGGCCGAGCTGACCAAGATCCTGGACGAACACCTCGCGACCACCGGCTGGGTCCCCGTACGGCCCAGTGAAGGAACGACCCCGCCCGACGCGGCACAGGCCGTCCTGAACGGCGCCATGAGGCGCGCACTGCCCGCGCTGCGCCGGGTGTTCCCCTCCGCCTCGGGCACCGACCCGTGGCTCTACCACGACCTCAAACCCGGCGACAAGATCCGTCCGCACGTGCACGGCGTGGGCGACCCGCAGGCCCGGCCGCAGCGGATCGCGCGGGTCGCCTTCAACCTCCAGGACGCCGAACGGGGCGGCGAGTTCCACCTCGACACCTACTCGGCCGACGCCCTGTGGAGCGACACGACCCCGACGGCCGAAAGCGACTACGCGCCCGGAACGCGGCTCGTCCACGAGATCACCGCCCGCTCCGGCCCTGTGCAACTCGATGACCTCCCGCACACCCGCTGGATCTGCAGCCCGCCGCCGGGCACCACCGTCGTCTACGGCACGCAGCTGGTCCACGGCGTCCTGCCGGTCACGGAGGGCAGGGTGCGCAAGCTCATCACCAACCTCCTCGCATGACGCAGCGCCGGCGCCGGCGGGAAGCCCGTCACCGCGGAGATCGTCACCGCGGAGATCGTCAGACCGGAGGCCGGCCGCCGCCCTGCCGCAGGGCGTGCAGCCCGCGCTCCAGCTGAGCGGCCGCCTCGTCCGCCCCGTTCAGCAGCGTTCCCGGCGGCAGGGACCGCAGCCAGGCGCCCACCGCGTCGGCGCGGTCGTCCGCAACGCACAGGACGGGGCGGTGGTATCCGCCGATCAAAGGGCCCCGGTTGGCGGGGTTTCCCGGGAAGGACATCAGCTCCGTCCCCGTCGGCGGGGGCGGCAGGGCGAACCCGTTGTGCACAGGCAGTTCGAGCGCGGCCCGGTGGGCCCGCCGAGTGGACGACGCACGGCCCAGCACGGCGTGCGCGTACGCCACGTGCGGGTCGAGCCCCGTACTCGCCCAGCTCATGTTGGACACGCCGCCCAGCCGGCCGTTCAGCTCGATCACCCGCAGCCGGCCGTCGTCGGTGACGGCGAGGTCCATCTGCCACGGCCCTCTGGGAGCCGTCGACTCCACCATGTCCGCGACCGTGGCGGCCAGTTCCTCCTGCACTCGCGCGGGCAGCGCCGCCGGTGCGACTCTCACCCGCCTGCCCGGAGCGCAGGCGCTGCAGAGCCGGCCCAGGGAGGCCACCGGCCACGCGATCGTGGTCGGCAGCCCGGCAGCCGAAGACGGCGGCCCGGAGAGGAGCTCCAGTGCGTACTCCTCCCCCGACACCGCCTCCTGGACCAGTACCGGATACCTCACCTCGCCGGCCACCCGGTCCAGCTGCTCGCAGTCCCGTACGTAGTGGCGTCCGGCGTGGAACTCGCTGCGGGCCTCCTTGACCAGCACGGGGAACCCGACTTCGCCCACGGCGCCCGGCAGCTCCCGCGCCTCCTCGCAGACGACGCCCCGCGGCACGGGCCAGCCCCGCTCCCCCGCGAGGCGGTGGAACGCCACCTTGTCACTGACCGCCGTCGCGAACCCTTCCGGATGCACGGGCATTCGGCAGCCCCCGCCGCGCAGCCGGGACGCCGCCCGGGAGTAGACGGGCAGGAACTGCTCCTGTCCGGGGCACCCCGGGTTGGGGACGGCGACGTCGGCGCCGTGATCCTCGAGCAGCTGCAGCGTCCCGCGTTCGTCGAGGGCCGTCGGCAGCTCTCCGCACGCCGTCCCGGGCCCCAGGAACGACGTCAGGTCCGCGAATCCCAGCACGGTGACCTCCGTGCCGACGCCCCGGAGCGCCGGCACGAGCCTGTCCGCGCGGAACTCGCCCAGGACGACCACACGCACCATCCGCACCACCGTCGTCGATCCACCGGACACCACAACTTTCCCCGCCCGTGCGCCCGGTCGCCACACGCACTCCGGCCCCTCAACGGTTTCGCCGGCTGGCGGAGCGCGGGCGCAGCAGTGCCGCGGCCAGCACGGCCGGGGTGGTGAGCAGCAGGGTGAGGGTCACCAGCGACAGGCCGCGGAGCTGCTTCTCGGTCGCTGACGGGAGGACCTTCCGGTACGAGGGGCAACGGTTCCTGGGTCCGCACAGGTTGGTGGGCGGGTTCGGAACGGGCGCCGTGTTCGGCGGAGCGGGGGGCGAGGCGGCAGGCGGAGCGGGGCGGGGCGGCGTCCTCACCACCGGCACGGGGGCCGGCGGGAGTTGGGCCGGGGGCGCCGGTGCCGGCGGCGGGGCTACGGGCGCGGGGGCAGGAGGCGCCGGGGCCGGGGGTGCTTGCGGTGCACCCGGCGGGGGGACGGGAGCGGGCGGCGCCGGCGGGGCGGGCGCCGGAGGGGCAGGCGCGGGCGGGGCCGGAGCCGGAGGTGCGGGGGCAGGAGGTGCGGGCGGAGCCGGAGCCGGCGGGGCGGGAACCTCCGCGCCGGGCGGTGCAGGAGGAGGAGCACCGGGGCCCGGGGCAGGTGGGGCAGGTGCGGGCGGAGCCGGAGCC
>NZ_JBHSKJ010000022.1:0-160512 GCF_042657885.1 Streptomyces aureoversilis
CACCTCATCCGCACGTGCCGACACGGACTCCGCACGATCCAGTACCGCAGCCACCTCACCGACGGATGCCTCACCGGCGCCGGACTCGTGATCACCAACCAGCCGACACTAATCCCGAAAAGTCAGTTGTTGTTCAGTGTGATCAGGCAGACGTTGTAGGGGCGGGGTCCGTCGATTTCGTCCTCCTCGGGCAGGTCGTCCAGATCCCGCAGGTCCTCGCTGGAGGATTCGTGGTGGCCCATCAGGGTTCCTCCTTGCTGGGTGGTGTGATGGTGTTTCGCCGCGGCTGGGTTGTTGCAGTGCCGCAGGTCTGGGGGGCGCGGTCGCCAAGTGTGGGCGGTTCCCACAGGCGTAGGCCGCCGTGGCGCAATCGCAGCAGGAAGGCAAGGACGCCCGCAATGCCGGCGCCGTAGCCAGTGCCGCATCCACGGCCGGTCTCATCGAGGGGGACGAGGCGGCCTTGGCGGGTGGTGCAGCGGGTGGTGAGCTGGTCAGCCAGTGCCCGTGCGGCGGTGTTCCAGTACTGCGAGCCGGTGGCTGTCGCAAGGTCGAGGAGGAGTTCGCCGCTGCCGGCGAGACCGTGGCAGAAGGCAGTTGTGGCGTGCCAGCGTTCTCGCAGGACTGCTTGCCCGGCGGCCGATGCCAGGTCCAGTGCCCATGGTGTCGCGGTGGCTTGCCACAGGCGCAGCAGGAACGTACCGGCTCCGGCGGAGCCGGAGCACCAGTGGGAGAGCCGGATGTGCGCGGCGTCGTCCGCACTTCGGGGCCACCATGCGGCGTGGCGCGGCCCATCCTGTGCGGTGCGGGCGGTCGTGGCGAGTGTGTGGCCCGCGCGCAGGGCCGCTTTCCGGTATGCCGGTGTGCCAGTGGCGTCGGCGACGGCAAGCAGGAAGGCGCCGATGCCTGCCGCTCCATGTGCGTAGCCGAGGTGGGTCTGGCCGGCGAAGGCGGAGCTGAAGTCGTGGGGCACCGTCCACACCGGACCGTGCGGGGTGGGGTGCATGCGGGCCAGTAGCTCGCGGGCGCAATGGTCGGCGCGCTCGAGGTACGTGGATCGGACCGCGGCCATGCGCAGGCTCAGCATGCCGGCGCCGGCAGCTCCATGGGCGATGTCGGGGTTGGGCCAGCGGAGGGGCACGCGGACGGCGAGTTCCTCGGCGTCGGCTAGCAGGGTAGGGTCGGTCAGCAGATCGGCGGCATCGAGTAGGGCCCAGGCGGTGCCTGAACGGCCGAAGTACAGGCCGGGCAGGGCGGTGTCGTCCGTGACCGGGTGGCGTGTGATCCAGGCAGCAGCGAGGCGGGTAGTGTCCCGGGCGGTGGCTCGTACATCTCCGGGAAGAGTGGGCGTGGCGGCAGCCCGTGCGAGCAGGGCCAGGACGCCAGCCGCGCCGTGCTGGACGTTGCAGGGGTCGGTGGTCTCCCCGCCGGGGGTGGTGGGCCACAGCCGGTAGGGGTGGTCCGGGGTGGCAGTGGCGGCGAGATGGAATATTCCGTCGGCGAGGATCTGGTCGATAGCGGTGAAGAGCCCAGGCCTGCAGCTTGTTCTGCTCCGGGCGGGCGGCCTATCATTGCCGGTCTTCGCAGCAGCCTCCACCGCGGCGTGTGCCCGGGCCAGCGAGCACCGCAGCCCGGGCTGGGCGCGGCGCAGGCCCAGTACCAGTGGGGCCAGTTCCCGGGCTGTATGCCCGTACCGGGCGGTTGACGCCAGCCATGGGCCGAGCCGTTCCGGTACCGCCTCGTCCCCGTCCGGAGCCGGCCGGGTCGCGGACACGGCGGTGGGTATCCGGTCCTCCATGGCTTCGCCGCCCGGCGGGTGATGACCGGTACTGAGCAGAAACAGCAGCCCGCCCAGGGAGAAGAGGTCACCGCACAGGGCCGCGGCCCTGACGGCACCGGGCAGGCTGGCCGCCGTCCGCTCGGGGGCCTGATAGCCGGGCGTCCCCGCACCACCCACCGCCTCCCTGGCGCGGGCGGCCTGCTCCAGGTCGATCAGCCGCAGCGTGTCGTCGGGACGCACCAGCACATTCCCCGGCGCGAGATCCCCCACGGCCACCCCCAGAGCATGTGCTTGTCGCACCAGACCGATCAGTGCCCGGGCCATCACAGCGGCCTGCGGCCACGGCACGCCCGGCCCTTCCTCGCTGTCCAGCCGCGCCGAGACCCAGGCGTCCAGGGTGCGACCGGGCACGCGCTCCTGGACCAGGAACAGCTGCCTCTCCCGCTCGATGAGGGACAATGGCCGTGGAGTCAACCCTGCCGGAGCCAGCAGTGCCATCATCGTGGCCTCGTGCCGCAGCGCGGCGCACGCCTCCCGCCCCGAGCTGTCCACCTCGATGTGCGCGCGGGCCTGTTTGACCACAACGTCGTTGCCTGTGGCGGTATCCGTCCCCACGAACACGCCGCCTTTAGCGGCGTGCCGCAGCGCGCGGCGGAGCACATAGCGCCCGCCAAGCAGCACGCCCACCTTTCCCGGCTGCCTGGCCGACGCGGTCACCTTCTGCCCTCCG
The DNA here is from genome assembly GCF_042657885.1 of Streptomyces aureoversilis. NCBI lineage: Bacteria > Bacillati > Actinomycetota > Actinomycetes > Kitasatosporales > Streptomycetaceae > Streptomyces > Streptomyces aureoversilis. The sequence goes on from NZ_JBHSKJ010000022.1 coordinate 2,508, forward strand.
AACGGATCGGCGGCCCAGGCGGGAGGCGCGGCACGCACCGTCCGGCGGTCCTCTGACCGCTCGCCGTTGGGGCCTGTCACCATCCGGCGCCAGACCCCGTCCAGACTCAGCTCCGCTCCTCCGCCGGTGAATCCACCGTATCTGTAGTGAACCAGGCTTCCAGCGCAGTAGGCGCGGTCGGAGAGGACCAACGGCCCGGGAAGCCCGGCAGTGGCCGCGTGGGCTTCCTTGGCTACCGTGACGAAGTGGTCGTCGTCGCGGGGATAGAGCGTGATGAACTTTCCCACGGAGCCACGGTCGAGGTCACGGGAGTTGATCAGTCGTACGTGATCGCAGTCGCGGGGGAACTTGAACGCGCATTTCTCCTCGGCGGCGACCCGGGCCACACGCGCCAGCACTGCCGGAGCGGCTTCCCGCGCGGCGCTGACGTGAATCTTCCAGCCCTGCTGACGAGGAGTATGCGCAGGCGGATACGCGACGGCCCAGAACTCATCAATTTTCAATTGCCACGCGTCACCCCTCAGCCCGGCCAGGGCCGACCGCACGATGCAGGGCATACGGGCGAGCGACGGCGAAGGTTGCCCAGGAACGCCGGATGTACCCAGCAGAACATCCATCGGTCCCCCAGTGCCGCTGACAGCCGACCGCGGTTCTTCCCTCGAACCGGCAGCGGTCGGCCAGAACTATACGGCACAGATAACCATACTGATGAACAACGGGAAGACTGGGGTAATAGGATGACATTCACCCGATCGAATGAACTCTGTTCCGGGTTCGGCGTCGCGAATGACAGCGTCCGCCCACCCGTCCGCAATGTCCGCTTCAGGCGGCCCTGCGATGCCATGGACCGCTCACCAAGGGAAACGTGTGTCAGGAGCTCGAACGAGCCAACGTGGCGCTCAGCGGTCATTGAATATCACAGCTCACCCATGAGCGCCCCCGTACGACCGGGTGCCAGCAGGCGACGGTGGGAAAGAAGATCACACCTCCACATAAGAGGAGCGCGGTAATGAAGCGACGCTTGTCCACCCTGTTGGGTGCCCTCGCTGCGGCCACTCTGATCTCGGTGGTCGTTCCCACTTCGGCCCAGGCAGTGGTCCATGATGAACTCGTCATCAACGGGGTCAAGTACCCCAACCCCAAAGGCTGCATCAATCTTCCCGGACTACCGCGGGAGCTCGAAATCTACAACGACACTACCCGGAAGGCCGTGGCCTTCCCCCTCCCCGGCTGCAACGGCTTGACCACAGGCACCCTCAACGCCGGAAAGCAAGGCACGACCCTCGGATCAAGCGTCTTGATGGGGTCCTGAGACGATCCAACGGGCCCGTCCCGCCCAGGGATGGGTCTCGTACATCCGCAGGGCGACGGTCAGGCCTGAGGTCGCGTTAGGGGGCGATCCTCCAGGCGCCGGCGAGGACTCCGGCGAGGACGGCTCCGACGGCGAAGCCACCGTCGCGCCAGAACCGGCAGATGCCGACAGCGCGGGCGCGCCAGGTGGGGTGGACGACGCTGATCTGGCGGACCGTGTGCAACTCCAACGGGGCACCTTCCGTACTGGCACCCCGACGCCCCGTTTCCACTGTGACCGCGCGTCGGCTGGGCTCAGGACCCCGAGCCCAGCCCCAGGCTGCCGCCGCTCGGGCCTGTTCCCCGTCGTACTGAGCGCCGTCGAAACGGAAGTCGGGAAGGGTCCCGCCGCCGTTGCCCGTGTTCTCCCAGCCTGTCCAGACCACATGCGAGCCCTCACGGCGGATGTCACGTACAGACCACAGCAACTCATCGCCGACGGCGCACAGGCCATGAGCGTCGAACTCACCTTTGTACACGACGGGCAGAACTGGCGTGTCCACCGCACCATGCACGCCACCAACCCGAACGCGGGCCGGCACCACCTGAAAACTGGGCCGGTGAGGAGACCGACGGCGCCACGGCCGTCGACAACCGCATCAAGACTGTACTGCAGATGAGCTATGAGGTCCTTCCTGAGGGTCGGGCTGCTCCCGCAGGGCAAGTTCGACCAACTCCTCACCGCCGCTCCCAAGGAGCGCAGCGAACGGCTCCGTGAACTGTTCGGTGCAGAATCACTGGAAGCAGTGCGGAACCTGGCCGCCCGCCACGGCCGCGCGCTCCAGCAACTCCTGGGCGATGCGAAAGCCAAACGGGCCCCCATGCCGGACAACCCGCGGGAGACGGCCGCCGCAGCCGGTGCGGCCGCCGACTCAGCCACAGCCACAGCCCAGGCCGAACGCCTGAACACCGCCGTCGTCCGCATAACGGCGCTGCAGGAAGAGATCTCGCAAGGGAGGGACACCGCGGCGGCAGCCACCAGCGCTTGTCAGAGCCTGGCAGCGCGCCAGGTGACCGACGCCGACACCGTCCTCGACACGCTCGAGTGACGCCGCCACCAACCTCACCACACGGCGCGATCTCCTCGACCGGCGTGCCGAGCAGGCTGCGGCCAGGGAAGAGGAACTGACCGGAGCGATCATCGCGGCAGAGAGGCAAGGAGAAGGCCGGGATGCCCTTGCCCAGGCCGCACTGCTCCTGAAGACGCTCGAAGAAACCGCCGAGGAACACCGAGGCGAACGCGACCGGCTGGTCTCCCTCACCACACAACTCGACGACGAACGACGTGCGGGCGGTTCATCGCGAGCTGGTCCTCCGTGCCGCTCAGCAGTCCCCGACTGCTGACGCACCGTCGTTGACGACGCTGCACCGGGCGATCCGCCGTGATCTGACGCCGGGGGGGAGCGGGCCGGGCTTGCGGGAGGGGAGCGGGCGGCACGCAAGTATGATGTGTTCCTGGCCCGGCCGCGGGGCTGGCGCAATCAGCTTGTTCCTTATCGTCGGGCCCGGCCGCGCGGTCACTCTTTGGAGTGATCACAGGGTATGAAGGCGGCCTTCCTCGTGATCCTGAACTCTGCGACGAGATGCAGGAGTTCACAAGGAAGGCCGTGGGATGAGTGTGCTGGTGCGTGCTGGCGAACGGGAGGCGTTCGCGGAGCTGTCACGCTTTCGGACGGCCGTCCACGAATGTCTGTCCGCGCGGGCGGATGCGTTTTTCGAACTGGCCGACGCGCTGCTGTGCGCAGAGGGTCCGACTCGGACGCCGGTGGAGTTGTCGCTGCTCGCCGAGCATCAGCGCGGCTATGGCTCGCTGTACGGGCCTTGAACCATGGCCGTCTCGACACTGATGCCTCGCGTGACCTGCTGATATCGCGGCCTCTGCCGCGGTTCGACGGGCGGATTGTGCTCACGGTGGACGTCTCCCCATGACTGCGCTCGGACGCCGCCTGCTCGCCGGATCGGCTGTTCTGCCTGGTCCACGGCCGCAACGGCCGCTCATCGGACCACGTAGTGCCGGGCTGACCGTACTCGTTCGTCGCCGCGCTCACCTCGGACCGCACCTCGTGGACGCAGGTCCTGGACGCGGTCCGGCTGGGGCCCACCGAAGACGCCGCGGCCGTCACCGCCGACCAGCTGCGGGCTGTGGTCGAGCGGCTGATCGCGGCTGGCCAGTGGCAGCGTGACGACCGGGACATCCTGGTCGTGATGGACGCGGGCTATGACGTGATGCGCCTCGCCTGGGTGCTGCGCGACCTGCCCGTCGAGCTGGTCGGGCGCCTTCGTTCGGATCGCGTTCTGCGGCTGCCAAAGCCGCCGCGCGTCTATGGCCCGAGGGGCAGCCGGCCGCCCAAGCACGGACCGTAGTTCCGCCTGGCGAAGCCGGCGACCTGGCCGGAGCCACAGGTGGTGACCTTCAACGACACGCCCCGCTACGGCAAGGCCGAGGCCCGCGCATGGGACCGTGTCCATCATGAGGCTGTGAGCTGCACCTTTGCGAGAATCACAAACTCTCAAACTATCTTGCGTTAGATGGTGCACCACTACATGCACTCACTCCTGCACCGGCTCGTTCCTCATGGCATACGGCCTGCCTTTCGTAGGCTCTATCGGTTACGAACGACCGCGATCAACCCAGGAAGAAAGGTATGGAATCCTGTGAACCAACCGCCTAGCGCACCGACGGTGATCATCGTCCGTGACGAGATGTGGGAGCCGCTTGCCCATACCAATGACCCAGCCCATCCGTACGTCAGAGCAGCGCCATCGGCATAGTGCCTAACCCGCTCCGTGCCTTGGTCGCCGCGCACCATGTGAACGACCTCGGAGGCGAACCGCGGTGATGAAGACCGGTTCCACTGGCTGGGGGCTCGCGCCGGATGCCTGCGGCACTCCGTGGGCAACCGCCGGCGCGGCCCTTGTGGGGCAGTGGCTTCACGACTTCTCATGGGACAGGGCACCGCTCGACCAGTTCATCACGGGCGTCGACGTCGCCTTCGATCAGTACCCCGCCGCGCCCCTGTGGCGCGGGACGGCCTCCGGCCGCCCTTTGCCCGCTGGGGCGCGGCTCACTGGACTGCCACCGCTGAACGACGCGCCGTTCAACATGTGGCACCCTCTTTGGCTCGAACTGATCGACGTCTGGCATCTGGCCGGCGCCTGGCTGCATCCTGAAACTTTCTTCTCCCTCGACCGGCTCGCCTTTGCTGAGCAGCGGGCGTATCTGCACGTGGGCTGCCGCGACCGGGCGAACCCCTCCGCGCCCCGGCGATACGACCCGCGTCGCAGTCCGGTCTTCCGCGACCAGGGCGTCATTGCGTTTCCCTTACGGACCTTCCGCGCCCTGGATCACGTCACTGAGCACGGTCCGGAGGCGGCGATGCTGTTGTGCGCCGGCACCGCGGTAGCCGAGTCCGCTGTCCACGAGGCACTCGAGATGCACCAGTCCTCGCCCGGTGTGCCTGTCCTCGACCCGCACACCCCCGGCCTGACGGTGAACGTCACCGTGCACTGGGCAGACGCCGTGCCCGCTACCACCGGAAGCGCCCACGCAGGCAGAGCCACCTGATCACAACCGACGAGAGGGATGGACCGTACCGGGAGTGTGAGAGGGGGCGACTTTCGAAACCGCCTGGTGTGGTGCGCGTTGGTTCATTGGACGGCTAACAAGTCATCTCATTTGGCGAGGCGGCGATAGCAGATGAGGGTGCAGGCGATGCTGGTGAAGGCCAGGAAATGGCTGGCTGTGCGTTCGTAGCGGCGATGCAGGCGTCGGCAGCCGGCGAGCCAGACCATAGTGCGTCCGATGGTCCAGCGGTGGCGGCCCAGTCGCTCGCTGGAGTCGACACCTTTGCAGGCGATCTTGGGCGTGATGCCGCAGGCTCGTAACCATTGCCGCAGGTGGTTGTAGTCGTAGCCTTTGTCTCCGTGGAGTTTGGCAGGTTTGCGTCGGCGGGGTCCTCGGCGGGAGCAGATGGGCGGGATGCCGGTCACCAGCGGCACCAGTGCCTGACGGTCGTGGGTGTTGGCCGCTGAGATGCCCACGGACAGAGGCAGGCCGGTCCGGTCCGTGATCAGGTGGATCTTCGAGCCGTACTTGCCCCGATCTACAGGATTCGGGCCTGTTAGGTCCCCCTTTTCAGGGCCCGCATGTTCACAGAGTCGGTGGCGCAGCGCGTCCAGTCCAGCTCGACACGGGCGCCGAGTTCATCGAGAACCAGGCGGTGGAGCTTAGCCCACACGCGTGCTTTGCTCCATTCGCTGAACCGACGGCGGGCCATCGCCCCCGAGGGGCCGAACGATGCGGACGGCAGCTGCTGCCAGGGTGCAGCCCGACGTGGCCACGAACACGATTGCGGCCAGCATTTCCCGGTCGCCGTGCCGACGCCGCCCCACCACCCTGTGGCCGCGTCGGCGCCTCCGGCACCACACGCTGGAACAAGGAGTCGCCCAGACTCTCCTGGTCGCCCTCATGCTCACCGTCGCGAACCTGACGACCCTTGAGACGTGGCTCAGCCAACGCACCGGAGACGTCCTCACCGAAAACGACTTCGAGGCCCTGGCACCCGTCGACCTCAGCCTCGACGAAGCCCACCGCTCGCGCATCCATGGTTCCGGAAGCAGACCGCCGCCTTCGGCATCGTCCTGACCCGCGAACCACACACGCGCACCCGTCGGCCGCCGACCACGGCCGACGGCATCGGCATGCCTTCGTCCGCCAAAACGACAGCAGGCCCGGATCCGACGACGCCTGGACTCAGCCTCTGCCAGCACCCAGACCTCCCGAACACCCCAGAAACGAGAAGATCCCGCCCGATCGGAGTGACCGGACGGGATCTCGTCAACCGCTCCCGAGTGAGCTCAAGAACGGCCCTGGCCAGCCGGTCAGCAGACTCAGGCGCTGGCGCATGCTCAGGGCGGCACGTCCTTGAGAGGGGTCGCAAGCGCAGGTGGTGGTGTCCACTGGTACCCGGCCTCGTCGATGCGGCGTAGGTTCCACGCCCGCCGCTCTTCATTGGCGGCGTTCCACGGGTAGATCATCGGCCGGTTGTGCATCGCCTGTTCCCGCCTGCTGGGGGCGGTACCACCAGGGGGTCGTCTGGGATGCGGGGTGTCCGCGGCCTGCATGTCGCGGCAGAAGTCGGCCAGTTCGTTGATCTGGTCGATGATCTCGGCGTGCGAATTCTCCTCCGGGGACATCTTGGCGCGGCGGGCCAGAACACGTATCGCTAGGAGAGCCTCGTGTGCCAGGAAGGCAGCCAGCTCTGTGTCGCTGATCTCCCGCACACGGGCACGGGCGCGGGATGTCACCATCCGCACATCCTGCCACGGCTACCTGTCGCAGACGTCTTGGCCGTCGACGGCGTAGGACGGGATGCTCCATCGCATCACCATCTCTCCTGCCTCGTCGGCTTCGAGGGTGACCGGGTAGACCTGGCCGGCGTCCCGCTCACCGTGGTGCCTGATCGAGTGATCGCCCTGGTCCCATTCGATCCCGAGCATCTCGCAGCCGCCGACCTCAATCGCGCCGAGAATGGCGTCGGCGGTCGTGCGGTGGATTCTGGCCGGGGTCCGTGCCGGCTGGCGCAGGAAGGGCTGCCATGACGCACACGGCTCTTCGCAGGCCGCCGGCTGCTCACAGCCAGCTGCTGCATGACGCGGGAATCTCTCATCGGAGGGTGGTGGCGGAACGGTTCACCGGGAGGGGCACGGCCGCCTCGGCGGTGATCTCCATGGTTGGCAACATGAAGTGATCTTTCCAGGCCGCTCAGCTTTCCGGCGCGAGCGTGCCGGGTGGCAGGATTTTGATCAGGCTGCGCCTGCTTTTGCCAGCCCTGCAGCGCAGTGGCAATGGGAGGGGTTTCAGGAGGTGGGGTGGGTGCGCACGTGGTCGATGGCCTGGTCCAGGGGCCAGTCGTGGCGGTCCTTGTCGCTTCCCCTCGGGTCGAGACGACGGCGGTGGGGAGGCCGGCGGGAGCAGAGCAGGGTTTCGGCGATGCCGATCATCTCTGGGCGCTGGCTCCATGCGCGGGCGGCGAAGGTGGAGAGCGGAGACCGGGGAGGAAGAGAATGAAGGCCGTGCGGGTGTACCGGCCGCGCTCACACGCCCGACGGTGATGAGGATCGGCATTCTCGTGAATTGTTCACCTCGCTGTGGCGTCCGGGGGCATCCTGGTGCGATGAATGATGTCGAGGCGACGTGGCAGTCGTGGTTGTCCGGACTGACACCGTCGAAGCAAGCCGCGGCGGACTCGCTCCGGACGCAGTTCGAGGCCCTGGGCGCGGCTGACGCACAGGATTGGGTGCGGTCTGAGATTGATGAGAACCGCCCTCAGCTGGCACGGTTCGTGCTGCTCCGCTCTTTGTGGCAGGGCGCGATCGACAACTGGGCCAGCCCGGGGGCTTTGGAACAGGTGGCGGCAGCTCGGCGTTTGTTGGATGCGGGGGCAGACCGGGACGACCTGGTGCTGCTGGCGCGGGCCATCGCCTGCGAAGCGGTATCCGCCGCGGTGGGCAAGCTCGACTGCGGCAGGGACACGGACGTGCCGGGGGTCGATGTCGGCTGGGCGGTCATGGAATCGGATGAGGACGGGTGTCCCACCGATCGCCCCCTCTCGGGTCTTCACGAAGACCTCTTGACGATGGACCCGAGTGGGCGCAATGGTGCGGATATGTGGCGTTAGGCCACCCGACCAGACTGGGTGAGGGCGCCAGGCGGGGCAGGGTGGTCATGGCTTCTCCCTCCCGCAGGCCGGCCGCCGAGGCGGCGGTGCCAGCCCTTGGCCATCGGGGGACAGATTTGGACAGAGTGCCGCTCGGGTAGCGCATTCTCAGCTTTCCGACACGAAGGCCACGGGGCAACCGTGCCGGTTCTGGGCACCCATCGCAAAGTCCCCTCGCAATGGCCGGGTTGGCGCCTATGGTGATGGATGGTGCAGTGATGGTCCCGGGTGGGAGGACTGTGGTGGCTGGGGAAGACCGGCAGTCAGGGGATGGGCAGGTCGGCGGGCCGCTCCGCGAGAACGCGCGGCGGCGAGGTATCACCACCGCTCTGATGGACCGCGTCCGGCAGGCGGCTACGGAAGCTGGGTGCCCCCGCGTGGAATGGACGGCCGACCAGGACAACCCGACCGCGCTCGCCTTCTACAGGGCCCTCGGCATTCGTCCACACAACGGCAAGGCCCTCTACCGGATCGAGCAGACCCGCTAGCCGCTCACTCGATCACGGTGCAACCCGGTCACCTATCACTCTTGGAAGGACCGGGGGAACTTTGCGATCACCACCGACCTTCAGTTCATCAACGTTGCAGCACCTGGGCGTAGCGGGGGATGGCGGGCCGGGTGCGGAGGGAACCGATGAGTGAGGTGCGTCCTTGGCGGATGAGACGGCCGGGGAGGGGGACGTCAGCGCCGGGCGGCATCATGCCAATGACGACGTGGCCTTGGGATCAAAGCCTGAACGTGAGAGCGTCTGAGGAACTCAGTGGCCCGTGTAGCGGCATCGTGCGCGCCCGTGCGGAGTGGTGAACGTTCCGCCGTGAAAGACCGCCGACTACTACCTGACGGGTGGACTTCGGGGAAGCCCATCGCATGGGTTGGTAAAGTCCTGTTTCGAGTCTGGGAAATCCTCGCGATCACGCGAACTGCTCATGGCATCGTTGAACTTGCATGACTGGATGAGTGCAGGGTGGATCGAAGGCTCGATCCAAAATTCCATGCGAAGTACCGCGCCTGATTTTCAAGCGCTTCATACTCCAGACCGCGGGTCATTTGCTCCGAGTGCTTTCGGTAGAGATACGTAACCTCGGGAATGAGCTCGCCGCTGCTCAGGCTGGTAACCCCCATGATCATCATGTAGTCCTCCCCTGAATGAGGCCTCCGTGGCCGCCTGCCGCGAGCACGGGACTGGTGCGGGCCAGGAGTGTGGTGGGCCCGATTGGAATGGTCTTTTCAGGTGATGACCAGTACGTCCACACGTCGCCGGCCAGGTGACGGCCCGGAGGCGTGGGGCACTCCCAGGTGCGAGTCGTGCCGTCGGGGAAAAGGTCAGCACTCCGACCCGCAATCCAGCCCAGTCCGGTTTCAACGGCCCGGTGGTAGCGCAAGGCGAGCGAGCCAGGGGGCAAAAGATCACCGTCATCGCAATAGGTCATATATGGCGCCGACACTCGGTTGGTGGCGAGGTTGCGGGCGGTCGCGGCACCGACGGAACGCGGGATCGGATGGATCTTCACGCGCGGATCGTTGGCTATCTGCGGCGGCAGACGCTCGGGGTCAGCGCCGTCGAGGGAGAGCGCCCATTCCCAGCTTGCCCCTTCCTGAGCGCGGAGGCTCTCGTGGAGCAGTTTGAGGTACTCGAGACGGTTGGGAAGCAGGCGGGTCGCGGTGACGATGGCGACCTGCGGCTCTGGCGTGGTGTGCATGCATTTCTCCAGGAGTGGGTGCGGGTTGTTCATGTGGCAGTTGGTCAAGCGCTGCGGGATGCGGCGCAGGTCCTGCCGGGCCGCTCAGCCCAGGTGCCGAGTACGGCGGTGGGAGGCAGGCCTATCAGGCGCAGTTGTTCGTGGAGGGTGTCGCGAAATCGGGCAAGTTCGGCATCCGGCGCCGGTGCCACCGGGGCGCGGCGTGCCGCTGCGAGCAGGAGGGTGGGCGCTGCGGGTTCATCGTCTTTCGGTCCGCACCAGCGCACAGCGAGCAGGTCGCAGCCATCCGGCCCTTGGTGAGGCATTGCGCCTGGTAGGGCGCAGCTCCAGAGCGGCCGGTGGTCGGTGATCACGACGGGGAAGAGGACGCCTCGTCCGTAGTACGGCATCAACGTGAAGGGTTTTAGGCGTCATGTGCATGGCTCCTTCTCTCGGGTTTTGATGAGCCGTCGACTGTCCGGCCGGGTGTGCGGAGGTTGAAGCGGGTGATCGAGAAACGGAAGATCGCGTAGTAGGCGACGCTGTAGACGGCTCCGATGGGCAGCAGGAGAAGCGGCTTACGCGAGATCGGAAAATTCAGTACGAGATCGAGCGTTCCCGCAGCAAACACGGCGGGCTGCACGTTCGGCCTGCCAGGCAAGGAACTGCTGGTAGGCGGCCCGCTGCTCGGCATGGCGCCGACGGCGGCGTTCGCTCAGGCCGTCAGTGCCCCGCTGCTCGGCCACGCGCTGGAGCTCCTCCGCCTCCAGGTCCAGGCCAGTCGCGGCCACGAGGCGGCGGGGCAGCTAGTAGAGGTCGTCGGCCTGCTCGGCGAGACCGTCCGCCACGAGACGGTGCATCCGCCGCTGGACCGTGGTGCGGTGCAGGCCAGCCGCTTCCGCAAGCTCCCGTGCACTCCTCCCGTCCAGGGGGTGCAGGCAGGACAGCAGCCGCGCCCCGCTCCCGGCATGAGCCCAGTGGTGGAACGCATCGTGGGCCATCACCGCCCCCAGCGCCCGGCTGTCGCGCCACGGCCCGGCAGTGTGCAGCGCCGGGACACCCTCCGCCCCCCTCTCCCTCCCAGCTGTGTCTGTGTCCCGACGACGCACACACGTTACTGCCCCTGCCGGAGCCAGCAAGGTGAGCGGGGATCTGCAGCAGCCACACCGACGTGCGGCCGCTCCCGGGCCCGACCCGTACACGCTTGAGCCAGCCCGCCGCCGCCAGCCGGATGTTGCTGCCCTCCACCGTCGACTTCGCACAGCCCGCCAACTCCGCGAGCTGCCGCACCGAGACATCGTGCTCGAGCCCGCCGGCCCGCTCGCACCGCGCGAGCCGCGCCACGAGGTTCCTCTCATCCACCCCGCCCTGCGATCCCGACCAGCAGTGCCGCTCAACCGCCACCCGCACCCTCGCGACCTCGACCAGCGCGTCCGCCCGGCATGTGACCGGCTCCCCCGACCCTGCGAAGGCCCGTGCCCTCTCCAGCATCGCGGTGAGCTTGGCCAACACATATCCGTCGGACTTACGCACCCGCAGCGACCGCGCCCACGCCCCGCCAGCCGTCGGCCGCAGCACCAGCGCCTCGTAAAACAAGGCCGGCGACCACGCCCGGCCCGGCTGCGAAACCGCAACCGCCAGCGCCATCGTCAGCGCATACCCCGCATCCCCCGGCGACCGCCGCGCATACCGGCCCTCCACGTCCCCCTCCAGCAGCAGCCGGCGCACCCGCATCGTCAGCCCCGGCAGGCCTTCCACCCACGCCATAAGCCGACGCCGACCCCGCCACGCCAATAACCCCTCATGCGCCGGCCCGCACCCGGCCACCATGCCCTGCACGGTCACGCTGCCCGCCCAGGTGCCGTCGGATCGCGACGGACCGAGCAGGTACCGCCTCATGCCGACACCCCCGCCCGGGGACACATCGCAGCCCGAGCCCGCGCCGCACCCAACGCGTACGCATCCGGCTCCACCACCACCGGCACCGCCCGCTGCGCCTGCACCAGGGCCAACCGCTGCTCGAGCAGGTTCTCCGCCACCCGCCACCGAGCCTGCTCCGCAACGCGCTCGGCATCCTCGCGCACGAAAGCATCACAGTCGTGCTGCCCGTCGCACGGATGCAGATGCCACCGGCGCATCCTCGCCGCGTACACCCCCTCGGCCTCCCCCCGTGCTTCCGCCCCGGTCGCGAAAAGCCGCAAGGCCTCCTCGCGGATGACGGATCGCTGCCGCTCCGCGGCCAACTTGCGCAGGACCGCGGCTGTCAGCTCCGTCGCACCCTCCGCCACCGCCTGGTTGACCTCCTGGTCGACCAAGGCACGGATTTCGCCCTCCAGCCAGGCGGTGTACTCCGCCTCCCCCACCCAAGCCGTAGCCGCAGCAAGGCGGCCCCGAGCAGCCAGACCAAGCGCCACCGCCTCGGTGAACGCGGTCTCGGCGGCACAGCCATGGCCACAGATCTCGCACAACCCGCCCGAGCGAGCCCGCCCACACACTGCACACGGGCGTGCTTGCTCCCGCTCCTCAAGGAGCTCCTGCTCGGCCCGGTGCGCAGCCAGTGCCTCCTGCCGCTGCGCGCTCTCCACCGCGGCCTTCTCCCGGCGCGCCGCCTGATCCTCCTCAGCCTGCCGCGTCACCTCCTGGAGCCGGGCCTCGTACATCCTCCGATACTCCCCCGCCGGTGCCTTCGCTCCCAGCAGCAAGGCAAGCTCCATGCCCACCGCCCGGCGCCGCGCCACAAGATCACGGTGACGCTCGGCGCACCGCTCGCACGACGCGCCTGTGTCCATCCGCCGGCCGTCGTCACATCGCGCATCCGGGCACACCGCACGCCGCGGGATCGCCCAGCCGACCAGCCACCCGACCGGATCCGCAATAGGCCGCCGACCCTGCTCGGCAGCCCGCCGCCGCAGCCGGGACCCCAGCAGCACCATGCCCCTCCCCGGCCCGAAAAGACCGTCCAAACACCGAATCTCCCGGTGCACGGCAGTACGCACAGTTGCCCTGGCAGCAAGGCGGTCCAGGCGGCCCCACACCATGGCGACCGGCGCCAGAAGCTCCTCCCAGCCCTTGGGTACCGGGGCCCACACCGGAGGTGGCCCCCCGGTCGCCTCGGTCCACGCGTCCAGACCCTCACGACAGGCATCCCTCACCCCGTCAGCAGCGGGCAGGAAGACATCAAGGCAGGAGGAAGCATGCTTTTCCCCGCGCAGCGGGCCACCGTCACCACTACCCCGGGCAGGGCCAACCACCAGTTCCAAGACGAGCGGAGCGTCCTCATGCGCACACGCGCGATCCGGCCGACCGCAGGACCCCCCAGCGGCTTCGCCGGAAAAACGAATACTTCCCGCACCCTTAAGAACCACCGTAGAAGTCCGAGGGTGAAGTGCGTGAAGGGGGCCATCAGCGGGGCGCTCTGAAACCACGGTCCGAGCCTCGGCCACAGTACCTTCCCCCTCAGTGTTCCCAAGGACAACTACCTGCCCGTCCTCCTCAAGATCACCGAGTGCAGTACCGGGGCGCTCGACACCCCCGTCCTCTCCCCCACTGGCGGCTTCCTGTCGGCTGCCCAGGTACTCCCCCGCGCCGGCATCCTCCTTGGCGACCTCTTCCTCACGCTCCACCAACTGCGCGCAGTTCTCGCACACCACACCGCAATCAGAGCTCCGGTCCTCCTGCGGCCCGGCACTGGCATCAGCACCGCTGTGAGCGGCTGCCACCGCCGGCACCACCAGCAGCGACTTCCCACGCAGCAGCGAGGCCGTCTTCACCCGCGGGGTCTCCGCCCTACCGAGCTTCTTGATTCGGCCCAATACCTTGCCGCCCCCGGAGACCGAACAACCCAACAGCTGCGCCACCGTTGCTGCAGGCCGCCCTCTGCCCTTGGGAACCGTCCCACCGACCAGGCGCACCCGGCCGTCCGGACGCGCCTGGAGCACCAGGAGCAGCAGCGCAAGACGATCGGTCGCCGCACCCGGCCCCGTATGCGCAGCCAGCATCCCGGCCGACGTCCCATCAGGCCCCCACCCCGGAGCAAAGAGCGCCTCGATCAACCGCAGCAACGTGACCAGCTCACGCTTGCTCAGCGCCAGCGGATGGGACACGTCACCACTGCGACGTGCCCGCCACACCGCCATGACCACGAATTCCAGACCAGTGGTCTGCCCAGACTCAGCCGCCGTGACCCGATACCGCGCAGCATCCGACTTGCGGAACGCCGGCAGCACATCATGAGCCACCGTGGACCTCGACATGCCGATCCAACGACCGAGCTCACGAGCGCGAATCGCGGTCTTGCACGACACGAAGCTGCCCTTGGCCATCAGCACGATCAAGCTCAGACGAGCCGTGTCCGGCAACCCAGCGACCGACTCCTCAGCCAGCAAGGCCCGGATAGCAGCGAACAAACGCGCACGCATCCCGCGCCCGAGCTTGAGCGGATGGCCCGGCGAGCCAGAAGGAACCGGACCCGCTTGGGCCACCAGAGTCCGGCGGCTGAAGCCAGCCGAGAAGGAGGGTGATTGCGCCCCAGAAGAGCGAGGTTGAGACCTATTGGGCTGATAGCTCGAACCTGATGAAGGCAACACTGAGCCAGCCCTCGTGCGGGTAGCTATGATCTGCTCCTGTCGAGGAGGAAGAAGAGAAACCGCCATCGCCGTCCGGCCCGCTTGGACAAGCAGGGATAGTCGGACGCGAGGTATTCAGGTAGTGATGTGGGTAGCTCTCCCCCTTGGCAGCCAGAGATCCTGGGACGGTCGGTTCCAGGGATCACGGGTGGCTAGAGGCACTCTCCCGCGCCAACTCTGTGGACGATGGTGCGGAAGGAAGAACGCGTTGCGCGCGATCTTGGTGCGCTCGGCAGCAGGAACGGATGCCAGGAGCTAGCAGTGGCTGGAAGGTTCTCTGTGGGCTTGAGCGAGGGGTGCCCAAGGCAGCGTGAGGAGGCTGCGGCCTTGCGTGCGACCCGATGCACGTCGCGGACGAGTTAGGGCCGACAGCAGTGGCGTGTGAGAGAAGGAGGGGGCGGAACCGCTTTGGAGCCCCACTCCTCTCAGGCGAAGACGGCATGGGCTACCAGTTTCAACACGTCGTAGCGGACGAGACACGTATAGCCGAGGCTCCAATGCGTGGAGACGTCTCGGCTGGGGGCTGGTAACCTCAAGGCGGCGAGAGAGGCTACTTAGCCTTTTCGGTTCGGCACCCACTCTGTTTGCGGCAGGTATGTGGGTGCCGTTCGATTTTTAGGCAGCTATCTGGGCCGCTCCTTCGAACGTGCCTGCGAGACGTGCTTGGAGTTCGGCGTGCCAGGCTCCGATAGGGAGAACGTGGTACGGCCACTGCTTGGCCAGCGCCTGCTCGCTCAGTTGGAGAAGCTCATAGTCCTGATGGACTAGGGCAACATGCTCCGGGAATGCCACCAGCCGGGTTCGGGGGTGCACGCTGTCGGCTTCGTCACCGGGCTCCCCCGTGGTGAGAAGCAGTTCCATGACGACGCGCACTGCATCCCAGTCACGCTGGAAGGCTGTTGTGGTGCGCTCGCCTTGCTGCGTGTCACGGTTCGTCGACCTCGTTGCGCCCAGGGCGGAAGCAACGCGGGCGAGGACGACGTCGTGCGGGCGCAGTTGATGTGCCTCGGGTAGCAGGCCGATGCGAGCCAGATTTTTGAGCGTTCCTGCGCTGACGCCAGACCAGTCGGACACAGTGCGCTGGGACACGGTCCCGTTGCTACGTACAGACGACCGGCGTGGTGGCACCTGAACCTCCCTCAATACAGAACGGCAACACGAGACGAGCTCGGAGCGAGACTACAACCCGCTGCAGCGAATCATACGACCCTCGTGCATCTTCGCTGCGAATCTGCTTTCTTCGGCGTGTCTAGCAGCAAGGCGCTCCGGAGTCGTTCGCGGCGCTCTGACGTGTCAGCGGCTCACGAAGTTCGCGCATTTCTGCAGGTAGATGGCCAATGAGACGTCGGCTGGGAGCTGCTTCTATGCGAGCCCTGGCCCCTGCATTGTGTCTTGCGGACCAGGAGAGGCAGGGCGCTCCGGAACAAAGTGCACGACGGTCGCTCAGTTTGGCGCACTACAGGGTGGCGCCCGGCAGCGCTGGGCCAGCAGTGCGCGGCATGCAGTTGTCGGAGGGGTGAGCTGATTTGACGGGCGCGGAGGGGTGAGATTGCAGAACAAGAGGACCGCAGTACGAGGGGGCCCCAAGGTGCCGCGCCAGAAGGGCGCGTGTCCCTGTGTCCTGCCTTGTGTGCCAGGACGTGTCCCAACATGTGAATATGTGAATCAGGTCAGGGGTGGACCCTCTGAGAGACGCTGCTGGCGAATCCGCGGCTCCGTAGCGTCGGCTTCCAAGATCACAACTGGATCTTGGAAGCCGACGTTGGCGTATGGGGAGGGCGTGGATGTCGTTGCAGCCGCGGGAGTCTGGTGAGGGTCTGCCCGAGACGGTGGCGGGTGGCGCAGGCTGCGTTCCCCAAGGGCAGTCTGGCGATCAGGGTCCGGGGCGAGTTGGGGGTGTTGTTTCGGGACCAGGACTTCGCCTCGTTGTTTTCGGTGCGGGGGAAGCCTGCCTGATGGCCGGGCCGACTGGCGCTGGTGGTGGTGCTGCAATTCATTGAGGGGCTGATCGACCGGCAGGCCGCAGACGCGGTACGAGCCCGCATCGATTGGAAGTACGTGCTGGGGTTGGAGCTGCCTGATGCCAGCTTCAACTTCTCAGTGCTGTCGAAGCGGAGGGTAGAGGCGAACCGACCCCACGCACATGCTGTCAGCGGCATGTGCGCTGAAGTGGCTCGAACTCGCGGGAGAGACCTTGCGGCCGGCGCTGAACGCGGTGGCCCGGGCCGAACCGGCCTGGCTTGACGCCCACACCTTGCCGGACTGGTTCAGCCACCATGCCACCCGGATCGAAGAGTCGCGTTTCCCCAGAGCCTGGTCCCGGCGCACTGAGGTGGGTCTGCGGATCGGCATGGACGGGACGCACCTGCTCAAAGCAGTGTGGGCACCCGAGGCGCCGCTGAAGCTGCGGTCACTTCTGGAGGTGGAGGTACTACAGCAGATCGACGCCTGGATCACCGGAATACCTCGCGTCGGTACCCGCACCACCCTCATGGCAGCACTTTGCCTCGCCGCGTAACGCGGCGAGGCAAAGCTCGGGCCGAATTTGCCAACAGTCCCTCCGAGAGGGTCTGCCCCTGACGCCCGTGCAGGCAGGTCAGTCGTTGCTTGGAAGCTCGACCCTGAGCTGCTCAAGGAAGGACTGGATGATGACGTTGATCATGTGGCCGTGCAAGCCCGTCGTGTTGGCCAACAGGAGCTCGTCCACCATGTCGTCAAGCCAGGTGTCATTCTCCTTGCTGATGCTGTAGTGGTTCGGTGACCCAGCTCCAGCCTCCTCGCCCAGGTGACTGTCGCGAAACCCATCCGCCGCTGCGATGAGGTCCTCGACTGCGACGCCCTGGGCGAGGGTGATAGCTGCGTCCACGTAGTGGCTGGGCTTGAGATTCCGAAGCCCGAGCCGCTTCTTGTCATGGACCAGTTGGTGGTTAACGGCTCTGGCGATGTCTGGGTGTAGCCGGATATTCCGCTTCTCCGGCTTCGTGCCAGTGCGAGTCGCCTGCGCTCGGCGAAAGCTCTGCGCCAGCTCGTTGTAGGCGATAGGAAGCCCCGCCACCTTGTCTGCCAGGTTTGGGGGAAGGGCCTCAAGGAGACGCTGTTCCGAATACCCGCTCGTCCCGTGCAGTGATGGGGCTGCAGAACGCCGCACCGCCACGGAGGTTGTTGCTTCGTGTGCTGTCTGGCTGCCGTCGGATCCATCCTGCCGGACGAGTCGCCCATGCCTTGGAAGGCTCTGCAGCTCACGGGAGGGCGCGACGGGAGGGCGCACCGCCTCTTGCGACGGCGCGGCCGGCTCCGAAGTCAGAAGCCCGCTTTCGCGATGCTGGAGGGGCGTTCGGTTCGCGCTCATCGGCTCGTCGCGGGGGCCGCGCTCAGCCGGGCTGCCCTCCGACGCACTGTACGGCTGCGAGGCGAGCCCAGATTTGGGGCTTGGCAGTGGCAAGGGAGCCGAGATTGCCCCGGACGTGCTAGATAGGGGCTGCGGCTCGATCCGATCTTGAGGCTCGGGTGCCGGATCGGGCACAGATTCGGTTGCGTACGGCGGGGTCGCCGGTACTGATGCTTCAGCTGCTTCCTGGGCTGCCGGTTCCGGTGCGGTAGCGGGCGGTGCTTCGGTTGCTTGGGCAGGTGCCGGCTCGGGTTCTGCTGCGGACGGCACTCCAGGTGCGTCGCCGTTGTTGATGGCGGAGAGCGCGCCTGATGCCGAGAGCTGGTTGAGTTTTCCAAATGCGGCGCTGGCTTTGGGCCGCTTTCCCTTGCGGCCGGAGCTGGCGCTTTGTCCTTGGGGCATTACAGCTGCTCCTCCGTCATCTTCTGCCAAGCAGCTTCGCGCTCGGCAATCACGGAGGACGGTACGCCGAGAGTCTCGGCGAGGACTGTGCTGAAGTGCCCGAATTCGTCTGGGATTGACCCCCAGGTCTCGGCGATGCCTTCCAGGAGCGGAACTGTAGCGTCGAGTAGACCCACCGTCGGTAGGCCATTCGGGTGATCAGAGGATTGCCCGTTGATCAGACCGAGGATGTACTCGCGCGCATTCCCGTAGCTGCTGCGCTTGGGGAACGACTTCGCCAGCATGACGCTGAGATCGATGGGCTCACCCATCTCCTTGAGGAGGTTGAACGTCGTCGTCAGCTGAACGATGTCGCCGACGTGCTGCTGGGTGGGCACGATGCCACGCTTCGTCAGCATCCATGCGGTCTTGAGGACGCCCTTGTCTGTGGGGCCCACGTCGATGATGAGGTGCTTGAAGCCTCGGGCCATGAGGTCAGTCACCTGCTTGGCCATCGCGGGACCGCTGTATCCGACAACGGTGATGGATGCCGGCCAATCTTCTCCTGCTGCCGCCTGCCACTTCAAGCAGGTCTTGTTGGTGTCGTCGGCATCGACGAGGAGAACCGGCTCACCGGTGAGCGAGAGGATGAGCGCGATGTAGACGGACAGCGTCGTCTTCATGACGCCGCCCTTAGCGTTGCCCATCGTGATCCTCACGCCGCCTGGAGTGTTCAGAGCAGCGATCACTGCAGTGCGGAGAGGCTCAGGCAGATCTTCAACGAGAGCCCGTACCGCAGGGTTGATGCCTCCAGGGAACGAGAGTTCCGGAGAGGGCATCTGCTTCGGGAGGAATGTTGCTGGCGCCAATGAGGCGTCGGGGGAAACGGGGGATGTCTGCCCCTCGATCGGTCCCTGAGTGAGGTGGTCGGCCATGTCGGTTTACTACCTGCTTCTCTTTTGGCGAGTTGCTACTTGGCGGCCCTTGCGGACGGATTGGCTGGGTGTACCCGCATCTGGTTTGCGACGCTGTCCTGACGCTCAAATTGCGGTGAGCTTCGAAGTCGGTATGAGCTTCGCAAATGTTCGCGGGGTGTTGGATCGCGGTCCATCGCAAAGCACTCACAGACGGTCAGTCAGGGCGGCGCCACCTCAGCGCGACGGGCATCCCGTTACCGCCCTTGTTGTTGAGCGGCGGAGCCACGCTAGCAGAGGGCGGTGGGTTCCTTGATGAAGGCACGGCTTCTTCGCCCCATGGATCTGCCAGTTTGCAGCTCCCCTGGCTTGCCTCCGTTGGTGGTCGCGCCGAAGCTTCTCAGTGAAGGCTGACGTTAACTCACCACCGAAGAGCCTGGAGGGTGGGGTGCTTCCAACGAGGCTTGCGCTGGGCAGTCGACCGATTCTGCGCGGCAGGTGTGTCCCCGTGTCCCGTAATGTGTCCTCTCTTGTGTCCTAGCTTGAGAATATGTGAAACTGCAGGTCAAGGGGCATTTTGCCATCTCATTACCTGAGACTGAGTCAACTAACAGGCTCCAGATCGACGGTTCAGAGTCATGAAGCATCTACATATATCGGCTATAAGCCTGAATGGCACTCAAGACAGTCATCAGTGAAAATTTGGGATAGATGGATGGCCTGGCGATGTCTGGGTATGCCCCGAAGCGCAATCAAGAGGCACCTCTGGCGAAGGGGCCTCCCCCACTGCGGTGCAGGGCGTGGCCTGCTTCTGAGGCCGGCATCATCGTCCATCTGTGGTCCGCTGTGGAGGGGGTAGGGCAGGAGCCGGTGAGTACGGGCAAAGCAGGTCGCGGCTTTGAAGGCAGGTCGAACCCTGATCGGGCGCGACGATGGCCTCGTATTTGGCGTGGTCATGTCCTCCGGGAATTGCCCGATCGGGCGAGTCAGCGGTGATTGGTGGTGCACGAGTTCAGCGGGGTGGCAGCTAATGGAGCACCCGCTGCCGTGGCAGTACCGGGGAGGTGAGTGATCAAGGTCCGGGGAAGTGGCCGGTTGCTCCCAGACGCGAGTGATCCGTCGCGGCGGTTCGGGGCCAGTCGGCAGGTTGACAGCGAAGGCGGGGCTGCTGCCTTCGCTGTTGAGCTCTGGCCGGCGGCAGGGCGGGATCGTCCACGAGGTCACACAATCCGTCGAATAGGCCGTAGCTGCGCCGGTATCCACTGGAACCGGTCTACCTTGGTGACCCATGGCAACTCTGGACATCGGCGGCAGCGGCTTCCTGGGTGCAGACAAGTAGAACCCTTAGCGTCCTCAAGCGGACAGATTGCAACCCTGGTCGCCGCGGCCTGGCGGCCGTGCGGGAAGCCCTGAAGGGCGAGGGCCTCGCGGCTGTGGTGACGCTGCCGTCCCTAACACTTTGAGCAGCTCATCGACTCGCCCGCCGAGATCGCCAGGCAGGGGAGCTGGCAGCAGGTGCCACCAACCGCCTCGGCGCTTGGTCACCAGCAGCGGATCGGCGACGGCAGCACTCTGTTGTCCCCTCCTCGGAGCAAAGGGCCAGGTGGGGACAACGGGGTGCTGCGACCGGCATTGTGTTGGCAGGGCTGCTGCGGGCACTTTGGGCCAGCGCCAAGGTCTAACCCGGTCGGGGCGCTTCGTGAGGTCTGAACCGCTCGGCTTGAGTGAGACAGTCAGGGGCTTGCTGTCCCAGGCTCTATGTGGGCCACCGCCTCAAATCACTCGCCACGGACTACCGGCCGACTGGCGGCTCGCTTGGTCTGAGACACTTTTGAAAAGATGCCTTGGGTCGCGTGGGGCCATCTCACCCCAGCGAGACCGGACACGTGCTTGCCCAATGATTGTGCCTCTGACCTGCGCGTTTGGACCATGACAGAGGGGTGGGTTGGAGGAGATGGGCGAGCCTGCCGAAGACCCCGGCAACAGAGTGTTGCCCTTTTCTAGGGAGCTTGCATGGAGCAGAAGGAGCAGCCGAAGCCTCTCCGCCCGGTGTTGCTGGACACCACTCGGACCATGGCACGCTTCGAGCAGCGCCACAGTACTGCTGAAAATCCTCGTCGGGAGGAGTTTCCTGATATCGAGGCACCGGGGGCCGAGCTGTCCGTTGTTCTCTTTGGAAGTAAGCACAAGAGCGCCCTACCCCGCCTTGCTCGACGTGCCGAGGCCATTGATCGCCTGGTCCTCATTCAGCAACTGCGTCTGCTGCTTGACCGGGAGGAACTGGCAGCGCTCCGGGACGGTAATGAAGCTGGTGCAACCTGGCGGCAACTCGGCGACCCTCTTGGTATCACCACTAAGAACGGGACGGTCCAGCGGATGCAGCGGCTACGAGTCGCGGTCGAGCTAGGGCCCTCTGCTCTGCGGGCACCGGGCGTCCTGAGAGCCCACGAGCGAGGCGTGGTTCAGGACGAGGACAGCCGGAGCAACTGGGTCGCCTTGAACTGCGAACGGGTTCGCAACGCGTCCGCTCAGCTTCTCCATCATAGGGCTGCGCTGATCACCGACGAGGATGCTGACGAGTGGCTGGATGATTTGGCGGATCGGCTTGAGGAGCCTGTGGGCCCTGCTTCTGAGGCCAGCATCATCGTCCATCTGAGGTTCGCTGTGGAGGAGATCGACCGAGCTGCGGAGGAGGTAGGCCAGGAGCCGGCGAGTACGGGCGAAGCAGTTGCGGCTTTGAAGGCAGCCCGGAGCCTGATCGGGCGGTATAGGAGTCGAAGCGCTCCATGAAGCGTTGCCCTTACAGGGCTGTCTCCTTGATGTCACCTCCCTTGGTCCGGACACGGGCAGGCGGGGTATTTGCTGTGCCTGTCGCCGCCGACACACCTTTGGGCTTGGCACCATAGGCTCAGGTGATTCGGGGGCTCGGAGTGTGTTGCCTGTCGAGGTGAACAGATCTCGCCCGCGGGTGGGCTGACCTTCGCTGAGGAGCCGGAGGGCGCGCGTCGCTGCTCGCGTGCGGATGCACTCCTCGGAACCCACGGCTGCGGCGGCAACGAGTGCTCGTAAGGGAGTGCTGTCCCACCTCTTGGTGTTGCGGGAAGCTTGCCGACTCAGGGCGTGTCCTGGTGGCCGCCTGCAGGAGCATTTTCAGGCCTGTCACCTGGTCGCCAACCGCCTCTGCAAAGACTGCCGCCAGCTGCTGTTGAAGCCAAAGATGGCTGCGGACCTTCCCTCTACGGCGCTGTCCGGTCGCCCAGGCCTGTGTCTGGAGCCGGTCACCGTGGGTGCGAAGGGAAGTGGCTGTGCTGCGGATACCCGGCTGGATTCCTATAGCGGTGCTGCTCGGCTGGTTCGGCCCGGAAGGCATTGACGGCCGGGGCGGGGGGCGATGTGGCCCTGCGGGTGGCGAAGCCCTCGGAGACGAGGGTGCACAGGTTCAGGTAAGCGTCGCGGGTCTTGGGCCGCATCATGTCGAGGTCCACCTCGGCACCGACCGCCAGGTGCTCGTCGAAGGGGACTACGACGACTCCGCGGCACCGGGCGGAAAAGTGAGCGACGATGTCCTCCACCTTGACCATCCGGCCCTTCTCCCTTACGGCCGAGACCACTGTGAGGCCCCTGCTGACCAGGTCGGTGTAGCCGTGGGCGTTGAGCCAGTCCAGGGTGGTGCTGGCGCTGGAGGCTCTGTCGACTGAGGGGTGGCGACGGTGATCAACTGGTCAGCCAGGTCCAGGACTCCGCGCATGGCGCTGTAGAGCAGGCCGGTGCCGGAGTCGGTGAGGATGACCGGGTACTGGCGGCCCAGTGCCGCATCCGCGATGCTACCGCCCCGGCAAGAGCGCCCGGCCCGCGCCGGAGGGGCCAGGCCCGACCCCTCCGGCGCAGTCATCGCCACGGCGCAGTCACCTGCAGCGGTGGGAGACGCCGGGGCTGAAGGGGAGCAGCCGGGCCGGGCGCTGCACCCGTATCGTGGTGATCATGTACACGTACAGGCAGAGGGTGCGCGCCCGGTCCGTAGTCGCCTCCCTGACCATGGTGCTCGCGGCCGCCACCATGACCACCGGCTGCGGCTCGGACGGCGGCTCCGGGACGCTGCCGGCCGAAGGGCCCGCCAAGCGGACCACAGCCCCGCAGCTCGCAGAGATGATCCTGGACACCAAACGGCTCGAGCCCGCGCTGCCGGACCAGTTCAGCGTCCCGGCCGAGCTGGACCAGTCCCGTAACCGCAAGGCGTGGGACGCCGACGATGCCGCCGTCTGCCAGTCCGAGGAATGGCCGGCGCAGTGGTGCGCGCAGGCAGTCGCTCTCGGCATCGCCGCCTACACCAACGCTCGGGACCAGGAACTGGCGATCCGGCTCATCTCCTTCCGCACCCCCGAGCAGGCCGCCGCGCTGTTCGCCGGCAAGGGCACCGAGGACGAAGTCGGGAAGAACCCTCCCGGCGACCAGATCGACGGCTTCGAGATCTCCCCCGGTCAGGGATGGCAGGGCCAGGGGATCAATGTCCGGCAGGGGGCGGTGATCGCCAGCATCAAGTACACCTGGAGCCCGGCGACGAGCATTCCCTCCGACCGGCTCATGGCCATCACCCGGATGACCGTCGAACGGATCAAGCAGGCGCAGCACGGCCAGCCGTCGACCGCCTCGACCCGGTAGCCCACAGGGAGGCGGGCAGGCCGGGCGCATGTCGCTGGAGCCGTGGCGGCTCGACGCGGTTCGTCGTGCTGCGCCCGGTTCACGTTGAGCGGGACCGTGCCGTCTTCCCCTGTCCATGGCTGGCGGCTACGCTCTGACCGCAGCCGTTTCCCAACTGCCCTCGGGACCACGGGTCTGGGCCCGCGGCGCCTTTGACCCCGCGAGCGCGGGGATGACCCGCCGTGCATCGCCATGCCTGAACGGCACGCGCAGCCGCGATCCCCGCCCACCTCGATCCACGGGGTGGCCCTGCTCGGCGCAGGGACGGCCCCCTGGCCCCGGCTCAGGGGGTACATCACCCATGCCCCGGCGCCGAAAGGCTTACCTGCCGTGACCGCACCCATTCCTGACCCTGCCGAACAGACCGCTGCTGCTGTGACCGCCGAGTTCCCCGGGCTGCGCCAAGCCCACCCGCACAGCATCGGCGCATCCCGGTCCCTCGCCGTCGTACGGCTGGACGGCCAGAGCGCCCGCTACAGCTGGGGCCCCTACGACGTCCACGTCACGGTCGGCCACGAAGCCCACCTCGACACCGACGACCCGGAGAGCACCTCGCTCCAGCGTCAGATCCGCGCGCACGCCACGCTCCTGGTCCCCGACGTCGTGGACGCCAGTACGCGCGGCCACGTCGAGTGGGACATCACCAACCCGCGCCCGGAGCTGATCTTCCCGACGGCGTTCAGCGCCGCGGCCGCCGACCGGGATGACCCCCGTTTCGCCAGCGCCGTCCTCGCGACCGTGGCGAAGGCCCTGGACTACGCCCGCATCGCGACACCGCACGCCCAGACCCGCGCCGCGGAGGCGGCCGAGGAGGCCCAGTGGGAGCGCGAGCGTCCCGAAGGGACGAGCCGGTTGAGGTGGATGCGAGCGAAGCGGGCCGAGCGTGATGCCCGCAGCGCACCGGGGAACCAGTAGCACCAGGGGCGTCGCCCCTGCTCCGCCACGGCCGGCTGATCCGGCCGGGCCGGGGGGCGGCAGGCCCCATCTCCCCTCGTCCACGACGGCGTCGACGCGGCACGCGCCACCTGGCGTCATGAGCTGGTCGGCCCGGCCGGGTGGTCAGCAGTAGCAGGCACTGACCGCGCAGCTCACCCCGTCCACCGCGCCGCCGTTGGTGACCGGGTGGGGCTCGGCCGCGGCATCGAAGCGGAAGGGCTGGCGCTCGCGCTTGGCATGCACGATGGTGCCGCCATCGTCCACGACCTCGTCGTGCATTTCCACCAGCACGTCGAGTTCGAAGGCGGCCACAGCCTGCGGCACGTTGGCCTGCTCGCCCCGGATGACGCGCAGGCAGATGTACCCGCAGTTCGGGCAGCAGTCCTCTTCGTCAGCGTCGAAGTCGAAGAACCCCAAGACGACTCTCCAAACCGGGGCAAAGATGTACGGAGTCCGGCCGAGACGGATCGCTGGGCAGCCTACTCATCCACGGCCAGCAGATCCCGGACGCCCATCGGGGCAGGGCGCGCCCGCGCACCTTGATAGCCCCACGCGCTCACAGTGCGATCGGCCGGTACACGAGGGCCTGGCCGACCACTTCGCCGGCCGAGAGCTCCCCGTCCGGGGGCCAGAAGATCAAGTCGCTGACATGCCCGGAGGGACAGCCCAGCGCCCCATCGAGCGTCTCCAGCCAGCCGTTCACCTCATCCTCCGTGGCGAAGTCCGCGTTCATGATCCGCTGCACCAGGGCAATGGCCTCTTCCCGGCTCATCCTCGCCGTATCCACCGCATCCCCCTTCCGTGATGTCCGCGTCCAGCCCCCCGGCTGGTGGTCCGGACGAAGGCGCTGGCAACGCTACTGCCACGGACGGGGCGTTCGGCCCGCCGGGCGGCCGAGGCCCGCATGGCAGTGAAGTGCCGACCGGTCAGTGCCGCGCACTGCCCTTCCTCGACGTCGCCTGCCGGTCGCCCTGCGGCAGGAGGCCCCACAGGAAGCGGTAGCGCGCGAGGGCCGGGCCCAGTCGCCGGCGCCAGGAGCGCGGACCCCACAGGGCGGTCAGGTGGCCGGTCCAGAACGCGGTGACGGCCTGGCGGGCATGGCGCTTCGCGTCGGTCGTCGCCGCGGGCGCCTGGTCCGGGAGGTAGCGGCCGTAAACGGGGAGGCTGGTCACGCCCGCCGCCCTCATCGCGCACACCCGGTGCTGCCCATTGGTGATCCTGGCCTGGCCCTCGTCCCACCAGAGGTGATCGGCGACCATCCGACGCGCCCACTTCCGGTCGCGTTCGCTCAAGTGCTCCATGGCGTAGAGCTCCTCGGCCCGCTCGTCGTCGCCGGCCTGCTCGGCCTCGGCATGGGCGAGGACGGCCTGGGCGATCGCCTCCCAGTCGTCGGCCTGGTGGTAGGGGCAGGCCGCGAACTCCTGCGGGCGCAGCTGGGTGAAGAGTTCGGCGTGGGCGGCCTGGGCCACGCCGGGGGTGTCCGGGTAGGTGCGGGCGAGCGCCTTCGCGCGCTCGGCATAAGGGCATTTGAAGAGGCTGTGGGGCCACGGGAGTTCGGTGGCCGCCACGGGCCGCACGCCGGTGGTCCCGCTCAGGTGCAGGACGCGGTGGTGCGGATCAGCGAACATGCTGGGATACAGGTCAGCTTCGTCGTCGGGGGCCGCCGGCCGTCGCGCGGCGTCCCCTGTGCGTAGGGTCTCCACGTCGGGCACGGTCATGCCGGTGAGCTCGTAGACGGGCCCGTCGTGCCAGCGCTCGCGCTGATCGGCGGCAATGCGCTCGGGGTTCGGCTGCACCAGGACGCGGACGTCGGTCTCGGGCAGTACCAGCAGGCCGGGCAGCCCGTGCACGGACAGCAGGGTCACGGCTCCTTGAGCCCACCCGGGGTCGGCCAGTAGGCCGCCGGCGCGCTCCGGGGGCAGATGGCCGGCCCATTCGACGCGGTGGAAGCCCTCGTCCACCCCCATGTCGTCGGCCGGAGAGCGCTCGGCGTGAATCTGGACGTAGTCGCCGACCATCACCTGGCCTGCCGCCTTGGTGAACGCGACCGCCCGCCGGCGCCTGACCGGGGCGGTGTCGTGGGGAGTCGGCTCCTCGGTGTCCTCAGCGTCCTCGCTGGCGTCCGCCTCCAGTCGGGCCCGGTCCCCGTGCCGGTGGCGGGGGACCTCGCCGCCGACGAACAGCGGCTCCCGCCGGACCGGCCAGCTCGGGTGCGCGGCATCCCAGGTCTGCCGCGCCCGCTCCACGGCCGTCTCCACATGGTGATCCCCGCCGCGCAGCAGCACCGCCCCCGGCATGCCCTCGCACAGCACCGCCACGACCACATCGCGCGCAGCAAAGCGCGTGCGGATCTGCTTCGAGGCCGGGTCCAGGAACGCCGGCCGCGCGATGTGCTCGACCCACTCCACACGCAGGTACTCCTCCCCGCGGCGCCGACGGTCCGGTGTCACGCGCTCCGAGGCCACCTCGAGGTAGTCCCCCACGGCCACCGCCTCGTCCAGCAGCACCCTGCGCATACCCCACCCTCCCCACAACACCCACTGCTCGTACCGTACTCAGGTACCAGCGTTGTCCGTCGCTGACGCTCTTCGCGATGTTGTTCCGCCGGGCAACCGTCTCCCCGCCCGGCGACCGCCGCCAACCGGTCCGGTGCAGCCAGCGCCGGGCTCGGGACCGTGGACGGCCTGGATACCGGAAGCGTGCCGGACGGGACGCCGGTTCCGGCACCGCCCGTTGTCAGTGGCCCTTGGCACGATGGCGATCATGAGCCACAACATCTGGTACTCCACCGCCGACAAGGCCGATGTCCTGGCCTTCCTGGGCAGCAACGGCAACCTCTCCGACGACCAGCAGCACCGCCTCGCCGAGATGCGCACGAGCGCTCAGGCCCGCCAGGACGAACTCGTCCGCCAAGACATCGACTGGGGCCTTCCTGTCCCCGAGGCCCTCGACCACCTCATCGCCGGGCACACCGACTCCAACGCCGAGTACGCCGGCAACGCCTACCACGCCGCCCTGCAGATCATCATCGACCACAACGCCTCCGACCCCGGCCACCTGGGCACCTTCTCCGGGCCCGCCACCTTCTTCAGCCACGTCGACGAGGTCATGAAGAGCCTGGGCGTACCGGCCGAGTTGCTGCCCTACGACTTCCTCTACCCGGCTCTACCGCCGGCCGGATTCCCGTACGTCCCGCACTCGGTCGACGGCTACCCCGCCATCGGCCACATGCCGCTGGACAAGGTCAAGCCCGCCGCCGACGCCTACCGCGCCGTCCTGGACCAGCTGGACCCCAGCACCCGCTACGACATCCAGGAACTCATCGAGAAGCTGGACGACGAGCACGAGAACTGGGTGTACGCCACGGAGAAGCTCGACTGGTACACCCAGGACACCCTCTTCTTCGCCCTCACCTGAGCGACTGCCCGTTCGGCGAGGCCCTGCGGGCGGTCATCCGTCCCGGGGCGCGGCACGCGGTGTCCCTGTTCCATGAGTACGGATGGTGGTGCGGCATGGGTACGGGGACGGATACGGCCGGCCACACGGTGTGAGCTGATGACTATGGACACCACCCCTCCTAGCGGCGCGCACCCACCCATCCTCGCCACGACCGCCAGCCTCAGCATGGGGACGGCAGCGCCGAGCCCACCGACTCATTCGGGTCTCGGAGCGCGGACAGAACGGTTCGCCACCTCGGGAAGATGACTGCGTACGGGGCGTTGACGTAGACGGGGACGCCCATGGCGAAGGGGCGCCAGCTGGGGCACGGTTCAGCGTCGGCGGCCGAATGGCCACCATCCCCGACGCGCGCGGCGGGGCTCGGCAGCCGGTCGCGGCGGCGCCGGGGGCCGCAGCGGCAAGGGCGGCAGCGGCGGTCGTTCCGGGAGCGCGGGCTCAGCAGGCACCCCATTCTGTACGACCGGCTCGGGCGGGGACACCGACGCCGGCGGGGACGGCGGGGCCAGGGGAGCTGGGGTCGTCGGCGCTTCCACGGGCGCTGGAGGTGCCGTGGCCGGTGGCGGTATGAGGGGTGCAAGCGGCCCGCTGGGCTGTGACCTACGGGAGGAAGCGGCGCCTCGTTCTGGTGCGGGCTTGCGTGTGGCTGCCGTCACACGGGCCTGCCGGAGAGTGCGCTGGGCGAGGGAGAGCGGCGGCGGGCAGGCGGGCCGGCTGCTGTGTCCGGTGGCGGCGTCGTAGGTCCAGTGGGCGAGCTGCCAGTGCTCTTCGGCGAACATCTGCAGCTCGGGCCTGCCCCTGGAGGGTGTCCACGTTCTCCAGGTGCCGACGGCCAGCACGAAGGCTCCGGCGGTGAGCGGGGTCAGGAGGCTGGCGTGGTCGGAGCGAATGCGTACGGTGAAGCCGTGCCCGTCGGCGAGCCGGAGGACCGGCCGTTCATGGCGGTCGTTTTCGACAGCGACCACTCGGCCGTAGACGGCGACCGGATGCCGGGGCTTCGGCCCGCGGGTCACGCGCGCGTACAGGCGGGCGTGATCGTCGGGCGTAGGGCCGTGGCAGAACTCGCCCCAGCCCACCGCCTTGGTCTCACCCGGGCGGCGCACCTTGAACTGGGCGACCACGTCGGCGTCGTAGTCGTGCTTCTGCAGGAACCGGGCGATGACGACCGCACTGTTGATCAAAGGAGGCAGCAGCGGCCCCAGCGTGGAGATGTTCACGCCGATCCGGTCACCGGGGGCGGCGGAGCCGGTGTCGATGGCGGGGGTGGTGGCGCCGATCTGGCCGAGGTCGTCGGGCAGCACCAGGTGCAGTTCGTCGCCTTCGATGACGGCCGTGCCCTGGGAGCCGCGTGCGATCTTCTGCAGGACTTCGGTGGGGTTGAGGGGGCACGTGTTCTCGTGCTGCCGATCCTTGGCGAGCCGGAACAGCGCGCCCCGGGGAGCCCGGCCCACCGTCGTGCGCTGGGACACCACCCGCGTCATGCAGAACGCGCAGACCAGCGCGATTTTCTGGCTGCGCCACCACGGTTCGTCGTCGATCTCGTGCGCGAAGACCTTCTTGCCGACCGTGCTGCTCTGGAACAGGCGTGCCTTGTCCACCGCCCCCACCCCCCTTGATCCACAGGAGGTCAGGGGATCACGAATGCCGGATGCGCGGAAGACGAGCCAAGGCCAATGGACCCGGGCCAGCCCCGGCAACAACGCCTTCTCGGCCATTGCGCGCGGCGAATCGGGCAGTCGGGGGCATCGGCGGCGTGCCGGTGGGCGGACTGCTCCATGCTCTGCGGCAGCAGGGCACGACGGGCGGGCCCTGGCGGCAGGGGAGGCAGCCAGTGGCCGTGACCGAGCTCTACATCGCGGACGAGATCACATCCCGCCTGCCGGAGAAGGCCCGCCAGGAGGCGGCGTTCAACCTGCACAAGCGAGACTGCCAGACCTGCGGGAAGGCTCTCGGCGACCAGGCGCCCGCACTCACCATCGACGCCTGCGGCCCGTTCTTGAGCGCGACACTCAACCACCAAAGCTGCCGGCCCTCGGGCTGGTACGAGCTCCGCTCGATGGCGGCGGGCGCTCACATGTCGTGGACCAGCCGCTTCTTCACCCTGCCCATGGGCGATGACGGCCCCCGTGGCCCGCGCGCGATGTTCATCGTCTGCCCGCACCTGGAAGGCGTGCACCTGGACCAGGACGGCGGCGACGGATGGAGCGTGAACACCGAACGGCACTGGCGGGCCCGCGGATTCCGCCCGATGGGCCGCGAGCTGATTGTCGACAAGTGGGTGGCCGACCAGACCCCGCCCCGCGCCAGCCTGAAGGGCACAACCATCCACATCGACGCGGGCCTGGACGGGCGATGGTCGTCCTCGGCGGACCTGCAGACCATCAAGGCGTGCCGGAAGCAGGGCGGCCTGCTGCTGGGCGTCTCCACCGCCTGCGAGCCGACCTCCACGGCCGGCCCCACCGACATCCTGCGCTACGGCGCCGCCGGCCACATCTTCCTCGGCTGGATCCCCCTGGTGTGAGCGAAGCAGCGGGGACGCGGAAGAAGGCGGGCGTGTCACGGGTGGGCCGCCCAGGGCAACGCCCGTGTGGTGAGCGGAACCAGGGAGGCGCTCGGTGAGCATGGGGGACGACCGGATGCGGTTCGGCGCGGGCGCCTGGGGGCTGATCCAGCGGCAGGACGGGCACGTGCTCCTCGTGCACCACGCCCGCTCCGGGCTGTGGACCCTGCCCGGAGGCAAGGTGGAGGAAGGAGAGACGCTCAAGCAGGCAGCCATACGGGAGGTCCACGAGGAAACCGGGCTTCACGGTGAGGCCGGACGGCTCCTGGTCATCCGGCACGCACGCCCGGGCACGTGGTTCGGGCCGCTGCAGCGCACGCGGGACTCACTGCACTTCGTGTTCGCCATGAACGTCCCCGCCGAGCAGTTCCGCGGGATCCGCCGGCAGGAGGACGAGGTCCTGGATATCCGGTGGTGGGCGCCGGAGCAAGTGATGGCCGACGGCCGGCCCGAGCCCTCGGTGCTCATCACGGCCGCCCTCGGAGTGCTGGCAGGACGGACCGAGGGATGCGCGTACCTGGAGGACAACGAGTTGCGGTAGGGCAACCCGAGTGCTACGCCCTTTCGGAGTTGCCCGCCGCCTTTCGTGCCGACGGCCACCGGGGCCGCTCGCACCGCAAACGGCCGCACCAGCTCCGCCACCGTGAGACAGGTCAGGAGCGCGGGACGAGCCCGGTGGCCTTTGCTGCCGGATGCGGGCCGGCTACCGGGTTCCGCCAGTGGCGGGCCAGCAGGCCGTAGAGGAGAGTGTCGGTCCACTCGCCGGTGTTGATGTTCATGGTGAACTCGGGGCGCCGGCCTTCGAGGGTGAAGCCGGCGCGTTCCAGCAGGCGGGCCGAGGGGGTGTTGCGGGTGTCGCATTCGGCGGAGACCCGGTGCAGTCCCTGGCGGAAGAGGTGGCCGAGTACGGCGCGGACGGCCTCGATGGCGTATCCCTGGCCGTGCAAGGCCGGGGCGAGGGTGTAGCCGAGGTCGGCCTGCATGCGGTTGTCGTGGAGGTTCACACCGAGGTCGCCCGCCAGGCTCCGGTCGACCTTGAGTTCGATGGCGTACTGGAACCAGCCGGGCTGCTCGGGGTCCTGTTCGCTGTAGACGCGAGCCTGGTCGGTCGCGGCTTCAGGAGTAAGGGGCGAAGGCCATGCCTGGTAGCGGGCTATGTCCGGGTCGTTGCGGTAGGCCGCCATGGGAGCCGCGTCCTGGATGCGGAAGCGGCGCAGGATTAAGCGCGTGGTCTCAATCTCGGTCATCGGCGCAGTGTCACACGGCGCGGCCGGGGCGCCGAGCCTTTTCTGCGTGTTCCGTTCCCGCGGAGACTGCTGTCCGGCCAGGCGAGCTGTCGCACGGAGGGAAACCGCGCCGGGAGACAGTCGTGCTCAGGACTGGCAGGGCGGCCGCGGCTGTGCCGGGCCCGGACCTGGGACACCCGGACGGGGGTACGGTTCCGCCCGGGCGCGATATCGTGGAGAACCTGATGACCACCGCACATGACCTGGGGGAGCCCCGCGTGGCCGAGGACCGCATCGAGCAGAACGAGATCGACTCGCTCACCCGGCGCGTCGAAGCGGTCGAGGACCGTGTCGAGGCGCTGCAGGTGCAGACCGGCGGCAACTTCGCGGCCGTCATCGAGGGCCAAGCGGCGCTGCGCCGCGAGGTCCGCGACGGGTTCACCAAGGTCAACGGCCGTTTTGACACGCTCGAGGGCCGGTTCGGCGCCCTTGAAGAGAAGGTCGATTCGCTCGCGGAGAACATCGGCCGCAACCAGGCGCAGATCATCGAGCTGCTGTCGCAGATGGTGGGCAAGAACCCCAACTGATCATCCCGGTGGCACCCAGTGCCGCCACTCGCCGAGACGCCGAGGGCCCGGATCCTGTGGATCCGGGCCCTCGGCGTCTCGGCTGCTCTACGCGGTCACGGCCGGCTCGTCCTCGCGGGCGTTGCTGGCCTGGGCCGGGGTGAGGGCGTCGAAGTGGCGCCGGGCAACGGAGGAGGTGCCGAGGAGGAGACCGTCGGGGGTGAAGTGGGGCGGGGCGAGGTGGCGCTCGAGGGCGGGGAGGTAGTTCCAGCGCAGGCCGGAATGGGCGGAGTGCGCGTAGTGGCGGAGGTCGCCGTAGGGGAGCCAGGTGGCGGCGGTGAGCGCGGCGAGGGCGCGGTTGCGCGGGTAGAGGCGCAGGCAGCGGCCGGCTTCGACCCAGGCCGGGGAGCCGGTGCGCACCTGGGGGTCGAACCAGGTGTGCTCGACGATCAGGCTGAGGTGGGCGAGCTGCGGGTACAGCAGCAGCCGGGGGACGAGCAGCCCCCACAGGAGTCCAGCCGTGCCGCCGACGAGGTACGCGGTGCCGGCCAGGGCGATGGCGGCGGCGGCGCGGCCGGGGAAGCGGCGCATGACGGCGGTGATCGTGGTGGTGGTCGTGCGGATGCCGCGGGGGGTGAGCGGGTAGACGAGGGCGGCGGCGAAGGCGGCGCGGGTGAGGCCCGGGCGCAGTCCCGCGGTGTGGAGCTCGGCGAGGTTGGGGTCGGTGCCGGGGATGGCCGCGTTGGGGTGGTGGTCGCGCACGTGCCGTAGGCGGCGGACGGGGACGGGGGCCAGGCCGAGGGGGTAGTGGGCGAAGACTTCGGCGAGCAGCAGGTTGGCGCGCGGGGTGCGGGCGAGGATGCCGTGGACGGCCGCGTGGCTGATCTCCTGCAAGTGCCGGAAATGGATCGCGACGGCGACGGCGGCGATCGTGGCGGCGAGGGGGCCCTGGGCGGCCAGGAGCCACCAGCCGGCTATGTGTACCCACTGCCCGGCGAGGAGCAGCAGGGGCGTGGTGTTGTTGGCCCGGCGGCGCTGGTGGGCTATGAGCTCGGCGGCCGGGGCGGTGCGGGGACGGCGCAGGGCGAAGTACGCGCGGTCGACCTGGCGCAGTGCGGTGCCGGTGATCAGGAGGGCTAAGCAGAGGGTCATGGTGGTCCTGGTGGCGCAGGGGGCGGGTGTCTCCCCACCGTTCATCGCGCAGCGTACATATTGGTCCACTATTTATGGGAGGGGTTCCGGACATCCGTCCGCCCGGCCCTGGACGTGCGGAAGGCCCGGCGCGAGCCGGGCCTTCGTCATGAGTGCGGGTGAGGTCCTACAAGGTGTCGACGGTCTGCCGCATGCGGGTCTCGTCCCAGGCCGCATCGAGCAAGGGGCGGGCGGCGCTCTCGTACGCGCGCAGGGCGGCCGGCGCGGAGTCGCTGCCATTGCCCCAGACGCTCTCGAACCGGCTGATCCAGCGGTCGACACCCTTGAAGTGCACGGTCGAGCGGCCCTTGGTGTAGTCGGCGTCGCCTTGTTCGTCTTCGACGAGGGCGGCGGCCGAGGCGATGATGATGACGTCGACCGCCTGGTCGGCGCGCAGCCGGTCGCGGACGGCCAGTCCGCAGGTGACGCCCATCTCGCGGTGGGAGTCGATGAGCTGGAGCAGGGGGCGGGCGTAGTCGGCGCGCAGGAGGTCGCGTTCGCGGGCGATGAACAGGCGCTGGATGGTGCCGCCGTTGTTCAGCAGTTGGCGGTTGGCGGCGAGGTAGTCGCGGCGGCGGGTCAGCAGGGCGGGGTCGGTGGTCAGATCGCTGGCGAGTATCCGCTGGGGCTGTGACTCGGATTCCAGGAGCGTCTGGAGCAGCATGACCGACAGGCGCGGGACTTCGCTGGCGTAGACCTGCATGTGGCCGTCGGCGACGGCACTGTAGTCGGAGACGAGCTCACGCTCGAGCTTCGCGCGGACCAGGTCGTAGTAGTGCGAGTCATCCATGTCCCGCAGGTTATTGGCCCGCCGGAGCTGGATGAAGCGCTTGCGCAGCCAGATATGGCTGCCGACCAGCAGCATCACGATCACCGTCTCGACGACCAGAAGGACGTTCTTCGTGGTCCCGCGCGCGGTGAGCCACGCGACGATCGGCGTGACGATCCCGGCAAGCCCGATGACATTCGCGAGCGCGGGTGACGCTAAGGCGTCGACAGCCCGGCCCGCTGAATCGCGGCGCGGTGCAGCCATGGAACCCGTCCCCTCCCCTATAACGGCCCCCTTCAGGGGCCGCGACCTTGTTGATGACCAAAAGCCGCCCCCGCCCGGCGGGCGCGGGCACCCCGGCAGGTCCGGTGTCAGGTGCGGGGCACCGGCGCCAGCGGGATGTCGTACGTGATGTCCCACCGCTCGGCCGGCACCACGATGTCCGCGGTCTCCACGGGGCGGCCGTCGGTGTCGTAGTGCGTACGCTCGATCAGCACCGCCTGCGCCCCCGGGGTCGCACCGAGCAGCTGCGCGCTCTCGCGGTCGAGCAGGACGGGGCGCGGCACCTCGGTGACGCGCGCGACGGTGATGCCGATGGTGGCCATCCGCTCCTGCACGCCGCGGCCGGCGAGCGGTCCGCCCTCGGGCAGGACGACCGGTGTCCCGGCGGTGATGGCGTAGGGCTCCCAGCTGGTGGCCGTCAGCACGCATCGCCGGTCGGCGAGGACCTCGTAGTCCGTGCGCACGCACAGCTCGCCCACCTCGATGCCCAGGCGAGCGGCGACCGGCGCCGGGGCCGGGACCCTGGCGGTGCTCTCGGCCTCCAAGCTCGTGGGGAAGCCGGCCGGGGCGAGCCCGAGGCGGCCGGGCGTGGCAGCCGGGTTCGCGGTGCGCGGCAGGATGTGGCGCTCGCGCGGGGCGCGGACGAAAGTGCCGCGGCCGCGGCCGCGGAAAGACTCCAGCAGGCCCTCGCCGAGCAGGATCTCCAGGGCCTGGCGGACCGTGTTCTCCCCGACGCCGAACTCGTCAGCCAAGCCGGGGCGGTTGGGGAGTTTGTGGCCGGGTGGCCAGGTGCCGTCGGCGATGCGGTCCCGGATGGCCTGGGCCACGCGCAGGTAGCCCGCCTCCTGCCGGTCAGCCATGCATCTCCCTTGCCCGCAGCCTTTGGTGAAACGGATTGACAATTTAGTCCACCAATAAAAAAATGGGGGACCAATAAGAGCGCGCAGTAATTACCGTTATTCGAATGTGGGTGCAGTGGGCTACGACCGCCACCAGAACGCCGCCATCCAGGCGGCCGCCGCGACCGTAGTCCAGCAGCTCAGCGAGCTGACCGGCACCACGCCCCGCGTCATCGCCGAGCTCGGCGCCGTCCGCATCGAAGCCGATGTCACCGACGCCGCCTTACGCCGCTGGACCCGCCTGGTGGCCGTCCTCGAACTCGGCACCGAATACGGCGTCAGCAGAACACCTGACGGGCAAATCGCCTGGCTGCGCATCACGCTACGACGACAAGGCCCCCGCCCATGACCTCCCCACCCATCACCCTGCCCTTCGCCAAGGGACACGGCTGCGAGAACTCCTTCCTGGTCCTGCCCGACCCCGACGGCCGCCTGCGCCTGACCGCCGAGACCACCCGCCGCCTGACCGACTCCCACACCGGCGCTGGCGCCGACGGCATCCTGCGCGCCGTCCGCTGCGCCGACGATCCCGAAGCCGCCGCCATGGCCGGCGCCGCCGAGTGGTTCATGGACTACCGCAACCGGGACGGCAGCCTCGGCGCGATGTGCGGCAATGGCATCAGGCTCTTCGCCCGCTTCCTCGTCGACACCGGCCTGTGCGCGCCGGGCACCCTCGCCATCGCCACCCGCGCCGGCATCCGCCGCGTCCGCGTTCCCAGCAGGTGCCAGGACCTCCAGGGCCCGGTCAGCGTGGCCATGGGCACCCCGCTCTTCCCCGGCCCCGACCACATCACCATCACCACCGCCGGGGCGAGCCGGCCCGCCACTCACGTCGACATGGGCAACCCCCACGCCGTCGTCTTCGTCAACGACCCCGCCGACGCCGGAGACCTGCGCACCCCGCCCACAGCCGAGCCGGCCGACACCTACCCACACGGTTTCACCACCGAGTTCGTCGCCGTCCGCGGCCCAGGCCACCTCGCTCTGCGCGTCCACGAACGAGGCGTCGGCGAGACCCGCGCCTGCGGTACCGGCGCCTGCGCCGCCGTCGCCGCCCACCGGCGCCGCACCGGCCAGACCGGGGCAGCCGACTACCACGTCGACCTGCTCGGCGGGCGCCTGCACATAGCCGTGCTGCCCGACGGCGACATGGAGCTCACGGGGCCCGCCGTCATCACCGCCCAGGGGGCCCTTCACCTGCCCCGTACGGCGTAGGTCAGCCCCCGGAGGCGCGGCGGCGCCGCAACATCTCGCAGGCTCTCGCTCCCGCCGGCGCAGCGCCCCGCCGCCAGAGCCCCTCCAGCGCCCACGCGCCCCCTTCGACTTCCCCGGCATCCACGCCGCTGCCGCCTTGAGGGCGGCCCCGTGCGACGTGCGAAGTGGACAAGGGGCCGCCCAGCCGCAGTCCTGTCAGTGCGGCACTCTGACCGTACGACAGCCCCCGCCTCGGTCCCACCGGTGACGGGCCGATACGGCGATGACAGATGTGGTCAGCCGGACTCGGGGGAGTCGGGGCCGGTTAGCCCGGCCAGCCGTTGCGTGAGCTGCCCCACCATGGCTACCGCCAGGGTGAAGAACTCCCTCGGGTCCATCTCCGGCTGACCAGCCTTGCGCACGGCCGCCCGGTAGCCGACGAGGGCCGAGGCAACCGCCGCGGCGTCGCGCGCAGCCGCGAGGACCTGGTCGTCCGGGTCCTGCTCATCAGGCCCCGCGGCCCGGGCGAGGTCGCTTACCAACTGGCTGGTGCGCGTCGCCAGCAGCAAGGGCTCCGGGTCGACCGGCGAGGCAGTCGCCACGACCTCGTCACGGACCGGCCCGAAGGCCTCGCGAAGAGGCTCGACGTCGACGCCTGCCTGCATGGCGTCCATCTCGGCCCCCATCAGGTGTGCTTCCGCCGCACCCATCAGCACGTTCGCCCACATCACGGCGCCGACGGCGTCGCTCTGCACGGTGTCGGGGGTCCAGTGGATATCCAGCGCCTTGAGCGCGTTTTTCAGCTGCTTGGTGTGCTGGCGGGGGCGATCGGCCACGGCACTTCTCCCTTCGAGGCGGCTCCTGATCCCGAGTCTGCTCCGACAGTACGGACGATCAGGGGGATTCACGGGACCGAGCGATGGTGGCGCCCGCTCCACCTGTCCTGGCGCGTGCTGTGCCTCGTCGGCGCCACAGGCGTGGTCGCCGCACTCCTGCCCCGGCGTGTCGCCGCGCTCCGCTTCGCCCTGGCCCGCCTGTACCTCGCGCTGTTGGCGGCGCCGTTCTGCATGCTGTCCGGCGTCTGACCGCGACACCGCCGGCTGCTGGGCGCGCCGTCCGGGCGAAGCACAGCCCCCGGCCGAACCGGCAGCTGCCCGACACCCGCCCGGCCATCACGTCGACGCCCCGGCACGGGATGGAACTACGCGGGCGGCCGCAGCGCTTGACCGCACCCCGTGCGGCAAGCAGGGACGGCACTCCCACGGCGACGGCGGGGGACAAAGCACGACTGTGCGGTTTTGCCGGGGCGACCCGCCCCAGCACGGATGCCGTCGTTGGCCATGGGGAAGATCGTGGTGGTGACGCTGTCCGGCTCTGCGGGCCGCCCCCACGGCGTCCTCGGCCTACAAGCCCGGCTTGCTGATCCCGATCCAGACGAAGGCCGCGCCGAGTAGGGTGAACATGCCTGTGACGAAGATGCCGAGGAGCTGCCCGAACAGCGGTGACCAGGCCCCTCCTCGCCCCATGACGGTGGCCGAACGGGCAGGGTTCGAGGCTCGGTAGTGGATCGTCACGGCCTGCCCCTGCGTCATGAACATGGCATCTTCCTCGAACTCGACGTACTGCCCGTCCTGGGTCGTGAACCCGTAGACGTGGTGCCAGCTGGTCCCGTTGTCGCTGGACTCCGTCGAGTAGCGGCGTACGCATCGGCCCTGCACCGATATGCCACGGAATAGAGAAAGCAGCCGACTGACAAGCTGCCACGTGAGGAACCCGCAGAACGAGCCGAAGGCCGCCAGGATCAGCAGGCCGATCACGAGGGCTTGGTTCATACGTAACTCCTGGCGTCCATGGTTGTCCGGGACGCGCACCGGCGACCCGACCAGATCCTGACTCATGATCGTTTCGAGCG
The DNA here is from genome assembly GCF_042657885.1 of Streptomyces aureoversilis. Taxonomy (NCBI): domain Bacteria; kingdom Bacillati; phylum Actinomycetota; class Actinomycetes; order Kitasatosporales; family Streptomycetaceae; genus Streptomyces; species Streptomyces aureoversilis. The sequence continues at coordinate 41,254 of NZ_JBHSKJ010000022.1, forward strand.
CCAGAGACAAAGCCGGAGCGCTGGACCCTCGGAGAACCGCGCCCCATCCGAGCAGCACTGCGAGCACCGTGCCGCCGCGGAGCGCTGGCCGCGATGCAAGCGGCCGTCGGACAGCTCAAGCCACCCGCCGAACATCTGACACCAGCCGCCGCGTGGCGACGTTCCGTGCCGGGCGGCCCGCACACGGGCCTAGGGACGCCTCCGGCGTGCGCGCGGCCAAGGCGGCCACGATGCTGGAGGCCATGAAAGATCACCCCCCTGGGTCGAGCTCGGCGCCAGCCTGTAGGGAACCGGCACGTGCCGACGCCGGTGACCAGGTCGGCGCATGAGGCCGGTGTGGAGCGGGACGATCAGCGTGGGGATGATCGTTCTCCCCGTCCAGCTCTACCCCGCCACGCGTACCGAGCACCCGGGACGGACGCACGAAGTCCATGGGCTGGACGGCGGCCGGATCAAGCACCGGCGCGTATGCGAGGCCGACGGCCAGGAGGTCCCCTACGAGCAGGTCGCCCACGGGGTCGAGACACCGACCGGCACGGTCGTCCTCCACGACGACGATCTCGCCCGTCTTCCCCTGCCCGCCCGCAAGATCCTGGCTTTGGTCGGCTTCGTCCCCGTCGGCAGCGTCGACCCGGCGCTCTTCCACCGCTCCTACTACGCCGAGCCGTACGGGCCCGGCGCCGACCGCGCGAGCGCCCTGCTCGCCACGGCGCTGGCGCGCTCGGGCCGCGTCGGCGTCGGCAAGATCGCCATCCGCATGCGCGAACGCCCCGCGGTCCTGCGTACTGGCGGCTCCCGGCTCATGGTCCATACCCTGTACTGGCCGCACGAACGCAATGAGCCGCCGGAGCACCGGGCTCCCGCGGTGCCGCCGACGGACCGGGAACTGGGGATGGCCGAGGTCCTCGTCGAGGCCCTGGCCCAGGACGCGCCGCCCGAGCTGCACGATGAGTACGTCGCCGCGCTCGAGCGCGTGGTAGAGGCGAAAGCCGCCGGCGGACAACTCGAGCCGCCCGCCGGGCCTCCCCAGCCCGTCGACCTCATGGCCGCCTTGGAGGCCTCGATCCGGGCGGCACGCCGCGATCAGCAGCCATGACCTCCAGGCCGGCTGGTCCACGGCGTCGCCCCGGTCGCCAGCCGCAAGGCCAATGACCGCGGGGCGCCTGCTGGAGACGGCGGTCTAGCGACGCGGCCACGAGAAGGCTCAAGGTGGTAGCGCAGCCGGTATACCAGTGGGCATACTCGGTGCATGGACGACAGCAGCGGCAAGGACACCAGCGTCAAGGTCGACAAGGTCACCCATGCCCGCCTCAAGGCGCTCGCCGGGGAAACACCGCTCAAGGACTTCCTCGCAGACCTCGCGAGGCGCGAGGAGCAGCAGCGCGCCCTGGACACCGCGACCGAGGCTTTCCGGCGCGCGCTGACCCGGGACGTGCTCGCCAAGTTCGATGCCGAATTCGGTGGCCTTCCGCCCGTCGCGCACCAGACCCCGCAGGCGGCCTGACCCTGTGGATCTCCTCGTCGACTACCGGTGGCTCCTGGCCCGCCAGGAGGACATCCTCCGCACCGACCTCACCGTCAATGACCTGTCCGTACTGGTCGGCATGGCTGCCCGGCACCGAGTGGACCCGCCACGCCTTGACCAGGAGCATCCCGACGCCTACTGGCGCGCCGCGGTGTTCCTGGAGGAGTGCGTCCTGCTGCGGCCCCTGCCGGCGCGCAACGAGGCGTACGGATACGGCCTCGCCATCGCCTACCTGGAGGCCTCCGGCGAGCGCGTCGACACCTCTTACGAGCCCTGGCGCGACCTGATCAGGGACATTGCCACCTTGCGCCTGGACTCGTACCAGATCGCCGACCGCCTCCGGTCCTGGAAAAGACCCTGACAGCGAAGTAAGCCTTTCCGGACCCGCGGCCTGTGCTGTGTCATGACGTCAGCTGCACTGCTGCGGTTTGAAGAAGGCGCTCATCGTGCTTCGGCGTCGAATCCGAGGCCCACCGCGCCAGGGCGGGAGACGGTCGGCGAGTGGGAGCAGTGCAACCACAAGGCGCAGTCCGCTGGAAGTCCGCGACCAACTACGCTCGGCGACAGTAGAGTTATGGGAGATAGAAGGCATGTGGTTTGAGGGCAGTGTCAATGGTCTTGAGGTCCATACGCAGTACTCGAACCCGTTTCCTAGTGAGATCCTGGATCCCGACACCGCCGCTGGCGGCCTTTCCCCGGGGCAACTGCACGCACGCGATGCGCACCACGAAGCAGGGCATGCTGTCGTCGGCATAGTGCTCGGGTTGCCCGTCACTCGGGCTACTTTGCACGTCCGCTCAGATCTGGCACCGGCCCCACCCGGCACGTATGTGGAGACGGGGCATGTGGCGCTTGGCCCGTTCGTCGCGCCGCTCGAAGATCTCGTGACATTCCACATGGCAGGTGTGCGCGCGGCGCACCGGTGGCTCGATGAACAACGTCTTCTCACCCCTGCCACCGCATTCCTCAATGATGTGATCGGAGGCTTGGGCGACCAGGCGAGCTTGAGGGCGGTCAAGACCGAGCGGCCGGTCCAATTCACCTGGGGGACCGGCCGACCAGATACCCTGCGCGATTCCTGGGACCATGTGGACGTAGCTGAGGTCTACTCTCGAGCGGACGCTCTGATCAAGCTGTACTGGCCGCAGATCACGTCCGTGGCCCACCATCTGCTCGACCACAGCGAAGCGAGCGAAGACGACCTGCGCGCTCTGCTGGAAACACGCAGCAACATCAGCAGCACACCTGAGCGGCCAGCCGATCTCGCTCCCGCATCGCGTTTGTACTCGCGGCCCTAAATCTCAAGCTCAGACCTTGTACTTGCCGCGCAGGTCGGTCAGACGCCCATACAGGGCAACCCACTCGTCCGTACCGGGGGACTGGTGGTGCTCGATGCGCTCGGCGGCCTCGCACAGACCCTTCAGCGCACGCAGCCCCTGCCCGTCGAACGCGGCCGACCGCGAGGTCTCCAGCAGTGCCCCGGTCGCGGTGTCCGCACTGCGCCGCTGTATGACGGTGAGCTGGGGGAGGAGGTCGACGACGAGCGGGGCGAGGTGGTAGTCCCAGCGCCTGGCGGAACGCACTCGCCCTACAACGGGCGGCAGCCCAAGGATCCCGGCACTCCACAGCACCACCTGGGTGGCCGACAGAGCCGTGTTGTCGGGGGTCGGGAGCAGATTCAGGGCGCGGCCGATCTGCAAGCTGCCGAAGGCAGCGGCCACGCAGGACATCCAGAGGAACGGCTTGGGCATCAGCGACGGCCGGCGTGGCTCGGGATGCTGTGCCTTGGCCGCGGCGATGACCACGAGGGCGATGGCCACCAGCCACCCCAAGGTCAGTCCCAGCGTCATGACTGCTTCCACTGCCCCACCCGTTCCCTCGAACATCCTGCCCCCAGGACCATAGCGGCGGGCACTGACACCGGCCCCACTCTGGTGATGGACGCTGGGTGCCGTCACCCCACGCGGCCTCCTCTCGCCCGTGCGCCTACGGCGGCGGCTCGACTTCCAGCCAGCGGTGCCGGCGTGCTCCGCGGTACTCCAGGACCTGCCAGCCGAGGTCCTCAAGGGCCCGGGCGCAGCGCTGGAGCTGCTCGTGCTGCTCGTAGACGGCCTTGCTGCCGGGCGGGCCGAGCCATTCCACGCGGACGACCCCGTCGACGTGGCTCACGCGGTAGCCGGCGGCGGCTCGCCGGCCGTCGGGGCCGAGGGCGGATGCGGGGATCCCGGCCGCCTCCAGGGCGAGGGCGACAGCGCGCAGCGGCTGACGGCGTTCCCATTCCGCCGGCCCGGCCACAGGTCGGCCGGCCGCTGGGTTCATCACCCTGCGGATCTGCCACAGCCCGTCCATGGCCTGCCGCACGGCGGCCGCCCGGTCCTCGGCATTCTGGTCGAGGCCGGACGGGTGCTCGTCCCCGGTGGCCGCGCGGAATCCCTCCGCACCCTCGGTCACGCCGTGTGCCCCCTCGCCGGGTGTGAGACCTGGGACCGGGTATGTCGTCCGGTCCTGTCGGAGTCCCATCGTGCCGTCAGGGTCGGACACTCCGCGGCCCGGGCGGCCCGGTGACGCCGCGCGCGGGAACGTCGAGTTCGGCGGCGAGGGCGTCTGCGAGGACGTCGGCGGCGGGGCTGATCTCCCACGTCATGGTGTGGCCCAGGCCGAGCTGGGAGGGCGGGTCGCCGGGGCGCAGGGGCCGGTTGCGGACCAGCCCGTACCGGGTGGCGACGCTCCGCAGGATGAGGGTCCCCTGAGCGGTGGCGCGGGGCCCGCCCAATGTGTGGGCGAGGGCGTTGGGGTCGACGAGTACGTCGCCCGGCTGCGCGGCGCCGGCGGCGAGCAGCGGCAGGAGCTGACGGGTGAGCCCGGCGGCGAGGTCTTCGGTGCTCCGGGCTCCCGGCACGGCGGTGAACTCCTCCGGCGCGAGTTCCCGCGCGTCCGGGGCCCGGCTCGGCGCGAGCGGAGGGGTCGAGGTGGTGCGGGGGCCGCGGGGCGTGGCCAGGGGATAGGGGCGGTGGTGTGCTGCGGCGGGCGGGGGCAAGTGAGGGCGTGGCGGAGCTGGCGGCTGGTGGCTGCCCACTGGGCCTGGTCGCCGGCGGTGATGAGGGCTCGGTGCTCGGCGGGATGCAGCTCGGGCAGCAGGTGCAACCGGTGGATGAGGCGCCGGTCGCGGGTGGCGAGGGTCTGCCGCGGGCAGGGGGCCGGAGGGCACCCGGCATCGCACCACACCCAGAACAGGGCGTTCTCGCCTTCCCACTCCTCCCATTCGCCCCGGTGCTCGTCGGTGAGGTGAACGATCAGGCGCCCGTGACCGCCATGCAGGACGAACTCGACCTGATGCGGGTCGGTGCCGGGTTGTTGGCGCAGTCCGGGCGTGCCCTGGAGGACGCCGTCCTCGTCGAGGTAGGGGATCAGTTCGTCGAAGACGCCGGGAAACCGCCAAAGGTCGATCGTCAGGTGCAGGCAGGCGGCGCCGGCGAGGGCGTGGGTGACCCACAGGAACTGGCCGGGGGCGTCGCCGTACTCGTCCAGGTTGGATCCCAGTGCCTCGACCAGGTGGTGTTCGAGCCGCTGTTGTTCGGGACAGGCGGCGGCGCGGGTTCGGGCCTGAGGTGCCGAGGCCTGGTCGACGAGGTTCTCCTGGGCGCGCAGCAGTTCCTTGCTCTGCGGCGTGGGGTCCTCTTCGCGGAGGGGCTGCGGCTCGATCACATATTTGGGCGGGCCGAGCTCTACCAGCACAGGCTGAGGAGCCGCGTGGCCGAAGTGTTCCACGCGCGGGAGGCGGCTGAGGGCGGACCGCAGGGCACGGCTGGCCTGGTGCGTCTCCTCGGACTCCCACCGGTCCTCGCGCCGTGCCCGGTGCTCCAGGTGATGGAGTTCCTCGGTGCGGTGGAGGTCGGTGCGCACCAGACCGTCGGGCAGGTTCGTCTCCGGGCCCGTGGTGCTCGTATGGCCATGGGGGTGGTGGAAGACGAGACGGCCGTGGCCGCCCCAGGCCACGAGCGCGATGCTTCCTCCCTCAGGGGGTGGGTGTTCCTCGCGCAGCCCGGTGATTCCGTACAGTCGCGGCGGGCCCTCGGGCTGGTGGAGGAGATGGGGGCGCAGGGCGGCGGCCACGGCCGGCCACATCGCGGGGAGGACTTCCAGGTGCAGGCAGGCGGCGCCCATAGTCGCGGCAGTGATCCCGAACAGATGCTCCAGAGTCGATGCCCTGGCCAGGCCGGCGCGCTGGTTCAGGGGGATCAGTGCCTGGAGGAGCTGTTGTTCGAGCCGCTGCTGGCCCCGGCATCCCGCTGCCACGTCCAGGCCCCGCTGCTGGCGGTCGAGCTCCACCAGGCCGCGCTCGTCCGGGCTCCACATCACCGGCTGCCCGGCGTCCGGCCTGGCACCTGACGCTGCGCCCTTCGCCGTACGCCGCCGTGTGGCGGGCTCGGCGCTGCGCACCTGTGTTCGTTCGTCCGCCAGGAGCAGGTCGCCGCCCCCGGTCCCGGGTTGTCCTCGCATGGCACGCCACACTGGCATCAAGTGCCCCGGCAGGGTGGCGCTTTCGCGGGGTCTCACCCTCGCGGGCACGGACGGAGGCCCTGCCGGAACCGTCGGTTCCCGCGGAGGTCTCACTTCACCTTGAACTCGCACATCTTGTCGGACTTGCCGTCCTGGTTGTCCGCGACCTTCTTGCCGTCGACGGTAATGACGCAGGGCGCGGCGTGCAGGAAGCCGTCGGGGCCCTTGACGGAGCCGGGGACGACGGACACCCCGAGGCCGACCTTCTTCTCGGCGTCCGTCGTCAAGGTGACGGTCGAGGTCTTCTTCCAGGGCAGCTGGACCTGCTCCATCTTGTTGGTGTCGAGGTTGTAGTAGACCGACGTGGTGCCGGTGCCGAGGACTTCGAGGGTGACCTCGTGCTTGACCTCGCCGCTCCCGCCCTCCGGCTTTGCCTTCGCGTTCGGCTGCGTGGACGCAGCGGGCTTCTCGGATTTTGCCGGGCTGTCGTCGCTGCCGCAGCCCGTCAGCAGAGCCGTGGTCAGGACCAGAGCCGCGCCCATGATGATCTTGCGCATGCATTCCCCCTAGTGGACAAGTGATCGATCCTAAGGGCGATCACGCCGGCCGTCGTCACAGACAGGGGCGGAGGTCAGGCCAGCAACGAGACGCTCAGCGCCCCGGCGAGGAGGAACGGGCCGAAGGCCACCTGCTGCTTGCGGTGCGCCCGTCCGGTGACCACCAGCGCGACTGCAGCCACCGCGCCGAGGAGGAACCCGGTGAACGTGCCGGTGATGACGGCGGACCAGCTGTGCCAGCCGAGCAGGGCCCCGGCGGCCGGGGCGAGTTTGACGTCGCCCATACCCATCCCGGCGAAGGCGAGAACGAGGTAGCCCGCGCCGAGGGCGGCCGCGGCCGCGAGCGCGCGGCCCAGGCTTCCGGGCTCGCCGGTGAACCAGGCCCCGGCCAGCAGCAGGAGTGTCCCGGCGGAGGCGGGCAGCGTCAGGACGTCGGGAAGGCGCTTGACGGCGACGTCGATCAACACGAGGGCCACACCGCAGGCGGCGAGCCAGTAATGGGCCGCAGCCGTGAAGCCGCCGGCGCCCGTGGCCGCGATCGAGGCGAAGGCCGCCCCCGACAGCAGTTCGGGCACGCCGCGTGCCGGAGGGAAAGCGCGCCGACAGGTCCCGCACCGGCCGAGCAACAGCCGGCCCCGGCGCTTGGAGGAGAACAGCGCGGCGTTGCAGCCGGGGCAGTGCTCGCGCGGCGCTTCGCCGGCGGGGACGGCCCGGGTGAAGACCAGCGGCCGGGCCGCGGCGCCGGACAGCAGCCCAGCCACGAACGCGACGGCGACGGTCCCCAGCATCCAGCACTCCCCACGACGGCATGTTCCGGCCACCGGCGCGGACGGCCCCTGAAGCCTAAGCGAAGCCCGCCCGCCCGTTCGAACAGTGGCGGACTGCGGCATTCCTTCGCGTCTGGGCTGACCAGAGGGGCCTTGATCGGCCAAAACGAGGTGCTTCGTAGACTGCGGATTTCATACCGTTCGGATTCACCGGATGGGGGACCGAGGAATCTGGGCGGCTGGTTCGCGTCACACGACGGCCGTCCAGGCCACCTCTATGGGTGATGGGCGCACGTGCGCGCGGACGCAGCGAAAGGGACATTCGTGATATCAGGGCTGGGCACCAACGCCCTGGAGCAGCCGCAGGCCACCCGCGGCGAAAGCCGCCGCCGGGAACTGACGTGGACCAAGGGCCGCAAGGCGCTCTTCGGCACCATCGGCTTCGGCGCCATCGTCATCGCCGCCGTCGGATTCGTCGGCTCGTACGCCTCGGTACGCGACCTCGCCGAACGCAAGGGCTTCGGCTGGTTCGCCGACGTCTTCCCGCTCGGCATCGACATCGGCATCGCCGTGCTCCTGGCCCTCGACCTCGCCCTGACCTGGATCGACCTGCCCTTCCCGCTCCTGCGCCACATCGCCTGGATGCTCACCGCGGCCACGATCGCATTCAACGGGGCAGCCTCCTGGCCCGACCTGGTCGGCTCAGCCATGCACGGCGTCATCCCCCTGCTGTTCATCGCGATCACCGAAGCCGTCCGCAGCGCCGTCGCCCAGGCAATGGACCTCGACGAGAGCGGCCGCCGCGACGCCATCCCCCTCTCCCGCTGGCTGCTCCAGCCAGCAGCGACCTGGTCGATCTTCCGCGACATGCGCCTGTGGGGCATCCGCTCCTACCGCATCGGCCTGACCCGCTACCAGAACCGCAAGCTCTACGAGCAGGACCTCCGCAGCGAACACGGCTGGCGCTGGCGCAGCAAGGCCACCGCCGACGAGCTCCGCCCGCTGCGCAAGGCACGGCTGGGCATCGCCGTCACTGACACCGCCGCGGCGGCCGAGGAACGCCCCGCTGACATCACCACCGACCAGCCGCTCCCGCAGCCCGAACTGCCCCAGGCCCCGGCGCCCGCCCTCGAGCCGTTCACGCCGGCCGACCCTGCACCGGTCCTCCCGCACCCGCCGCACCTCCCGGCTCCCGAGCCGCAGACGCCCGTCGAGCCGGCACTCCGCGAGGAGACCGCATTCACCGCCGAGCCCGAACCGCGCCTTGAGGAGGCCGTGGTGGTGGCCGAGAGCCTGACCCGGCCCGCCGCGGTGCCGCAGGATGCGCTCACGCCGCCCGCCGAGACCGCCGTCCCCGTCCCGCAGCAGGAGCCGGCGCCGGATGAGCCCGCAGTGCCCACCGCGGACGAAGAGGACGGCGATGAGGCGGAGCAGCACGCGGAGGACGACGAGCCCACCGACGAACACCCCGCCGGCGACGAGGGCGCGCCGGCATCCGACGAGGCCCCGCGGATCGATGTGGGTCTCGCCCAGCCGGGCGAGACCAAGAGCCAGAAGGCCGAGCGGATCTACCTCGCCCACCAGAAGGCCGGAGTGGAGCTGAAGAAGCCCGACCTTGCCCGGTGGGCCGGCTACAAGCAGGAGGGATCCGGCCGTACGCAGTACGCGAAGCTCGAGAAGCACTACGGCCCGATCGTCGTCCGAGAAAGCACTGACCAGCTCAACCTCGAATGGCAGCAGCAGGACGACAGCCTGCCTGCCTGACGTCCCTGGCACGGTGGGCCCGGCACCAGCTTCACCGATACCGGGCCCACTGTCCCGTCTCATCCGAGCCTCACACTGTGTCAGGCGGTGTCCGATCATGGATCTCATGACAGCAATCACCCCTTCGACCTGGGGCCGCGACCCGATGCCGTTCTTGCCGCCGACCCAGACGAAGTACGACTGCCCCGCCGACGGGCTCGACCCCTTCGACGTGACCGAGCCGCGCACCCAGTACGTGCTCGACGCGCGCGGACTGGGGCGGGCCTGGGTCGCCCCGAGCGATCCCGAAGCCCGCTTCTACGGCCTGGATGAGAAGGACTTCGACGCGAAGATCCAGCCGGGCTACAAGTACGTGCGCGTCCTGGAGAAACTCGCCGTCGTCTCCGGCGGGCAACTGCTACGCGAGTGGCCGCAGACCGCCCGCACCACACACGAGGAGACGGCCTACGCCGGCATGCTCGGCTTCGACATCTACTTCCAGACCAAGCGCGCACTCAACCGCTACGAGCGCGACTGGCACACCGCCGCCCGCAGCCAGGGCGGCCTGAACCGGGCCAAGTACCTGACCGGCGACGGTCTGACCCTGTCTCGCCCCGACTACGCATCCGCCCTCGCTCTCGCCCTGACGCTCCCGCCCGACATCGACACTGCGCTGTTCATCGGACGCGTCCTGACCCACTATTCGTACCACTGACCACGGACAACGTCGGCACGTTGCGCCCGCGGCGGCTTCGAGTCAAGTCGCGCTCCGGCAAGAGCCACTTCACCGAGGCCCTCGGACAGACCGCGGTCGAGGCCAGCCTGACCGTCTCCTGGTCCACCATCGAAGACCTCGGGGCACCGGTCCGCCGCCACCGCGCCGACGACTCCATCGCCCGGGCCCCTCGCGAAGATCATCCGCTCCGACCTGATCATCGTCGACGACATCGGTCTCCTCCCCGTCTCCCCGGGCGCCGCCGAAGGCTTCTACCGCCTGGTCGACGCCGCCTACGAACGACGCTCGATCGCGGTCTCCAGCAACCTCCCTGTCGTGGGAGCGGCTGGCGGAGGCGGTGGTGGCGCGCTGCCGCAAGGAGCATCTGGAGCCGCCGGCCCCGGCGAAGGTGGGGCGGCTGGTGGGCAGCGCGGTGAGCACGTTTGAGGAGCGGTTCTGCAAGGCGACCACGGAGCGGTTGTCGGCGACGACGCGAACGCTGCTGGACGAGCTGGTCGCCGAGGACACCGACTCCGACGGGAGCAGTGTCGGGGGCGGGACGACGTTCTTCACGGAGCTGATGGCGAACCCGGCCGGGCTGGGGCTGGAACCGTGCGAGAACCCTCGCGATCGATCACGTTCCGTAGACGACTCGGCTTCGCCACGGACGTCTCATCCATGAGCCCCGCCTGGCCCAGATACCGGCATCGGTTCTTCGCGCGGCGTGCGCGCGAGAGCCGGGCCCGTCGGCGGTGGTCATGCGCTGGGCGGCTGGGCCAGCAGCGTGTCCATCAGGGCCTGGTAGCGCTCCAGCCCCTCGGCCCACCCGGGGATGATGAGGGACTGGGCGACGCTGACGGCGATCGCGGCCTCGCCACCCATCCCGAGGACCGGGGCGAAGCCCCCGACGCGGACCCACCGGTCCCACATCTCGTCAGCCATCAGGGGCCGAAGGATCTCCGGTTCGTTCGGTGCGCGTTGCAGGAGCAGGATGGCCAGGGCGCCGGTGCCCTTGGTGCAGGCGCGCACCGCCGCACACAACCGCTGGTCGTCGGCCTCCTGGACGGCGCGGATCAGGCCGCGCAGGCCGCCTGCCATGGGGGAGTGGGCGAACAGGTCGACGCCGGCGAGAGCGGCGTCACGGTGGGCGGCGCGGATGGGCTCGGTCAGCTCGGGGTTGTCCGGTGTGGCGGCCGTCCACGCCTCCATCAGCTCGTCGAAGGCGACGTCGCCGGTACCGCCGACCACCATCCGGGCGGCCGGGGCCATCAGGGCCTTGTGAAAGATGTTCGACACCGACCGGGACGGCGGCAGCTCGACACCGGCGGCGGCCGCGCCCGCGCGCAGGTGCCCGTCGAAGTCCCGCCGGGGGCAGCGCCGGTTCTCGAGCATCCCGGCCGCCAATGCCTGGCGAGCGCCGAACGCCTCATCGCCGTCGCCCTCGGGGATCTGGCCGACGTCGATGCCCGCCCGCGTCAAGGGCCGCTCGAGAGCGCTGGCCACCGCCGCGCGCAGCCGCGTCGTGGTCTCGGAGGTGGCGTCGATCGCCCAGAAGATCCAGCCGATCCAGCTGATGCTGCGGCCGGGCCTGGAGGCGTCCGCCAGACAGGCGGTCCGGTGCACAATCTCGGGCCGGAGCTCCCCCGTGACGGGGTCGGTCCAGTCCGCGGTCCGGGCCAGCCACAGCTGGGCGCGCCAGCGCTCCAGCTGAGTGGGAGTGGTGGTGAATCCGAGTTTTCCGACCGCGGTGACCAGCGCGAGTTCGAGGGCGGACGGGTTTGTTCGGGGCATGGTCAGCTCCTGCGGTCCTGGTTGCCGGTGACGATGACGGTGTAGACGGCGGCGGCCGTTCCCAGCGCGCTCGCCCACGCCTCGCTCTGCGCGGACAGGACAGCGGCCACGACCACCAGGAGCAGCGCGGGCAGCGGGCTGCCGCCTCCCCCGGGCGTGAACGGGCTGACATTCATGGGCGGGATTCCTTCCCCGGGCGGCTTCCTGCCGGGCGCCCCGGCAGGGCAGACCCGCGCCCCTGGGAAGCCGGGGCCGGCCTGCACGCCTATCTCCCCATGCCGCTCCTGGTGAACTGAGGGAAACCTCGCGGGGCACCAGCCCCCTGCTCTCCGAGGACCGGCGGGCCGGCGGGGAGCGACGTGGTGGCACGGCCCGGGACGCGGCAGCCGGGGCAGCCGACAGCCGAAGCCGGCCAGCGGCACGGACGGGCGCCGGGCCCGGGTGGCACGGAGGCGGGGGTCACGACGACGGGTACGGCTGGGTACCGGCCGGTCTCCCCAGTGCCCTGTTCACCCCCGGTTGAGGCCCCGGGTGGTGACACCGGGGCCCACTAGCCCTCGCCCCGCAGGCGGGCATTGGCCGCGGTGGTGGTGAACGCCTCCGGGTCGAAGTCGTCGTCGAGGTCGTACCCGAGGATGTACGAGATCTTCTCGCCGCGGTCCGGGCCGGTGTCGGCGAGCGCCAGCTTGAGCCGTGCGTAGCTGTCCGGGCCGTCGCAGTCCTCGGGTGGGCAGTTGCCGGCTCCGTCCACGCATCGGGCCGGGAAGAGGAGGCCAGGCTGGGGGAAGCGGCGCTCGACGCTGACGGTATGCCGCCACTCGGCCTCCTCGAGGTCGTAGACGAAGCGCAGTCGCTGACCGGCCTCCAGGACGCGATCCAGGGTCACCGCCCTCGCCTCACACTGCGCCTGCCACTCCCATTGGTCCGCGTACGTCCTGCCGGCGATGGACAGCAGTCGGCCACGGCCCTCGTGCCACCCCATGACGTCCTCCAGGGCCCGCCCCAGGTCGTCCACCGTCCAGTGGTCAGGGACGTGCAGGCGGCGCCAGACCTTGGGGTGCGTGACCCCGTCGAGGGCGATACGCAGCTCGAAGGCGTGCGGGTTGAACTGCTCGGCGGCCCAGGTGGCGCCGAACTCGGTGAGGGTCACGGTCTTCTTGTCCTGGGACAGGCACAGGACGCCGAGGTCGGCGTAGCGGGCGAGGAGGTAGGTCACGTCGCGCTGGACCAGATGCTGGCAGTCCTTCAGGTGGGCGCCCTGGGGCGGATCGTCGTCATGCTCGATCAGGGCGTACCACACCGCGCCGGCGATCTCGGCGACCGGGACCGGATCGCCGCCGGCCTCGGTGGGGCAGTTCTCCCACATGGCCTGGTGGCCAAGGTCGGCGTCCTCGTGGAAGTACGACAGGAAGTGGTAGCGGCCGAGGTAGGCCTTGGGCGAGGTCTGGAGGGACTTCAGCAGCGCGTTCCGCAGGCGCTGCGGGTCTTCGGCCTGGTGGGCATTCTTCTTGACCGGGAGCAGGCGGCGGTGTTCGACCTTCACCAGGCGGGCGGTCTTCGCCCAGCCGAGAAGGTCCTGGAGGTTCCACAGGTCGGCGCTGGAGCGTACGCGCTGGTGGTGCTGGTGGGTGCCGGCGAACTCCTCGTCGCCGGTGTGCAGGGTTTCCACCAGATACCGGGCATCGGCGAGGCGCAGGTGGCCGTTCGTGGTGAGCGGCTGCCCGTCGCCGACCCACTGCACCAGGCGCTGGAGCTTGTCGACGGCGGACAACTTGGCGGTGATCACGCGTTCGGCTCCAGAGACTCCAGAGAGGTGGCGGACGGGCCCGGGGCGGGTGAGCCGGAGGCTATCGGCCCCCGGCGGGCGCGGGGGTGAACAGGCGAGGCCCTGAGGTGCTCCAGTCCACGTTGACGATCCGGGTGAGGGCTTTGAGATCCCATCGGACCACGCGGTCATCGGGGTCTTCAGGCTCTTGCGGCAGCACGTCCGGCTCGACGATCCGGACCACGTCCGGGCGGCCCGTCCGGTCGCGGCGCAGGACTTCGGTGACCGGGAGCCCGGCGAGCACCGCCTCGCCGGCGGCTACGCGCTCGCTCCAGTCCGCCGTGGCCGGCAGGCAGAGCTCGGCTGTGCCCGGCGACACCTCGGGCGCGTAGGACAGGTCGGCCTCGGTCGGATCGTCCGTGATGCGGAAGGAGACCGCGAAGCGCACGGGCGGGTCGGGAAGGAAATGGCCGTGGAAGAAGGAGCGCATCTGCGTCGTCGTCGTGGCGGCCACGCCTTGGCAGATCTCTTCGCGCACCATGGCCAGCTGGGAAGGCGTCACGCCCTCGGGCCGGTCTCCGCGGGGAGCGTGGAAGCGCACGTGGTCGCCGAGGTGCTCGGGATCCAGCAGGGTTCGGTACCCGCCGGCGGGAGGCGGGCCGATCTCCCACTCGGCCGCGGCCGCGGCCTGCGGGCTGGTTTCCAGCAGCGCCAGGAGCGAGCGCATCGCAGCCTGATGCCGGTGGCCGATGCTGTCCGGCCCCGGTCCGCTGTCGGCAAGCCCCGCCAGGTAGGCGCGGGCCCCGGCGGTCAGCGCGACGGCGTGCGCGGCAAGGAACGAGGTGAAGGCCGCCTCGTCGGCCATCGCGCGGTTCACTTCCTCGCCCTGTTCCGGTACGGGCGCTTCGAGGTCGGCGAGGATCGCGGCGACGGCGCTGACCGGCTCCCTGCCCAGGCTGTGCGGCAACGACAGCCACACGCGACGCCCGGCCTCGGTCAACAACGGGGCGGTCAGTTCCTGGCCGAAGCGGCTGAAGACCGCGTCCAGCACCTCGCCCAGGCCCAGCGTCCGCACCGGCACCACAACCCGGTCGGCCGCGCCCGCCACCACCGGAATGAGCAGGCGGCCGGCATGCCGTGCACCGCCGGGCGCGTTCCGCATCCGCGTGAGGAACTGCCCCGCATGCCACTGGGCGTAGCCCAGCCCACTGCTGTTCCCGGCCTCCACCACGCACGCGCCCGATCCCGTGTTCCACGTGACCGACCAGCGGAAAGCGCCTTCAACAGCCAGGGGAAGACGCCCGACGGGCCGTTCGGAGGATGCAGTGCGTTCGGAGATCTCGACGGTGACCGGGTGCGTGGCGCCCGGCAGCCATGTGGTTGCCACCCAGTGGCCGGGCCCGGCTAGCTTCCAGGACAGATGAGGTGCCTCCGGCTCGCCGGCCACATGGGCGGACACCGCGGCGAGCGTGGCCGCACGCCAGACGACAGCGCACGTCAGCGCGGGACGCACAGCAGGCCCCCAGGAGGCCGGCGCGTCGGTTGTCACCGCCTGGAGCTCGTACTCGGCCGCCGTGGCCAGGGACAGCCGCCGTTCCTCTTCACGGCGGCCGTCCTCCTCCCACAACGGTGTGCTGCCGCAGGCATCGTCTCGGTCCGCGGCATGGACGAGGAGGGCATCAGCCAGGGCTTCCACCAGCCACCCGCGGGGAACGAACTCCAGCGCGGCAGTGCGCAATGCCTCGTCGTCCAGCTCGGCGACAGCACGACGGATTCCCGTCAGAACCGACTGGGCAGCAGGCGAAAGGACTTCGGGGTCGGTGCGGGGCCTGAAGCGCCCGAACGACAGCCACAGGCGCGCGAGCTCCAGCCAGTCCGGCAGGGCTTGTGCCTCCGCGATCCGGGTCACTGCTGCCTGAAGGAGCGGCGCCGACACAGGGCCGGGTGGGGCCTGGCCGGCGAACCGGACCAACCCCTCCACAAGGCCATCCGCCCGGCAGCCGAAGGCCTCCGCGCATCGGCGCACGCGGTCGTCAGGAGCAGGTATCACGGCGGACATCCCGGGGGTTCAGCGCGAACAGCGATCGACGCTCCGACCCTGGCGCACCCAGAGACCGCTGCGCAGCCCTTTCGCGGAACACCCCACCACCATGGAATGAAATCCCCTGAATTCCCCATGCCTTCGCATAGCGAGGTCTACCATGACGGGCTGCTCGCCCAGTGCCGAGCGCACGGGCGTCCGACTGACGCGCTCGCATACTGAGCGAACCAACCCGCCCGATGACCGGGACCCCAGCCCTGCGGGGGTGAGCACCGCACAGGGGCCGGGTGCGCCGTACACCGGCGTCGCTCATCCTCGCGCGCGCCTTCCGGACCGGAGGAATGCCTTCCCCGACCGCCCCGGCCATGCGCCGGAGCCCCCTAGGCTGGTCCGGCCCGCCCATGGGCGCGTCTCGAGAGGAAGCCGATGAACGACACGTCCTCGACGGCAGCGAAGGCCGACCCCGCCAAGCTGTCCCTGGACTTCCACCACGACCATCGCCTCGTCGACCCTTCCGAGCAGGGCGTGCAGACGTGGACCGTGCACATCACCGCCGATTCCGAGACGGTCGGGAGCCTGCGCGCGACCCGGGGGATGTACTGGCAGTCCGAGAACTTGAGCGCTCGGATGGCTGACGAACAGGACTTCCCCGCCGTCGTGTCCGGTCAGCTCCTCAAGCCGGACGGGACGTTCAGTG
Organism: Streptomyces aureoversilis; assembly: GCF_042657885.1. Taxonomy (NCBI): domain Bacteria; kingdom Bacillati; phylum Actinomycetota; class Actinomycetes; order Kitasatosporales; family Streptomycetaceae; genus Streptomyces; species Streptomyces aureoversilis. Next base: position 57,355 of record NZ_JBHSKJ010000022.1, read on the forward strand.
ACAAGTTCGAGGACTTCGTCGACATGCCGGGCAGCGTGCTGGTCATCGACCAGCTGGAGCTGCCGGCCCCCTGGGACGATCCGCTGATCGTCGCCGGGGTGGCATCCAGCGTCATAGACCGTCTCACGGACAACTACTTCGCCGTGGTGTTCCCCCGGACCGCGGTCACCAGCTGCCCGGGAGCCGCCCTCCTCGAGGAAGCCGCAGCGATGCTGAGCGCCGATCCCTTCTCCGACGAGCTGCTGATCATCGACAACACCCTCGCGGCTCCCGAACAGGCAGCGCACCGCGTGCGTGAAAACCTGCGCCTTCGAGCCCGCTACGGCGGTGCCGAGCCCTGGAACGAGGACGTCGGGGACTGGGAAGACGACGAGGACGACGACGGCATCCTCACCCCGCGCACCGTAGCGGTCCTGCGCCTGGCCCTGAATGAGCTGTCGAATGAGGCATGGCAGGAGGCTGCGGCACTGGGTGACGAGCCCTTGCAGCGCGGTGCCGGAGGGCTGTTCGGCAAACTGCCGCCGGTGACCTTCCGCCAGGGCAGCGCCTGGCGGCGCGAGATGGCCCGCTCCTTCGACGATCTCCTCGACGACCTCAACGGGAAGACCGAGGTCGAGCCGCGGTGTACCGGCGAGGAGATGGCCTTGCACCTGGGCATCGCGCGCGCCCGGGCTCTGGAGCGCAACCGCCCGCGCCTGGTGCGCGAAGCAGCGGCCGGCCTCCCCGAACAACGCCGGGACTTCGACTGGAGTGCCTGCTCCGACGTGCTCTTCCAAGACCACGACGTCCTGATGCTCTTCGACGCCGCCCTCGACGGCATCGAGGACAGCAGCAGCGACGTCAACCAAGCGCTCGGCATGGTCAACCTCGCACCACTCGACTGGTTCACCCCGTTCTCACCCGGTCTGGCCCGCGACGCGGCCCGTGGGTTCCGCGACGCCTGACCGCCACCCACGCACCAGGGATCCCATGCGCCTGGCGATGAGAGGGTCGCGTCACCGCCACAGGGTGCTGCTGTCCGCCCCCACGGACAGGCGGCGGGGCGCGCTAGAGATCACCGAAGGGGAGGGGCCGTGATGAGCATGGAGCCTGGGCAGGAGTCGAGGAGCGGCAGTAGGCCGGCCATCGGCACCATGTACGCCCACGGAGGTGCCCCGCGGCCGGACTACGCGAACGAGTCCCTCGTCTTCATCTACCGGTGGATCCGGCGCTCCGAGGGCAAGGACCCGGCGTTCGGGGCCCAGGTCCTGGAGCAGATGGCCGCCGGCCTCCAGGACTACGCAGAGCAGCGCGGCGTGCGGCTCGTCGGCGATCCTGGCTTCGGCTTCCCGGACCCCAACAGATTGCCTGCCCACGTTCAGGAGTCCCTCCGTCCCGTCCTGGTCGCCCAGGAACCCAGCGTATGGCGCCGGTTCTTCGGCATGGTGCTAGTCCGGGCCTGGCAGGGCACCGGGCCGCTCGACCGATGACACAGGCCGTACAGGTCAGCGCGCGGCCGGCTGGCATGACCTACTTCCGTGAACTGGCCCGCCACCGGCAACCCTCCACACCCGACTCGCCGCAGACGCCATCACGCCGAGCCGACAGTGCTGGACTGCCCTCGCCGACGCAGGTGGCCGGGATCTGTTCCATCCCCGGCGCCGTGGCCGTGCTCGGACCGCGCCCCGCTGGCCCGGCCAGCTCCCTCACTGGCCGATGACCACCGGATCCATCGCCCCGGTGGAGGCGCACCCGCGGTGTTCCTGTACTGCAAGCACCGGCTATTCCTGCGCTGGTGCGTGGCTCGCTGAGGCAGTGCGAGGCCAGTGCTGCGCCTGAGAGAGCTCCTCCCACTGCGCGTCCAGGCGGCCTGGCACTATCCGTCCCGCAGCCGCCCAGTAGGCCGCCAACGATTCGAAGATGGGCTCCATGCCCTGCGCGGAGCCGACGCCGGGTGATGGAGTGGCCGTCACACGGACTACAACGCCGGCGACAGTCGTGACGTCACCTGGCACTCGTGATCCGCTCGGGGCCATAGACGCGGCGCCGGAGTGCTGGCGGGCCGCGGACGGCGAGGGCCTGGGCGAGGACGGTCTTGTCGGCGCCGGTGATACTCACCGGGCAGCCGACTCGCGACGACTCCGACGGCGTTGGGTCAGGCCTGCGACTGGCTGGAGGAGCTGACCAACTGGTTGCCGCCGATGGCGTTGGTCGCGGAGGCCGGCGGGCTCCTGGGCGCGAGCGGTCCTTGCGTGCTGTCGCTCGTGTGCTTCCCCACCCCGGAGAAAATGACCTCAGAGTACGAAATCGCCTGGCTGGGCATGGCGGAGCTGACGCTTTCGGCGCAGCCATCGCCGGACTCGGTAGAGAGGGCCGGCGCAGATCACGATGACTTCGTAAGCCCCGTTGTCGACAGTGCGAAATCCGGACCACTCTAGAGTGCACCGGAGCGGAACGTTCATCAGCTGGCAGAACGGCCTCATGCGTTCCACTTCCTCGGGGTGTGAGTAGTCGGGACGAACTACTCCACTGGGCCGTTCCGACGGAGCATCGCGCCATGAGGCAAAGAGATCATTCAACTGCCAGGTAAGAACGACGGTGTCTGGCCGCGGGTACCGGAGATCCCCGACGACGCCACGCGGGTGCTGCTCACCGATCCGGACGGCCACACGGCCATTGCCCTGGACGCGGAAACCGCCCGGCGAACGCTGGAGGAGTCCCCTCGCTACCTCCTGGGCACGGTCACGGCGCACACCGGGGACCTGCCGCTGGCCAGCGTGGAGCTGAACCGAACCGTGCGAAGCGTCATCGTGTGGGAGGACGGCCTCGCGGTCAAGGGGCTCCTGCTGCCTCCGGCTCACACCTCCACTGAGGAGCTCCAGAAACCGTGGGAGCTGCGGAACTACGTGACTCCGGAAGAGGAAGCCCTCCACCGGGCCCGCAGGGAGTGGGTGGCCGCGCTGCCGCGTCGGTACGAGGCCACCGAGCGCCTCCTACGGACCGTCGTGGACGCAGTGAACTTCCCCGCACTGAACCCTGAGGTGTGGGCGGGGTGGGTCGACGCGACGTCGGTGGACAGCGAGCTGGCCGACAGCCGGCAGACCGCCCGTGCCCTGGAGGCCGACACCATCCTGCGCCGCGAGCTGTCCATGACCCGGCACACCGTCCACGCCGATGGGGAACACCACGTGTGGGTGATCGTGGAGGCCCTCCGGTTCGAGGGCGCTCCCACGCTGTACTCGTCGAAGCACTGGGTGTACGGGCACGAGGCGCAGGCCCGCGACCGGCTGGAGGAGCTGACCGACGGGTTGCCGCCGATGGTGATGGTCGCGGAGGCCGCCGGCCTCCTGGGCACGACGCGCGACGCCCTCGCACAGGCCATCGCCCGCGCGAAGCGGAACCCGGCGGCCTACAGCGCGCGGCCCCGGCTGCCGATCCCGCTGACGCTGGACCGCACCGACTGGTACGACCCGAGGGATCTGACGGCATGGTGGCAGGGGCGTCCCGGCCGGGGCCGGCGGAGCTGACCCGGCTCCTGCGGTCTCCTCGTCGCTGGGCTGCCGAGGCGGGTAACGAGGAGGAGTGGCCGTCCCCCTGGCGGTGACCACCGACCCACCAGACCGGCGACGTAGCCGAGGCGTTCGCGCGTGGCGAGCGGTAGCGCGAAGGCCGCGGCTTCGCGGTGCGGGTGCGGAAGGTGGGACGCATCACTGCGCCCCACCACCGGACATCACGCAGAGGCGACCCGGTTCGCGTCCATCAGCGCGTTGATCAGCGCGATCGTCTCTGGGGAGGAATCGACGCCGGTCTCGGCGGCGATGCGCGCGAGCTGGTGCGCGATGCGTTCCATTCCGACGCGGTCGCCGGTTTCGCTGTAGAGGGCGAACATGTCGCGGTAGAGGATCTCGGAGCTGGGGTCGCAGGTCAGGCCGCGCGTTGCCGCGGAGGCGGCGGCGCGGAAGTCGCGGGCGGCGAGCCGGCGCTCGAAGAGCTCGTGGGCGACGTCGACGCCCGCGGAGATCATCTCCTGGATGTCGTGCTCGGCCCAGACGTAGCGGGACTGGTCGATGTCGCTGAACGGCCTGCCGCGGACCAGGGCCAGGGCTTGCGCGAGCGCGATGTCGGCCTCGGTCCCGGTGTCGTGCATGCCGTGCCGGTAGAGATTCTGGAAGGCGTGCCAGTCGCTGGTGACCTGGTCGTTGAACCGGTAGATGCCTTCCTTGATCGGTGGGAGGTACTGGGCCTGCGGGTCGTCGGCCGGCAGTAGGGGATCCCGGCCGAGCCAGGTGCGCAGCTTGCTGATGTAGGCGTTGCGGCTGCCGGCACTGGTGCGCAGGCCGGGCCAGATCGCCTCGTCGAGTTCCTGGCGGACCTGTCCGGGGTGAAGGACGAGCCAGGCGGCGATCTCGGTGAGGACGTGGCGGCGGCTGGCTTCGAGTTTGCCGAGCGTGCCGACGATGTCGACCGGGCCGAGGACCCGGATCTGCGGTGCGGCGGGCGGGTCCGGCGGCGTGTTGAGCGCGGCGAGGACGTTGGAGCTGACGGCCGTGATCCGCGGGGCCTGCGCAGCCGCAGGAGCGGGCTCCTCGTCGGCCGGCTGGGGAACGACCGCCGGTGCCAGGACGGGGGAGGTGGTCTCGGGCTCGCCGAGGGTTGCCGGCGCCAGCGCCGAGGCCTCCTCGTCGAGCTCCTGCGCCGGCGCGGATGCCTGCGGCTCGAGTGCCGCGGCGTCCGCGTCGGCCGGCTCGGCGCGTTCGGCGCTCTCCTGGAGAACCTCGTGGAGTGCGGTATCGAAGTCCGCGCCCGCACTCGCCTCGTCGCGGGCCGTCTCCTCCACGGCCGCTTCCACGGACTCCGCCTCGTGCGGCGCGGGGGCAGGGGCGAGCTCGTCGGCTGGCGGCGCGTCGGTACCCGAGACGGCCGGTGCCAGCGCGCTGTCGCCGTCATCCTCGGAAGGGCCGGCGGGCACCGGCGCGGGGACGGAGATGGCGGAGATGCCGCTCGTCTCCACGGTGCGCACGGTGACCGCGACCTTCTTGGTGAGCTCCGGCCCGGCCGGTGCCGCGGCAGGCTCCTCGGCGTGGGGCGGGTTGGTCCAGGCCGGTGCCGGGACGTCGTCGGTGCGCTGGGAGGTGGCCAGCAGCTGGACGAGCGGCGCGTAGGCGTCGTCGTGCAGGCGCTGCACGGTGACCGTCAGGTCCAAGCCCGGCAGCTGGATGGGGCCGGTGGGGCCCAGGGGCAGGGTCCAGGCGCCGGGCAGGGCGAGCGTGTCGGCGGCCGCGGTGACCACGGCGACGGCGGTGCGAGGCCGGGAGGAGAGCAGGTCGGCCAGGACGGACGCGTCCTGCTCGGCCGGCGCGGTGGTAGCCAAGAGGATCTTGGGGGTCCAGCTGTCGCCGCCGTCGGCCGCAAGGCGCGCCTGGTGGAGGCTGTCGAGCTCGCCCTCGGCCAGGGCGCTGCGCTGGAAGGCGTCGTGGGCCTGCATCTCGGGCAGGGCCTCGGCCAGAGTGGCGTGGTGCTCGATGCGGGTGGGGTAGAGGGGCTCGAGCTCGGCGCCGGTGCCGGAGAGCAGCAGCGAGGTGTCGTCGGCGAGCTGACCGGAGGCCAGTTCGACGGCGATGGCGCGGATGACGGCGCGGACGTCGTCGTCGCTGCCGTGAAGGCGCAGGACGCCGGCGGCTTCGAGGTTGATCAGGACGGGCTCGCCGGTCTCGGTGGCGCCGATGCTGACCAGGGCCGGGTAGGGGGCGGTGATGTCGCGTGCGTCGTCGTCGCCGAGGAGGTCGTTGGTGCGGGCAGGGCACCACCAGCGGTCGGGGTGCTCCTCGTGCTGGGTGAAGGGGGCCAGCGGCGGGACCGGGGCGGACAGGTGAAGTTCGATGCCGGTGGTGGCCACGCGCACGGCGTCGATCTCGGGCAGCGGCCGCTTGTACTGGGAGCAGTTGGCGGCCAGGGTGCGCAGGGCGCGGTCCAGCAGGGCGAGGCTGGGCTCGTCGGAGACGGCGCGCAGCTGGGTCTCCAGCTGGTCGACGGCGCCGTTGCGCTCGGGCATGGGGATGCGGCGCTTGTGCCGGCGGCGGCGCTGCTGGAGCGCGCGGCGGGTGCCGAGCCCGGCCAGGACGGCGGCGGCGAACAGGCTGGTGGCTGCCGCGATGGTGGTGACCGAGACGGGGGCGTCTTCGCTCTGGCCGGCCGCGGGGGCGGCCGGGGCTTGCGAAGGGGCGTCGGCCGGCGGGGCCTTGGGGGTCTCGGGCGCGGGTGTGGTGTGCTCGCCGCCGGAAGCGGGGGCCGGGGTGTGCGTCGGCTTCTCCTTCTCGGGGCTGGCGCTGGGCGCCTTCGAACCGTCGGGCGCCGGGCTCTGGTGCTGGCCTCCGTCCGGGGCGGGGCGGGGGGTGTTCTCGGGCGCGGGCTTGTCGTGCTGGGCGCCCGGGGCCGGGGTGGTCTTGGCCGGGAGCTTCAGCTGCCAGTCCGGGTAGATCTCGTTCGGGTCGGTCAGGACACGGCCGTCGCTCTGCTTCGTGCCCTGGTTCAGTCGGGCGATTTCCTGGTAGGCGCCCGCGTCGCCGAGCTCGTCCTGGGCGATGGAGGACAGGGACTCGCCCTCCTTGACGGTGTGTGTGGCCGGCGTGGCCGCAGGGGCGCCGGACCGCGCGCCGTCGAGCTGGGTCCGCGCACCGCCCGCCTCCGCGGGGGCCGGAGTGGCAGCGGGTTTGGCATCGGCCGGCAGGCGCAGCGTCCAGCCGGGCTGGAGGAAGGCGGTGTCCGCGGTGATCACGGTGCCGTCGGCCTGCGGGACGCCTTCGTTGGCCGTGACGATGTCGTGCCAGCGCGTGCCCGAGCCCAGGCGCTGCTCGGCGATCTCCCACAGCGACTCGCCCTGCTTCACCTCGTGGACCGGACCCGTGTAGGGGGCGGCCTTCGTGGCCGGGGCGGAGTGCGCGGTGGCGGCCGCAGCGGGAGTGCCGGTGGTCTGCGGGGCGGTCACGGCGACGCTGGCAGCGGTGGCCGGGGTGGTGGCGGCGAACGCGGCGGAGGTGGGCAGGAGCAGGATGATGCCGCCGACGAGGGTACCGGCCAGGCGCTGAGTGCCGCCCAGGACCTTGATGCGGGGGGCGCTGCGGTGGCGCAGGGCGGAGAAGAGCTCCAGGAGCACCGACGCGGCGAAGCTCAGGTAGCCGTACCAGCCGATGAGGGTGATGGCCCCCAGGAACAGCTGCCCGTCGTCCGGGCTGGTCAGCGCGGTGGTGACGTCGTCGAGGGAGGGCACGTGGTGCGGCAGGACGCCGACCTGGAGCAGGAGGTACGGAACGAGGACCAGCAGTGCGACGAGCACTGCGAGGCATATCAGGCCGCGTAGGAACGCGGCCGGCTTGGAACGTTGTTTCATCGTCATCCCCGGTAGACCAGATCGGCGCTGCCCCGGCCGGTGACGGACCAGCCCCCGCCGGGCAGGAACTTGGGAGTGTAGGTCTCGTCGACGGTGACCTTCAGTGCCGCCCCGTCGTCGCTGACCGAGACGGTGCCGCTGGCGCCCGCGGCGGCGAGGTAGGAACGCGCGGCGGCTACGGCGGCGTTGCGGTCCACCGTGATGCCCTGCCCGCTGATCGCTTTGCCGGCGTCGATGGCCTGGCCGCCGGCCCGGGCTGCTTCCTGTGCCACCCCTTCGGCGTGGCTGAGCGTGCGCAGTTTGCCGCCGCCGTCGATGACGAGTGCGGCGATGGCGAACAGGCCGACGATCGTGACTAGGACGAACAGGGACATGGCGCCGTCGTCGCGCCGGGCGGCGGTGAGTACGCCCCGCAGGCGGGACGGCACGGGGGAGCGGGCGGCGGTCATAGGGTCCCTGGTCTCAGTTTCGCTGGCGGTAGGTATCAATCGGGCTGGTGAAGTTGGCGGTGAGCGTCTTGCTCCCGGGCAGCCCCGGCATTCCGATGTCGGACAGGCGTACGGTGCAGCTGACGGTCGCGGTGGTGACGGACGGGTCGCCCAGGCGGGCGGCGAAGCCGGCCGTGGAGATGCTGACCGTCACGGAGGTGCAGGGCAGGCCCTGATGGCTCAGGACGTCCTGGGCAACGCGCTCTCCGGCCGCGCTTCCGGCGCCGCCGCTGCGTTCGAGCGAGGCGGCGCGGGAGGCGTTGCGGGCGGCGGTGTCCACCACGTTCCCGGCGGCCTGTATCCGCCCGAAGGCGATGATCAGGCACACGACCAGGATCAGCAGTGGTAGCAGGATCATTGCCTCGAGCGAGAGGGCGCCGTCGTCGCGGCGGGCCCGGGCGCGCAGTCGGCTCAGGTAGGTGGTCACGGGGTGGTGATCCGTTCGGTCGCGGCCTCGGCGTGCTGGCTGATGGGCAGCGTCAGCCCGGGCACGACGGTGGCGACGTGCCCGGTGACCTCGATCCTCACTGTCTGGCCCCGGCTGCCGCTGACGTGCGCGCCGGAGATGCTCCCGCCCGCCCGTTCCAGGAAGCTCCGCGCTTCCGAGGTGCCGGTGCCGATGCTGGCGCCGCGGACGCGTGCCCGCTCCACCCCCTGCTGGGCGGCGGCCAACGCGACATTGCGCGCGTGCCACCACAGACCCACGTGAACGGCGAACAGGATCAGTAGCAGAACGGCCGGGAACACGATCATGAGTTCGAGGCTGAGCGCGCCACGGTCCCGCTCCCTAGCCGCGCTGGCCAGGGAGCGGGACCAGCGGCGCAGCGCCGGTCTCACTTGATGGCGTCCTTCTTCTCGTTGACCTTGGCCAGGAGCACCGCGGCCGCGATACCGGCGATGACGACGAGGGCTCCGACGAGGATCATCGCCTCGATGCTCATCCCCCCGCGGTCCTCCTCACGGGCCTGCTTCAGACGCGCCATCACGTCCTGGGCGCGCACCGAAAGCACCGACCAGATCGGGTCGTTGAACATGGATTTACCTCACTTCAGGTGGGTTTGGGTTAGCTGGCCATGATGCGCGTGAGCGCGGGATAACCGATGTAAGCGGTCATGATCACGACCAGGACGGACACCGGCATGATCATCCGCTCGGAGGCGTCGTTCGCCTTGGCCTTGGCCGCGGTGAGCAGAGCCCCGGACAGCGAGCGGGCCTGCGCGCCGAGGGTCTCGCCGACCGCCGCGCCTTCCTCGCCGGCGATCGAGATGATGTCCGCCGGTGCGCCGAGCTCGGGGACATCCAGCTCGATCGAGAGCCGCTTGAGGCCCTCCCACGGGCTGATGCCCTCCAGCTCGGCGCGGGTGATCGCATCGCGGATCTTGGTGAAGACCCAGCCCTCGCCAACCTCGGCCGCGCGCTTGAGGGCCTGGGTGGGGGCGGCGTCCGCAGCCCGCTCCAGCTGGACCAGACGCAGGTAGGCCTTGATGGCGTGCCGGAAATCCGCCCGCACCTCGGTGGCGCGCTGCTTGGCGTGCACGTCCGGCACGAACCAGAACAACAAGGCCATGACCAGGCCGGCGGCCGCAGGTACGGGAAGCGGCAGCGGGTAGCCGGCCAGCGCGGCCAGGGAAACCCCGATCGTAGGCAGCAGCAGACCGTACAGCGCGAGCGCCACCTTCATGCCCACGTGCTTGGTGGGGGTGCGGCCGATCAGCTCGAGCTCCTGGCGCGGCAGGCGCAACGTTCCTTCGCCGGCCGAGCGCAGCAGGGCGGCGCCCACGCGCTCGAGTCCGGTGGCCGGGGTCCCGTCGGTGCGCACGGGCTGGAGATTCTCCAGCCGGGAGGCGTCCATGCGGGCCAGGACGTCGCCGACGTCCGGCCGGCCGGGCCGCAGGCCCCGGTAGACGATGACCAGGCCGAGGCCGACGGCGGCGCCGCCGATGATGGCGTACGGGGAGATCACCGGGCCGCCTCCTTCTCCGTGGGGGTGCGGTCCGCCGAGGAGAGGAACCGCGGCGAGGGCTCGATCACGGCCATGCGGCGCATCCAGATCTTGACCAGCACGAAGGCGATGCCCAGGCCGATGAGCATCAACTGCCCGACCGGGGTGGTGTAGGGCTCCACGTACGCCCCGGACAGCATCGACACCGCGAAGATCACCAGGCAGAAGATCGTCACCCAGCGGTCATTTGTCCTCGGCTTCTGGCGGTCGGCCTCCACGTCGCGGCGGGAGAGGACTTCCTGGGCGAGCGCTGCGGCGAGGTCGTTCAGGGCCCGGCCGAGACCGGCACCGCGGTCCTCGACGTGCAGGATCAGCAGCGCGGCGACCTCGTCGCAGATCGCGTCGTCCATCTCGTCGGCGAACGCCCGGTAGGCGTCCTGCGGCAGCCATCCGGCCTGGAGACGCGAGACGAGGCGGGTGACTTCACCGGCGATCGGCTTGGGCACGGTCTGCAAACTGCGCTGGATGCTCTGCTCCAGGCTCACGCCCACCGTGTGGATGTCCGACAGGCGGCGCACCCACTCCTCGACGGCCTCCAGGCGCGCGATCTGCTCCTTGGCGCCGGAGCCGGGGTTGAGCAGCCACGGCAGCCCGACCACGATGACCGCGGTCACCAGACCGCCCATCGGCCACGAGCTGAACAGCCACACCGCGAGCCCCAGCACCACGGCGCCGCCCAGACGCGTACTGCGCTTCGCCCACCAGGCGGCCGGCTGCGCCGCGTTGGGGCCCAGGCCGAGGGAGGCGCGCAGGCGCTGCTCGATGCGGCTTCGGCGCCGGGGCGGACCCGGTGCCCAGCCGACGCCGCCGGCCACGGCCATGAACAGCCCCGCGACCACCATGACGGCGGCCACGGCCGCGATCAGGGACGAGAAGGTGAGCGTCATACCGGCATCACCGTGTTCAGCCGCTCCGTCCACGCGCCCCACGGCTGCATCAGCAGGCTCCGGTCGAAGCCGACGCGCTCGATGTCGGCGAGGTAGGCGGGGCTGGGCATCATCTGCGGGACGGCCCGCGGTTCGCGGTGGCCGTCCTGTTCACGGGGCTCGAAGATCATCTGGTGGGAGGGGCGCCCGTTCTCGCCGATCCCGGTGATTTCCATGACGTGGCTGACGAACCGGTGTTTGCGGCCGGGCTTCCCGCTGGAGTCCACGAGCTCGGTCTCGTCGACCAGGCGGATGAAGACGACCAGGTCCACCGCCTGTGCGATCAGACGGAGCGCCAGCTGCTCGGACATGCCGATGCCCGCCTCCAGGCACAGCGTGGTCAGACGCTCGATGCTCAGTGCCGCGCTGCGGGCGTGCAAGGTGCACATGGACCCGCCTTCGCCCTCGTTCATCGCGTGGAGCATCGGGACGACTTCCTTGGAGCGGACCTCGCCGACGATGATGCGGCGCAGCGACATACGCAGCAGCTGCGGGAAGAGGTCGCTGAGCGTCAGCTCGCCCATCAGCCGGCCGTCCGGGCCGCGCTCGCCGTTGGACTCGCGCCCTTCGTAGGCCACGACCTCCGGGCCGTCGGGGTCCTCGTGCAGGTAGAGCTCGTACTCGCTCTCGAGGGTGCCGACCCGCTCGGTCCGCGGGATCTCGCGTGCGGCAGCGCGCAGCAGGGACGTTTTTCCCACGCCCTGGGAGCCGACGATGATGATGTTCTTGCGGGCCTTGACGGAGGCTTTGATGAACGCGGCGAGGGTGGAGTCGATCGATCCGAGCTTCACGAGGTCGTCCAGGCCCTGGCCGCGGGTGCGGTGGCGGCGGATGACGATCTGCGGCCGCGGCGTGATCCCGTACGAGGCTGCGAGACGGGAACCGTCCGCCAGCCTCATGTTCAGGTTCGGGGTCGCCGGGGTCAGCGCGCGCTCGCCCTGGCCGCCCATCCGCGCGATGTGGTTGATCAGCCGCACGAGCTCGGCGTCGCTGGGGGCGATCGGCTCCCACATCTGCGACGGCCTGTCCGAGTAGTCGACGCGGACCTTGTCGCCGTTGATCAAAATGTTCTCGACGTTCGGGTCGTCGAGCAGCGGTTGCAGGCGGCCGGCGCGGAAAAGCTCGTCATAGACGGCTCGGCGCAGGGTGCCCTCCTGCTCGGCGGTCAGCGGTGGCTGTCCCGTCGCGGCGTATTTGATCGCCCATTCGCTGACCGTCTTGCTGATGATCGTGATGCCATGCTGGCGGCGGTCCGCGTCGCTCATCGTGCCGTCGGCGGCCGCAGCCTGGCTGACCTTCAGGCTCGCCTGGTGCCGCAACTCGGCGATGACCTCGTAGGGCACCGGCAACGTGCTGAAGTACCCGCCGGCCGCCGGGGCCTTCGCGGTCTCCGCGACAGCCGGGGCCACGGGAGCCGGCACCGCGGCCGGGGAAGCCGATCCGGGCACGGACGTACGGCTGCTGAGCGCCTGCGCGAACGCGGCGTCCAGGGACGACGCGGGGTCGGGCAGGCCAGGGCCCGCCGTGTTCACAGTCATGGTTCCTTCCTTCAGCCCTGGACCGGTGCGGGCCGCGCGAGCTGGATGCGCCGCCGGGTGACGATCTCGTTGAGCCGGTCATGGGCCGACCGCGCCGACCGCAGCAGGCTGCGCCCGGACTTCCTAAAAGCTCCGTGGGTGAGCACATCCGCGGTGTCGGGATCCCACTCCAGCGCCGCATACGCCGGAACCCGGAGCCCCTGCTGGATCTGGGTCGAGGTCAGCGAACCCTCCTCCACGATCAGCAGCCCGAGAGCATCCGCGCCGGTCCCGTTGTGCGCGAGCTCCTCCCGCAGCACCCGCGCGGCCGGCGCCGCCGAGACCACCGACGCCTGCGTCGAGCGCACCACGAGCAGAACCACGTCCGCAGCCCGCAGCAACGGCGCCGGATAGACCGAGGTGCTCAGCCGCGTCTCGGACTGGGACACGACCCGCCCGGCGTCGATGATGACGTCGTAGCCGTGCCCGTCCATGACAGCGATCAGCTCGGCGATCGCATCCCACGTACGGGCCATCGAGGGGGCCTGCGCCGGGTCGGGCAGACCCGGCAGCAGCATGCGCTGACCGCTGTGCGCCTGGTCCAGGGAGACCCAGTGGTGGCGGAACTCCTGTGCGAGGGTGCCCTGCCGGTCGGCGGCGGCCAGGCGGTGCAGCCCGACCTGGGCGGTGCCCTCACCTTGCAGGTAGCCGGCCCGGATCGTGCCGCCGGCCGGGTCGGCCTCGATCAGCAGCGACGGACGGGGCGAGGACAGCGTCAGTGCCAGGGCGGAGCAGGTCACACCACTGGACTTTCCGGATGCCAGAGCGATAACGGCCATGTCAGTGCTTCGCCTTCAGCACGAGCGAGGCACTGCTGTTGGCCGCCCACGCCGCCAGGGTCGCGCTGGTGCCGCTCGTGGTAGCGACGTCGACGACGCGCGCACCGTTGGCGTCCGCGTCGCCGACCCGGGTCACGACGGCCGGCTGGCTGTCGGGCCCGGTGTTCTTACCGTCCCCCTTGCCGTTGGCGCCAGCGCCCTGAGCGCCTCCATTGCCGCCCTGCGGGGTGTAGACGACCATCACCTGGTCCCCCGGCTTCAGCGGCCGCGAGGGCAGCTGGCCCGGCTTGGCGAGGATGCCCACGACGTCCTTGCCCTGCGTCAGGCTGGCGTTGTCCCGCACCGAATCCTTTGTCACCAGGATCCCTGCCGGGATATCCGCAGCCGCTGCCTTACCAATGATCGCCTTCTTCTCGGACACCGGAACCGGGTGCAGCGCGGCATCACGGGAGACGTGCGCGATGACCAGGTCCGACGGCTTGATCACGGCCCCGGCGGGTATCGGCTTCGCCGTCGCGATCACGCTGACCCGGTCCCCGGCGTCATCGACCGCCCACACCGCGATCAGGGCCCCCACGGCGGCCAGGGCAAGGCCCGCACCCATCACGACCGGGCGGCGCCGCTTGCGCGGCGCGTCCTGGGTGATCGGCAGCGGCCCCTGAGGAGCCTCGGAGCCGGATCCGCTCTTGTCTCGCTTCGCGATCTTCGTCGCCATCTTTTGATTCCTCGTGCTCAGTTGACGACCTGTAGCTCGCCGACGCGCGCCGTGGTCTGTGCTGACCTGGTCTGATTGGGCAGCGTTCCGGTCTCACCGTTCGTCGCCGTCCAGGTGACCACCCACGTCGTGGTGGCCGTGATCTGGTACTCGCCGACCTTCGTGTACCGGTAGCCGCAGTCCGGCGAGTCCTTCTTGCCGACGCTCGAGTCATAGGGCGTGCCCGGTGTGGCGCAGTGGACGCTCTGCCCGTCGCCCATGTTCCAGTCGATACCCGTCACCTTCGCCGTCACGGTGACGGACAGGCCGCCGGCCGACGCCGTGGTCGACTGCGGGCCCCAGGTCGTGTCCGACTTCGCCACCCACATCCATACCGGCATGCCGATCAGGCCCTTGCTGCCGGGCGGCGGAGCACTACCCAGCTTCGGCGTCTCCAGCTTCATCTTGCTGAACGCCTGCTGGGCCAGTTCCGCTGCCGTGGGCATACGGGGAGCGGCACCGGGTGGAGCTTGGGCGAAGAAACCACTGCCGATGTTGGCGCGACCGTTGCCGTCCATGCAGTTGTGCGACCAGATGGCGCCCTCACTCGGGCTGTGACCATCCCACACCGGGTCGTCGGCGGGCGGGGGCGGTTCTCTCACTTGCCAATAGCAGCCATTGCCGTCGTAGTCACCTACCCCGTCGATGTGGCAGGCCGGCATGTCCCGGGATGGCTCACCGTTGGTGCAGGTTGCTGCACCACCGCCCCCACCGCCCCCACCACTCCCGCCACCACCGGAGCCAGAGTCGCTGCTGGTTCCGCCTCCACCGCCGCCGCTCGCCCCCTTGGTCTGAACGCTGGAGCAGATCCAGGTGCTCTGACACCCCCGTACGTCGATCCCGCCGCCATCTGCCCAGGCGGCAGGCACGGGCACGAGAAGAGAGACGCACAGTACGACAGCTGCCCAGGCTGCGGCTGCCCAGGTCTCCCTCATGCGCACGGCTTGTCCAGTTGCTTGGATTCGACGACCTTCCACGCGTCCCCCACGGTCCGGAGCGAGAATGACGCTTGGAAACGGGTGAGCCGCTCCTTCGGCAGCGGCACCGCCTGCCCGCTCTTCGCGTTCTGTAGGACCCATCGGGAGACGTCGACGCAATCCGAGATCGTGGCCTTCTTCGGCTTCTCATCGAGGCTGATAGTCGACACCTTCGGATCGACCTTTACCTCGCCCTTGATCACGTTGCCGTTGTTGTGCAGGTTCGCCAGCTCGCCCAAGGCCAAGCTGAGCGCCTTGTCGAAGGCGTACTTGTCGAGGTCGGTGCCGACCGGGCTGGCCTTCGCGTAGGCCTGCACCTGGGCATCCCAGTACTTGCGGTACACCGCGACCACCTCGGCCTTGGCCGCATCCTGAGGGTCAGCGCTGGCCGGCGCGCTCGACGCGGCGGAGGACGGAGCACTGGGGACGGGATCCTCCCCCAGCGACTCGTCACTCTTCTTGCTGCCGCAGCCGCTCAGCAGGGAGACACAGGTCAGCGCGGCAGCGCCCCACGCAACGGCGCGCAGGCCGCGACGGGTCTGTCCACGATCGGCCGTCGATATGGCCATGGGCGATATCCCCTCATGAGTGCTGTTCGGAGAGCGTGTCTTGTACATGAATCTGGCGAAGGCTCAGCGCATGGAGTGTGCTGATGCCGCCTGCGGGTGCTTGCCCTGCGAGCGCCCGTTCCGGTCAGGGCCCGTGACGCAGGGCGGGCTTCTCTTTCAGGAGCGTGCTGTTGTGCGCCGGGCGGCGGCCACGGCCGAGCGGAGCTGGCCCTCGCTGACTCCGAGGAGCTTCGCGGCGAGCGGCACATGGTGTTCGTCGAGCGTGGACTGGCCCCGTTCGATCCGGGACCAGCGGGCCTGGGCGATGCCGAGCGCAGAGGCCAGACTTCGCTGACTCATGCCCATACGCAGCCGCAGCCGGCACAGACGGAAGGAGGAGTCGTCCTCCAGAAGTGCTGAAGGCGGTACTTCCAAGGCGGAGGCGAGAGCTGTCAGAGTGCGCAGCTGTGGGGTGCGCTTCCCGCGCTCGTACAGGCAGATGTGCGGGCCGGCAACCTGCGCGCCGTGCAGACGGACGCGGTCGGCGAGCTTGTGCTGCGAGATGCCGGCGGCAGTGCGCAGGGTGCGCAGCGCAGCGGCATCGAAGCCGACGACGCCGCGACTGGCCACCGTGACTCGCCCTCCCCAGGACAGCTTCTGCGTGATACACCGCCCCGCGGCGGCATGTAGCCACGATGAACGCCGGTTCATCCGCAAAGGCTGTGGGCTGCACCGTGATGATCATGGTGCTGACGAACGGGAGGATAACCGCCGACGAGGCGGTGCGCTGCATTCGGGGAAGCCGTGCGGGCGTGGAGAACGTCTCGAATCGGCCTTGCTTGGCGTCAGGGGCTTCCTTGCAGGCACCGACCGTTGATGGGCCGATACGCATGTAGTCCCCTCCCCGCGTCCCCTGCCGTACTGCAACCGAGTGAATCTGATCGGTAACTTACCCGACCTTGACACGCGTGTTTGTACACGTCAAGGAAGATTCACCTCCCCGGTTTCCCGGTCTGGGGCGATATGACCGATCTTGCTTATTCGGGGTGAAAGGCCCACCTGTTGAGGAGCGTTCTTCGGCCGCCCTGGGTGTCGACGCTTAACTGGCAACCTGTCAGACTCCAGCCGTAATAGGCCGGTACGCGTCAGTTGGGTAAACCAATTTGACGGAAATGCGAGAACGCCGCCCGTGCGAGGCGTGGCAGGCGAGCCGTCGGATACCAGCGCTTCGCCCAGTGCGCTGTGGCACACCTCACGATTCGGAGCCTCTGCCACACCGTTGCCCTGGACCCGTCGCGCCGAACCTGCCGTGTCGCCGATGGCGTGCTGCACGCAACAAGCCCCCGGCCCAAGTTGCGTCTCGGGGCCGGGGGCCTGTGCAGCGTACGAAGCGCGGCCCCCGAGACGCAAAAAAGGGGGTGCCGCTGACGAACGGCGAACCAGGTGACATGAACCCGCCGGTAGCCTTCGGTTCATCAGAGTACGCCTCCGGCTCGGCGCTGGCCCCGTACAGCGGCAGCCCCCGGCCGCCCTCCGGGAGAGGGCGGCCGGGGCCCGGTCGGGCTCGGGAGCCGGTCAGACTGCCTGGTTGCGCCAGGCGTCGAGAACGGTCTGGACGGCGCTGGAGACCTGGTTCTGCTGGGTGCGGTCGGCCCAAAGGTGTGCGTCGTGCTCGGTGAGCGTGACCGTCTCGCCCGTGACGGTGGTGGTGAAGTTGAACTGGCGGGTGGCGCGGCCGCTGCCGGAGCGGTAGTCGAAGTGGCCGAGGTAGTCGCCGATGGCCGTGACCGTCAGCCCAGTTTCCTCGGCGATTTCCCGCCGCAGGGCCTCGATGAGGGTCTCACCGGTGTCCACACCGCCGGAGGGCAGCTCCCACAGGCCGCCGAGGTAGTCGTCGGCCGGGCGGTGCAGCAGGAGGACCTTGCCATCGATCTCGGCGATGACGGCGCCGACGACGGTCTTGGCGATGCCGTCGCGTTTGGCAGTGCGGGCGAGGTCGTCGAGCAGGGCGGTGTCGAGGGAGCTCACATCAGGTCCTTGGCGTGGGAGGCGACTTTGGCGATGGCCGCGGCGTAGGCGTCGGCGAGGTGGACGTCCTCCTCGCGGTGCCAGACCGGCAGCTTGAAGGTGGTGGCGTGCACGTACTCCGCCGCTGGGAAGGCGCCGGCGGCGGTGCCTTGACGGCCAGCGTAGCCAGGCAGCAGGTCCCCAGGGGCCTGGAACAGCGGATGAGTGACCAAAGGGCAGGTCGAGCCCGGCTGGTCCGCCTCTTTGGCGCCCTCGGCGTGGACGGCGTCGAGGAACCGCTCCAGCGGTAGCCCGCCGAGCTCGGCTCGCTCGTAGTGCAGGGGCAGCGCGTACCACGATGGCCGCGCCGCCGTCGGCAGGTCCGGTACGTGGATACCCGGGACGCTGTCCAGGGCGGCACACATCCGCGCCGCGATGCGCTGGCGCCCGGCAAGGTGAACATCGAGGCGAGTGAGCTGGGTGCGGGCGAGCGCGGCGGCGAAGGGGTGGATGCGCAGTTTCAGGCCCATGCCGGTGACCGCGAAGCGGGCGAGCGGGTGGTCGGCGGGGATCTCGCGGCGGCAGCGCTTGTTGTACTGGCCGTGCAGCAGGACGCGGTAGTACAGCTCGGTGTCGTCGGTGGCGACGAGCCCGCCCTCGCCGGCCGAGAGCGGTTTGGGGCCGTTGAGGCTGAACGCGGACGCGGCGCCGAACGTGCCGACCGTCTGGTGGTTCCAGGTGGCGCCGTGGGCGTGGGAGCCGTCCTCCAGCAGCATCAGCTCGAGCTCGTCGGCGAAGGACACCAGCGCGTCCATGTCCTCGGGCAGCCCCCACAGGTGCGCCGCGACGACGGCCTTCGTCCGGGCGGTCAGCCGGCGGTCGGCGTCCTCGAGGTCGAGCTGGCCGCGGTCGTCGACGTCGGCGAGGACGGGGTGGGCACCGAGGTGGAAGAGCGGGGTGGCGGTGGCGTGGAAGGTGAGGGCCGGGACGATGACCTCGTCGCCGGGGCCGATCCCGGCTGCGGCGTACATCGAGTGCAGCGCGGCCGTTCCCGTGCAGGTGGTTACGACGTGCCGGACGCCGAGGTAGGAGGCGAGCGCGTCCTCGAGGTCGGCGACGATGCCGGAGCGGTCGGGGATCGAGACGGATGTCTCCAGTTGGGCGGCGACCGCGCGCCGGTCGGCGTCCTCGATCGGCGGCCAGGCGAAGTGCGGGCCCGCGACGGTTACGGCCGGTTCGCCGCCGAGCAGGGCGAGTGGGGAGTCGTTCATGCGAGGAACTCCTTGGGATCGGCGGGGTGGTTGGTGGTGGCGGAGGCGTAGGCGGCGGCCAGGAATGCGGCGTGCGGCAGGTGGGCGGCCGGGCCGGAGGGGTTGGGGGCGGTGCCGTCCAGGACGTGGCAGAAGCGGTCGATCTGCACGGCGGGCGGGCAGGGCCAGGCCGGCTCGCGCAGCAGCGCCTCGATCACCTGACCGCTGGGGTCGAGGAGGCGGACGGTGCCGCGTTCGACGGCGAGCGTGCCGTGGGGGCCGGTGATGGCCAGGTGCTCGGTCTTCGGGCCGGCGGAGCGGGAGACCAGCAGCGAGCCGTACAGGCCGGAGTCGTAGGCGAGGTGGACCAGGGCGGTGTCCTCCGCGTCGTACTCGGCGCCCGGCGCCGCGGCGGCCGAGGTGTCCGCAAGGACGCGGTCGGGCAGGCCGAGGTACCAGATGAGCAGGTCGATGAGGTGGTAGCCCATGTCCGCCAGGCATCCGCCGCCGGCGAGCTTGGCGCGGCCGCGCCAGCCGGCGGCCGGGTTGAGGCAGTGGAACGTGTAGCGGCCCTCGACCAGGTACGGGGTGCCGATCCGCTCCAGCAGCTGGAGGGCGGCGGCGTAGACGGGGTGGAAGCGGCGCTGGACGGTGACCATCAGCTCGATCCCCGCCTTGTCGCACAGCGCGGCCAGCTCGGCCGCCTCGTAGGGGTCGGTGGCGAACGGCTTCTCCTTGAGCACGTGCACCCCGGCCTCGGCGCACGCGGCAACGACCTGCTGCCCGGCGTGATGCGGTACCGCGGCGATGACGAAGTCCGGCCGGACCTCCTGCAGCAGGCCCGCCACGGTGGTGAAGCCGGGCATCTGGTGCGCGTCGGCTGCGGCGGCGAGCCGGTTGGCGTCGACGTCGCAGAGCCCGACCAGCTCGGCGAGGTGGCACTGGGCGAGGCCGGGCAGGTGGTTGCTGGTGGCCTGGCCGCCGAGCCCCACCATCGCGGCCCGCTTGCGTACGTTCATCGCTCACATCCCCTTTCGGATGCGCGGCGGTGGCCCGCCGTCCGGGCCGCCTGCTCTTCGAGGAGACCGCGGCCGCGTCGTCGGCGGCAGGGGCATTGCCGTGGGCCGCAAAGCCGTTTGCATCCGGTGCAAGGCCCCTGTCCCGCGGCCGTGGGCGCCGGTACGGTGAGCGGCGGCCCATCTCTCGCCGACGAGCGGGGACGGTATGGACGCGGTCCGAGCACAGCTGGTGGCGGACATGACCGTTGGCTGCCTGGTCCGGCAGACACGCAAGAAGCAGGGCCTGACCCTGGCCCAGCTCGGTGCGCTGACCGGGTTCTCCGCGGCCCAGGTCTCCCGGTACGAGCGCGGCATCTCGCCGCTGACCGACGTCACGGTGCTGCGGCGCTTCGCCGACGCCCTGGGCATCCCGCCGCAGGCCCTTGGCCTGGCCCCGCAGCCGGACGTCCGGCACGGGCGGGCGATCGGCCCAACTACCGCCTACCCCCGCCTTCCGGGCTCTAGGGTGGCAGGGACGGCTCGTCGAGGAGACGGGGAGGACCCGGTGCGGCGCAGGAAGTTGCTCGCGAACCTCGCGGTCACGGCCGCCGCGGCCGTCGGTGTCCCCATCCTGCCCACCGGCAAGACGCCTTCCGAGAACGTCGCCGTGGGCGAGGCCTTGGTCGCGCGCGTTCGGGACGCCATGCTCGGCCTCCACGCCGGCGTCACCGTGCCTTCGGTGGCGGTCCTGCACACGGATCTGTCCCGGGCCTTCACGGACTTCCATGCCTGCGCGTACGGCAGCCTGGCCGTGCGGCTGCCCCGGCTGATCTGTGCGGCTCATGCCCGGGCCGGAGGCGCTGGGGACGAGGGGCTGCTGGCGCACAGCTATCTGCTGGCCACGCGCATGCTGATCAAGCTGGACGAGCAGCAGCTCGGCTGGATGGCCGCCGACCGGGCCCGTCAGGCCGCCGAAGCCGTCGGCCAGCCCCTGCTGGTCGCGGAGGCTGCGCGGCAGCTCGCGGTCCTGGCCCGCAAGGCCGGCTGGCACGAGCAGGCGCTGTCCATCGCCCTGGCGGCCGCCGACCACCCCGCTCTCCGTGGCGGGGAGCCGGCCTTGGCGGCCCAGCGGGGCCTGCTGATCCAGTCCGCCGCCTACACCGCCGCCCGCGCTGGCGACGCGGCCGGGATGCGGGAGCTGACCGGCGAGGCCGCCGCCATCGCCCAGGAGCTCGGCCCGGCCGCCGTGCTACGGGACCACGGCGGCGGCTTCAGCCCCACCACCGTCCAGCTCCACCCTCAGCCGCCCTCGCCGCGGCCAAGGCGGTGGCGCCCGGAAGCCTGCCGAGCACCGAGCGGCGAGCCCGCTACTACACCGACATCGCCACGGCCCTCGCCCGCTGCAACCGCCGGGACGACTGCATCCGCGCACTCCTGGCCGCCGAACACCACGCCCCGGAAGAGACCCACGCCCGCCCGGCGGTGAAAGCCCTGGTCTCCGGACTGCTGGTCTCCGGACGAACAACCACCGAGCTACGCGCTCTCGCCGCCCGCATCGGTGTCCTCGCCTAACGGTTCCACCCGCCGAAAAGGACGAGCCATCATCGCGGCCGTGGGATCTTGGCTCAGCGCAGGGTTCCGTCGAAGGTGGTGCGGGTCCCGCCCGTAGTGATTGCCTCGACGGTGATGGGGCCGGGGACCGTGGTGTCTGGGATGGTGAAGCGGACCATTGCCGTGGCGGTGCGGTTCGGTGCGATCGGGGCGTCCTTGTACCCGAGGCCGGGGGTGACGCTGGCGACCTGCTTCAGGGCGTCGCCGGTGAGGATGCGCAGGGAGACGCCCATGCCCTTTTTGGGGTCGGCGCTCTTGTTCGCGACCGAGAGCTCGAGCTCGGCGCGACGTCCTCCGGCTTCGCCCTGAGCGAGGCTGATGGGGGATAGGCGAAGCCCGGACGTTGACCAGGTGCCCAAGGGGACTGTGGCGCCGGCAGCAGGTCCTTGTGAGCTGCTGGACCCGGGTGCTGTCGAGGCTGCCTGCCCAGGCAGTGTGCCTTCGAAGAAGAGGTTCTCGGCCTCGGCCATGCCTTCCTTGGTGACCTCAGCGGTCGCGGTCGCGCGCTCGCCGGCCGCCGCCGCAGGGACGGCCAGGCCGATGTCCGCGGCGAAGGATCCGCCGGGCTTCACCCGGGTGGTCGTTCCCCGTTCCGGGAGCCCGGGCAGGCCGGCGCCCGAGAAGAGCACTGCGGCGCGCCCGTCGGCGCCGTAGCGCATGGTCAGAACGGTGCGCGGCAGCATTGATATGTGGTCCGCCCGATTGGTGAACCTCATCGTGGTCCGCAGTGCCGTCCATCCGGAGGGAAGTGACTGGCTGTCCGCAGGGGCCTCAGTCTTCTCCGGGGTGCGCAGCTCGACGATCCAGTCGCCGGCCACGGAGGCAGGGGTGCCGAAGGCGGCAATGCCCTCGAGCGCGGGCTGCGCCGGTGCGGTGCGGGAAGCGGTTGATCCCGCGGGGGTCGGCTCGGCGGCTGAGCGGCTCTCACTGTCGTGGCCGCAGCTGGCCGTCAGCACGGTGATCAGCGTCGTCGCGGTGAGGGCTGTGGCCATACGGGAAGTGCGCATCACGGTCCTTCTAGTCGAAGCGGGCATAGTGGGTGAGGGAACTCGCTGACCTGCCGGACGGGTGGTGGTGCGCCGTTCCAGGTCAACGGCGTGCGTGTGCGGCGTACGAGCGCCAGCCGCATGGTGGCGTTCTAGCTGCGGTCATCGCAGGGCAAGGGCCTGACCCCGTGGCCTCCTGGTCGTGAAGATCGAGTGGCGAGGGAGAGCTGGCCCGTCGCGATGGGCGGGGCGGGGCTGGCTGTCCCGCAGGGATTGTCGACGAGCTGGTGCTGCGTCTCGAGCGCGTGGATGGCCAGCATGGTCCACCGGAACCTGCACTCGCGGTGGGCCGGGAGCCCTGTCCGCCGGCCGGTCCGCCGGGCCGGCTGGCGGACACGGCCAGGAACTGGGGGGCGAGCCGGTCTCGACGGACAACGGGGGCACCTTCGTTGGGGGCGTCCGGACGAGCCGGCGGCCGGGGATCGGCGGGTTGATCATCGTCGGTCTTGATCGTAAGACCCGCCCTCAGGCCGGATCCAGACGCGCGCTCCAGGGCGCGGACAACATGAAGAGGCTGACCCGGTGGTTGGTCATCGCAAACGGGGGCGCTGCCGACGTTCGGCGGCGGCCTTCCGCGCGCGGCAATTGCGGCACAGGGGAAGTCGGTCGTCGTCCGGCAACGCGGCTTGGGTGCCGCACCAGGACCACGTCCGCGCGCGGGGCCGGATCTCGTGCCGGACCCGGCTGCTGCTGGTCGTCGCGAACACGGGCCCGGCCGGGTAGCCGGTCATGCCGGGTGAGGGAGGTCGAGTGCGCAGGCATCCTCGAACTCCAGGCCGCGCGGCGGGGGTACCGGTTCACCCGTGGCGCTGTCCGTGGAGTAAGCAGCGAACGTCTCGGCCGCCGCGAGGGGCACGAACGCACCGTCTCGCACGTGCCACCCGTACGCGGTCTGCTGGCCGTCGGCGCCGGTGCCGCGGGCGACGATGCCGGTGGCCCAGCCGGTGACCATGCCGCAGGCGATGATCTCGGCGAGGACGGTGTTGTCCATGGGGTCGGTGGCCCACTCCTCTTCGCCGAGGCAGTCGACGGTGGTCGCATGGGCCAGGTTCATGCCGCTGTTGCCGACGCCGGTGGAGGCGACGATCGCCGCCGCGACGGCCCCGCGGTCTTCCAGCTCTACGAGGATGGCGGTCAGAGCGTCTGCGGCCCGCCGCGCGGAGGCAGTGCCAAGCTCGTCCGGGTTGTACCCGTGGGCGTGGCAGAACGCCCGCACGGCCATCTGCGCGGTGATGAAGGTGCGGATCTGCTCGGCGGAGCCGGTGGGCGGGCGGGCGTCAGGTGACACGGGGTTCGGTAGTCCTTCCGGATGTGGGCGGGCGGAGCGACGGCCCCGGCCCGGCGCGGGCGCCGGGCCGGGGAGGGCTGTCAGGGCGTCAGGGACGTGGTGAGAGGGGTGGCCGGGCGGCGGGCGATGGCCGTGTGGACGAGGTCGATGACAGCGACACGCACGGGGTCGGGGGCAAAGGACCAGCCCGACTGCTGGGGCTGCTGGGCGGCCGCCGAGGTCAGGAGCAGAGTGAGCGAGGCGGCGGTGGCCTCACGAGCCTCGCGGTCGGCCGCCCGCGGGTAGGCGCCGATGAGGGTCATCACGAGGGAGGTGTTGAGCCCGCCGTAGATCTTCCGGCGCAGCTCGGTGAACCGCTCGTCCCCCTCGGCCGCCTTGGCCTCGACGGCTCGCAGAACGGTCCGGTTCGCGCGGTAGAAGCGGAAGAAGGCCTCCACCAGCTCGGAGACGGTCTCCCGGTCGAGGCCCCCTGTGGTGTGCACGGGGCTGACGAAGCGCGCGACGTCCTCCGCCAGGGCCGCTACCGCCGCGTCGAGGTCCGTGAAGTAGTGGTAGAAGGCCGCGGGCGAGGTCTTGGCGCGCCGGGCGACGTCGGCGATCCGGATGTCGCGGTAGGGGGTCGTCTTCAGCTCGGTGACGAGACTGTCGAGCAGCGTCCGGCGGGTCCGCAGAGCCGCGGCGCGGAGGGGACGCCCGTCGGTGGTGAGGAGGGGGCCAGGCATGAGGAGCTCCTGTCAGTTGTGGCGAAGGAGGGGCACAGGGCAGTCGGCGGGGTTTCGCAGAGACGGCTCTCCGCACACCAGAAAGATACCAACAGAGAAACAGTTAAGCAACCTCTTATGTATGGAAGAGGGCCTCCTGGACCGCACGCCGCCACACTCGGGGATCCACAGCCACGGCCTCCACCGCCCCTGGGTACAACTCCTTGACGTACTCCCGCGCTTTGTCCTCCCACTGCTGATTGAGCACGCGCCCGATGACCGCGGCCGCCACCATCGGGCAGACGGCGTCGGCTGCCTGCTGCGCCTTGTTGCGGATGCCCTCGCCGCGTCCTACGTGCTGCCAGGGGAAGGTGCCCGGGAAGCCGACCAGGCGCGCGATGTTGGCCTGACCGATGCGCTCGCCCGTCTCCTCGTCTTTCCAGCCGTAGGCCGTTGCCGTGATGCAGGGGGACGGCTTGTCCGCGCTGAAGGAGTTGCCGCCCTTGGGTCGGCCGGTCGCGGGATTGATGCCGCGCTGGCCACGGGTGTTGACCATCCGTCCGGCCGGCCAGCCGACGCACTCGGCGAAGGTCGTCTGCGGAAAGGGTGCGCTCGGGCGGATGTCCACGAGCGGGGCCGAGGTGCGGAAGGCCGTCATGAAGCGGCGCTTGCGGTGCGAGGCGGCGCCGTAGTCCACGGCGTCGAGGGTGACGGCCTCCACCGTGCGCCAGCCGGCCTGGCGGAACTCGGCGAAGAGCGCGTCCTCGATCTGCTGCGGCAGGGCGCTGGACTGCTCGACCGCCACCCACTGGATCGAGCCGCCGCGGGAGAGCATGGCCAGCGGAAAGATGACCACTTCGGCCATGAGCCCCGCCCGGGGATCCTCTAGGTCCTGAAGGTGCTCGCGGACCTCTTCCCAGGAGTCGCCCGAGCGCGGGGCGAATCCCGCGTCCGCGCCGTCGGCGTGCACCAGGGCGAGGAACCCGGCCGCCGCCCCCGCATACCGGATCACGGTGATGACCAGGTCGATCGCCGCGGCGTACCGGCCCCGGCGCAGGCCTGC
Source organism: Streptomyces aureoversilis (assembly GCF_042657885.1). Lineage (NCBI taxonomy): Bacteria > Bacillati > Actinomycetota > Actinomycetes > Kitasatosporales > Streptomycetaceae > Streptomyces > Streptomyces aureoversilis. Next base: position 82,736 of record NZ_JBHSKJ010000022.1, read on the forward strand.
CGGGCTGAACGGCTGGCAGGGTGGGGAGAGGATGGCCCCCGTCACGTGCCGCAGTCCCGGGCTCTCCGGGTCGAGGTCGGTCACGCTCGCGCAGATCACCTCGAAGCCGGCCGCGGTGGCCGTCGCCACCGCCCCGGGGTCGAGGTCGACGCCGACCATGTCCACGTCCGCGCCCAGCACGTCGCGGATGCCGACCGACCAGCCCCCCGGCCCGTGGAACAAATTAATCACATAAGGGCGAATGGGGCGTCCGAAGGTGTCGCGCTCCGGGGGCCACAGCCACCGCACCGGCCACGGGTGTGCGTACCAGCGCAAGAGCTCCAGGGTCTCCGCGTCCAGCGCGGCGAGCCGCTGCGGCGTCATCGGACCCGCATCGTCGAGTCGGCCCAGCGCCACCGCGGCACGCTCGCCCTTCGCTGCGCGGGCATACTCGGCGGCCACATCCTCGTAGCCGTCCACGACCGCGAGAGCGCATTCGGAGACCCGCTCCGCCGCCACGAATGCCCAGTCCTGCGCCGCCTCGTTGCCGGGGTTCTCCTGCGCGAAGGCGGTGAGCAGGTCCGCCGCGGCCTGGCACTCGACGACCGCCGCATGCCCGGCAAGCGCCGCCAGCGTCTCCTCGCCCTGGACCTCCGTCTCCGCGAGCTCTTCGAGCTCGGCCAATGACAGCATCACCACGCCCGCGGCTCGATCGCCGCAACGCCGAACACGGCGCCCCCCTCGCTCTCCCACGCATCCGCCCCGCCCAGGCCCGAGACCACGTCGAGGGCCCGGGCCGTCCGCCATGCCTGCTCGGCCACCGTCACCGGCCGGTCCCCGTACCGGTCCGCCGCGTGCGAAGGCAGCGGGGCCAGGCGCCGGGCCGCGGTCTTGCGCGCGTCCCGGCTCATCCGCGACCGGCCCGCAACCTTCGCCCACCGGGCCCGGTACGCGGCCCGCTCGTCACCGTGCACGCCGGCGGGGTGAAGCCCGATCAGATAGAGGGCCTGCGCGCCACGGATGGTCAGCCGCACCCGCACCAGGCCGCTGCTCTCGGTGACCTCCTTGAAGTAGCGGGCCTGGAGCATGAGCACCACGCGCTCGCCGCTGACCTTCCGGCCCCCCTCGGCATCCCGCGAGCGCCGCACCACATACGCGCCGTCGTCCGTGCGGACCAGCTGCCAGGCCTGCGCCGCCTCCAGCAGAGCGACGTGGGAGCGCGCGATCCCCAGGGCCGGAACCGCCCTCTGCGCGAGGGCCCGGTCCCACTCCAGCTTGAGGCGATTGGCCTCGTCCATGCCGGTCTCCGCAACCAGCTCGGCCTCCACCTCGGCATCCAGGGCCCGAAGCCACGCGGCCACCTCCTCGCACGACCGGTCCAGGTCGGTCTCCTGCACCTCCTCCCGGCCCGGGCCGCCGTCGTCCTCCCGCCGGGCGACCGTGCCCGGGTCACTGACCGGGTCGGCCCGGTGTGTCACGGCATGCCGCAACACACCGGTGTGGTCCGGAGTGTCCGGAGCCGGGAACAGCTCGATCTGAACCGGCTGCTGGCTCGGCGTCGGCGGCGTGCAAGGCGAGCCGGTAGCACCGGACTTGGTCGTGCTCATGGGAATCTCCGGGAAGGCGATGGGGAGAACGCCCGTGTGGGCGCAAAGGGTGGCGCGCGGAGGCGGTGGCGGACCTCGTCGCCGAGTGCAGGCCGGTGCCTGGTTCAGCGGTGGCCGGGCCCGCGCCCCAGCTCGTAGTGGGCCGCCAGCACCTGGTCCGCCAGAACGTCCGGGCGGGCGCGAAAGGTCACCGTCGGCTCGTCGCCCGAGTCCACGACTGCCAGGCCCAGGCCCGGGTCGGACTCCGCGATCCGGGACAGCGCGCGCTGCAAGGTCCGGCCATCCAGCAGGAGGACGCGGCCCGGGCTGCCCGGGTCCGTCCGCAGTCGGCCCAGGGCGATACTGCGCGCGCCGGGCGCCGCGCGGTCGGCGAAGGCCAGGCAGGCGTAGGCGATGACTGCGGCGGGCACGGTACGGCCGGCGCTCCGGTCGATGACCAGTTCCTGCGTGCCGGGACGGTGGCGGCCGCGGGCCTCCTCGACGCGCAGCACGTTCAAGGCGCGGAAGGGGTTGGAGAGCTCCTCCTCGACCGGCGCGTGATCGTGCCCTCGCGGGACGGGCGTGGGCCCGTACATGGAGACGAAGGCGGTGACGTCGCGCGTGAGCGCGCTGTCGGAGGGGGCGGACCAGCCGCTGTCCACGGCGTCGCGCTGCACACCGGCCCGGACTGCGTCCCGGGTCATGCGCGAGAGCCCTGCCCGGGCAAAGAGCTGATACCACGTGGGGACCTGGCACGTCGGCTGGAGGAGCCACCAGTGCAGCAGCCACAGGCTGCCGGGGTCCTCCAGGTACGGGTCGGCACCGTCCTCTCCGAGCAGCCAGTGCCCGCGGCGCGTCGGTTGCAGGCCGGAACGGGGCCCACCGATCGGGGCGTCGGTGGACAGGCCGAAGGCGCGAGACCAAAAGCGCAGCGCCGGCACCATGCTGGAGCCCACGCCGAGCGTGACGGGGGCGTCGGCACGGGCGAACAACTGTGGGTCCTCCTGGACGGCGTGGTGGACCTTGAGCAGCCAGCCGGCTCGCGGCGGATACGTACGGTGCCGGCCGAACGAGGGGACACAGCCCTCCAGCGGGAGGCGATCGGACACAGCAGACTCCTGAAGAAGAGAGGGGAAGACGGGATACGCGGCCGCGGACGTGTGGCCGGCGCGAAGGGAGAGGTACAGGGCGGCGTGGGTCAGCGGGTGGCGCCGGTCCAGATGTCGAGCCACGCCTGGCGCATCAGCCGCTGGCGCCGCCGGCCGTCGGGCATGACGCGCTTGACGCAGGCCCAGAACTCCGGGCCGTGCGGCTTCCCCGGCGGACGGGTGGCGTGGGCCAGCTCGTGCACCAGGACGTACTCACACAGCGCCGCGGGGAGCTGGAAGAGCGGCCAGTGGAACGCCACCTGGTCGGCACGCCCGTTGAACACGCCGGCCCGGACCTTCCCGAGGTCGCGGACGTCCAGGCCGGGCTGCGCCCTGCTGCCGGGCGCTATCCGCCGCCACCAGGAGGGCGCGTTGCGTTCCACCCAGGCAAGGCCTTCCCGGCAGTACCAGTCGGTGAGTACGCCGGCCCCGCGGTCGCGGACGTCGGCCGCGCTGACGACCAGCTGCCATCCGCTGTCGTGCCGGACGCGCCGCGCCGGGCCCGCCTGCTCCGTCAGGTGTAGGCGCATGGTCTGGCCGAGCCAGGTGAACTCCTCGCCGTCGACCAGATGCTTGACGGGGTGGCGGGGAGCCATCGCGGCGAGCTTGATGGCGTTGCGCTCCAGCTCTGCGGCCTTGTTCCGGACGAAGTCGACAACTCTCTGCGGGGCTATCGGGGGCCGGACTCTTACGGTGTGCCGGCCCGAGATGTCGGTGGTGATGACGATGTTCTTGCGGCGGTTGGAGATGACGACGGCGAAGTCCTCGGCGGCGAGCACTCCGTCGTCGATGACGGCCTGGCGGATGAGCTTCGCCAGTGCGAGATTCTGAGCAGAAGAAGGCATGGGAATCCTGGTTCGGTTGGGCGGGGCAGGGGCGCCGGCGCCGGGGTGAGGGGCGCGCAGACCTGCACGCCTCGGTGCGACGAGCCGCGGCAGCGGCCCGGGAAAGCCGGTCTCCGACGGCCATCGGCGCCGCGGGGTGGGCCGGCAGCTCGTGTCGGGTTGTCTCGGCGACCTGCTCGAGGCCGGCCGCCAGATCGTGGTGCGAGGGCTGTCGGAAGCGGGCGCGGCCACGCCGGGTTCGTCCTGGCCGCGCCCCGCTGGTCGTGCTCACGGGGGAGGGCTGGGTGGCCACGGCTCGGGGCCACCCGATGCCGGGGCCCGCCGGTCAGGCGGCCCAGACGTAGACGGGGCCGCGCGGGCGGCGTACGGGCTTGCCCTTGGGGCCGTTGACGTGCTGGCGGATGATCCGCTCGGCGTGTGTGCAGCCGCCGACGGCGTGCAGACGGGTGTTCAGGCAGCGGTTGGGGCTTCGGTAGGGCGGGACCTCCCAGCGGTAGTCCGTGCGCGGCGGCCTACGGCCGTCGCAGTCCTGGCGGTCGCGCTCGGTGGCCTCGGCCGACGGCCGGTGGCTGGCCCGCAGCCGCACCACGTTCACATCACCGTTCCCGGTGATGCCCGCGCGCCGGTCGCGCTTGCGCCCGGCCCGGTCACGGGGCACGACCTCGGTCTCGGTCCACGCGTGCTCGCCGGTCTGGGACATCAGTTGCCAGGCGGTGTAGACGGTCTGGGCCCAGCCGCCGGTCGTGCCGAGCGGAGAGCCCGCCTCGGGGAACTTCCGGCCGAGGAAGAGCACGGTCTCGTTGTCCCACGTCAGCTCCGGCCGCCCGGGGAAGTCCAGGGCCGCGACCAGCTCCCCGGCGCGGGCGGTGTCACCCAACGCTGGGCTGTGCAGCATCGTGCCGGGATCCACGCCGCGCAGAGCGGCCCCGCACGCGGTGTAGAAGGTGAGCCATATGCCCTGCTCAGCCGGGTGGACGAACTCCCGGCCGTGCGCGGTGTTGGCGATCCACTCCACCGGCACGCGCCCGACGCGCGGGCGCCACAGCGACCAGGAGACCGCCACGATCGGCGTGTGCAGCTGCACCGGCTCCCCGCCCTGGCCGGGCGCCGCCGTGCGGGTGTTCACCGCGTACGAGCCGATGGGGTCGGCGAAGACCATCAGCCCGCTTGGCGACGGCAGACGGTCCGCGCTGACCGGCTCGCCCGGAGGCGTGGCCGCCGCGGCCAGCGACGCGGCGGTGGTGTCCTCGTCGGCGTAGTACAACCGGGCCTCCGAGAGACGCTGCGCCTCCTGGCCGCACAGAACCAAGGCCCCCGTGGCGGCCGGATCCGCAACGTCGATGTAGGGGAAGAGGCTGGAGTTCCCGTCCATCAGCGAGCTCTTCATCGCCATGAGCCCGATGTTCGTCCGCTGCCACTCCTCCATCTGCTGTCGCATCTCGGCGAGCTGGCGCGGCTCCGGCGCAGTCCAGCGCCAGTTGGCCGGGTCGGACGTGGAGAAGTTGGAATCCAGCACAGTGCCTCACAAACAGGGTGAAAGTTCAGGAACCGGGGGGCCGGGCGGTGATCGCCGGACTGCCGCGCCCCGGTAACCAAAAAGATACCCCAGAGAAAACAATTAAGCAATAACTCTGATTCGGTGAGACGCCCAGAGTTACGCGCAGTCCCGCCGCAGGATCTCAGCCGCCTGCGCCGCGCTGTCGGCGAAAACGTTGCTCACGGTGATGTAGGGCTCGACGAACAGGGCGTCGAATCGCTCGTTGGCCTCTCGGCGGCCGGCCGGGGCGGCCTCCACGTCCAGGACCGTGAAGCGCCCGTCCGGGCCGATGGTGCTGATCACGTAGTACTCGCGGCCGCTCGAGATGGGGGCGTTGGCGTTCACTTGGGCTCCTCGTGTGCGGGGGTGGTGCGTACGGGGCGAGCGTTACAACCCGGTTTCTCCGAAGGTGTCGTAGGTGCGGGGCCGGGAGCCGGGCGGGAGGCGGAGCTCGTCCCAGATGAGCTCCCCGTCCTCGAAGAAGGCGATCTCGCCCTCGGAGCCGTCTTCACCGACCCAGGTGATGGCGTCGTCGAAGCCGTGGCCGATCGTGACGGCAGGGACCGTCAACTGCCTCAGCGTGTTGCCGATCAAGCTGTAGTGGGCGTCCCAGTGGATGTGGGCGGACTGGATGTGCGACGGTAGGCCCTTGAAGTTGTACGTCGCGATGTCCGCGGGAACCAGGATGCGCTCCCGGTCCTTGACAAGGGCAGCGAGGGCCTGCGGATCGATGGCGGGCGGGGCGATCTCGAAGACGGGCCAGGGGCCCAGCAGAACCTCGGAGATGGACGCGAGCGGCATCGGCGGATGGAAAGTAAGAGAGCCTCGGGTGGTCCATGTGAGACCCATGGTGGCAGTCCCTTTCGTCTGGTCGGAGCCTGTGGCAAATGCGCCCGGCCCGCCGCCCTCCGCGGGGCAGGCGGAAGGGTCCGGCGGGTGCGAGGGGACGCGGTGGTCGAAGAGGCGCGCTGGGGCGTCAGGTGGTCGTCGAACTGGGGGAGATGAGGCGGCGCGGCGTGCACCGGCGGACCTGTGCGTGGCCTCTGCGGCGCCCGGCCTGCTGGGGGCGCTGCGTGTCGGCCTCCGCCGGGGCGGGGTCGGGCTCGGTCAGGCACTGGAGGGCGAGGCGTTCGCGTTGTCGCTGGCGTCCGGCGCCGCGCGGTACGCCGTGCACGCCGGGAAGTCGCGCTGGAGGTCGGGGCCGCGGCGGCGTTGCGCCTTGAGGCGGCACTTCAGATACGTCGCTCGCGTCGTGCCCTTGTCGCGAACGCGTTCCGTCAGGAAGGCGCACCCGCCGCACGTGGCGGACGGTGCCGTTGTCCAGGGCTCCAGTAGCCGTTGCCGAGTAGCCGGGTGGATGCCCTGGTCAAGGCTCTGGCGTATGAAGCCGCGGCCGACAGTTGCGGGCGGAATCGTCAAAGATGTCATGGATATCCCCATGATTGAGAAGTGGGTGGATGCCGACGGGGGCGGGCTCGACCGAGCGGGCGGAGCCCCTCGCTGCACCACTAAATATACCCCTAGGAAAACAGTTAAGCAATGCCTGTCGGGGGTTCATCCCCGAGGTCATGGCCGCTTCAGGCCTCGCCGTTGGCACAGGCCGGCCTGCGCGAGCCGGTCGCTTCTCCTTGCTACTGCGACGGCGACTCCACGAAGGCATTCCGGCGGGCGGTCGCCTGGGTCCGGTGTTCGTGTGCGCGTCCCAGACCGCTGTCCCTGGAGAGCCCGTCGGCACAGGCGATGAGGACGTCGTCGCCCAGGCGCCACAGCAGGGAGTTCGCGGCCAGCGTCGCGGCTGCGAGGGGATCGATCTCGACGCCGACCCAGGGGAACTCCGCAGGGTCCTTGCCTTCCCAGCGCAGTTGGGCCGCTGCGGCCCGCCACATGGCTCCGCTGCCGGCCGCCAGCTCTCCGGTGCTTTCGCCTTCGGACAGGCCGGACAGGATCTCGCTCATGAAGTCGCACACGAAGTCCGGGGTGTGGAAGGCGCCGCGCCGTCCCTTCTCGCCCCGGGCGGTCAGCTGCTGGAGCAGCCGGCCGAGCAGGTCCGCCTTGAGGTACCGCCTTGGGTCGGCCCCGTGCTCCACGAGACCCGCTCGCAAGAGGAGGTGGGTCAGCTCGGTCACCTGCTGCGCGGTCTCGTCGGATGCCGTGCCCAGCCACCGGTAGAGCAGGCCCGCGCATTCGGTGAGGTAGGGGTGCCGTACCCACAGCTCGGCCCACGTCGCGCGCATCAGCTCGATCAGGCCGCCTGGCGGAAGCTCAGCGATCGTGCGGGCGAGGACCGGAGCCTGGGAGTCCGCGAGAGGGAGCAGGGCAACCGTCGCCGCGGTGCCGAGGGGGACCTCGACGGCCGCGCCGGAGGGCCAGAACGCGGCGACCAGATCGCAGACCTGCCGGCTGTGCTCTTGCGGGTCCTCCGGCAGAAAGGCCCGGCGAGCGTGGGCCGAGGGCAACCACCATGCTCCTGCGGCCCAGTCGGCCAAGCGACGGCACGCCGCGCAGAGGGGCAAGGCGGCGGCCTGCCCGGCCTCCACCGGGTTCCCGGTTCCTCTCCACCCGTCCGCTGCGGGCGGCTTGGCACGGCACAGCGCGTGGGCGGTGGATTCGCCGTCCTGCGGACCGAGCAGATGCGCCTCATCGTCGTCGGGCCGGTAGACGCGGGTGACACCGCTGAAAGGCATGAATCTCTCCTGTAGAAGGGCGGCGGGCTGTGCGGCCCGCCGGGTAGGTGGTCTGGTGAGCGCGTCCGTCGGGCTCGCAGGTCGGCGCTGCGCCGGTGGCCGGAGTCGGGCAGAGGTGGCCACAGGCGCGGCCTAAGGAGGGTGCTGGGTGCGGCATCCGTGGCCCGCCTCCAGGAGGGCCGGGCGCTGCGGGCTACGCGCGGTCGTCGTTCTCGTTGAGCTCGGCAACGAGTTGGCCGAGGGGTGTCCGGAAGGCGTGGTGCGTGCGGCCGCTGACGCCGTCGTCGCCGTTGTGCAGCTGGGGGCTGCCCTGCTGGTCGCGGAATTCCGTGAGGCCCAGGGCGGCGAGTGCATGTGTTGTCGGCCACGGCACCGAAGGCGCGAGGCGCCCGTCGGGGCCGACGCCGTTGGTCAGGGCCGTGAGCTGGGCCGTGGTCAGTGCGGCACGGCGGCCGGCCAAGGTGATGATGAGGGGCTGGTCACCGGAGGAGGCCAGTGCCTCCTCGACGTCCATGACGAACCCGTCCTGGTCATTGCGGTAGAAGTAGCGGGCCTGGAGAAGTCTGCGAAGCAGCCCACTGCTGATACGGGCGCCGGACAGATGGCCCTGCGGGTGAGCGGACGCCGTCTTGAGGTAGGCCATGGAGCGACTGGTCGGCACTGTCGGAGGCACGGAATCTCCTGCGGAAGGTGTGGCTGGCGGTGACTGTGGCCCTCCGGTCCGGAGGGCCACAGTGCGGGGGCGGCAGGTTGAAGGCGCCGGATGCTGGCTGCGCATGGTCTCGTGCACGCGTCGCGGGGCGATGACGCATGAGACCGTGCGGTCCAAGTGGCGTTCTGCTGCGTCAGGCTGCGGTGGAGTTCGGGAAGAGGGAGTTCAACAGGCGGTTCGCCTTGTGGGTGGCAACGGCGGCGACGGTCGCATCGGTGATCCGGTCCCGGTGGGCGAACATCTCGCGCTGGTGGGCGAGCGCTGCGGCGGTGAGGTCGCCCTGCGCGAGGGTGTCACCGCAGGCAACCAGCGCGCGGGGCCCCAGGTCCCACACGAGCACGTTCACTGCGGCGGCCGCAGCGGCAACGGGGGAGAGCTCCTGCATCATCCAGCCGAAGTCGTGCGGGTCGAGGTTGTGATCGCGCAGGGCCTCCGCGAGCGTGCGGAACATGCTGCCGGTGCCGGCGGTCGGCTCGCAGAACCACTCTCCGGGCTCGGGCAGCTGCTTGGCCGTGAGGACACTCGCCATAGCGGCCGCGATATCCGGCGGGGTGTGGTATTCACCGAGACCCTTCCGGGAGCTGTGATGCCGCAGCGCGGTGACGGTCCAGGACATCAGGTCGATGGTGGACCGGAAGGCCGGGTCGCTGGAGCCGGTGTAGTGCAACACCCCGGACCGGACAGCTGCGCGGGTCACGGCCTGGACCCCTCGCAACAGCGTCTGGTCCAGGTCCTCCTCCGTCCACTGGGTGATGGGGGTGGCAACATCGAGCAAGTCGGGACGCTGCATCCAGCTCGCGGCGAAGCACTCGGCGTAGCCCTGGACCAGTACCGGGCCGGGTTGCGCGGCGAAGTAGCTGGCAAGGCGGCCTGCGTGGGCCGCGCCTTCGGTCTTGGTGGGCCACAGGGCCAGGGCGGCGACGATGCCTACCGGGATGTCCATGCGGCTGCTTCCGGAGGCCTTGTACCACGCATCGGCTACGGCTTCACCGAAGTCGGCGCCGGAACGCGCGGTGGAGGGGAAGTGGGGGAAGGAGCTCGCACCGGCGTGCCGGGCGCATCCGGGGTTGTCACATCCACTGGCCTGGGCGGTCTTGGGTGCAGCGTGGAGCCTGCGGGCCTTCAGCGCTGCGGCGATCTGGTCGGTAAGGTCTTGATGGCTCATGGTGCATATCTCCAGTACGCCCCGTTTGGTGGCGGGTGCGGGTGCAGCGACTGCCGGGCGGATGTCCGCCTTCCGAGCGCGGAGGCGCCTCACTGGTGGCTGGACTCGGGCGGCGAGCTCGATGCGCGGCGGATCATGCGCTGCTGGGCGGGATCCCAGTCGCACTCGAGGTAAAGCCGGTTGATGTCCGGCAGGGGTGGGGTGTTCGGGGGAGCGCCGGGGTCAGGCTGGATGAAGAAGCCGTACTCCCAGCACTCGGCGTCGCCCGGCCAGTGGCCGGTCCATCGGGTGATACAGGTGCTGCCGGAGTGGCCGCAGCCGGCGCGCTGCTGTCCGGTGGTGGCGCAGCGCGCCACGTCGCAACCATCGTGGTGCAGTTGGCCGGGGCGGACGCCGCAATCGGGGCAGTCGGAAGGGGAGGTGAACACGGGTGTTCTCGAAATCGGGGGCGGAATGCGCGGGCAAGGGCCGTTGACCCGCGCGGTGTGCTGGCTCTTGGTGATGAAGGCGGGGTCTGCGCAGACACTTCGGAGCGAACGCGAAACAGACCACCAAGGAAACAATTAGGCAGTAGTGCGGATGGATGTGCCCACGACGTGGAGCCGGGGCCGGTGGCGCACGGCGCGGCGGCGCGGGCGCCCAGGCAGGCTCTCCGCCGGGCGCTGGGGAGCGCCGTGGCGCAGAAGGGGCGGGCGGGCCTTGTGGCGCATGTCGGGCCGTCAGCGGATATCGATCCGGGGGCCGTAGGAGAGTCCTCCCCTGCGGCCGTAAGGGAAGTTGACTCCCGCCCGGTAGGCCTCCGTAAGGAGGTCATTCATAGTCCGCTCGCCATCGGCGTGCGAGCCGAAGTGCTGGCGCGTGATGCGCTTGGGCAGGCGGCGCAACGGCCAGTCCCCGACACGGCTCGGCGGGTAGATGGCATGACCCTTCCTCGTCGGGCCGATGTGACCGTGGTGCTGGGCGTCGTAGAGGCCGCCGATGCGGGCGGTGTCGGGGCGGTCGCTCTCACGGCAGAGGAGGGCAACGTATGCGCCCTCGGGGTACAACTGGCCGAGCGCGGCGCTCACGGCCTTGATGACCATCCTGGCCTTCTGCTTCAGGGCGGCACGGGCGAGGTCCATCTCGGTGATGGCGTCGATGCTGGCGGCGTCCACGGCGTCTCCATCTTCTTGCGGTTTGGCCCAGGGCTGGCCGGGCGAAGCTGGGGTGGCGGGCGAGGGAGAGTCGGGACGCGTTGCGGGGTGATGTCTCCGTGCGCCACCGTCAGGAGGCGGTTCATGCCGCCGCCTTGATGACCCCTCTCCGGCTTGACAGGTCAAGCATACCAAAGTGAAAACAGTTAAGCAACCCCCCTGTGGACGGGCAGGCCAGAGGTCGGTGCGCCCCGTGGCCTGCCCAGCGGCGACGAGGTGCAGGATCCGGTCGGCCGCGGGTCAGGCCTTCTTGTGGGGGCGGCCCGTGGGCCTGCGGTCGGCGATGCTCTTGTTGACGGTCTTGCGGAACCACATGGGTTTGAGGACCTCCGGCTCCAGCCCGTCATCGGGCATCCGGTCCGGCTGGGGCAAGCGGCCGAGGCTCATGTACTTCGACAGGGTCACGCGCTCGACACGCGTCCCCCGGGTCGCGTTGCCCCAGATCGTCCGATAGTCGTCGATGTCGAGCAGGTCTTCCGGGTGCCCCTCGGGAGGAGGGATCACGACCGCCGGCACGCCTCTTCCGGCCTTCGGTGCGGGTGGTGTTGCGGCAGTGCTGCGCTGCCCTGAAGAGCGGGCTTCAGAAGGCCCTTCGGCAGGCGTCGCGCCGCCCCGCGGCCGGCGCGCACCGGCCTGCGGAACCTCCCCTTCACGGGGCGAGCTCCCCGCCTGTGGCGTGCGTTTGCCCGGCCACGACTGCGGTCGATTCGCTCGTACCCAGGAGTCCACTTCCCGGGCATCCCACTCATCGTCCCCGACCGGCCGCGGGAAGTTGAGCAGGCGGGCCCAGGAGTCGACGGTTTCGCCGACTCCGTACTGCTCGCCGATGCCGGCGCGGTCGATACGGGCGCTACGCCTCCGCGTGGCCATCACGCTTCTCCATCGTCAGGACTCCGCTTCGGGCGCACTGCACGCGATACGGGCGTGCAGCATTTCGGCGTACCGTCATGCTTTCGAGGGCCGGCCGGGCTTACGCCGGCTGTTGATGAACTCATACGCGGTGCTTCGGAACCACATCTCCTCGGCGACCTCGGGCTGCCCCTTGTCGCCTGGCACTCTGTCCGGCTGGGCCAGGAGGCCCTGCGACCGGTAGGTGGCGAGCGATGAGAGGGCCAGGGGCTTACTGCGCCCGCGTGCCGCGGCGTCGAGCTCGGCGATCTCTTTCAGGGTCAGCAGGTCCGAGGAGCTGCCTGTGGGGAGGGCGGCCTCGGACACGGTGGCGCGGGGAGTGGCCGGCGCCTTCTTCTTCGCAGTCGGAGTGCTCTCCGTCTTCTTCCGGCGGACCTTACGGGGGCGCGTGATGAAGTCGTAGGCGGTGCTACGGAACCACATCCTTTCCTCGACCTCCGGCTTGCCGCCGTCGCCCGGCTCCCTGTCGGGCCCCGGCATCGTCCCCTTCGAGGGCGAGAGATAGGTGCGCAGCGTCTCGACGGGCGTGGCTTCGCGACCCAGGAATGCTCCTTCGAGCTCCCCGATCTCCTCGAGCGTCAGCAGGTCGCGGTCGTTACCCTCGGGCAGGCCCAGGTCCTTCGCGCTCTTCTGCCCGCTCGCCCACAGGCCCGGCTTGTGCCGCTTCACCCATTCGTCGACCTTCGCCTCGTCGTACACCAAGGTGTTCTCGGCCTTGTCGATCGCGTCGGGGAAGTCGGGCTCGCCGGTCCACAGCAGGGCCGCATTCCGGTGCACTTTGTACCGCTTGGCCATCCTGAGGACGGTCGTGTACCGGGTCTGCGAACCTGCCGGGATCATCTGTCGCTCCAAGGGCTGGCGCATGTGCGCCGCGGTGGCGGGCCGCCCTCATGGGCGCCGAACTGTACGGGTCTATCGCGCCCTCCTGCGTCTTCCGCTCGGTCGGCCGGAAGGGATGCAGGTAGGGCTCCATTGAAGGTACCCCCCGCAAACTATTTAAGCAATTCTGCTATGCCGGCTTCGCCTGCCGCTCGGCGGACCGCCGGAGCGGGCAGGCCCCTCTGGCCGCCCGGGCGTACGGCCGTCGCGCGGCTCTGCTCGCACTCCAGGGCGCGGACCTCGGTCGCCGCGGTACCTCCTGCCTGTCGATACGGCGAATGACCGGGTCCCTTGGCGGCGCGAAATCGCGACGCCGCCGACGTGCAACGCCGGAGCGAGAGCCTGGCATTGCTTAAATGTTTTCTATGCGGTATATTTGATGTGCGGTCGAGGTTCGACGGCGATTCCCAATGGCCGCGTGAACGGCCTGTTTTCGCCAGCCCGCCTACAGGGCTGGTGTCCAAGTCATCCGCTGGACGTGGTCTGGCGGTGCTATGCAAGGAGGTGGCGAACATGACGCGGATGACTGAGCAGCTCCCGGTGTTCGTCTACGGCACGCTGCGGGCGCAGCAAGGGAACTACCGGAGGATTCTGGCGGGGCATACCGTGCGCGAGCGCTCCGCGTCCCTGGAGGACTACACGCTGCTGGGTTCCGTCGTGCCGTTCGCCGTCCCCCGTGAGGGTCGGCGCGTGGTCGGTGAGCTCATGGATGTGCGCCCCGAGGTCTGGAATATGGTCCTTCGTCGCCTGGACCACCTGGAGGGCTACACGGGCGCCGAGTTCGACAGCCTCTACGTGCGTCGGCGGCGCGTGGTGCAGTGCGCCGACGGCGAGTCGGTGCGTGCCTATTTCTACGAGGCCGGTCCCGCCCACCACGAGAGCTGGCTCATGGACTGCCCGGAGGTGCCGGGCGGCGACTGGGTGGCCAGCGGCTTCGCCCGGACCCCTAGCTCGCCTCGACGGGCGGCCGTACGCCGGTCGTCCCGCCGCCGCCTCGCCTGAGCGGCGCCGCGTGCGTTGCGGGTGCGCACGCCCCTTTCACTGACGCTCAACCCCGGACGGCGCCCCAGCGTCGGCCGTGATGCGCCCCTGCCCCGTGCGTGAACGACAGGGGCAGCGAAGGACCTTGTATGTGCGGTTTGTTCGGATTTATTCGTAATCAGGCCTGCGACGACCCGTCGCGGGCCTCCATCATGTGCTTCCACCTGGGTGTCCTTGCCGAGGAGCGAGGCACCGACGCTGCGGGTCTGGCCATGGCCACCGGCCCGACGGCCACGGTGGCATCACCGGTGGTCTCCCGGCGCGACGTGCATGCCGGTGGCTGGAGGGTCGTCAAGGGCGCGGGACCGTTCAGCAAGATCTGGGACCCCAAGCTGACCGAGGTGCTCGACCGGTCACCCGCCGCTCTGGGGCACACCCGCTGGGCGACCCAGGGCGATACCCGCCGTCTGGCGAACTCCAGCCCGCTTCAGGTCGGCCAGCTGATCGGCACACACAACGGCGACGTCGACGCGCTGGATCTACGGGACGCCTACGAGCTGCCCGACCCCAAGGGGCAGACCGACACCGAGGTCCTGATGCAGGCCCTCGACCAGGCGGGCGGCGTCATCGCCGCCACCCTTCAGATCCTGGAGTCCACCCTGGGGCGTGCCGCGCTCGCGTGGACCGACCGCCGGTGGCCGAACCTGGTCATGCTGGCCCGCACCGCCGTCAGCCCGCTGGCCGTCGCCGTGGACGACGACGGCAACCTCTTCTGGGCCTCGAATCCCGGTTGGTTCCCTGTCGCTGCCCGCCGCAGCGGGGTACGGATCCAGCGGAGCCGCATCTGGCTCATGCCCGAGGGCACCCTCCTGCTCGTGGACCACTCCACGGGGGCGCCCCTCCTCGCGGGGCGCCACCGGTTCACGGCTACCGCCCGAGCCCGCGATGACCGGCTGGCGCCCATCGTCGCCTACCGGGGCTTCACCAAGAACGACCGCGCTGCCGACCAGAAGCTGATCAGCCACCGGACTCTCCCCGACCCGGTGCTGCGCCGATCCACGCCCATGTGGGTCTGACCGCGAAGACCTGTGCCGCGCGCCGGTACCGGAGGAGAATGCGGCGCGTGAACTTCTCACCTTCAGCTGCCGCGCTGTACATGGGCCCATCCGTTCGAGGGGCGAGGGCATTGCCGCCCGACGCTGAGGTCGGCGAGGTCGTCGACCAGCTGAGGCGCGCCCTCCACACGATCGAATGCCGCGAGCTGGGCCCGGAGGCGTCCACGCAGCGCTTCGGCCAGTTCGCCGACCTCGGCGGGGACCGGCGCGTCATCTTCCTCGACCCGGACGGGCTTCTCGCACGGCATCCCGAGCACGGAGAACTCCACGCGCTGCTCGGAGCCGTGCAACGGCGCGGGCCGGCGGTGGACGTCACCCTCGCCGCCACCCGCGGCTGACCGGACCCCGAGCCAGAAGGCCCCTGTTTTCTCCACTTGGAGGGAACAGGGGCCTTTTTGGCTGTGCGGATGTCGGCTACGAGCCGCGGTGCCAGCGTGTGGCGGCGAAGAGGGCGGCGGCCTGCGCCCGGTTCTCCTCGCGGGGGAAGATCCGGTCCACCATGCTGCGGAAGGAGGCGGTGCTCTGCTGCCAGCGCTCGCCGCTCAGCCGCCGCCGCGACAGGCCGTCTCGTTCCAGGGCGGCGCGCTGGCTGCCCACGGGCTCGCGGGGAGGCGGCGGAGCGGTGCCCGCTTCGCGCAGGGCCGCGTTGGCCAGGCCGAGGGAGACATTGACCTGGGCCTGGATGACGCCGGGCTCCAGCGAGCCGTCCCACATGCGGAACTCCGCGTGGTCGCTTGAACGTCCGTCCACCGACTGGAAGTTAAGGCCGATACCGTGCGAATTGTTCGCATTTCTGACGGCGGCTACCGAGGTGTACGGCGCGCTCGGCTCACGGTTCGGCCGGCACCAGCGCAGGCCCCGGTGCTGCCGGCGGGCCGGGTTCTGCGCGAGCCGGTAGAGCACGTCCTCGTACGCGCCCACGGTGCCCAGGAGCCGGTTGTGGTTCTCGACGGTGTGGTCGTAGTCCGGCACCGACACGTGCACGTGCCCGCCCGTACGGGCGCTGGCCACGCCACCGTTCCTCCTGATGATCTCGCATACCCTCGCCAGGTTGTTCCAGGTCTGCGGCTCGTCGTAGAGGATCGGCGAGACGATCTCGCCGGCGACCGTGCTGTCGTGCTCCACACGCCATGCGTTCGCGTCATCGGTGTATCCCGCGCGCGCGGAGGCGTGCCACCCGTGAATGTGGGGGTCGGGAGCTATCCCGGCCTCGTGCATCTCCCGGGCGATGGCCTGCTGCGCCCGCTGCCGCTGGGCGTAGTCCATGCTCGGCGGGAAGTCGAACTCGAGCTCCAGGCCGAAGGCCCTGCCGCCTTCCCGGGCGCCGAGGCCGCCCGTCGCGTTCTCCGTCAGGTACGGCACCGGCGGTTCACCGGCCCGGCGGCGCGCCTGGGCCTGGTCGTAGGCTTCCTGGAAGGCGTCGAAGTCCTCGCTGTACGACCGGGCAGCCGGCTGCGCAGCGTGCTCGGCGCGCAGGCGCTCCTGCTCGGCAACTGAGGCTGCATGCTCCGCGGCGACCTCATCAAGGACTTCTTGGGCTGCCAGGCGGTCTGTGACGGTCGAGCTGGGGGCATTGAGGCGGTCCTGGACAAGTTGTCCCACCATCCGCTGGTGTTCGCAGAGCCCGTCTTCGTCCCTCTGGTGCGGCTCTTGCAGACCGCAGCGCACGTCTCCGGGTGCGACAGCGAGACGTCCGTCGGTGTCCCTGGACACGCGCACCTCGCCGTCAAGCGGGAAGAATCCGCTACCGCTGTCGGGGACGGTGGACCCTTGCACCGCGACGAGGGCATCGCGCTCATCGGTGACGGTCTCGCGCACGAAATCCGCCGACTCGGGAAACCACACCATGGTCCCCGGGCGCTCGATGAGGTCCATGCACTGGTGCGGGGCCATCGGGTCCGCAAAGATGACTGGCATGGCGGGCCGCTCACGTTGCAGGGCGTTGCGCAGCGCCGCGATTGCCTCTTCGCTCGCGAGTTCCGTGCTCGGGCGGGTGACCGCAACGGTGTGGTGCTGGTGCTCTATTCGGCTGCCGGATCCCATCAGTTCCCCTCGTCCGGCTCGGGCGCGGGCGGCGCCATGTCGGTGCGGATGTTGACGTGGATGACGCCGGCCTGGTGCAGGGACAGCAGCAGGCTCCAGTCGTCGCCCGGGTCGATCCACACCAGTGAGCCCTCCGGGCCTTCGGGGCGGGGCAGTCGGCCCTCCGGGCGGTAGAAGGTGGAGACCAGTACCAGCGGCACGGGGGCATCCCACTGCCGGACGGTCGGCGGGGTTTCCCGGCTTCCGAGCAGCACGGCGCGCTGTTCGGCTGTGCACTCCTCGAGCTCCGGGGCCATGGCCAAGGACGCCTGCATCCGGACCTGCGTGCGCAGGGCGAGCCGGATCCTCGCGGCCGCACGGTCACGCGGCGTCTCCAGCGTGGGGTACTCCGGGATCAGCGCTTCGAGGAGCTCGGAGGGGGTGTCGGCCCACGCGCGCCAGGTGGCGCCTTCGTAGAGCATCTCGAAGCGGTAGAGGGACTGGTCGTCCTTCTTCGGCGGGGCGGGCGGTTCGGCGGCGGCCGAGGCGTTGCGGGCGCGGATAACAGTCATGTCGTCTTCCTATCGGTATGGGGTGGTTAGCGGCGTTGCCAGCGTGTGGAGGCGAAGAGGGCCGTCGCCTGCTCCTTGTCCTGGGAGCGGTGGAAGACCTCGTCGACCAGCCGGCGAAAGTTCAGCGTGCTGGTGCGCCACTGCTCGCCGGTGAGCCGGCGGCCAAGCAGGCCGGCCTCCCGCAGGCGCTGCCGGTGGCCGCCCAGCTGCACCGGATCGCCTCCGGCCGGCCTGTGCGTGCTTCCGGCGTCGCGGACGGCAGCAGCAGTGATGCCCAGGGACAGTTTGACCTGCGTCTGGATGACCGACGGGTTCAGGGAGCCGTCCCAGATCCGGAATTCACCGTGGTCGCTCTGGCGACCGCGGGCACCGCTGAGGTTCACCGCCTGGCCGTGGTGGGCGCTGGCTTCGACGGAGTAGAGGTCCCGGTAGCCGTCCGCAGGGACGCGGTTGGGGGTGCACCAGTCCGGGCCGCGGTGCAGGTTCCCTGGAGCGCCGGGATTTTGGGCGAGACGATACAGGACGTCCTCGTAGGCCTTGTAGGTCTGCATCAGCCGGAAGTGGTTGGCGACGTCGACGCCATAGTCGTGCATGCCGACGTGGACGTGGCCGCCGGTACGGAAGGAGGCGTGGCCGCCGTGCCGCTCGATGATCTCGCACATCGTCGCCAGGTTCTGCCAGGTGGCCGGCTCATCGTAGAGGATGGGCGAGACGATCTCGCCGGTGACCGTGCAGTCGGTCTCCATACGCCAGGCGTTGGCCGCGTCCGTGTATCCGGAGTACTGCTGGGCGTGGTAGCCGTGGACTCCCTCATCCCGGGACAGCCCGGCCCGGTACATGTCCAGGGCGATGCGTTCACGGGCCTCGCTGCGGGTGTCGTAGTCGCCGTCGACGTCGAATTCCAGCTCGACGCCGAATCCGCGGCCGCCGTCTCGGGCACCGAGGCCGCCGGTGGCGTCCTCGGTCAGGTAGGGGATCGCGGCCTCGCCGCGCGCGGTCCGCTCGCGGGCGGCGTCGTAGGCGCGCTGGAAGGCGTCGAAGTCCTCCTCGTAGCTGACGGCAGGCTCGTCGGGCAGCCGGTCGCGTGCCTGCACGTGCAGCGCGGTCGCGGCCTGCTGCTCGGCGAGCATCTCGTCGAGAACCTGCTGGGCGGCTGCCCGCTGGACGGCCCGGTCCTCCGCGGGCTGGAGGCGTTCGTGCAGTTCGGAGAGCCGCTCGGTCTGCTCGATGGTGGCCTGCCCGAGGAGGACCTGCTCCTCGAGGTCCCGCGCCTCCTGCGCCACGCGCTCGTCGTCATCCGGTGCAGATTCCGGGAGTCCGTCTGTATCTGACGGGATGTCGTCGTTTCCCCACTCGCTGCGGAGCTCGTTGCGTGCCTCGGTGAAACGCTGCGCCTCGGCGTCCGTGGCCTGGCCGAGCTCGATGCGCTGGCCCAGCCGCAGGATCTCGCTGATCAGGTGCTGCTGTTCCTCCGCGGCGCCGAATGGCTGTGCGTCGTCGGAGGTGGATATGGACGCGCTGGCGGTGGTGGCGATGAGGTGGTGCTGGTGGTCGATGCGGCTACCGGATCCCACGTTTTCCTCCGGAGGGGTCGGTGATGCCGGCGAGCTCGGCGTAGTGGCGGACGTTGGCGGTGAAGAGGTCCTCGGTGCGAGCCTGGGTGTCGACCCGGCCCTGGTGGGTCATGACCGCGCCGTGCCGCGCGTACTGGAGGGGGTTCTGGCTCACCAGGTAGAGCCGGCCGGGGAAGAGCGCCTGCAAGGTGGCGATCCGGTCGGCGCGGCTGGCGCCGGTGAGGACCATCGGGATGTCCTCGGGCAGGGTGGCGGCCAGGTAGGCCAGCCCGGGTACGGCCATTTCCTCCCAGTCGGCCTGGGTGCGGAAGGTCTGGAGGTTCACGGCGAGCGCCGGCGGGGTGATGGGGCTGTCATCGATCCAGTCGATGTACCGGTCGAGATCCTCCAGGCGGAGCCAGTAGACGCAGGGCACCGCGGGGACGCCGGCGTCGGCGAGTTCGGCGGCGAGCATGACGTTGCGCCGCATGTTGATGAGGTTCTCGGCCCTCGGCTGGTTGAAGTACATGGACGTGTTGGGGGTGAGGACCAGGTCCCATTCCTGGGCGGCGAGGGTCTCGGCGATGCCGTCCTCCTTACGCCGGGTCCAGTACGCCTCGACGAGCGGGTCCTCCGCGTAGCCGACGAGGACGGCCTTCTGCTCGGGGCGCAGGCCCAGGGCCTGGTGGACGGTCTTGCCGGCGTAGCGGGGGTAGACCTTGTGGCTCTTGGGGCTGAGCACCCGGCGCAGCCCGATCGCGTAGGCGGGCCATTGCAGCTGGGCGTCGAGGCCGGGGACGTCGTGTCCGTCGACCTGCGGGATGAACGCCGGGAGCTCGGGAAGGGTCCCGGGCACGGTCAGGCCGGTGAAGTGGAGGGTTCCGCCGATGTCGCGCATCCAGGAGGCGATGTCGGGGCGTGAGCCGCAGCGGATGGGGCAGCGGCTGCACGCTCCGGCCGGTCCCTCGGTGGGTGTCACGGCTTCGGCGCGCGCGCAGCCGCAGTATTCGCAGCTGGAGGAGCTGCCGGAGCAGACGGGCTCGAGGGCGGCAGGGTTGTCGAT
The DNA here is from genome assembly GCF_042657885.1 of Streptomyces aureoversilis. Lineage (NCBI taxonomy): Bacteria > Bacillati > Actinomycetota > Actinomycetes > Kitasatosporales > Streptomycetaceae > Streptomyces > Streptomyces aureoversilis. The sequence continues at coordinate 102,679 of NZ_JBHSKJ010000022.1, forward strand.
GAAGAAGTCGCACACGGCGCAGTTGCATCCCGCGGCCGGAGTGGGGACGGGGCGGCCGAGGGTGGGCATGGGCAGGGAAACGTTCATGCTGCGTGTCTTTCAGTGGTGCGGTCGGCGGGAAGCCGTCGGTTCAGGTCGGTGAGGAGCATCCGCAGCGAGCCGGCGTCGAAGCGGTGCAGAACACGGCCTTCGGCCAGCTGGCCGTTGAGCGCGCGCAGCGAGTCGAGAGCACCGCTGGCCACCTCCGGGTCGACCGGCGATGCCGACTCCGGCTCCGGGTCGGATTCCTCCTGGCGAACCTCGCCCGCAGGAATCGGGGACACGGCGGCTGTCGGAGCCGGAGCGTGCGGGTCGCCCGTGTGATCGCCGTCGGCCGGGGCCGGTCCTGCACCGGAGCCCTCGCCGGCCGCGTCATCCTGCTGATGCGGGCCGGGCTCGTCGTCCTGTTCCTCGGGTGTCCGCGTGAGGGCGGCGGAGCGGGCGGCGTTGGCCTCCTCGCGCATGATGCCGGCGGCCTTGACCGCGTCCTCGGCGCTGATCTCCGGGTCCTGTGCCTTGGCCTTGACCACGGCCGACAGCAGGTCGGAGCGGCCCAGGCGCTTGACGGCCTGCCAGATCTCAGCGGCGGCCTCACGGCGGCCGCGGGTCAGCCGGGCAAGGTTCGTGCGCGCGGCCAGCGAGACCTGGTGCTCGTCCATGTCGCTGGAGACCTCGCGCGGCAGCGTGCGGAAGGCAGAGACCAGCTCCCGCGCGCGGCGGGCGGTGATCTGGAGCCCCAGGCGGCGCAGGACCAGCGGCCACGGGGCGGCGAGGCCGGCATCCGAGCCGCGGAGCTTCTCCAGCGCCTGGAACCGGGCGACCGGGTCCTCGATCAGCAGGATCTCGTCGTCGACGTAGATCTCGGCGTTCAGCAGCTGGGTGTACAGGATCGCGCTGCGCTCCAGGAGCAGGGCCTTGGCGAGCTCGCCCGGCTGGAGGTCCTCACGGGCCAGGTTCTCCACCAACTGCCAGGTGCGGCGCTCCTCGTCGGTAATGGGGCCAGGGCAGATGACGGCCGGCAGAGCCTCGAAGTGCGGGTTGTCGGGCTGGTTGACCGCGCCCCAGCGAAGGGCCCGGTAGCGGCGCTCGCCGATCACCAGGCGCTGGTTGACGCTGCCGTCGGGCTGGGAGAGCTCCTCGATGAGGACCGGGTGGAGCACGCCCGCGGCGGAGATGGAGGTGATCAGGTCCGCAAGGCCCTCGGCACTGGTACTCGGGCCCGGGCCGCGACCCTGGATGTCGGTGTGGACGCTGCCGCGCATCGGCAGCCATTCGAAGCGCCGCTGCCGCAGCCGCTCCGAGTGCTGGAGGGCCTCGGTGAGCTGCGCCATGGTGCTGGAGGTACGGGACAGTGCGCTCGGAGCCGGGCTGGTCATAGGGGGGTCCTCCCTTCTGGGGGGTCGTCAAAGGCGTGGTGGAGCGGCAGCGACAGGACGTCGTCGTGGAGCTGCCGCGCAGTAAGGGCCGCGCGGCCGGCCCTCTGCCGCTCACCGGGCTGCCTTCGCCCGGGCCGGAGCCTGCGCGCGGGGCGTCGCCGCGGCGGGTTCTGGACCGCGGGCGGGGGCCGGCTCGGCGGTGCCGCCCGGACGCCCGCCGCCGGCGGGCCGTGGGGGCCGCAGGAAGACATCGGTCGGTGCCGGCCGGACCTCGGAGGTGCCGCGCAGCAACGGGGTGAAGATCGGCTCGAACGGCCCGCGCTCCTGGAGCAGCTGAAGCGTGGTCACGCCGACCGACAGCTGACCGGCCAGCCGCATCAACCGCGGGTCGGCCCGGGTGAGGCTGTAGAGGTCCTCGGTGCGGGCGGCCAGCTGCTCGGCCAGCGACCTGCGCACCGATCGGCGCTCGGCGTCGAGGATCACCAGCAGCCGCGGGAAGACCGGATAGACGTACTGCCAGGCGGGCCGCGTGGCCGCGGCGGAACGCCGCGAGCGGTCCGGGTGCTGCGGGACGTACTCGTACAGCCGCCCGTACGCGGTCAGCTTCGCGGCCAGGCGCGCCATGCTCATCGTGCCGCGGTCGACCTCGAGAAAGAGATTGAACATGGTGCGTCGGCCGCGCTCGAGGTGGACGTAGCGCAGGACGGCGTCGGCGATGACGTGGTCGTCCTCGAAGCGGCGCTGGCCGTCGCGGATACGGTGGGCGACCTCGGGCATCCAGTCGAGCGGCCCGCACTCGTGGGCAAGCCTGCGGGCGTGCTCGAAGAACGCGAGGCCGGCCTCGTTGACCGCGAGGGTATGGGCCTGGCGGGTGCTGGCGACCGATTCGGGCGTGACCCGGTAGGGCCGGGAGACAAGCTCGCCGGCCTCCTCCACAACCTCGGCGCCCGCCTCGGTGAGGAACCACAGGTACGGCTGCTGGATGACATTCGCGCCGCTCCAGCGGCCCTTGGCCCGCACGTGGTCGACCAGGCCCATGGCCTTGAGCTCGCCCAGCTTGCGCAGCAGGTACACCGGGCGCTGCGCGACGGGCGTCAGCAGCCGGCGCAACTGGTCGGTGGAGATGACCCGGTGCTGGTACAGGGCGTGCAGGGCCGAGGTGGACAGGGCGTGCAGCCGCGGACGGCCGGTCGGCTCGCCGTGGGGGACGTGCTCGAGGATGACGCTCATGCGAAGTCCGTCCCTCCGGTGTAGCCGGTGTCCTCGCCGCCGTCGCCCTGAGGATCGGGCTCCGGTGCGGGCGCGGCGTGAGGGTCTTCGTCCACGGGGGCGAACGCGCTGTCGTCGGCCGGCGGCTCCTCCTGGTCGATCTGCGGCGGCGGGAGCGTGGCCAGGAACAGCCGAATGCGGCCATCGAGCTTGCTGAGATCGGCGAGGATGTCGCGGACGGGCCGCCGCCGCAGGTTCTGATCGACCGACTTGTCGAGCTTGTCCAGGTCGTCGGGCCGGTAGTAGTCGCCGTAGAGGTCCTCCACACTGGCGCCGCGGACCTTGAAAGGGTCGGTCGCGCTGCCGTCGAGGGTCACGGACATCACGTAGTGGTAGCGCTGGAGCTGCGTGACGGTGTCCGCCTGGACCTTCTTGCCCCACCGCTTGACCACGAGCTGGGCCTCGTCGACGTCACTGGCCGTCGTGGAGAGGATCGACAAGTTCTGAAGCAGGCCCTGCCGCGTCGTGGCGCTCAGGCGCTGCGCCATCTGCGTCATGGCGAGCAGCTTGACCTTGAACTTCCGCAGCTGTTCGGCGATAGCGGCCAGATGGCCCTTCGAGGCGCCGTCGACCGCGGTGAGCTCGTCGATGAAGGCGAAGAAGTCCTTGCGATCGGCCACGGGGACATCGCGGCGGGACAGGCCGGCCCTAAAGAGGTCGAAGATCAGCAAGCAGGAGACGATCCGGTCGGTGTCGCCGGTGCCCGACGGGCACACGAAGACGATCTTGCCGGTGTCCATGGCATGCCGGATGTCGTACGTGCTCAGGCTGGATCCCAGGAAGGCCTTGAGCGCGTTCGAAGAGTCCAGGCGCTCGATGACGTTCGTGACCACCGGCGTGGCGTCCTGGGAGTACTTCGGGAACTGCTGCGACCAGAAGTCCTGAAGATTCTTGGGCAGGTACGGCGTGACCGACTCGCGCCAGACTTCGTCGTTGAGGATCGAGCGGATCTGGAAGATCGTCGGCGCGAGGTCCGGCCGGCCTGCCTGCGACAGCAGCCACGACAGGTAGACCAGGGACTCCACCGACCGGGTCAGGATCGTCTTCGCGCGCCCGGCGGAGTCGCTCCAGTTCAGCGCGCTCGCGAACCCGGTGACGATCGCATTCACGATGTCGGGGATGTCCGCCTCGGTGCGGTTCTCCATCGACAGCGGGTTCCACGACCCCGCCGGGGCGTCCAGGTCGGGGGAGGTCAGGTCGATCTCCCACATCCGCGGCGCGAGGTGGCGGTGGGCCAGGTAAGGGCGGGCGCGCTGCCAGCCGTCGCCGTGCGGGTCCAGGAAGAGGATGCCGTGCCCGTTGTGGGCCAGCGCGATCGCCTGGACCAGGCTCATCTCCGTCTTGCCGTAGCCCGCTTTGCCCAAAAATAGGGCGAAGAGCAGGTACGCCAGGGGCAGGCCGGCCAGGCGCTCGCCACCGCCCGGCTTGGCCACCCAGCCCAGCGGGATCAGGTCCGGCTGCCCGGTCCAGGTCGGCAGGCTCGGCGGGGGCGGGGGCACCACACCGCCCGAGCGGGCGATGTTGGCCGCCATGTTGTGCTTCGTCGGCGGCTTGATGAGCCCGGCGATCTCGGTCCCGGTGACCCACCCGCGCTTGCGCGGCGCGAACTCACCCGTCTCGAAACGCCGGTCGAAGCTCCGTCGGTACAACCACGCATCCGCCCGGACCTGGGTCACTCCGAGGTGGAGCCCGACGGGGCGCAGGTGGTTGTCGCCGGCCCACGCCTCGAGCGTGGCGAGGACCTGGTCCAGGAGCACCCGGGCCCGGCCCGGGTCGCTCGAACAGGCGCGCAGCAGCATCTGCAACTCGAACACCGCGTCCGCCCCGCCGGCGAACTTGCCCAGTCCGGCCTTGAGGTCGGACATCCGCGGCGGCCGCTGCACCACCAGCGGACGGCTGGCCGCCCGGGAACCGGTGTTGCCCTGCGCCTCGCGAAGGGCCTCCGAGGCGATCGAGGACAACCGGTCGAGGCCGATCCCGCGGCCGGCGGACTGCTGCACCGGCATACCGGGTATGGCCGGCATGTCCTGGGGACGGCGCCGCGCGTGCGCCAGGAGCCGCTGCCGCTTCCGGTTCACCGCCCGCGCGGAGACCGGCACCAGGTCCAGCACCACGTCGACCCGCTCGCTCAGCTCCTCCCGCACGTCCGCGACCGCCGCGGCCAGAGCCTCCAGGGGATCGGGACGCAGCGGAACCTCACGCAGCGCGAGGTAGTCGGGCAGGGCCAGCGCGAGCTCGGCCCGCGCCACGTGCACCTCCTTCTCCTTCTTGCCACTCCGGGCCGGCGCCGGGCCGGAATCCTTCGTCAGCCGGACCCGCCCACCACGGTTCTTAGGGTTCGCCATCTCCTGCTTCCTCTCCTTCCTCACACGGTTGTGGTGAACGGTCAGGCCGCTGCGCCCAGGCGGATGCGCGGCCGCTCGGTCTGATTCGCCCGGGCGTCCACCGCCCGCAGCTCGCACTGCGCGTAGCCCTGGTGACGCAGGACCGAAGCCGCCCGGGCCGGCCCCTCGACACGCAGCGAGAGGGGGCCTCCGGACGACACCAGCCGGACCCGCATCGCCGTGCCCCGCGCGGGGGTGAACGCCCACCGCGAGACCGTGCGCTGCGCCTGGGCGATGCCCTTGGCGAATCGGATGACGTCCTCGAGGCCCGGGTCGAAGCCGTTGGTGGGCAGCAGTTCGAAGGCGAGGCGCTCCTGCTTCAGGAGCTGGCGGGTGACCAGATGGCGCAGCACCTGCGTGAGCACCAGGACGACCGCGGCCAGGAGGGTGATCCACCACGCGTTGCCCAGGGCCCACCGGGCCACGGCCTGGGCGTGCTCGGGCACGGTGTGGGTGCCGGCGACGAGCTTGTCGATCACGTCGTTGGTCGTCACCGGGCACCACCGGCCCAGGCGCGGGCTGCCGACTGCGTGGCAGGTGTCGAGTCCATGGGGTATCTCCCGATTGAGGTCAGGTGGGGGGGATCACCCATAGAGGTGTCGATGAGCCCTGCGGTGTGACATCCTTCGCGATCATTTTCGAAGAGGGGTGCGCCAGCCCTGCGAAGAACGCGGTCATGAGGCCGGAGGCGAGTTGCGCGCCGACGAGGACGGTGAGGGCGCGGGGTCTTCGTGCCCAGGCGATGCGGGCGATCACGGCGAGCATGGCGGGGAATTGCTTGGCCATGGACCCAAAGCTCATGCGCAGCAGCGGGTCCGCGTGCTGGACTCAGTTCTTGTCGTGGCGCAGGTAGCCGGAGAGCAGCTGTTCGGACTGGGAGACTGGGGGTGGGTGGTGGTCGGCTTGCGGAGCAACTTCATCGCGCCTCCGGTGGTCGCGGGGCGGACGGGCACGTGCAGAGCAGGTGGCGCCCAGCACCTCGCCGGCGCAGGTGACCGGGGCCACCTGCCGCGGGGGCCGGAGGGGCTAGCGGCCCTCCCGCATCCGCGCGTCGTACCCGGCGTGCGGTTCCAGGCCGACGGCGGCACGCCGCTCGTCCATCTGCTCGGGGTCCTCGATGGGCCGGGGCCGAAGTTCCCCCGCGTTGGTGAGGTACTGCGTCCCGTAGATCTGCGGCTGGCCTTCCGGACGCGGCAGCGGTCCAGAAGCATCGCCCACTGCCACCCCTCGGCATCCCCCGCCTGCATGGCGCCTTCCAGGAGCTCAAGGGCCCGGGACTGGACGTGATCATCGTGGTCCGCGTGCTGGGCAAGCAGCCACGCGCCCCGGGATGCTGCCTCACCGACGAGCGTCATGCCAAGCCAGCCGTGCCCGTCCAGGAGAGCCTTCAGCCAGGCGGCGTTCTCGCGATCATTGCGGGCCAGCTTCTCAGTCGATCTTGGCGCGTTGGCCGTTCTCCCGGACACCACGAGCGTGCTGGTCCAGGTCCTGGCGGCGCAGCAGTTCCTCCGCGAGGTCGGGGCGCCGGAGGCGGTACGGACGGTGAATCAGTCATCGGTGGGCCTCCTGATTCGCCGTGGGACGGGCGTCGTGCAGGGTCTTCAGCACCTGGCCGGCGGAGGCGATCCGTGTCACCTCCGCCGGCCAGGTGCTCCCCGCCACCTGCCACGGAGCCATGAAGAAGCCAAGCCCCGCTTGGGCGTCGCCAAGCATTCGCTACGCCTGTCATGGTCACTAAGGGCTCCGGTTTGACGGCGAGTCGGGAAAACCCCAGGTGGCACTGGAGTCTCAAGCGTTGCGCGGCCTCGAACACAGGGTGTGCGATGCGTGTGCGAGGTGACGGGCAGCGCCTCCTGGCGGAGGTGGTGCTGCTCATCTCCGCCATCGGTGCTCCGGGGCACTGCCCATGGAAGGGGGCGCGCGATTACTCGCACGCCCCCGTTAGAAGATCGGTGGTCGTCCGGCGCGGGTGAGACGGAAGACCGTGTGCCAGCTCATGGGCGAGCGTGGCCCGCAGTCCGTACGGAGGCCTTCGCGGAAGCCCGCGAGGGAGGCCCGCCGGGCGTCCGCGCTGCGAAAGCGCCACAGGGCCAGCAGCACCCAGGTGGCCAGGTTGGCGGGGATCAGGACGCGGGGCAGGTTCCGGCGCGCCAGCCAGACGCGGTTGCGGGCGTTCATCCGGTAGAACGTCGCGTGCCGGGCGGGGTCGGTCGCCGGGTGGTGCACGATGACCTCGGGCATGTAGTAGCCGGTGTATCCGTGGTCCCAGCACCGCCAGGCGAGGTCGATGCCTTCGTGGAAGAGGAAGAAGTGGCCCGGCCACCCTCCGACGCGCTCGAAGACGTCGCGGCGCATCAGCATGATGCCTTCGGCCATGACGGTCACGGTGCCCGGCCGGGTGGCGTCCGCGCGCAGCCTCGGCACCCACCGGCGCACGGTGACGCCGGTGTCCGGGTCGGCGATGCGCGGCTGGACGTACGCCAGCTCGGCATCCTGGCGCAGTCGGGCGGCGAGCCGGGCGGCGACGTCGGGCGCGGGAAGGATCGCGTCGTTGTCGAAGAAGAGGATGTAGTCGCCCTTGACGTTCGCCGCGCCGACGTTGCGGCCTTCGGGGATGCCCACGTTCTCCGGCAGCGTGACCGTACGGACCCCGGGCGGCACCTGCTCGGGCTCCACGCCGTTGCCCACCACCACAACGTCGAGATCGACACCCTCCTGGGCGAGGACCGTGGCCATCGCCCGGGGGAACTCCTCGGGCCGGTCGTTCATGGTCAGAACGACGACGCCGATCGTCGGGGGCGGTGTTCCAGTGCTCACTGTGGGCTTCCTCTTCCAGGTTCCTGTCCGCGGCAGGGTACACATCACACGGCCGGCGCAGGTGATCGCGTTCACCCCGGCGTTCCCTACACGCCCACCGTCCGGCGCCCGCCGGACACCGGCGCCCGCGCGTGGCCTGCGGCCTTCCCGGCCCCGTCCCGGCGCATCGCCGTCATGCGCAGCTCGGCCAGACGCGGCACGAGGGACACGTCCAGCTCCTCGACCGGGTGAACCAGCCCGCCCGCGCCGACCTCGGCGGTCCAGATCCGGCACCCCGCGCGGGGGTAGGCCGGGTTGATGCCGATCTCGCCCTTGGGGATGGTCCCGTTGAAGGGCGTGGGGATACCCCGCTCGTTCCAGAAATCCCACGCCTCCATGGCCTTGGCTTGCTCGAACGCCAGGTAGAGCTGGGGGTAGCGGTCGGTGATCCGCATCTCGCGAAACAGCATCTGCCCCAGCAGCCCCGGCGCCGCCTGCACCAGATCCTGGAAGTCCGCGCCCCGGAAGGTGAAGGCCCCGGCGTCCTGCCCGGGCGCGAGCGCCAGGCAGGCGAACACGTGCGGGAGCCGACGGCACACGTACCGGGCCACGCCCGGCGCCAGACCGGACTCGATCCCGGAGATGAGCCGTACGAGCTCGTCGTGCTGGGGATGGAACCGGGAAAGATCGAAGAGCTGGTCCATGCCCTCGACGGCCCGGTGCGCCAGGCGCTTGTAGAGCCGGTTGTTCAGCTCCCCCGCGTCCGCGCACCGCTGGGTCTCCGTGCTGGAAGAGTGCAGCATCAGATACTCGGACAGCACTTCGAAGTACACGTATCCCAGGAACGGGAACACCGGGACCGTCGCGGCGAGGTCGTCGATGAAGGCGCGCTCGTCGGCAACCGTGCCGCGCGCGGCCGCGAGCAGGACATCGAGGAACCGTGCGGCCGCCCGGACTCGGCCGACGGCGGCCCCGCGCAGTTGTTCGTCCTCGGCGCCGGTCAGGAAGCTGCGGCGGCGGAGGTAGGTCCGCAGGTGGATGCCGCCCAGGCGCAGGTAGTCGATTCCCAGGGACGGTACGGGGGCGTCCGGGGTGATCTCGAAGACGAGGGTCCGGGTGTAGGGCTTGGTCTCCAGCAGGTAGGAGCCGAGGTTGTGCGGGCGCAAGCCGCCGTTCTGCGCGGTGAGGGGGGCGCAGTACAGCGCGGCGACCAGGCACCCGCTGGACGCGTAGAGCTGCCCGCTGGCGCGGATGGCGTCCAGGGCCACGGTGGTGTGCATCAGGTGGATCGGGCGCCCGCTGGCCAGCGCCTCGACCATGGCGTTGCCGCGCAGCAGCCACCCGTTGCGGGTCTCAGCCTCGAGGTGGTGGCGCCAGTCGGCCGCGCTGTCGGCGAGCCCCCTCGGACCGGGCCGTGCCCCGGGGGAGGCGTAGTCGGTGTGGGCGTCAGCCCAGTGGCTTCGCATCGCGGACCTCCGGTTCCGCTGGGAAGATCATGCTGCACGCCTGGGCCAGAGCGGCCTCGTGCCCGGCGCCGTCTAGCCGGGCCCGCTCGCTGCGGACGACCAGATCGAAGGCGAGCGGGTGGAGCCAGTCCGGCACGGGCGTGCGTAACCGGGCCGTGTCGGGCCACCAGCGCAGCGCCGGGAGCCGGTAGCGGTCCAGGCAGTCAGCCGCCTTGAGCAGGTCGGTGACCTGCTGGGCGCGCCGGTAGGCGCGGACCTGCGCGAGCGTGAAGTGCTCGTACGGCACGTCGTGCAACGCGATGGCGGTCGTCGCCTGCAGCAGGCAGTCGGCGGACAGCCGCAGGCCGAAGCACGCGGTGACGCTCACGGCGTGCCCCGCGAACCAGCGCGCCGCCCGCTGGCCGTGGCCCGCGTCCGTACGGTCGTCGCGGCGTCGGCAGTCGTGGACGGCCGCCGCCACGCACAGCGCCGCTGCCTCGTTTCCGTCGAGGCCCTGTTCGTGGGCCAGGACGGACGCGAGCAGGCTCACGCGGGCGCCGTGCCGGACGCCGTGCAGGGAATCGCTCTGCTCGACGCTGGCGAACCACGAGGCATCCGGGGCGAGCATCAACGGCTCGTACCGGGGCCGGGGCGGCATGGCGGGGAACGTCGCCGGGCGGTGCTCGGCGATCCACTCCACGGTGCCCGGGTCCATCTGCTGGTGGGCGGGAAGGGCCCGCCTGTCGGCGAGGTCCTTCAGCAGGGCTGGCTTCGTCATCTCGCTCGTCTCCCGCCTCACGCCGACTCGGCGAGCAGCCACCCCGGCACGGCCCCCGGCGTGGTGCGCAGCCATGCCACGTACCGGCGCACGCCTTCCTCGACGCTGATTGCCGGCTCCCATCCGAGGAGGTCCTTCATACGGGTGATGTCGGCGCGGCCGCCCATGGGATCACCGGGCGGCATCGGCGTCTCGATCACCGGCACGCCGGGGTAGTACTTGAGCACCAGCTCGCTGATCGTCTTGATGGAGGTGGCGCGGCCGGTGCCGACGTTCACCGTGGCCCGGTGCGCCCGGGGCTCCACCGTCGCCAGCAGCGTCGCGTCAGCGATGTCATCGACGTGCACGAAGTCCCGCACCTGGTGGCCGCCGCCGTTGAGATGCAGCGGCAGCCCGAGGTGCGCGTGGATCGCCATCCACGCTGCCACCCACGAGTGCGATCCCCTCTTGATCGTCTGCGGCTGACCGTAGACGGAGAAGTACCGCACGACCGCGTACGAGCCGCCCGCCTCCCCCACCGTCAGCGCGGTCTGGTGCTCCCCCCACACCTTCGTGTTGGCGTACACCGACACCGGGCGCAGCGGATCGTCCTCGGCGAACTGCGCTGGCGCCTCCGCGCCGCCGCCGTGGCCGTAGACGCTGGCCGACGACACGAAGCACAGGCGTTTGACCGAGTGGGCATGGCGCGCGGCGGCGGCCAGGACGGTCTGGGTACCGGTGACGTTGTTGTGCAGGGCCGCCGTCGGGTTACGCGTGCATCCTGCGACGTCGGCGAGTGCAGCGGCGTGGATGACGTAGTCGCTGTGCGAGATCACGTGGTCTATCAGGGCCGCGTCGGTGATGTCCCCGGCGATCACGTCGCCGTCGGTGGGGCTGATGCCGAAGAGGCTGGAGCAGACCTGCGGCTCGTAGGCGTCGAGTTTGCCCACGGCCACCGGGTGGGCCCCCAGGGCGCGGAGCTTGTGCACGATGCGGCTCCCGACGAGGCCGAAGCCGCCCGTGACGGCGACGGTGGCACCGGCCAGGCGGGACGCGAGGCGGTCTTCGATGTTCACAACCGATCCCTTCTGTCGATCCGGTTCGGCAGCATCGTCACTGTCCGCCGTGGCCACCAGCGGCCGGAGTTTGATAGTTCAGCGGGAAAACCCCACAGGCCCCGTGCTGCTCACCACTGCGGAACTCCCGACGTGGGTGTCACGCTGCGTCGCGACGAGTACAGCGTCAACTCGGCTTGTTCGTACAGGCGTTGGGGCTAGCCCCGGTGTAGCCCCAACGCCTTCAGCGGTAGGCTTCGAAGTCCTGCCGGTGATGGGATGGGACGCGTGGACAAACCAATCCGCCACCCACTCGCATACGCCCGGATCACGCGCGGCTTGTCGCAGGCCGACCTCGCCCGCCTGATCCGGAAGGCAGCCGAGCGCCGGGGGCTGCGGTCGGGAGCCATCCCCCAGCGGGTATCGAAATGGGAGTCCGGACGCGTCACGCCCGACGACGAATCCCAGGACCTCCTCGCCGAAGTCTTCGGCATCGACCCCGGCACCGTACGTGCCCTCGGCTGGCCGAACTGGCTCCCCGGCATGGACGGCCCGCTGCCTCTCGGCCCCTACAGCAACGTGACCGCTCTTCGAGAGGCCCTGCGAACCACCATGGATCTCTACCGCCGCACCTTCACCGCCTACACCGGAGCCACGCTCGCCGGGCTTGCCCTGCAATGGGCCACCGACGAACCGCACGCCGTCGCCACCGCCCTGCGCGGCCGCCGCGTGGACGCCGACTTCGTCACCATGCTGGAAGACACCAGCAAGCGCCTGGCGACCCTGGCCACGGAGCAGCGCCAGCACGCCCACCGGCTCCTCGACGCCCACCTGCACACCGTCACGGACCTGATCGCCGACGGCCGCCACACCACCGGCATCGGAGTCCGCCTCAACACCCTCGCCGCGAACCTCGCCCAGACCCTCGGCTGGTACCGGTTCGACCAGGGCGACCACGCCGGGGCCGGGAAGCTGTGGCACGGCGCGCTGCACAGCGCCCACGCCACCGGCGACCGCGACCTGGGCGCCGGAGTCCTCGCGGACTTCGCCTACCAGTCGCTGTGGCTGGACGACCCCCGGGCCGCCGTCGAAGTCCTCGAGTACGCCATCCGGCGCGCCGACCACCCCATGGCCCGCTCGGTGCTCTACCTCCGGCTCGGCCGCGCCCACGCCGCCCTCGGCGAAGAACTCTCCTGCAGCCGGGCCCTGGCCGCCGCCGAGCACCAGCTCGGCGCCCAGTCCGCCGACCCGGCCCCCACCTGGTGCGTGTGGATGTCCGCCTCGGACCTCGCCGTCGATTCCGGCCGGTGCCTCCTCGACCTCGGCCACCGCCGCCGCGCCCACCAGCTCATCCAGGACGGCACCGACGTCCTGCCAGTCGCCCGGACGAAGACGAAGTCCGTCTTCCTCGCGTACGAAGCCGACGCGTACCTGCGCGACGGCGAGTACGACCAGGCGGCGGCCACCGCCACGCAGGCGCTCACGATGGCGAACCGCATCGGCGCCCCGCGCTGCGTCGAGCTGGTCCAGGGCCTCCTGCCGCGCTTTCGCGGGCACGACTCGGCCGAAGGCGTCGGCGAACTCCTGCAGCTGGCCCGCGCGAGCTGACCGCGGCAGGACCCACATCACGGCGCCGGCGGAGGTGATGGGCATCGCCTCCGCTGGCGCCGTGCTCCGCATCACCTTCCGCCGAGGGGTCGCGCGAAGAATCGCACGACCCCTCACGCCTATCCCGATGGAGGCGCCCGTGATCCTGCTCAGCGACCCGCGCGTGCTCGCTGTCTCCGTACAGGACAACGGCGAACCCCTCGCCGAGATCACCACCGTCCCCGAGGTCCTGATGGACCACCGCGAGCGGGACGCGGCCGGAGCGTACGGGCGCGCCCGCACCGGAGTCCTGAACCGCCTGCGCCTCGCCGCCCGTGCCCTTCCCAGCGGCGTCCAGTTCCTCGTCATCGAAGGCCACCGCCCAGCCGACGAGCAGCAGCGCCGCTTCGCCTACTACGAAGACCGCCTTCGCTGCGAAGGCATCACCGAGCCCGCAGAGCTGCGCCGCCGCACGAGCGCGTTCGTCTCCCCCGTCGAAGTCGCCCCGCACTGCGCGGGCGCAGCTCTCGACATCACCCTCGCTGACGCCGACGGCCGCGAGCTGGACATGGGTGGCGCGGTGAACGCCCACCGCACAGGCGGCACCGCCTCCTGCCCCCTGGATGCCCCCGGCCTGTCCCCGCACGCCCGCCGTAACCGTGCGCTGCTCGCCCAGGTTCTGGCCGGTGCAGGGTTCGTGTCGTATCCGAGCGAGTGGTGGCACTGGTCCTACGGCGACCGCTACTGGGCGCTGACCACCGGGGCGCCCTGCGCGCTGTACGGGCCGATCTGACCACGGAGGTGATGGCACTCACCAGCGCCGGCCAGGTGCTCGCCATCACCTCCGCGATGGGGGTCGTGCGGAAAATCGCACGACCCCTCCCGCAGGCTCTTCCGTCTCTCCGCCTCCACGGCGCCGTTGCGGGTTCTCCCTCGTGGGAAGCCCGCCGGAGACGCTTCCCGGCCCCCTGCGGCTAGCACTAGGGTTCGGGAGCCCTACAGATTCCCGGCCATGACACGGGCACTCGTGCCGGAAAGGGGCGACGCTATGACCGACTATCGGTACCAGTGCGTCAAATGCGGCATCACCTGGGTCGAGGGCCTGAAGCACGCGGCCGAGACCGACCGCGACCTCCACCGCCACGAAGCACAGCCACGGCGGCGCCCCGGACGGGGACGGCAACCAGGCCCCCGACCGTACGTCGTGGCCTCCGAGCACCATCCTCGTCGCCGGGCTCGTCCTCGTCGTCCTCTTCCTGTTCTTCGGCAACCACCACTGACCCCTCCAAGGAGCCCCCGTTTGCCTGCCAGCTGCACCCCGTCCGGCTGGTTCCGCGCGGACCGCACGACCGTCCTGGACTGCGGCCGGTTACTCGTCCGGCCGTGGGGACCACCGGGCAGTCGTTGGTTCGAGGCGCTTCCGGTCCCTCGTTGAGCACGGCGTGGGCGGGATGATCTCGGCGAATAGAGCCCCTGACCGGTAGGGTGCTGGCCCGACCCCGGGGAGGTATCCGTGAGGAAGCCGCAGCTCTCCGCCCGTGACGCGATCGCCAAAGCGGTCACGACGGCAGTCCGGCGGAGCTTCGCGGAGGATCATGAGGACTTCGGTTTCGCCCACGACCCACTGCCGGCACCGGCCTTCCGGGCGGGCAGCCAGGTTGCGGGGCACGACTCCAGCCGTGTGCCGGTCGTGCCCGAAGCGGAGGTGGCCATCCGTCAGACGGACGATGGCCCTGGCCTGTTCTTCAGCTACAAGGCCGAGTACGGCCAGCCGCCGCTCTGGCAGATGTCCGTGCGGCACCACTGGCAGAGCGAGGTCGCCGACGCTGGGTGGGCCGTGCTGGACGGGCGTCCGGTCGTCGATGTCCTGGAATGGGACGAGACCGCCGTACCGCGCAGACCCGCACGCGTGCTCACGGCGAAGATCTGGGGCGAGTACGACCCGTCCTTCCACGGATGGCGCTCCTGGGCCGACACGATCACCTGCCGCGTCGACTGGACCGACACCGGACACCCGGTCATGACGCCCCCGCTGGGCGAACCTCGTTCGAACTGAGAGCCCACACTCGGCCCCGGTCGACAGGCCTGGGCCGGCAGCCCGTGCACCGTCCATGGAACACCCGCGTCCTCTCGGCCCGGGCCGTGCCTCGGAGGCGGTCACACCTTCCGGGCGCTCTGGGCTTCCGCGGAAGCCCAGAGCGCCGGCAGAGTCGGGTCAGAGGTTGACTCCGTGGCCGCGGAGGTAGCCCACAGGGTCGATGTCCGATCCGTATTCGGGGCCGGTGCGGATCTCGAAGTGCAGGTGCGGGCCGGAGACGTTGCCGGTGGCGCCGGAGATGCCGATCTGCTGGCCGCCGCCCACCTGCTGCCCATCGCTGACGGACAGTGAGGACATGTGCGCGTATTGCGAGTACTTGCCGTCGTCGTGCCTGATGACGACCTGGTTTCCGTACGCGCTGTTCCAGCCGGCGGTGACCACGGTGCCCGGCCCGACCGCGTGGATCGTGGTGCCGGTGGAGACGGGGAAGTCGATGCCGGTGTGGTAGCCGCTGCTCCACATCGAGCCCGGAACGTGGTAGCCGGTGCCGATCGAGTCGTCGCTCACAGGGGTACCCCAGCTGCCCGAGCCTCCGCTTGCCGGTTCGGTGTAGGCCGGTCGCCTTATCGTCAGGATCTGCGACTCCCAGTAGGACAGGGGCTTGATGCGCACCCTCGCGTCGGTGTGCGGAGCGTCGATGACCTCCCCGCCTCCGATGTACATGGACACGTGCTCCGGTGCGGATGCGCTGCCGCCGGTGAAGATCAGGTCACCGGGCCGCAGGTCGCCCACGGACCGCACTTCGCTGCCTTCGCGAACCTGGTCGTACGTGGACCGGGCCAAGTTCACGCCGGCCTTGGACCAGGCCATCTTGACCAGGCTTGAGCAGTCGCAGCCGTTTGCACCTTCGAAGGGGGGCTGGCAGTCGCCGCCCCAGACGTAGAGCGTGTCGAGGGCGGAGCGTGCGGCCTGGACGACGTCGCCGAGTCGGCCGCTGGCCCCCGGCCTGCCGGTCATCGGTGCTGCCCACTTGCGGGCAAGAGCCCGAATTTCCTTTACGTACCCTTGCGTCTCTTCGATGGCAGGTACACCGCCGGCCTTGATGACGGCGTACGGGCCCGCGTTGTAGGCCGCGAGCATGTTGTCGGTTTTGTCGCCGGGGACGTTCTTGACGTCCTTGGCGAGGTGGCAGTCGTAGGAGACCGCGGCCGGGATGGCGTCCTTGGGGTTCCAGACGTCCTTGACGCCGTCCCCGTCTCCGTCGACGCCCTCGGTTGCCCAGGTCTCGGGAATGAACTGGGCGATACCGTCAGCGATCGGTATTTTGTGCTTCTCTCCCGTTTTGGGGTCGGTCTCCACGTGGAAGCTCTGCGCCTTGGGGTCGAAGGAGCTCTCGCTGTAGATCTGGGCAGCGATCAACGAGGGAGTGACTTCCGGGCAGCCGTATTTCTGCACCGCGCCGGTGATCAGGGGGCGGACCCAGTCCGGGATGTCCTTGGTGTTGGCCAGTCCGCCTCCGAAGCCGGCGTTGGTCATGCTGTCGCTGGTGTTGTCGTTGCCGATGGCGGAGGTGACGGCGAGCACGGCGGCGACGAGGACGCCGAAGAGGGCGATGCCTGCGCAGCCGACGGAGAGGAAGAGTTTCTTCATCGTGTACTCCGCCTCATGCGTTCGGCATGCCGGCGGCCCGCCACCGGCCGTCGGTGCCGCGCTCGAGCCGGAGGGCGACCTGCTGGGGGCTCGCAACGGGCTCGGCGTGCTCAGGGGCGGTGGTGCGGGTGTAGAGCACGCGGACGTACGCCGTATCCGTGGTGGGGGCGGGTGCGCCGTCGGGGACGGTGGTGCGCGTGAAGTCCGTCGTGACGCGTGTCCGGTTGGTCTGCCACTGCTGCCACTGGTGGGCGCCGGCGCTTCCGGTCTTGGCGCGCAGGCGGGCGGCGAAGTCCGCTGTGGCCTCCGCGGCGGCGCGGTCGGCGGCGTCGCTGTAGTCGCGGTCTTTGCCGGGGCGCGCGTCGTGGCTGGCCCAGGCGGTGACGAATCGTTTTGCCGCCTCGGCGATGGGCTGCGGCAGCCCCTGGGGCATGGCAGCTGGCTGCGAGGCGGGCCCCTGGTTCCCGGGCGGGGGCGGGACCGGTGCGGTAGGCGGAGCCGCCTGGGGGGCACTCGGGTGAGCGGATGAAGTGCCCGCCGCCGGCGCAGGGCGGGGCGCCGGCTTGTCGGCGGACTGGGGGGCGACCAGCAGGGCGATGCCTAGGCCGGCGAAGAGTACAGCGGTGGCGAAGAGGGCGATGGTACCGGCGAGTCGGCGCCGCGGCGGTGTGGGCGTGGGCATAGTGCACTCCCGGTCAGGTGGTTCGTGGGACGGGCGCCGACGGCGCCAGAGGCTGGCGCTGGAGGTGGGCCCGCGGGTGCGGGCTCACCTCCAGCGCCGGGTTACGGCCGCGCGGACGGTGGTCCGGCCGGCCGGGTCGCGCGCCGGGGACCTCGTGGCCCCCTGCCCGGCGTCGCCGGGGTAGCGGGCGGCGCGGCGCTCGGCGCCGGCGCTGGCGGCGGCGTGGGGGATCCGGCGGACGGTGCCGGGATCGCCGGTACGACGGCGGGGCCGGACAGCGGGGGGTTGGCCGGGGCGGCCGCCAGCTGGGGGGTGGGCAGCACCGGAGGTGCGGGCGTGGTCGCGGGCGGCGGCGAGGGGGGCAGCGGGGTGCCGCCGGGTACGGCCGGAGCGGTGGCGGCTGCGCGGGGGCCGGGTGTCGTCTGCGGGGGCTGGGGGGCCAGCGGCTGGGCGAGGCCGAGCTGTGCGTTGGTCGCGTGACGGCCGACGAACCGGCCCATCGTGGCGACGTTGGTCTTGTACTCGGTCGCGAAGGCCTTGGCCTCGCTGACCTTGCGGTCCTTCACCGCGACGAGCTGGTCCTTGACTGCCGTGGCACGCTGCGCGGTGGCCTGCGCACCCCGCTTGGTCGCCGCGACGCCCCTCGGGATGCCCACCGGCGCCCCGACGGTGGCCAGCGCAGTGAACTTTGTGGCCTTGGCACCGAACTTCGCGGTGGCGAGCGCGGCCTTGCCGGTGGCCATGGTGGCCCGGCCGCCCCGGGTGCCGGCCATCTTGTTCTTCGCTGCTGCGGACAGGCGGTTCTTCAGCGTCTGGCGGGCTGCGGCCTGCGCGGCTGCGGCCGCGCCGCCGGTACCGGCGGCTGCTGCTGCCCGCGCGGCCATGCGCAGCTTGCTGCGCGCCTTCGAGGCCGCCTGCGGGGATCCGGTCCACAGGTCCTTGGCCGTCTTGAGCGGGGCCGCAGCCTTGCGGGCCTCGCCGCGGGCCTCGCCCCACAGCTGCTTGAGACCGGGCGCGGTCTCGGCGTAGCGGCCGGGGCTGTTGAAGATCGACCGGCCGGTGCCGCCGACGCGCGCGTTGGCCAGGCGCCGGTTGAGGTTGACGGCGACCTGCTGTGCCGTCGCCGCGATCCTCTTGTGCCCGGCGAGACCGGCGATGGCGGCGAAGTCGATCGCCATGAACTTCACGGCCAGGACGTCGCCGGTGTCCGCGTGGATCAGGGCGAGGATCACCAGGACGAAGAAGGCGAGGAAGAAGATGGACAGGAGCACCCTCAGCACGGCCTTGGCCATGGCCGCTAGCCAGCGATAGAAGGTGGCGCGCCCGCCGCCGGGGAGGATGCCTGCGCACAGGGCCCAGTGGCCGCGGACGCCTTCGAAGGCCAGCCACCCTTGTGCGGTAAGGAACCCGCCGGTGACCAGGACCATCAGGATGCAGACGATCAGCGCGGCGATGGCGATGAAAAGTGCGCTGAAGGCCATGTCGGCCGAGGCCCGCCGGGACTGGAGTTTGGTCTTGCCGTCCTTGTTGCACGTCTTGATGAAGTTTTCACCGATCGACTTCAGGCGCGCCCTGACTTCCTCACTGACCGTGAAGTCGAAGGTGGTGGCCTCCCAGTAATTCAGGCCGAACCGGGACAGGTTGTACTCGGCGAGCTTGTACTTGCCGAAGGCCTTGGCACACGCGCCGTCGAACGTGCGGCCGTACAGCATGAGCTGGTTGGGTTTGACGATGAGCGCGTCGACGAGCGCGTTGGTGATGGGCTTGCTGACGTTCTCCGGCTTTGTGCCGCCGTCGTCGTCCTTGTTCAGGATGATCCCGGAGACTTCCAGGCTCATGCCCTTGGCCTTGCCGAGCAGGCCGTCCTCGGACAGCAGCATTGTGGAGCCCTGCGGCGTGGGCCGGTCGTGCTGCCCGAGAAGCACTTGGGCTGGGGAGACGAGCACGGTCGTGGTCAGCGCGGCGATCACCAGGGACAGGCCGGCCTCGGCGAAGCCGCGGCTGCGCTGGCGGAAGAGGATGTGCCAGCCGGCGTAGAGGCCTGCGAACAGCAGGAACATGCCCGGCAGGCCCAGGCGGTCGATCACCTGGGTCTTGAGCGTGGTGGCGATGTCGTCGACGGGCCCGACGAGGATCTTAGCCAGGCCGAAATTCAGGGCCCAGTCGATCAGCCAGCAGGCGAAGCCGACGACCCACTTGGCGATGCTGAAGAAGATCTGGGCGATCAGGTTCCAGATCTTGAGGTCGATGTCCTTCCAGCCGCCGGTGTCGGCGTCCACGCCGTAGCTCGAGATCGGCACGCCGTTCTCGTCGTTGACGTCGAAGGGCGAGAGCAGGCCGCTGCCTTCCTCGGCGGGCTTGGTGATCTCGTCGTCCGACTGCTTCGGAATCCGACTGCGGTTTCCGTTCTCGGAGCTCGGCGGCTGCGGGGCCGGAGCCGACGTCGCTGGCGGGGGCGCCGGCGCGGAGGGTGCGCTGGTGCCCGGTGAGGCGGGTGCGGAGGGTGCCGGTGTGGCGGGTGCGGACTGGCCGGGCTGGGGAGAGGCGGAGGCCCCGGGCGTCGGCCCCGGACCCGGGCTGGGGTCGGCGAAGGCGACCCGCGCCGAGAAGTCGATGAGCAGGGCGAGGGGCAGGGCCAGCAGCGTGAGCCAGAGCGCGCGGCGTCGGCGCCGGGGGGCGCCCGCGCGGGAGGAGGTGTGGCGTCTCATACCAGGGCCCCCTCGTCGAGGGCCTGCGTCTCCAGGAGCGCCTCGGTGGCGTCCTGATGCTGGCCGGGCGTGGTGTGAATGGCCTCGGCGGCGCGCTCATCAGCGGGGATGAGGACCTTCATGCCGGCGACGCGCTTGCGCAGGTCGCGGTAGAGGCATTCGCCGGCCCGCAGGATCCGCTCGCTGTCGGAGAGGTTGATGGGGCTGAGGTTCTCCGTAATGCGCTTGATCATCTCGGCGTCGGTGGGGTCGAGGTCCAGGAACTCCAGGCACCGGGCGGCCAGGGTCTTGCTGCGGTGGCGGAAGACGAAGACGTGGCTCAGCAGGGCACGGATCTTGTCGCCGATCTCGTTCTTCGGGCCGATGTCGTAGGGGTCGTGACTGCCGGCGAACGCGCCGGCGTGGTGCTTGCGGCCGTCGGAGATGAGCTCCAGGAGCAGGTTGGAGCCTTCGGCCGAGCTGGTCAGCCACCAGCACTCGTCCAGGAAGACCCCGCAGAATTCGTCCTGGTTGGCGAACGCGATCTCGCGGCACAGCGCGGTCATCAGGTACATCAGGCGCCAGCCGAAACGCTTCTCCACCTCAAGGCTGACCAGCCGGTGCTCGGCGAGCTCCTCCTTCGAGGGCAGGCCGAGGCGGTCGACGGCGAAGACGATCGAGTCGGCGTCGGTGATCCGCACGACCGGCAGGTTCGGGTCGAAGATCACCCGGCCGAGGTCCTTCTTCGCCAGGCTGCGCAGCTTGCGCACCAGCTCGGAGGCGGCGGCGCGTACCGCGGCGTCGTTGGGTTCCTCGGGGTCCTCGGTGCGGGCGCGCTCGGCGAGGGTCTGCATGAGCGCGGTCATGCTGGGGTTCGGGGCGAGGCGGGTGGCCTCGATGGCCTCGGCGAGGGTGATGCCCTCGATGGACATGCCGCCGATGTCCAGCAGCGGGGTGAGGAAGGACTCGGTGTAGCGGGCCGCCCGGGGGCCGCGGAAGACGCGCAGGGGGTCCAGGCTCACACCGGCGTTCTCGTCGACCCGGATGATCTGCGTGGTGCCCGGGCACGCGGCCGCGAAGCGCGACCATTCCTGCTGCGGGGTGCGGTCGATGACCAGGGCGCGGCCGCGCGACTTCTTGGTGTCGGTGCGGTGGCCGGTGGTGAGGATCGAGTACATCGCGCACTTCATGGCCACCGACTTGCCGGAGCCGAGCTCGCCGACGAAGGCCGCGGAGGCGTTCGCGTTGACCCGGGGGCCGTGGGAGAAGTCGACGAGGACCGGGCGCACGCCGCCGCCGTTGAGCTGGAGGCCGAAGAGCATGCCGGCGTCGTCGCCCAGGCCGGCACCGCAGAAGGGCATGGCCATCGCGAAGTCCCTCGCGAGCAGAACCTGGGCGTAGTCGAGCATCGGGCGCGGCGTCTTCGTGCCGGGGAGCATGCCGTGGAAGATCGCGGCCTGGTCACCCACGGGGCGGACCAGGGTGTATTCGTTGCCGCCGAAGTGATGCGCGAGGGCAGTGGCCCTCTGGTTGGCCTCCTCCGGGGTCTCCCCCCACACACAGATCGCTACCGCAGGGCGGATCTCCACCTCGGTCGAGGAGGAGGTGAGCCGGTCGCGGTACTCGTCCAGGGACAGGCTCGCCCGGTCCAGGGACGCCGGGACGCCCGCGGTCTCACCTGCGTACTCGCCGCGCTGGTGGGCCAGCTCGCGCTGCTGCCGGCGGCTCTTCGGCTCGGCCTTGGCGCCGGCCTCCACGTGCAGGCGCACCGCCCAGTCCACCGGGAACCCGAACTCGTCCAGGATCGAAAGGTATTCCGACCCCGGGAAACGGAAGGACTCCGGCATCTCGGACAGCATGCTGAACGCCTGGTAAGAGTCCCCGTGCTCCGAGGTGACTTTGAGGTAGCGGCGGCGGAAGGGGTTGGACGGCGCCTTCGAGGTGCGGTCACTGCGTCCGCCCTCGTCGAGGATGACCTCCGTGTGGGCGCGCACGGTGTGTCCGCGGCCGCGCAGGGCGCGCGGGGTGCCGTCCTCGGGCAGCAGCGGCTCACTGATGCCCCGTCGGGCGCTGTGTCCGTAGATCCACAAGATCTCGGCCTCGGTGGCCGGGCGGAGCTTGATGCCCGCGGGCCAGCCGGCGGCCATCCGTTTGGCCTGCTCCAGGCGGGCCTTCTCCTCCTCTCGACGGATCGGCGCCACAGGCAGACCGAGCGCGCCCATCATCTCGGCCTGAACCGAGGACGCCACCGCCCGGACGGTGTCCTTGAGATCGAGGTGCGGAAGCGGCACGCACAGGAAGTCGACCCGGCCGGTCAGCTCCAGGCCCTCGAGCTGGTCCAGGACGCGCAGCGACAGATCGACGTACTCGGGCGAGGCGTCCAGGTCGACGCCGGCCGTCATGCGCGTGACCACGCTCGCGGCATCGACCTGAGGGCACAGGCTCAGCAGCAGCGCCTCGCCCCGCAGGGCCTTGAAGAGCGACTCGAGCGCATCCAGCCGCTCGCGCTTGGTGGACTTGGAGGCGTGCGTGTAATTGTCGGTGTCCACGCGCCAGCACGCCCAGGTGGTCGCGGAGGTGGTCCAGATCAGGTGGCCGCTGATGTGCCGGACGGGCAGACGCATGGGGACTTCCTTGCTTGCAGAGTGAAAAGAAGGAGGGGCAGGCGGCGATGGCGGGCCGTCAGGAGGCGGGCTTGTCGAGCGAGGCCAGGAGCGCCTGCAAGTGGGTGCGGGGCGAGACCGGCGCGGTGCCCGCCCCGGCGGCGGGCACCGCGGCCGCGGCCGGAGCGGGAGAGGGAGACGTCGCGGCCACCGGGCGCGCCTCCGGCCGGTGGTCGGTCGCCGCAGGCCGGACGGCCGGCTGGACGGCGGCGGCCGGCTGTTCGGCCGGCGCGGCGTCCAGAGCGCGCACGTGGATGGTGCAGCTGCCCGTGGCCAGGCGAGGGCGGGCGGTGCGCTGCGGGCGGCCGGCGAGCCGGCCGCCCGCCGGGGCGGAGGAGTAGATGAGCAGGCTCCGCAGCGCGCGGGCCGGGTCACGCCCGTCCATCCGCGCGTACCGCAGTACCCAGGCCAGCCCCCAGGGAAAGGCGACCAGGACGAGGAAGTTCCCGAAGCCGAAGTGCGCCCACAGCTCGCGGGTCATGATGAGCACCCCGAAGGTGACGACCATCGTCACGATCTGCGTGATCGTGTACGGCCCTCCCGGAAGCCGTCCGGCGCCCGGGAGCTTGCCGATGACCAGCGGGTGCTTGCGCGCCCGGGTGTAGGAGTGGCCGATCAGGTCCTCGTCGAGGTCGCTCATCACACGAGCCCGTTCTCAGCCCGGGCTGCGTTGTCGGTGATCTGCACGACGGTCACGGCGCCGGCGTCGTCGACCTCGGAGCCGACCTTGGTCTTCAAGACGTTCATGTTGGCGATGCCCCACAGGACCAGAGCCGCGAGCAGGAAGGCGACGAGGGTGCCGACCCAGGACTTGGTGCGCCACCAGGCCGTGAGGACCGCGGCTATGGCCATCAGACCCGCGGCAGCGAGCAGGAGGGTTCGGAGCTGGCCGACCTTGGTGTTGCCCCAGTCCAGGAGGTCGCCCGCCAGGACGACGGAGTTCGGGTCGGTGGTGATGGTGTGCATGAACGATTCCTTCGTATGGAGATGAGGAGGGATCAGGAGCTCGACGGCGAGGGCAAGGCGCTCGCGGCCGGCGAAGCCGCCGTGGGCGTGGCCGTGGGCGTGCTCGCGCCATCGGAGTCAGGGGCAGCGGTGGCCGTGGCCGGTGCTGCGGAGGGCTGGCTGTCCGGCTTGAGCACCGGGGCGTCGGCTAGGGCCGCGACCTCCCACCGGCCGGCGCGGGAGCTGAGGTCCAGGGCGTAGGTCAGCGGCCAGGCGCGACCGTCCTTGTCGGTGGCGGCGATGCTCACCAGCAGGTGGCGCTTGGCGCCGTCGCCGGGCACCTTCTGGTCGCCGGCGCTCGGGGAGTCGTCGTCGACGTGGGTGACCTTGACCGCGGTGTACGGGGCCGGGGCCACCGGCTGGAGGCGGACGCCGGGAGAGGTGTAGCGGGAGAGGTCTCCGCTGCCGGCGAGGTAGGCGCCCAGGAAGCCGGAGGCCGTCTCCGTGGCCGGGTCGGAAGTGCTGCTGCCGCGGGACGTCCCGTAGCCCAGCGCGCCCGGCTTGAGCGCCTCGGGCGCTGCGACCTGCGCCGGCAGGGACGTGGCGGTGTACCCCACCAGGGCGTCGCCGGAGGAAGAGGTGCCGCCGGCGTTCTCCGGGCCGAGCGCCTGCACTCCCACCCGGTAGTACTGGACGGCGGCCGGGCCCGCGGTGCCCTTCTTGTCCTTGACCGTGACCGTCGCGGCGATCGTCACGGACCAGTAGCCGGGCGCCGTCTCACGGGCGCCGAGCACCGCCGAGCGCGTCACGCTCCGCGTCCCGGGAGGAACGGTCAAGTTCACAGCACCCGAGAAGTACGGCGCCAGGGACCTCTCGGTGCCTTCGCCGGCCTCCAGAAAGGCCGTCACATACAGCGTGGCGAAGCCGGACGGGCCCGTCCCCGAAGCCTGCCGCACCGCCGCGGTCTTCTTCGGCGCGCCCTGGGCAGGGCCGGAGGACGCGGCGAGCGCGGCGATCCCCATCAGCGGGCCGGAAGCGACGAGCACCCAGGCGCCGATGCGGGCCAGCCGGGTCATGCCGGACAGGCCGGCGGTGCTGGTCTGCCAGCCGGTGCGGTCCTCACCGTCATCGGCCAGCTCGCCCTGCTGCCCCGCCGGGGCCTCCTGCTCCGCCGCAGCGGCGGCGCTCTCCTCGCCCCAGGTGTCGCCCTTCTTCTTGCCTCGGCGCAGCCGCTTCACGAGGCCCTCCCCGCGGTGCGGCGGCACAGCACGGTGCGGATGCGCTCGCGCAGCTCGTCCGGGTGACGGGAGATCAGCGACTCCCACGCGCGCAGCGCCGGCTCGGAGTCCTTCTCCACGAAGGTGCGCAGGTCCTGGTGGACCTTCCGGTTCATCGGCTCACGGACCAGGGCGGCGGCCAGGAGGAGGGCCTGGCGCCGGGCGCGGGCGACGAGCAGTTCCTCGGCGTCGGCCACCTGGGCGGCGTGGGCCGGTCGGGGAGGGGGCGTGGACACAGCAGTACTCCCTTGGATCGGGCAGGGGGCGGGATGGGGGGATCAGCCATAGAGGTGTCGGCGCAGGGCACGGTGTGACGCGCGGCGGCAAAAAAACTTCAGGCAGCGGCGAGGTAGGCGTTCACGGTGTCCGCCTGGCGGAGGCTTCGGGTCGCGCGGCTCGCGCGCTGGCGCAGCCGGGCGCCCTCGGCGCCCATGGCACGCGTGGTGCGGTGCGCCCGGTCGGGCACGTCGGATGCGGACAGGTGGTACTCGGTGATCCGCTGGGCCTCGACGGGCGACAGGGCCTGGATGTCCACGGCCCAGCTGACGAGGGCGAGCAGCTCGGTGCGCGCGGCACCGTCCGTGAGCTCGGGCTCCTCGGCGCTGACGAGGTCCAGTTCGACGGCGCGCACCAGGAGCTCGGCCAGCCGCACCTGCTCGTACGGGTCCGGGGCCTCGCCGAGCAGCAGTGCCGAGGTGGCCGAGTCGGCGGCCAGGGGGACCATGCCGTGGGCGATCTCGCGCAGCTTGGCGCGGTCGTCGAAGTCGGCGGCCAGGATGTGCTGGGCCAGCGAGAGGGTGTCCATGGAGAGGTTGGCGAACAGCGCACGCGGGCGGCGCTCGAGCGGGTAGGTCCGCACGACCTCGCACAGCGCGCTCAGCATCGTCGCGAGGATCTCGTCGAACTCGACCCCGTCCCGCAGCTGTGTGCGCGTCATCAAGATGACCTTCGGCAGCAGGACGCGCATCGCGATCCGCCACGCCAGGTCACCGTCGAAGCCGCCCGCGGCGGCGCGCTGGACGAGCACCCTCATCACGGCGTCGTGGGTGAGCCAGTCCCCCGCGCGCTGGAGGCCGGCCAGCCGGTCGATGACGCCCTGCGGGGTGCAGGCCCCGCCGAGCTCCGGGTGGTTCTCCGACCAGGAGGCGACGTGGTCGGCCGCTCGGAGGTCCCGGGCCAGGTCGGCCCAGTCACGGTTCATGCGCCCGATCGAGCTGGAGCTACGTCCGGACGCGGAGGAGCTGCCTGCACGGAAGTGAATGTTGGTGCCCATGTCCTGAGGCCGTCCTTTCGCGTCACCGGGATTGGTGGATGACGCAGACGTTCTCTGGGGCCCCCTTGACAAAGGTCTGTCCGACGCTGCTAGCCCCAGCGCAACGCCTTGACATGCCTGGCTGGCCAGACCCGCGCTTCGCCGCTACCCGCCGGTCGGGCGATCGCAGAACTCTGGCCGGCGAGGGTGCGCCGAGACCGTCGGCCGGCCATGCGATTCCGCATCACGCCCCCGGTGCGGTGCGCCTGGTGCGGTCGCAGGGGCCGCACCAGGCGCACCGGTGCGCCGATGACGTGCGGGGCCCCGGGTGCGCACCGCACCGCACCGGCGCGAACGTGCGGCAGTGCGGTGCGCACCGGTGCTGGCGTTGAAGAAGGGCGGCGCAGGAGGTGCACCGCACCGGACGGTCCGGTGCGGGCCCTCCGGTCCGCCGCCGGCTGCCGGCCTTCGAGCCCGGAGCGAGCGGCGAAGCGGAAGACACCAGTCAGCCGCGCTCGCCCTGCCGCGCCCCTCGTCCGTGGTGAGCCATGAAGGGGCGAAGGAGGACTCGCGGAGGCACGAAGCGCAGGGTGCCGCTGAGGGGCGGCCGCTGCGGAGGGTAGCCACCGCCCCGGATCCGCCCGGCGCTTCCAACCCCTCTTCCACGCTGGCTCCCCTCACCCCAGATCGCCACTGGGTGTAGCTAGTTGATCACTAGCGGGGTGTGTCAAGGGGTGCCGGGCAGTCGCTAGCGAGCGCTGTCCAGGGGAAATACCGAGTGTCCGGGCCCGCCCTTCCCGTCGCTCGTCCCTCGGCGAGAGCCGGAACCAGGTGCAGCCGTTCAACGGACGCGGCCGCTGCAAGGGTGGCGGCCCCGACGAGATGACTACGGTCCGTGCGCATGCCCGTGGGCTTCACCAGCCGCTGTGCCGGACGAGCGGCTCGCCCCGCCAGCGGTCGGACGGTGTCGGCCTGCGGCTCCCGCAAGGTCGGCCGCGGCGGCGGCAAGCGGAACACCGCAAGCGCCGACCGCAGGGCGCGCCGCACCACGGCTTCGCCACAGCGGGCCTCTGGGTATGGCACGCACCGCACCACGGCGACCATGCGGTGCGGCCGCGCTCCCCGGAGCGGCGCACCGCACTTCAGAACGAGGCTGGGCAAGCGCACCGCACGTGGCGCAGGAGGGCGCCACGGACCGAATGCGGTGAGTGCGGTGCGGTGGCGAAGGTGCGCTGCGCACGTGTGCAGAGCGGCGGTGCGGTGGAGCGGCCCACCCCTCCCGCAGGGCTCGACCGAGGCCGGCGGAGTGCCGAGTCGAAGAGGAGGGAGGGCGGCGCAGCGGCTCCCGGGCTGGCTGACCGCGCGCCCGGGGCGCACCGCGTGCGCCCTCACGCTGAACATGCCGTCAGGGTGTGGGTGCTCCCCTTGAGGCGGGAGGGAGAGATCACCTCCCTGCGAGGAAGGGGGGTGATTTCACCTCTGTGGCCAGCCCGTCCCAGAGCCCAGTCAAGGCCTCCGTGGCATGCAGGAACCACCACGGACCTGTTGCACGAAAGGGGGTGCCGGCAGCCACTCGGGCTGTCGGCACCCCCCCTTGGGCGGCTCGTGCTCAGCTTCGGGTCGGAGCGATGTACCGGCGGACCGCGACCATCAGGGACGCGGCGGCAAGGAACCCGACGAGCACCCCGCTGGCCCGGATGCTGAGGGATGCGGCGCCGGTCGCGTGCAGGTACCTCGTCACCGCGGTCGACCCCAGCAGGCTGGACGCGAACAGTGCGAAACACCCCACGAGCAGCAGGACCAGCCTGGCCTCGAGCGGCAGCCATACCGGCCCTCGCGAGGGGCCGAGCCGGGTGTCGACATGAGCGCGGTGCGCGGCAAGGGCCTCTTCCGGGCTCCCGGGACGGTGACGGGGCATCCGCCCGCACGAGCAGGTTGCCCGGAAGCGAGCGGCACCCGCAGCGCTGGACGCGTCCTCGTCGGGGATCAGCCGGGGGGAATGGTGCCCGTCGTCGATGGCGAAGCGGTCCAACCGCACTGGCATCTCCCTTTGCTCATCGGTGCGAACTCCCGTCCGCACAGTCTCCATGGCGGTGCGCTCACGCCGTCCACTACCCCGCACCAGAGCCCGTCCCCCGGCGCGCAGCCGGCGGGGCAACAGGAACCGACGAGCGGCTCCTGACTGACGATGCACGCATAGCAAAACCTGATAGCCGTTCATTTGAAGGTGCGTCAAGGACGTGCACCTTCGAATGTGTGGTGCGCGTGCGAAGGTCGGGATTAGCGGGCACCGCACCAGCTCGGTGCGCACCGGCCGCACCACGCCTCGCCGAGACCTCAGCCCGGTGCGCCACCATGCGGTCCGCGCGGGCACTCACGACGCCGCGTTCGCGGCCAGCGCGGCGGCGTGGTGACGCAGGCACACGAAGCGGGTGGGCAGCGCGAGCCGGTCGCACGACTCACCGCCCCACCCAGCGCACCTGAGCTCCTCGGCCTCCTGTACCCGCTCCTCCGGCTCCCCCTGTGTGGTCGGACGGCACGCTGCGCAGAGTCCGTCGCCGCTCGCCGCCTCCGCCTCGGGGAACCCACTCGCACAGGCACGGCAGATCCCGCGCGGTACCTCGCGCGGCTCCTGGGACCGGGGCGCCGGCGACGTCGCTCGCACCGGCCGAACCGGCCGAGCCGTGGGCTGGCACTCAACGCACCCCTCGTCGCCGACCATGAGTACGCCGTGCTCCGGGCACAGCCCCTGGGCCAGCCGCTGCTGACGCTGGCGCTCGGCCTGCTTGGCGGCGAAGGCATCCTGGCACACCTCGCAGGTCTCCCCGGTGGACCACCGCACCCCGGACTCGCAGTCGCGGTTCCCGCACCCCCATCGCGGCAGCGCCGCGCCGAGGATCCAACGTCCCGGGTCGCGGATGTCGGACACCATGACGCCGGCCAGGCGCGCGGTCAGACGGTGGCGCAGCCGGTCGGCGTCCGTGCCCTCGTTCAGCTGGCGGCCGACCTCCCGGCCGATCCGGCGCAGCACCCAGACGCTGCCGATCTGCTGCATGAGCCAGGCCACCGGCTCCAGGGCGGCGTGGATGCGGGGGCTGAACGTGAGCTCCGGCCCGTCGTACGGGGCCGCCTTCGGCCGGGCCGGGCTCGTGGTGCTGTCGGAGGAGGGGAGGTTTTTGTTGCCCGCGCGCAGCGCGAGACCGCCCTCCTCCACGACGCTCGTGGAGCCGGAAGCCGGGTTTTCCACAGCCTCTCCCACCTGAACTTCGCCTACGGCGGGGAAGAACAGCGCGCGTTCGTCATCAGGTCGGACAGTCCCGAGGTCTTCCTTAGTCGCGAGCGATCCGTCACCAGCATCGGCACCCGATCCGTCACCAACACCGGTACTTCCCGCACCCGGACCAGCCTCTGGCCGCGGGGTGTCCACAGCGTCACCGGGCGCACCGGCGGGCTCCTGGCCGTGCTCGTCGGCAGCCGGAGGGATCTCGTGCGCGATGTAGTGGTGACGGCCCTGCGCACCGGCGCGCCGGTGCACCGTCGCCCAGCCCGCGGCCTCCAGCTCGTCGATGACGGCCCCCGCAGCCTCCGCGGTGACCGGCAGGCCGGCCCGCCGTCCGGAGTAGTGCCGAAGGAAGCCCGCGATCTCGCCCAGCGTGAGGGGGATCCGCTGCTTCTGGCTGTACATCAGCACGGCGTACGCGCGCAGCTGCCGTGGGGTCAGGTCCTCGCAGGCCGCCACCGGCAGCCACACGAACCGCTCCGTCGACGACATCGTCCGCACCCGGCGACGCGCCGTCGTGCCCGAGCCGCCCGGCAGCGAACGCCGGACGTTCTCCGGGAGCTCCACGACTCCGTCCGCAGCCGGGCGCCGCAGCTGGGTCAGACCCCGCTCGACGGAGGACTTCGACATCCCCAGGTACGACGCGAGCCTCTCGGCCCCGGCGGTGCAGCCCTCCGGGCGGGCGCCGAGAGCCTTGACCTTCATGTACACGGACAGGGCGACGTCGGCGTAGGAGGCCGAGGCAATCAGACGCCAGGGAACCCGGACGCGCTGGCGGCGCTCCGAAGAGCACCCCGCGGTCGTCGCGACCGCTCGCGGGACACGGCTGTGCGCCGGTGCGGCACTCACTGCGCCTCCCGGGACCGGGCGGGCGCCTGGGCCGGCGCGGACGGAGCGAGCGGGCGGACGTACGGGTGCGCGATCGCTGCAACAGGCGTGAACGACGCCCACTTGATGGCTAGGCTGGACACACTTCTCCTGGCGCAGCGGTCAGGTGACAGCCATGGAGCCGCTGCGCTGGGTCTCGCAGCCCCGCCGGATTCCGGCGGGGCTGTGGTGTTGGTGAGCTAAGGGCGTTCCTGCGACGCGGGTCGGGTCGGGGGTCAGCCATAGAGGTGTGATGGCGGGTGCCCGTGTGACAGCAAGATCGGAAATTCTTTGACCGCACGGTCACGGGCACCGCAGAGCTGACACCGGCGACGTCGCCGGACCGTCTCGGCGCGGGGCCGAGAACGGCCTGGCCGACCGCGGCCCGGTCAGGGCGGGGGCGGCGCGTCGGAGCGACCGCCCCGGGCCGGGGCAGCGGGTGGCTGGGTGTCGAGGAGCGCCGGGCGTCGGTCAGCCGAGCCGTACGGCGAAACGATCAGCCTGTGATGCGCGCCACAGGATCGCCTGTGGGTGGGCGTGCGAAGCTGACAAGTTGGCAGATGGTCGTGCACTATGGAGATGCCTTCCTGCGTGCAGCGGGCATGGCAAAGCCCTTCTTGAAGGGCTGTGGGTTCTGGCGAACCTGAGTTTGAAGAGTCCGAAGCCGGGGGCAACCGGGTCGGACACCTCCTCCACGAGGCGGGCAAGCCTCACGGAGAGCAGACGGGCGTCGGGTCTGGTGACGGGCAAGTCACCGGGCCCCATGAGCCCAGGCGGCAGTCAATCCGTAGGTCGTACGGGCGCCGCCCTATCCCTCTACGTCATCTCGACCTCCACCACGGAGGGCTGCCCGGGCGCGGGCGTGGACGTCGCCAGGATGGCGAGATCGGAACGGAGAGCCGGGAAGTGCGAGGCCGGCTGAAGGTACAGTGGTGCCATCAGAGCCTCCCTTACAGGCTCGTTGACCCCCGTGGCTTCCTAGGGCCTCGGGGGTCCTTGTTTTTCCGATAGATCAAGGACGCTGCCAGCCTATCCCTACCGGGCGTCCCGGCCGAGCCACTTACCGACCAGAACCAAGGGACGTGTCGGTACGTCAGTGAATACGACCCTATGGCGTAGATGTCCTGACTGGGTGTCGAGGCCGCAGGCGCGGCATCATGAGCGGCATGCCTGCCGCCCCTGCCGCCGCCCCGCCGAAGAGCTACGCCCCGCCGGCGCGACAGCGCGGATACATCACGGCCATGCGCCGCATCGCCGCATCCCGCGAACCCGGAGCGCCGGTCCGCGTCTACCTGGGCGCGCCGCCCCTCATTGCCGAACGGGATAACTGGGACGACAGGGTCAAAGCTGTGCGAACCCGTCTTCCGCGAGGTATCGACCTTCTCACCTACGGCACCGCGTTCGCCGGCGGCGAGGACTATGCCGAGCGCTGGGAAAAGTTCGCCCAGGGGCTCGACGGCCTGGTGCTGATCGCGCCTCAGAAGAAGCCCGGCGGGAAGGTCTACCGGCTCGGCCCCACGGCCCGCGACGAACTGCGCACTGTGGTCGCGGCAGGCAAGCCGGTCCTCCTCTTCGCCCGCACCTACGGCCTGGTCCCCGTAGTCGACTGCCTCCCGAACCGGGTCGGACCACCCCACCGCCCGCGCACCAAGCTCGCAGTCCCCGAAGGGTGGGATGCCAAAACGCCGCCTCCCACGCTCGAGGCAGCGCTCGCCGCGCTGCGCCCTAAGGCCGGCGACGCTGTAGAGCCTCCGACCCACCCTGCTCACCTCCTGAACCCGTTCGCCGTCACGACGTCCTGACTCAAGCAGTGCGACCTACTCCTGGGCCGGCGGACGCTCCTTCAGCTCGACCACCTGCCGGCGCAGGACGGTCAAGTCTCTGCTCAGGCTCTCGAGGGCGATCTCGTTAGCGGCGCGCATGTCGTCGATCTGCTTCTGTAGGGCGTCGATCCCACTGAGTGCCTGCGCCACGGACGCGCCCCGCGCGGCCTTGGTCGGCCCTCCCTCGTTGACGAAGACGCCAACGCCCTTTTCTCCGTAGAGCAGCCCTTCGTTCGTCAAATCGCCCACGGCGCGGCGGACAACGATGGGAGAGACGCTGTACAGCTCGCTGAGCTTCTTGGTTGAAGGGATCGGGTGGCCCGCCTTTAGGCGGCCGTCGGCGATCTGCTGGCGCAGGTCATCCGCGACCCGCTGGTACTCCGGCTGTCCGGCCCCCAATGTCGACCCCTCTATATCCACATGGCTGTACGCGGTGGACATAGTGCAGCACATCGCCGCAGTCGCTACCAGCTGCGCCCCCTGAAGGGTCATGGCGGATCTCCCTTGACATGCCTTGTATGTATGGCAGTACCTTATATGCAAGGTCACGCCGAGACAAGACGGGGCCTTACCCCAGAGGTGTCCTCCCAGGGCACTCCTGGGCACCGGGACCCGGCCAGGACCAGGTCCTCGCCTCGACATTCAGGCCCACGAGGCGGCCAACGGGCCGGCGACTCCCGTGTGGGACGGACCGGAGACCAGCCGGACATTGAGAACTCCAGAGTGGACGAGTTGAACGAGGCCCTCAGCGGGCCTCCCGCGGGCGCATAGAAGAAGGCGCCCGCCCCGGCCCACACCGGGCCGGACACATCGAGGACCTGAGCACCAGTGCTCACGGTCCACCGCACCCGCATCACGGCGATGCGCCAGGGTGCGGCGGGCCGTGCCCACT
Organism: Streptomyces aureoversilis; assembly: GCF_042657885.1. Taxonomy (NCBI): domain Bacteria; kingdom Bacillati; phylum Actinomycetota; class Actinomycetes; order Kitasatosporales; family Streptomycetaceae; genus Streptomyces; species Streptomyces aureoversilis. Next base: position 135,443 of record NZ_JBHSKJ010000022.1, read on the forward strand.
CGTGACGAGCGGTCAAAAAAGGACGGCCCCGGGATCGCACCCCAGAGCCGTCGGTACAGGAACCCTGTGGAGGAACCCGTGATCACCAGCATGGCACGGCCCACGCACGCGAACGGCAGCGGTACTACCCCGGTGTACCGACTTGCGCACCACGCGAGCCAGCCGGCGGCCACCAGCCCCCGACACCCCCAGGAAGATCCGCAGGCCCAGCTGCACGCCCTGGTCAAGCACCTCGTCGTCGACGGTGACACCCGCGCCCTCCGCGCGGGCCGGAAAACGCCGCGGACCCTCGCGGACATGACCCGCCGCCTCGCCGACAGCACCCCCGGTGGTGGACCGCGATGAGCAGCCGATCCAGCGCCCCAGCACCGAAAGCCGCCGCTGACCTCGAGCAAGCACGGCGCCGGGCATCTGCCGACCTCAAGGCCTCGCAGGATGCCGCCCGCCGGCTCGCCGAGACCGTCGCCCGGACCAGTACCTGACTCCCATGCACCGGCCTGGCACGGAAGGCCAGCCTCCGCCAGAGGCCGAGGCCACCGCCCGGACCGCATCGGACTGAGTGCCCGATTCCCAGTCCCACCTGAGAGAGGACTGTCTGATGAATAAGAAGCTCGCCGCGGCGATCGCACGCGATGACCGGCTGGAGGACGCCGGGATGCACGCCGACGATCGGCAGACCTGCTACCGCCACCAGTCCTGGGCCGACGAGTGCGCGGACCAGCACGCGCCACTTACTGCGGGGCGCGTGCTCGCTGAGGCTCTGGAATTCGACCGCATCCGGTTCGCAAACCGGGACTGACCGTCCATCACCGACACCCGACAACGGGCTCGCCGCCGAACGCAGCGGCGAGCCGCCCACTACACCGAACCACGCGAATCGAACGACTGAATGGAGAACACACAAATGGACTGGCGCCACAACGCCGTGTGCCGTGAAGAGGACCCCGAGCTGTTCTTCCCTATCGGCACCACCGGACCCGCCCTCCTCCAGATCGAGGAGGCCAAGGCCGTCTGCCGCCGCTGCCCCGTGATGGAGCAGTGCCTGCAATGGGCGCTCGAGTCCGGCCAGGACGCCGGCATCTGGGGCGGGCTGAGCGAGGACGAGCGCCGCGCGATGAAGCGCCGCGCCGCCCGCAACCGGGCACGCAACGCGACCGCCTGATCACCAGCCACTGCAGTCCCCGACACCTCCACCGTCCACGGTGGCCGGTGCCGGGGGCCGTGGTCGCTCGTGATGAGAGACCGAACAAGGCGACGGCCCCGGGATAGCGCCCCAGGGCCGTCGTACGAGTCACCCCGACTACGAGGGAGAAGACCCGTGCCGAAGAGCATTGCACACCAGACGTCGTCGGACGTCGAGAGGCTCCACGAGGAAGCGCGCCGGGACTACCAGCGCCACCACGCCCCGGAGACCGCCGCCGAGGCCCGCCTCCAGCGCGGCGAGCGCCGCGGTGCCACCCCCGTCACGCACCGGGGGCAGAACAAGAAGCTCTGACCACGAGATTCAGCCCGGTGGTCCGAACCACCTGCCCCTGCGAGTGGCGAGGCAGGGTGAGACGCCAGCCCGGCCAGCGCGAGGCCGCCAGCCACATGGTCGGCGACCGCGTCTCGGCCCGGGATACCGCTCCGGACCCCCAGGCGGCTGATGGCCGTACGCCCGCCGAGCAGTTGCTGAGCGACTGTCTCCTGGCCCAGGTGCGAGCAGCCGACGCGCGGGTGCCTGCCTGCCGACGGGTTCCGCTCACCGCTGCGGACATGCGGGCTCGCCTCGCGGAACGGACGCGCGGCTCGCCGTGATCGCCATCGCCGGCCAGCGCATCGAGTCGGCCGTTCGCGACAGACGTGAGCAGCAGCGCTGAGGGTGCGGCGCGCGGAAGGTCAGCTCCAGCTGGGGCCGGGATCACCGCGGCGCGACCCGTATCGCCCGAATCATCCGGCAGGCCGCATGCGGCCAGCCGGCGCGGGTCCGCGCCCCGACGGGGCGCGGACCGGTGGCTTGAGAAAGGAGTCGCGGCGTGGGACGTCGCGCGAAGAAGAACCCGGTGCCGCCGCAGCGACGGCGCCGCGCCTCCGCCCCGTCGGAAGCGCCCCAGCCCCCGACTGCTCCGGCACCGGAGGCCGAGCAACAGCCGGTGCCCGTGCGGGATGCGGCTGACGAGTGCCTGGCGGACGCGCAGGATCGCGCCGCCGACATCCTCGCGGTCGCTGCCGAGCAGGCCCGGGAAATACTGGCGAGCACCAGCGCTGACCGTACGAAGGCTGTGCGCCTTCTCGGCGTCGCCAGGCGGCGCGCGGTGGAGGTGGTCGGCCAGGCCAAGCAGCAGGCGCAGCGGATCCGGGAGGACGCCGACGCGCGCGCCCGGAGGACGCTTGCCCACGCCTCGAAGCAGGCCAGCGACTTCATTGCCGCCGCTGACCAGCGCTCGGATGCCGCCTACGAGGCCGCCCGGCAGGCCCGCGAGGAGAGCGAACGGCTTCTCGCCGCTGCTCAGCGCGACGCCGACGATCTGCGGGCGCAGGCCGGCGAACAGGCCGAGGAGCAGCTGGCGGAAGCCGAAGCCCACGCGTCGGGTCTGATCGAAGAGGCTGAGGCCGCCGCGCGTGTGGTCCGCGAGTCAGCCACCGAGAAGGCCAAGGCCCTGGTGGCGGACGCCGAGGTGTCCGCGCAGAGGATCACCACCGACGCCGAGACGGCCGGCGGCCGGACGCGCCAGGAGGCCGAGGACGAGGCCGTACGCCTACGGGGCGAGGCAGAGCGCCAGGCCCAGGAGCAGCGCGAGGCGGCCGAGACTCATGCCGCCGAGGTGATGGACACCGCGCGGTCCGAGTCCGAGCGGCTTCTCAGCGAGGCCCGGCAGCAGGCCGCCGACCTCGAGCAGCGCGCGGCGTCGGAGGCGGCCGCGCTGGTGGAACGGGCCCGTGCCGGGGCCGAGGAGATCTCCGCGGGTGCGCAGCGGCTGCTGGCGGCCAGTGGGCAGGAGGCCGTGCAGGTGCGGGAGGCGGCGGAGGACGAGGTCGCCTCCATCCGCCGGACGGCGGAGGCTGATGCCGGGCGGGTACGAGAGCAGGCCCGGCTCGAGCGGGAGGACGCCGCGCAGGAACGCGCATCCGCCGCCGCGGCGGCAGCGCGGGTGCGCCGGCTGGCCGAGGACGATGCGAAGCGGGTGCGGCAGACGGCGTCCGAGGACGCCAACCGCATGACCAGCGACGCGAAGACGGAGGCCGACCGCATCCTCGCCGACGCCCGCCGGACGGCAGCCGAGAAGCACAAGACGGCCGAGGCCCTCTTGGCCCAGGCCGAGAAGCGACAGCAAGACGCGGCCGGTGTCCAGGAGACTGCGGAGCAGATGCTGGCCGAGGCCGAGACGCTGATGCGCCGGGCCACCTCCAGGACCGAACGGCGCCTGGAACGCAAGAAGATCCGCCAGAACGCCCGGGACAAACGCCGCGAAACTGTCGACCGGCGCCGGGAAGAAGCCCGAGCCAAGCGCAAGGCCGAGCGGGTCGGCCACCCGACGCTCACCGACCGGGCCCGGACTCTGGTGCGCAACCAGGCACGCCGGGTGCTGGTCGGCGGGCCGATCATCGCCCCGATGGCAGTGGCCTGGTACTCCCAGACCCGCTACGCCATGGACGCCTTCGGCTGGTGGATGATCTTCGCGCTCGGTTTCGCAGCCGCGTGGGAGCTCACCACCGCCTTCACCGGCTGGATGTACCACCAGGCCCGCAGCCAGGGCGACGCCGGACTCAAGTACCGGGTCATGACGTGGGTCTTCGCCCTCGGCGCGGCCGGGATGAACTACGCCCACAACTGCGGACCGGCGGGGGCACCGACCCAGGCGGCCATCGCGTTCGCCGCGATGAGCATCGTCGGCATGCTGCTGTGGGAGCTGTACGCATCCCTGATCCACCGGCAGTATCTGCGGAAGCACGGAATGATCGCCAAGGCGCGGCCGCGGATCGGTTTCATCCGCTGGGTCCGCTACTCGAGGCGCTCGTTCACCGCGTGGTCCCTGACGATCAACGACGCCTCGCTGACGACCGTGGACCTGGCGTGGACCGCCGCCGAGACCGAGATCGCCCGGCAGCGCGCGCTGCGCGCCGCCCGGAACGGGGCGCCGCTTCCGGCGACGTTCCGGGTGGTCCCGGTCTCGGCCAGTCTCACTCCCGCCGGTCTCCCCGGTCTCGCCGCTCGTGAGACCGGCGAGACCGAGACCGTGGTCCTGGAACGGCTGGAGACCCGCGCCGAGACCGGGACCACCGGTGGGCCTCGCACCAGCGGTCTCGCCCTTCCCTCCGGGGAGAGCAGCGAGACCACGCCGCCTCCTGCCGCGAGCGATCGCTGCCAGGGCGGCACCGGCGCACCGTGCCGGATCCCGGCGGGTGAGACCGGCGAGACCACGGAGACCACCGGCCCGATGCCGGAAGAGACCGCCACGGGTGAGACCAGCGTGCACGGCGAGACCGAGACCGGGACCACGCCGGGCGAGACCGGGACCGCCACATCCGAGACCAAAACCGGGACTGGGACCAGCGCGGAGGTCCCGGTCTCCACGCTGCGGGACCCCAAGACCGAGACCGAGCTCCTGCTCGATCTCATGCGGTCTCGCGGCGGCGGACTGAAGGTCTCGCTGGACGACGCGATCGCCCGGACCGGCCGTCCAAAGTCCACCGCCGCCAAGCGTCTGGCGGCAGCGCGAGACCTGTACCTCCGCGAGACCGGCTGAGACCGAGACCGTCCCGTCCTGGCACCCACTGCCGTCCCCAGCCCGCAGGTCTGGGGACGGCCACGGCCACCAGGCCGACCCCGGGGATCCCGGCCCGCTTTCCAGGGCCCGGCCGGGATCCCCTCCCTGACTCCTCGAACTGCAAGGAGCTGAAACCAGCATGACGCACCACGACACCGCCGGCCGTCCCCTTATCGGGGATGAACGCTGATGGCCTTCTTCGGACTGTTCGGCAACGACAAGGAACTCGCCGCCACCGCCTACCAGGACCGCGAGTCGGCCAGCGAAAAGGCGGCCCGCAAACGACGAGAAGCCCACCACCGCAATGCCGCCCGTGCGGACCGGCAGGGATGGGCCTGGGCCGACGCCCAGCGCGAGCGCCAGGACCTCAAGCGCGGCAGGAGGCGCTGATGGCCTCGGCGGAGTCCCGCGCGCGAGCATTCCTGGCCGCGGCAGCGTCCCTGCTCACCCGACGGCTGCACAAACGATCGCTGCGACACACGCCCGCAGCCCAGCAGGACCTGACCGACAACTCGAACACCAACACCGAGGCGCCCACCCGCACACGGCTTCCCACAGCCAGCCGCACGAACGAATCCGTGCCCGCGACGGATCCTGCGCCGACGGGCGACCTCCCGACGGCGGCCGCCACCACGCACGGCGCGGCTGACCAGGCCGAAGCCAGCCTTCGTACCCGTCTGCGCGAGATGGGGGTGCGACCGTGACGACGGCCAACGACACAGCCACTCCTGCACCCGACCAACCCGGGCCGCAAACAACGGCCCAGGTACAAGCCGCCCCCGCCGACGACCACACGCAAGGAACGCCCTCCGCTCCTGCGAGCACGCACCAGGTGAGCGAGGATCCCGAGCCCGGGCAGCCCAAGACCGCAGCCGGTCCGGTACGTCCGACGACGTCGGCCCACGGCGGCACCAAGCCGGCCAACCTGCGGAGCACAGCCTCGGCGCGTCGACAGACCAGACCCGCACCCGCGGCATCAGACGACGCCGACGACGACTGGTGGACGGAGCTCTACCAGCACCAGGACGCGGACCTCGACACGAACACCGGACAACCGCGCCACGCGTCCGGCAGGTCCGTGCGGGACGCCGCCGGCTCGCGCCCGGCCCAAGGGGAGATACCGGCCCGCGAGGACGAGGCCGACCCCGAGCAGCCTGCGGAGCCGGGGCCGGGCAACCGGAATCCGATGGCCCAGCCCGCCGCCGAGGCGACAGCGCCAGCTCGTGCCGAAACCCTGGACAGGACCGCCGCCCCCGGAGACCTCGACGAGCCCCGCCCACGGCGCCAGCACATCCCGGCCGTCACCGGCTCGCGGCGGCTTCGCAAGTTCCGCACACCGTTCTGGCGCTTCTGCCTCTTCAGCGGCTCCGCGGCCGCCACCGGCTACGCCGTGGGCCTGGGTGCCTACCTCTCCCAGTTCCCTCCGGCAGCCGTTCAGGCCGCCGGAGGACTACTGGCCCTGGCCGTCGCGCTCGTCGCCGGCGCCACGGCCTGGAAGGCCGCTGGAACCAAGATCGTCGCGAACTTCCTGCCCTTCGGCGCGCTCGGTCGCCTGGTACTCGTCGTCGCCGCCGCCGAGATCGGCCGCCGCCTTGGCCCCGCGGCCCTGCCGTTCGCCGCCGAGTACACCAACCAGTACCTCGGCCTCGACCAGGAACAAACAGCCCTCCTGATCACCGGCCTGTTCCTGTGCGGCGGCACTGGCTGGCTGACCTGGCGCGTCCGCGGCCGAAGCCTGCTCGTGCGCTGGTTCGCCCATATCCCCTTCGCAACAGCCGTCCTGGTCTGCGCCCTCTACACCAACGGCCCCGTCGCCTGAAAGGCACCCACCCGTGATCCACACGCAGATGCACCTCGCCGCGGCCTCATCCGGTGCCGGCACCACACAGATCCTGGGGTCGGTCGGGCTGTCCTCCCTCGCCTTCTCCGTCGGTGCCATCGTCGTCATGGCCATCCGCAACAAGTCGAAGGTCGTCAAAAGGCACTTCGATGACGAGCGCCACCTTGCCGGGCTGGCCGCCACCTTCGGCATCCTGTGCGTCCTCGCCGGCGGGACGTGGAAAGCCATTGCCTACGGCGTGCACGACCTCTCCTCCTCCGCGCTCTCCGACCCCAACCTCGCCGGCAGTGTCACCCCGGCGGGTATCGCCTTGGCGCAGACCATCCTTGCCTTCCTGCCCGAGTGGAAAAGGCGCGTCCCGCCCGCATTCTTCGGGATCGGGGCCGGCGTCTCCTGGGGCATCGCAGGAGCGTACTGGGGAATCCTGTACAAGCTCATCGGCGGTTTTCTGGAGCGCATGGCATGAAGCGGCTGCTCCACGAAATCGCCATCCCCTTCCAAGGCAGCAAAGAGGCCGTACAGCTTTTCCTTGCGGGCTCTCGCGTAATGACGGTCTACCTGCTCCGCTGCCTGGCCAAGGGCATCAAGTTCGGCTGGGCAGCAGCCATGCAGCTCGACGCTGCGCCCCCGCAGGACACGTCGGCGGAGAACGACACAAACTCGAAGCGTACGGATGTCCGGGGTGCCGGCGGCGGAAGGCCCGGCAGTCACAGGTCGAAGCGAACTGGTGGCGCATCCGCCGACGGACGGATTTCGGCATTCATCGTTGCACTCCTGGTGGTCTTCATCGCGCTAGGAATCGCTATCACCGGGATTGCCCTGGTGTGGCATTTTGCGGCACCGTACGTAGCGAACTATGCGCAGTGGATCGCCGTCATCCTGATGGCAGTATGGACTGTTACAGCGTGGATAGTCGCTCCCCCTGTCAGTGCACCGGAACCTGATGATGAACAAGAAGATTCCTTGGGGGATCAGCACGGTGAGGACCCGGAAGACCAATTCGACCTAGCGCTTGCCTCATTCATCGTGAGCGCTGTCATCGATGCCGATCGCGAAGGCCACAAGGGCGTCCACTTGACCGAACTTCTGCAACGGCTCAAGACCGAGAAACAAGGCTTCGAAGCCTGGGATACCACCCGCCTGCGCGCGTGGTGCACAACCACCGAGATCCCCTTTGACCGAGGCGTCCGTGCCAAAGGCAAAGGCCCCACCTGGGGAGTCCGCGCAGATCAACTGGAACAGGCTCTCGAGGTACCCCTGCGGGAGGCCTCAGCGACCCTCCCGCAGCATCTCGCTCGAGCCCGTGCTGCGGGCGACTCCGCCGCCCCGGCGCCGGGTGCACACTCCGCCCCTGCGGAGGCCGTCTCGCCGGCCGAGCAACCCCCTCCCATCACGCTCCACTTCCAACCCGCTTCCGACCCCTCTCCCTAGCACGCCGTCTGAACCGCCAGATGGGCGGTAGATGACCCGCTGACCAGGCCATCTACCGCCCCATCTACAGCTTCGACAAGCCCATCTACAACCGTCGACACTCCCGTCTACGGTCGGTCGACACTGCCAAGACGCGGACAGTCAAGGAGAAACAAGCAGCATGCGGGCAAATGTGGGGAAGGATGCGCAAACCCGAACAGTCAAGTAGGAGATGGCGAGAAGCGGGATAGTCAAGGAGGAGACGCCGAAACCAGCATGGCTGGCATCGGCCGCCTCTAGAGTCCGGACCACACCGTGAGCCGGACCCAGGAGACCGCAGTGCCCTTCCGCTACCGCTGCCCCGTATGCGCCACCAGCTCCCGCCCCTACCTCACCCAGGAGAAGGCGCGATCGCATGGTGAAGGGCACCGGAACCGCTTCCACGGCGACGACTATCCAGACGGCGAGTACATCGAACACAGCTCTCGGCGCGCCCCTCGGCGACCCGAGAAGGGCGAGGCCGTAGCCCTCGCCATCGTGGCTGTTCTCGTCCTCGCCGGCCTCGTTCACAAACTGACCGCTTGACAGCCTGTGAGCGTCCGGCATTTTCCGCGGGGGTGAAATCCCCTCGGCAGCCACGGCAGATGTTTCCGTGACGGGGGAGTCAGCACGATTGAGCAAGGTTGCCCGCGGTGCGTTCGTCTGCCGAGGGGTGAGATCACCCCCCTGTGCCAAGAGGCCTCCACTCGCCTCGTGCCCAACGCTCGCAGGCAGAGAGGAGAATTCACCCCCCCACCCCAGATTGGCGACACGTTGGCGAGCATCGATCACTGGATCGCAGTGGCGGCAACGGTAAGGCGCGGAGGGTGAATTCACCCCCCTGGCTCGGCTGCGAATGCCCGGCTCGCCTCCCCACCCGGAGAGGAGAACTTACCTCCCCTACCGGATGCCCAGAAGGGCAGGAGCAGCCTAGGCGTGCCGACGCAGGATAGGTGTCACCGAGGCCGGCCATCAACCTGCGATTCGGCACCGGCGAAGGAGGCTGGTTGTCACCAGACCGGAGCGCAGCCCATTGCCAACGGCCTGATCAGCAGGCCGGTCGCCTGCCGGATTCGGCGGACTGGAACTGCGCCGGCTGCGGGATGCGCGTGTATCCGCCAAGGTTGCTTCTCAGGTTGCACCTCAGGTTGTGGATCAGGTTGTGCACCAGGTTGCTTCTCAAGTTGCCTGTCAGGTTGTTTCCACAAGCCTGCCCGGATAGACCAAAACCCCTGGTCAGACCCCTGATAGAGCAAGCGAAATCCTGCCGACTACTTCTGTGTGGCCACCGCGTCAGCGGAGGAACGGAAGAGCTTGAGAGGAGAAACGAAGAGCTGAGGTGCGAAGCGAGGAGAGAGGAAGAACTATGCGGAATGCGGTACTGCGATAAGACGGGTTCGTTACGGACGGACTGATGAGTGGGACGTGATCGGTGAAGGTGGTTCGTACGGTGGATCATGGCTGGCTCTGGGCAGGTGGTGTGGTCGCGGTCCCAGGGCGGTTGCGTGGGTTCCAGGGGATGGATCGTGTGGATGCCGCAGTCGGCTTCGGCGATGTTTGCTCCGGCACCAGCCGCTGCGCGCGGTGCGAAGGACGCTCCCCTAGCGGGGAGAGGGGGCGATCGGCAAAGGCCGCTCGCGGGGGGAGAGGGGGCGGGGCGGTGCTGCGCCCCCTCTCCCTGTACTCGACGGTCGTGAGGGTGGGGGTGGGCGTCGAGGCCAGGGAGAGCCCATGTGGGCTGTCCGCCCTGGGGGGCGCTTCCTACACGCGGTCTGCGGGAGGAGGGGAACGTCAGTGCAGGGCGCTTGCGCGACGCTGGCCCTTGGCCGTGATGGCGACCATCATGTCGGCCTGGTGCTCGGCGTCACTGATGATCTTCTTCGGCGGTCGCCGGGTGGCGACGAGCGACTTGTCGCTCAGATCCGACAAGGTCTCGCGGATGTCGTCAGACTCTGCGCGGCCGAAGTGCAGCAGCATGTGCGTGGGGCTGTACGTCGCCTCAACAGCGCCGATCGTGCGCTCTTGGACATCCGTGGCCTTGGGGAGCTCCTCGCCTCGGCCGGCCGCGACCAGGGCGAGGAGAACGGCACGCTCGGCGTCGGTGAGCTCCGCAGGCGCAGGCCAGCGGGAGCGATTGCGCTTCTTCGCGTTCCAGTCCTCGACCTGTTGGGCGACGTAGACAGGACCGGCCGCGAGCACCTGGACAGGGGGAGGGAAGCCCTTGAGCTCGGTCAACTGCTTGGCGCGCTGCTTACTGCTGGCGTTGCAGATGGTCGCGATCTCGGTGATGCCCGCCAACGGGGGAACCAGTGGTGAGGCGATGTACTCGTCAAGCGCCTCCTCGCTCATCACCTCCAAGCCGGTGACGCGCTCACTGATACCGAGGGCGCGCGCGGCAGCGATGATGATCTCCAGCGCCGCCGCGTTCGCCGTGAGCGCATCATCAGCCTCGACGAACAGACGTACCGCGACGTTGTCGCTCGGCGTCTGCCTGACGGATGGCTCATGGGTGGCGAGCGACTGCATCAGGGACTCAATGGTCTCCTCGATGCTCTCCGCGGTCATGTCGGAGGAGTCGAGCTCGATGCTCACGCTCCACGGCTGGGTCATAGGTGCTGGATTCTCCTTGGGTGCGGTTGGGGCCGCCGGGGGGATCTATGTCCCCCCGGCGAGTGCCCTATGTCAGGGCTGGAAGCCTGCTCGCTTGAAGTCGGCTATGGAGTTCTTGAGGGTCCGAGGGTTGGACGGGGTGCTCGCGAGGCCACCGATGATTCGTCCGTTCTTGCGAACGAGGTAGTGGTTGGTCTTGGTCCGCGTGACTTCGAACTCCTGCTCCTTCAGCTTCTTGATCAGCTGCTTGACGTCCTTGTTCGCCATTCTCTCCCCTAGCCTTGACCGCGTCAAGGTCTATGCTGTCGCATCAGCTTGACGGAGTCAAGGAATGACGTGATCACACGGCAGTGATCGTCGTCATATTGCTTAACTGTTTTTATTGGGGTATCTTTATGAGTGTCAGGGCGGCCGTGACGAGGCCCTGGAGTCGGCCGGCGAATGTCCGGATGAATCGAGGAGTTGACGATCTATGACGAGCGTTCAGGCGGGGGCCGTGACGAGCATCGACCCGTACGTTTTTGTAGTGCGCCGGTTCTTCCTGGACCTCCTCACTCGGGACGAGCACGGCTGGGGGGAGGATGAGGATTCCGAGTCCCACGAGAGCCGTCCGCTGTCGTTGTTCCTGGCGGGCATCGACCCCAAGGGCGTCGAGCTCACCAGCGATGTGCTGCGCTTCTTCGAGGAGCTGGGGTTCTGTACGTTCGAAGCAGGCGAGGAGGAGCGCCGCGCCTGGATCGAGCGCAACGGCAAGCCGGAGGCCGCCGTGTCGGCGATGGAGCGTGCTGTGCGGCAGCTGCACTGGGACCTGGTGATCAAGGGCGCGCTGCGTACGGAGAAGACCCGGTTTTTCGGCGAGCTTCCGTACATCCCTGACTGTGTCGTCAAGGTCACCGAGTGGTTTGTCGCGCTCGGCTTCCCCAGCATGCTCGTCACGGCGGAGGGGCTGCCGGAGCCGCGCTGGTTGCCCGGCATGGGGGGCTGAGGGCGCAGCTCGGATTCCCGGCCGATCCAGCACAGGGCCGTGGGGCGTCCGGTCTTCCGGCACCTCGCCCCAACTGGGCCGCTCCCTCGGATCCCGGCTCGCCGTGGCCCGCCTTGCGTGGTTTGTTCGCCTGTCATGTGGAGGTGTGGTGCGTAGGTCGGTTCGGATCGTGGCGATCGGCATGGCTGCGGTGCTCGGGCTGAAGCTCCTTGGTGAGCTTGCATTGCTTTACCCGGAGCCGACCGGCACTGGTGGTCGGCTCCGGACGTTGATGGAGCGGCGCTTGTACTGGGTCGCCCAGGGTGTAGCCGTGGGGGCGTTCTATCTGGCGCCAACGGTGCTGGTAGTTACCGTCGCGCGCGCCTTCTTGCAGCGTTTCCGTGAAGGAAGCTGACTTGCCCTTCCCGGGGTTGTCCGTGTTGTTCGGGTGTTGGTGTTGTCCATGGAGGGGTTCTTGTGACATCTGACCAGTTGTGGATCGGTACGTACCACGGTCGTCACGATGGGGCCGGGGCTGTCGTCACTGCTACGCGGGGTGACGGACCCTCGCCCTATCAGTGGGCGTGTACGTGTGGTGCTGTCCGGCACTTTGCGGCGCCGTACGGTCTAGCTCGTAGCGCTTGGCGGCACACGCACCCGACGGTGCTGGACCGGCTGATGACGAAGGTTCGGAGGCGTCGGCCGAGCTGATCGGGCGCGGCCCGGCTCATCACTGACTATCCAGAGCAGAGGAGAACTGAGATGGACGTGCGAACCGCGTACAGCACCGCCCCTGGCCTCTTCGAAGAGCAGCAGGACCTCGTGCGGGTGATGTCCCAGATCCCGCTCCGTGAGCGGCTGGTGCGCCGGGCGGCGCTCGCCGACCGTGGCTCGCTCGACGTGCTCGAGACGGACGGCAAGGTGACCCAGGATGTCCTCAGCGCCGCGCTGAAGCTGGCCGCGCACGACCAGGCGCACGGCACTTCCGCCGGGCCCGTGGCCCCTGCCTCTCTGCGCCCCGACAGTCCTCTCGGCGTTTTGCGCGCCTACATCCGGCAGGAATACGCGGCCTGGCGCTCTCCCGCCGGGCCGCGGGGGGCCGTGTGGCTGGTCGTCCGCGGCGAGGACCCGGGGGCCGTTCCTTGTGCGGATGAGGCCACCGCCCGCGCGTTCGCGGAGACCCGCTACCGGGAGGATGAGGACCCCGCCGAGCCTGCTGTCCTGTGCTGGGATGACGATGGGGAGCTCGTCGATGAGACGCTCTCTGGTCACCAGGGCACCGGCTGGACCGTTCGCGAGGTACAGGTCTTGCGTGCCGCTGACCTCCGTACCGCCGGATAGGAGACATACCGGGATGAGCAAGCAGCAGGAGCCGGCCGTCTCGGTCGTGCCGTCTGTGCCGTTGTGTGCGGAGTGCGCCGGGCCGCTGTCTTTCGATGTGTCGGGTTCGCGTTTTGTGTGTGGGAATGGGCAGTGTGCTGCGCTGGGGATGGACTTGCCGGTGTGGCGGGTGTTGAAGCGGGCGGGGCTGGCTGTGTCGGCGGTGGTGGGTCTTCCGCGGCCGGTCTACCGGGGGATGCCGGTGCCGTGGATCGCCCCGGTCGCTTCTGACGGGCGGGTGTGGTTCCGTGCGCTGGACGGCGAGCGGCTCGCGCGGGCTCAGAATGAGTGGCTGTGTCAGCTGTGCGGTGAGGCGCTCCCTCGCCGGGCGTGGGTGTTCGTGACGCCGGGGGGTCTGGTGCTGCAGGCCGCTCTGCATGAGGGGTGTAAGGACATCGCGTCCGGGTTCTGCCCGCACTTGTCCGGTCCCGTTACGCGGGCTGTGCCCCGGCCGGTGACCCGCGAGGAGATCAGCGCCGACGGCCGGCCGCTGCCGGTGGCCGGCCGCTCGGATCCCGACTTCCCGCAGCAGTGGAGGATCTTGTGACCGCCGCGCCCCGTACGCCCTCCGTCCCGGCCGCTGTGTCCGTCCTGCTCGCCGGGCACCAGCCCGTGGCCGTCGTCGTCGGGGTGCTGGCCGGCTGTGTTGGGGAGGGTTGATGCGTACGCCGTGGCGGACTGCTGTGTTCGGTGTGGCTGGTGTGCTGGTGCTGCTCGTGGCTCATCAGGTGGCGTTGCTGGTTCCCGAGCCGGCGGGTGAGGGTCTTCCGGTGATGGTGGACCGCCTCTTCTACCGGGCGGCGCAGTGCGTGGCCCTGGGGGCTCTGTGGGTGGCCCCGGCCTTGCTGATGGCTACCGGTGTCCGTGTGGTCGTGCTGCGTTCCCGTCAAGGAGGCTGACTCCTCCCGCCTTCCCGCTTCCTCCCGCCGCTGTCCTGCGCTCTCTTGATGGAGTTGTTGATGCCGTCCGCTGTGCCGCTCGTGTCGTCGTCCGCTGTGGCCTCGTGCCTGTCGTCGCCGTCGTCCCTAGCGGTGCCCGTTCCGGTGCTCGTGGGCGGGCGGCCGGACCTTCCCCGGCTGGTTCCGTATGAGCCGCCGTTGACCCGCGACGTTGCGCGCTGCGTGTGTGGCGGGTGGGGGCTCACGGCGGAGGAGTCGTTGTGCCGCCCGTGCCGGCGGGCCGCGGTCGACGTCCACGGTGGCCGTCTGGCCGCGCTGCTGGCCCGGATCACCTACGACCACCGTGGTGTGCGTCTGCACTGGTCCGGCCCCGGCAGTAGCCCGGAGGCCATCACTCCGCGGGTGCGCCTGTCCGCTCCTGACGTGGGTGACCCGCATGGTGCGGCGATCGAGTTGCGTTGGTTTGAGTACTGGGTGGATGACCAGCTCATCGCCGCGTGCGCGCACGGCGCGAGTGATGGCGAGGTCCTGGCGCTGGCGGTGGCGCAGGCCCATTACGCGCTCGCCACGCTGCTGGTGCACGAGGTGGGGGAGTGGTTCACCTACTGCGGTCGGCAGGTCTTCCCGCCCCACCGCCCCGACCCCCACTTCCCGCTGGACGAGGACAACGGCCCGGACGGGAACGGCGCGGTCGTCCTGTGGCTCACCTACCCGAGGGCCCGAGCCGCCGCCACCGTCGTCGGGGTCGTCGAGGTGCAGCCGGCGCATGGGCGCGGCGGCAGCCCTGCCGCCGAACGAGACCCCCTCGCCAACTCCGGCACTGCCCCCGGTGCTGGGAAAGCCCCGCTGCTGCGCCGCGCCCCCGCCCCGTGTCCCGTCGCCGAGCCCACCGTCGGTCCCGCCTCCCGCGCCGGCTCCGGCCCGGTCCCCGGCCAGGCGGCGGCTCCGGCGCGCCCGGCCGCCGCCCCGCCGGTGGCCCGTGCGGACGTCGGCACCCTGCCCGGGCAGTCGCTCACGCTCGGCCCGCACGCCGTGACCGTGACCGCGCCGGAGGGCACCATCGTGTCCGGCGCGTGGTCCCCGCCCGGGGGCCGGCAGGAGACCGAGCATGAGGCCGTGGAGTGGGCGCTGCACGACATCCACCGCGTGATGGTGCTCTCCGAGCTCTGCGGCCTCGCGGCGCATCTGAATCTCGACGGTGTCCCCGTTCTGGCCCCGGAACCGGGCCGCGGCATGCCGGGTGTGCCCTGGGAGGTCCGCTTGACCTACGACGGATGACCCCCGCCCCGCGCCCCTTGTCTCCGCCTTCTCCTCGGGTGGGGGGAGTGGCCTGCTGCTCGTCGGCGGCCGCGGCGTCCGGGTCTGTTGTCCCCCGCAGGGTGGGGGGAGCGGCCCCTTAGAGGGCCTGGTGGGTCTGGAGGTGGGGGTGGGGGTAGTGGGGGTGGGTGTTCCACTGGCTGGCCATGCTTGTGAGCTCTCCGAGAGGGCGGTCGGCTTCACCGGTGTCGTCTGCTTGCACGGCGTCGGCGTAGTTCTGGCTGAGCTGGTGTGCCTTGTGCCGTTCCTGGACGTAGGTGTCGTGGCCTTCTGGGTACTGCCTGTCCCGTTGCTCGTCCTGGCGGTCGCGGACGAACTGGTAGACGCGCATACCTGTCTGAAGATCCATGATTCTCCTTGTTGCCTCGCGGCGGACGGCCCTTTGGGGAGAGCCCGATGCCGGGCCCTGCCCGCCCCCGCCGGGGGCGGTGCGTTCATTCTTGCAAGCCGGGCTTGTGGCCTGCCCCGCCAGCCGAAGTCGTCCTCTGCCGGTCTCCGACCCCTGCGTCGTGCCCGTGCGGTCCGCCTGCTGCTGACCCCCGCTGCGCCTGTCCGCTGTCCGGGCCTTCCGATCGTCTCTCCGGCTCGTCGTCCTTCCGTCTCGTGGCTGTTTGCTCGCCCGCGCCTCACCTCCCTCCCTCTCCCCCTCCTTCCCCTCGCCTTTTGTTACGTGTCTTCGCGTCTTCTGCTGGCGTCTGGTGTTACGGGTCGGGTAGGGTGTTACGTGTCTGGTGGGGGAGGGTTCAACTCCCGTGTCGGTGTTGGGTTGTTGCCTGCCTGTCGTGTGCTGTCCGTTGGCTCGATCGGTGCCTGCCGACCTGTGGTGCGCCTACTCGATCGTTCTTGTGTTTCTGGCAGGGCTGGCTGACGGAAGGCCCGCCCCGCTGGTCCGGCCGCTGCTCGCTGTTTGCCTGACCGGTTTGTTGTCGTGTGTCTCGTTGTTCGGTCTGTTCCGTTATCACGGGGAGTGGTCGGTTTGTCTCAGGTGTTGAAGTGCCGGGCGTGTGACACGAACAACGCGCGGTGGGCGGGGCGTTGCGAGGTGTGTGACGGGGTGCTGCCGGTGTCCCGTGTCCGGGGTGCGCGGGTGTCGCGTGTCCGGCGTGGTGCGGGCTTCCCGGGCCGGTCCTGAGCCTCCCTGGCCGCGCCGCTCGTTGGTCCCCGGCCCAGGCCGCGTCGCTGCGCCCGCTATGACTTCGTCCTGGCTCTGCTCGCCCCCGATTCCCCGGAGGAAGACTGTGTTGGATGCCCAATCCGCGTACAGCGCCGCCCCTGACCTTTACGAGGAGCACCAGGAGCTCGTGCGGGTGATGTCCCAGGTTCCGTTGCGGGAGCGGCTGGTGCGTCGTGCCGCGCTCGCCGACCGGAGCACGCTCGCCGTGCCCGAGGCGGACGGCAAGGCGAGCCAGGACGTCCTCAGTGCCGCGTTGAAGCTGGCCGCGCACGACCGGGCGCACGGCACTGCCGCCGGGCCCGTGGCCCCGGGTTCCCTCTCCTCGGACAGTTCTCTGGGCGAGTTGCGTGCCTACATCCGGCAGGAGTACGCGGCCTGGCGCTCTCCCGCCGGGCCGAGGCTGGCTGTGTGGCTGGTTGTTCGTGGCGAGGGCCCGGGGGCCGTTCCTTGTGCGGATGGGGCCACCGCCCGCGCGTTCGCGGAGGCCCGCTACAGGGAGGATGAGGACCCTGCCGAGCCTGCTGTCCTGCGCTGGGACGGTGACGGGGAGCTCGTCGACGAGACGCTCCCTGGTTACCAGGGCACCGGCTGGACCGTTCGCGAGGTGCAGGTCCTACGCGCCGCTGACGTCCGTACCGCCGGATAGGAGACATACCGGGATGTGTAAGCAGCAGGAGTCGGCGCCCGTCCCGGCCGCTGTGTCCGTGCGACGGACGCCCAGCCCCGCGCGGGGTGCGCGGGGGCTGGGCTGAGTCCCCATCCCCTGCTCGCCCGCTTGTTCCTCTTGTCATCTCTCTGGAGTTGTTGATGTCTGCCGCGTCATCGCCGGAACCCGCTGCCACTTCCGTTGCTGCCGCGTGTGCGGCTTTTCCCCTGGCAGGCGATCTCCAGGAAGCCATCGCGGGCCGGGAGATCGTGTGCGTGACCGGCCCGGACCCGGACTCCACCACCACCGTCGTGGAGCAGACCACCGCCACCACCGCTGCTGCTGGTGGTCTTGCCGTGGTGCAGGTACGCGCGGCCGCGCCCTGGGACCGCTCCGCGATGGCTCGCTCCCTCTACACCGCCCTGGGACTGGACCGGCACCGCACCCGGCCGAGGGTCCTGGCCGATACCGAGGACCTGATCGCCCGGGAACTGCGCCGCAGTACCCGCCTGGTGATCGTGGCGGACGCCCACCAGCTGCGCACCACCGCGCTGCAACTGCTCTACGCCCTGTGGGCCCACGGAGTACCCGACCACTTCCCCCTGGTCCTGACCGGTGACGACCGCCTCGCCACCCTGCTCCGGCACCCCGCCGTGGCCAACCTGGAATCATGCGTGCGCATCCGCCACCGCGTGCCCGTCATCGCGTCGCGGGAACCGGTACCCGCCGCCGCGCCCGGCCCGGACACCACCGCTCCCGCCGGGTCTCCCGCCGCCCCGGGCGATGCCTGCGCCCCCGCGGCCCCTGACGCCGCCCTGGCCGCGTCGGGCCAGCCGCCGGCCTCCGCCCCCGACGGCGGTGCTGCGCTCACTGAAGCTGTCCCGGACTCATCCGGGCCTGCTGTGCCGGCCGAGGTCGAGCCCGGCTCTTCGGTTCCCTCGGCGTCCGCTGCTGCCGCTGGTGGGGGTGAAGGGTTGCTGGTCTCCTCGGCGCCCGCGCCCGGGTCCGTGTCTGCGGTGTCGTCCGGCGATGTGGTGGGCCCGAAGCAGGTGTCCGTGGCCCGCCCGGAGCTCTACAAGCTGGTCGACGCCGCCTGTGACGAGACCAGGAACCAGGTGACGCTGATCGCGAAGGGCAAGCTGACCGCGGCGCTGGTCCCGCTGGGGCGTCTGGATGCGGGCTCGCGTGCGCGTGCGGGGTCGTGGCCGTCCTGGCCGCGGACGAAGGCGCGTCCGAAGCTCGGTGACCTGGTCCGTGACGCGGTCGGCACGCCCACCACCCCTGGGGTGCCGCAGGTGTTGTGTGACCGTACGACGCCGGTAGCGGTCCTGGTGGCCGCCGAGCTGCTCCCTGCCGGTGGCGGCCTGGTCGTGGTACCCGGCGGCCCCGGCAGCGGCGAGGCGGCGGCCGAGGGTGGGGACGCCTCCGTGTCCGCTCCCGCCGCCGGTGTCCCGGTCGGTGCCGCCGAGGCCGGGACCGTGCCGTCAGCTGCTGCGCCTGCCGGGCCGGGGAAGAGCATGCCCGTACGGGCGCCGGAGGCGGCCACGCCCCCGACCTCCGGATCCACCCCCGGTCCTGTTGACGGGCCGGCCGTGTCGCCCTCGGCGGCCGCTGTGCCGTCGTCCGCCGGGCCCGCCGGCGGCCCGCAGGCTTCCGCCGGCGTCCCGGCCTCGTCTGGCCCGGCTCCGGCCCGGGCCGTACCTGCCGACGGCATGCCCGGCGCCGGTGGCGGTGGTGGTGAAGCCGGTGGTGATGTCCTGGCTGGGTCCGGCGGCGCCCCGGCCCCGGCGCCGGTGGCCGCTTCCGCCGCCGGTGGTGGCCCGGCTGTTGCTCCCGCCGGCGTTGACCCGGCCGCCCCCGGTGTGCCCGTGGCCGCGAACGTGTCCGGCGCGCGCGCTGGGGTTGCTGGTGAGCCGGCCGCCCCCGCCGTGCCTGTGGCTGTGCCGGCGGAGCCTGTGACCGGTGGGGGAGACGCCGCTGTCACGCCGTCCCCGTCTCCGGCGGTTCCGGCCCGCGCCGCGACGTCGGCCGTGTCCGGCGCCCTGGCTGCGCCCGCTGGCGCCGAGCGTGTCGAGTCCGGCTCGGGCGCGGTGTCCCCGGGCCCGGCCGCTCCCAACGACACCCCGGCTGCGCCTGCTGCCTCCGCTGTGCCGTCGCCCGGCAGCCCGCAGGCCTCCGCCGGCAACGTCCCGGCCGAGCTCGTCGGCGGTGCCGCGCGTGCTGGGTCCGGTCCGGGTGTCGTTCCGGCTGACGTTGCCGCGCCCGCTGCCGGGGCCGTGCCTGCCGGTGGTGATGGTGTCGACGTCGGCATCGTTCCGGGTGTGTCCGGGGGCGGTCCGGCTGTCCCCAACGACCGTGTCGACCACCAGGTCGCCGCGGCTGCTGCTGTGCCGTCGCCGGCCGCTGCGCCCGCAGCGCCCGGTGCTGCCCTCGACGACGACGTCGTCGACGGTGCCCCGGCTGCCGGTAGTTCCGCGCCCGCCGAGGGCGAGGACGATGTCGCTGCCGTGCTGGCCGGGCCCGGCGACAGCGCCTCCGACAACGCCTCCTCCGGCAACGCCTCCGCCCCTGTCTCTGCCGTTGCTCGTGCTGAGGGTGTTCCTGTCGGGGAGGCCGGGACGGCCGCCGCGCCGTCGCGCCTCCGTGCCCTGCGGGGCCTGGACGCGACCGTGCTGGACGAGCTCCTGACCCCCGCCGCCCCGGCGGCCCCGGCTGCGCCGCGTGTGGGTGGCCCGGTCTCCTTCGGTCTGCCCGCCCTCGACCACGCTCTCGCCACCCTCACCCCGGGTCGTCTGATCCTGCTCGTGGCCGCGCCCGGCGCTGGCGCAAGCCTCCTCGCCGCGGCCGCGGCCCGGCATACCGCCCTGACCCACCATCTCCCCGTCCTCTACGCCGCGTCGGGCCTGAGCCGCGCGGATGTGGCGGCCCGGATCGTTGCCGCGCACGCGCCGGTGGACTACCGCCGCCTGCGCACCGGTGCCCTGACCGCTGCCGAGCTCGAGGCCGCGGCCGGGGTGCGCGCGCAGCTGGCGGGCGCGCCGTTGCTCATTGATGACGGCACGGGCCTGACCGCCGACGCGATCGCCCAGACGGTCCCTGACGTGGAGGGTCTGGCGCTGGTGGTGGTGGACCGTCTCCAGCATGCCCACGACCCCGCCATGCCGCTCTCGGGCCCGGCGTTGCCCGCGGCCGCGCGGACGCTGGCCCACCTCGCCCGCACCCATCAGGTTCCGGTGCTGGCGGTGCTGGACACCGACGACCCGCACGCGGTGGCCGCGCTCGCACCCGGCCTGACGCTGACCCTGACCCGTGCCGGCGAGCATGCCGAGCTGGCTGTCGTGGAGCCGGACTTCGGGTGCCTGGCCGTCTTCCCGCTGACCGCGGACCTGGCCTGTGCCCGCTTCACCGAGGCGCCCGCCCTGTTCGATGCCGCCGGGATCCTCACAGCTCCCGGCGGCCGGGCCCTCGTCGACGACGTCCTGGCCGCGGCCACGCCGTTCCTCGCCGAGACACCCGACCCCGACCAGGACGGCCCCGACGGGGACGATTTCGCGCTCCCGCCGGCCAGCCTGGTCCTGCTGCTGCGCTACCTGCGCAGCTCTCTCAGCCCTGGCTACGAGGCGTACGCCCGCCGCTTCGTCACCGAACTCCTGGACCACGCCGCCCATCACCCGCGACTGCCGGAGACGGCCGAGGGCCGCCGCCTGGCGGCCGCGCTCACCACGCTCGTCGAGTACGCCCTCGCCCACGGGTACCGCCCCGACGACGCCGGACCCCCGGACAGCACCCAGCAGCACGGCACCCCCGGCGCCGCACACCCCGCCGCACCCGCCGTGCCCGCTGCTCCCGGCTCGGCGTCCCTGCCCCCGGCCCTCACAGGCCCGTACGCGCCCGTTGGGCCCGTCGCTGGGCCCTCGTGCCCGCC
The DNA here is from genome assembly GCF_042657885.1 of Streptomyces aureoversilis. NCBI lineage: Bacteria > Bacillati > Actinomycetota > Actinomycetes > Kitasatosporales > Streptomycetaceae > Streptomyces > Streptomyces aureoversilis. Next base: position 156,395 of record NZ_JBHSKJ010000022.1, read on the forward strand.
GGTGACCAAACAGGCCGTCACCGGCACGCACAGCACCGCTACTTCCACCGCCCCCTACCCCGGCCGGCCCGCTGGCTCCGGCCTCCCCGCCGCCGCTGGGCCGCAGGCCCCCGCCTCCCCTGCGGACACCGCGACCGCCGCCGCGGTCGGGCCCGCCGGGGCCGCGCCGCTTACCGGCCCGGTCGCCGACCACGCCGCGCCCGGCACGTCGACCACCGCCCCCGCCCCGGCCCCTGCCGGTGCGCCGGTCGCCGGGGAGTCCCTGGCCGTGGCCGAGGCGGAGCTCCTGGAGGCGGCGTTCCCGTTCCTCGCCGGTGCCCAGGGAGGGTTGTCGGCACGGCTGACGGGCACGATGGCCGCCTTGCGCGACGCCCGCACCGCCACCGCCACCGGCGAGCGCGCGGGGGCGGAGGCGGCCGGTGCTCGCCCGGAGCCGGAGATGGAGCAGGCCGCCGTGCTGGTGGGGCTGCGCCGGACGATGGCCGACCTCGCTGCCCGTACCCCCCGCATGCCCGAGACTCCTGAAGGCGCCCGTCTTCAGGCCGCGCTCGCGGCTTATGCCACCGCACACTCCGCCCCTGCTGCGCCCGCGTCCACGGCGCCCGCCCCGGCCCCCTCACACACGGCCGGGACCTGGCCGGTGCGCTTCCCGCAGCCCGCCGCCGCCCCGGCCGGGAGCCCGGCCGCCCCTGGGCCGGACGGGGGTCTGGCGGCCGTCGAGACCGAGCTCCTGGACGCGGCCGCGGTGTTCACGAGCGGACCGGAGAAGCTGTCCGCGGCCGCGATGAACGTGCTCCAGACGCTCCGTGCCGCGCTGCATCCCGAGAACACCGCCGCTCTGCCCGCGGCCCGCGCCCGGGCCGCCGAGCTTGCCACCCGCCGCCTGCGTCTACCCAAGTCCCCCGACGCCGCCCGCCTGCGCGCCGCCCTGGACGCCTATGCCACCGCCGCGGCCGCGGCCGGCATCGCCCCCGACGCCCTCCCGCCCGCCCCCGCGGCGGCGTTGAGTGTCGCCGAGCCCGCCCCGCAGCCCCCCGCCGCCACGCCTGCTGCGCCCGGCGACCAGGAGGCCAGCCCGGCTGCCGGGCCCGCCGAGGCGCCGGAGGCGCCCGACGACGAGGAGGAGGTGGTGGGGTCGGAGTCGTTCCAGGACACGACCGCGCCGCCGGAGGCCGATGTCCCGGCGGCCCGTACGAGCGCGCGGGTGTACACGTTCTTCCTGAACAAGATCACCGATGCGGTGGACCAGGCTCTCCAGGAGCACGACGGGGACGTGGAGGCCGCGACCAAGGCCCTGGTCCGGAAAGCCGTGCCGGACTCGATGGCCCTCTTCAAGCTGACCCGGGTAGGGGGGAATTACGTCCACACCGCTTACCCGCGCTCGCTCGATTTCCTGGCCAAGCCTGCCCAGGGCGAACCTGACGAGGTGTGGGAAGCCCGTCATAAATGGCGCAACGAGCCCCTCGCCGCCGCTATCAAAAAGGGCACACACGACCCTCTGGACGTCACGGCCCTGGACACGAACGCCGCCTACCTCTCCGCGTTCAAGACCCACCTGCCCATCGGCACCCTCCTCCACGACCCCAACGGCGGCTTCGACCGCCGCCGCGCCGGCATCCACCGCGTCGACCACTTCGAATGGACCCACCCCCACCTGCCCAGCCCCCTGGGCAACCGCATCGAGCCGGGCCCGTACTACCTCGACGACGCCACGCTGCGCCTCCTCATCCGCTGCCACGAACTCGACCTGTGCGAGGCGCCGCGGATCCTGGAGTCGTGGACGTCCGGCGCCTCGGAGGCGCTGCTGGAGAAGTTCCGCCGTGTTCTCCAGCAGGCCCGTCAGACCGCGATCGAGAACGAGGACACGGCCACGATCGAATACGTCAAGGCCATGTATTCCAAGTTCACCTCGACTATCGGCCACTCAGCAAAGAACAGCGAGATCCGCCGACCCGAGTGGGTCCACACCATTCGCTCCCAGGCAAACGCAAGCCTCTGGCTGAAAGCATTCAAGGCCCACCAGAATGGCCTTATCCTGGTCCAGGTATCCGGCGTTGACGAACTCCACGTCGCCGGAGGCGACTGGCGCCAGGTCTTCAAAGAAGGCCGCAAGCCAGCCGAAATGAAGGAAAAGCGCCTGTACACCCTCGGGGGGAAATAACCGATGCCGTACGACGACAGCGGCTGGCGCAACTTCGGCGCCTACGGCGCCAACCGCTCACCGGAAAACGTCCGCGGCGGCCGCGCCCTCGGCCGCGCCATGGAAGAAGCCCTCTCCCGCCAGATCCGCGAAGGCGGCATCCGCTCCCCCGTCACCACCCCCCGAGGCCTCAAGGCCCGGCTGAACTACCTCAACAGCGACGCCGGCCGCCAGGCCCTGCGCACCGCCGGCGTCACCGTCCAGGACCGCGCCCTGAACAACTGGTTCGCCCACACCCAGACCCCCCGCCGCGCCAACCTCGACCTCATCGACACCGCCTACTGGAACCTGCGCGCCCACAACGTGCTGCGCAACCTCGGCGCCTTCAAGCAGCACCTGAACAACCGCGGCCGCGGCACCCCCCTCGAGATCCACCCCATCAACCAGGACCTCGTCGACGACCACGCCCGCCGCCGCAACCTCATGGGCGACCAGGGCATCCGCTCCCTCCCCGCCGTCCGCTACATCTGGGACGACGCCGTCGACGCCATGGCCGCCGGCGACGCCGAGAAGCTCGAAGAGATCTGGGACGACGTCATCAGCGACCTCGACAGCGACTGGGGCGCCTACACCTACGTCTCCTATGTCGGCCTCGGAGCCTGAACCCCGCGCCTCGCTGCGCCCGCGCCGGACCCTACCCAAGGCTTTGAGCCCGGCATCGACGACCCGCAGTAGGTTCTCCCCAGCCGCCCACCGAACACTTCAGCCGAAGGAGAAGAAGTGATGGCCGTAGAACAGAGCCCGGGGACACCGGCAAGCCCGGAACGGATCGACCGCACCCTCAGGAAGGGCGGCGTCAGCAAGTCCGTCCTGAGCCTCGAACCCGCCGGCAGCCAGCTGACAGGCCGCGCGGCCCGGCGCGCCCGGCAACGTGCGGCCAAGAAGAAGTAGCGACTGCTGAAGCCCTCGGTGCGCCGTCGGCGCGTAGCCCGCGCCGACCCCGTCCAGCAAGAAGGAAAGACCCGTGGAACAGCCCTCGTGCGCCGCCTGCGGCATCTCCGAGATCACCCACGTCCATGCGGCCGCACGAGGCTGGCAGACCGTCCAGCACCGCCTGTACTGCCCCAGCTGCGCCCACCGCTTCCCCACCTGGATGCACCAGCAGCTCTGAACAAGTCGGCCCCCCACGCGGGCACACCCCACCCCAACCCCTCCAACGAGCCGACCCCCGACCAGGACACGCCGCTGCGCCTCCTCGGTGGAGGGACGGGCGGGACGAGGCGGCCGTGCGCGGCCAGCTGCACACCGAAGACCTGCGGCCCGGTGGGGCCGTCCGGCGAACGCCTCACAACAGGCAACACAAAGCCCCTTTTGAATTCGCGTCGTCCTGTAAACCCGTAACGCTCCATCACAAAACGCGGACGCGAATAGTTACGGGTCTGACGACGAAATCCATCACCTCATTTGTTACGGGTCACTCCGTGGGGACACATACAATTGAAACACCGGTTATACGTGCCATGGTGAGAATCCGATCAGGATTTCCACGCCAAGGCTTCCGAAGCCCGCTTTTCGGGAGCTAGAATACGTAACAAAGAGGCAAGAGGTATAGACCACTTGCCAAGACCCGTAACAAGCCCATATGATGAGGCATCAGAAAGACGGCGACGGCGCCCAGTTGCCGACCCCCTCTCGTAGCTGCCATACTGTAACCACCGAGAGGTCGGGCCCACGAAGCCCGGAGGGCGCCGCAGGCCCACCGAAAAACAACAACACAAGGCTCTGACCAGCAGAAATACCAGATCAGAGCAAGACGAACCGGAAGCCGGCGCCAGAAGACGGCAGTACCGTTCGATTAGCCGGCTGGACTCCATCACCACGAAGAGTCACCACCCCGGATCACTGCTAGCCTCGGCGTTGCGGAGCAACGCAACAGCATTCCGTCGCGAAGTGACGGCGCGTCATGTCTCCGGAGGAG
>NZ_JBHSKJ010000023.1:0-121096 GCF_042657885.1 Streptomyces aureoversilis
CGGCCTCCTCGACGCACAGTCCCGCACGGTCAACACCGACATGATGCTCGCCGCCGCCCGCGCCCTCGCCGACGTCGTCGCCGAGGACGAGCTCAACGCGAACTACATCATCCCCAGCGTCTTCAACGACAAGGTCGCCGGGGCGGTCGCGGGCGCCGTCCGCGAGGCCGCGAAGGCCGCCGGTGCGGCTGTGACGGGCACCACGACCGTCTGATGACGGCGCGTCGCGGGCCCGCGGGCCCGCGACCTGCCCCTAAGGTGTCGGGCAGAAATCAGGCCGCAGAAATGCGGCTGTATCCGAGGCTGTGCCGCTTTCCGTGTGACTCTCCAGGGTGCCGGATTGGCTTTCCCGCCACTGGTGGGGGCAGGATGCGTAACCGGGCGCGAGGGTCTGGCAACGGACCCGGGTCCGGGGACTGTCCGAGGGCCCTGGCAGCATCGGCTTCGATCTCACGCCTCATTGGCAAGAAGAACACGGGAGTACAACATGAACCGCAGTGAGCTGGTGGCCGCGCTGGCCGACCGCGCCGAGGTGACCCGCAAGGACGCCGACGCCGTTCTGGCCGCGCTCGCCGAGACCGTCGGCGAGGTCGTCGCCAAGGGCGACGAGAAGGTCACCATCCCCGGCTTCCTGACCTTCGAGCGCACCCACCGTGCCGCTCGGACCGCTCGCAACCCGCAGACGGGTGAGCCGATCCAGATCGCTGCCGGTTACAGCGTGAAGGTCTCCGCGGGCTCCAAGCTCAAGGAAGCCGCCAAGGGCAAGTAAGGCCTTCAGCGCTGCGCTCAGCGCTGGAAGGGCGGTCACCCCGGGCCGGGGTGACCGCCCTTCGGGCTTTTCCCGGGCTTCTACGGCCCCTGCAAGGCCCGTGGACGGCGTACGGCCACCCGGATGCACGAAAGCGCCTGTACGGGCCTTGAATGGCTCGTACAGGCGCTTACGGCCCGTCAGAACGGCTGCACTCAGGCGCCGGTGCCGCCGGGTCACGCCCCCGGACCCCCAGCCGGGGGCCCGGGTGGGGCTCAGGCGCCGGCGTTGCCGCCGGGCATCTCCACGTTCGCGCCCAGGTCCTTCAGCTTCTGCATGAAGTTCTCGTAGCCGCGGTTGATCAGGTCGATGCCGTGGACCCGCGAGGTGCCCTCCGCGGCCAGGGCCGCGATCAGGTACGAGAAGCCGCCGCGCAGGTCGGGGACGACCATGTCGGAGCCCTGCAGCTTCGTGGGGCCGGAGACGACCGCCGAGTGGAGGAAGTTGCGCTGGCCGAAGCGGCAGGCGGAACCGCCCAGGCACTCGCGGTACAGCTGGATGTGAGCACCCATCTGGTTCAGCGCCGAGGTGAAACCGAGGCGCGACTCGTACACCGTCTCGTGGACGATCGACAGGCCCGAGGCCTGCGTCAGGGCCACGACCAGCGGCTGCTGCCAGTCGGTCTGGAAGCCGGGGTGGACGTCCGTCTCCAGCGCGATGGCGTTGAGCGAGCCGCCCGGGTGCCAGAAGCGGATGCCCTCGTCGTCGATCTCGAAGGCGCCGCCGACCTTGCGGTAGGTGTTGAGGAAGGTCATCATCGAGCGCTGCTGGGCGCCGCGCACGTAGATGTTGCCCCCGGTGGCCAGCGCCGCGGACGCCCAGGAGGCGGCCTCGAGGCGGTCGGAGAGCGCGCGGTGGTTGTAGCCGCCGAGCTTGTCGACACCGGTGATCCGGATGGTCCGGTCGGTGTCCATGGCGATGATCGCGCCCATCTTCTGCAGCACGCAGATGAGGTCCTCGATCTCCGGCTCCACGGCCGCGTTGGACAGCTCGGTGACGCCCTCCGCCAGGACGGCGGTCAGCAGCACCTGCTCGGTCGCGCCGACCGAGGGGTAGGGCAGGCGGATCTTGCAGCCGCGCAGCCGCTGCGGGGCCTCCAGGTACTGGCCGCCCTCGCGCTTCTCGATGGTCGCGCCGAACTGGCGGAGCACCTCGAAGTGGAAGTCGATCGGCCGGCCGCCGATGTCGCAGCCGCCCAGGCCGGGGATGAAGGCGTGGCCGAGGCGGTGCAGCAGCGGGCCGCACAGCAGGATCGGGATGCGCGAGGAGCCGGCGTGCGCGTCGATGTCCGCGACGTTGGCGCTCTCCACGTACGTGGGGTCGAGGACCAGCTCGCCGGGCTCGTCGCCGGGGCGGACGGTCACACCGTGCAGCTGCAGCAGTCCGCGCACGACGCGTACGTCGCGGATGTCGGGGACGTTGCGCAGCCGGCTGGGACCGTGTCCGAGCAGCGCGGCGACCATGGCCTTGGGCACGAGGTTCTTCGCGCCGCGGACACGGATCTCGCCCTCGAGCGGGGTACCGCCGTGGACAAGCAGGACATCGTCAGGGCCGGTCATGGATCTCGCGTTCCTGGAGTTGGGCAGGGGGCAAGAAGAAAGGGTAATGCGACGAGGGGGCCGCCCTGCATGCCTGAGGGGGCTCCGGGCACGTCATGGCTTTGCAACAACACGCTCCGTTAATGGAATGGTCGCTACCGGTTATCGGCGAGGCGCCGGGGGCCGCCCCTTTCTTGCCGGAGTGGGCGTCCACCCCCCGCGCGGGCCCGAAATGCGGGATCATGTGCCCATGTCCGAGGTGTCCTCGCTCACAGGACGACTGCTTGTCGCGACACCGGCGCTCGCTGACCCGAATTTCGACCGCGCGGTGGTGCTGCTGCTCGACCACGACGAGGAGGGTTCCCTCGGAGTGATCCTGAACCGCCCGACCCCCGTCGGGGTGGGCGACATCCTGGAGTCCTGGGCCGCGCTGGCCGGGGAGCCGGGCGTGGTCTTCCAGGGCGGGCCCGTCTCGCTCGACTCGGCGCTGGGCGTGGCCGTGGTGCCGGGGGAGGGGAGCGACAAGGCGGGCGCCTCCGCCGTCGTCGGCGACGGCCCGCTCGGCTGGCGCCGCGTCCACGGCGCGATCGGCCTCGTCGACCTGGAGGCCCCGCCGGAGCTGCTCGCGGCCGCCCTCGGCTCGCTGCGGATCTTCGCCGGCTATGCCGGCTGGGGCCCCGGCCAGCTGGAGGACGAGCTGGTGGAGGGCGCGTGGTACGTGGTCGAGTCCGAGCCGGGGGACGTGTCGTCGCCCGACCCGTCGCAGCTGTGGCGCGCGGTGCTGCGCCGCCAGCGCAACGAACTGGCGATGGTCGCCACGTATCCGGACGACCCGAGCCTGAACTGACCCCGCGCGCCCGTACGGGTGCGCGCAGGGCGTCCTCCGGGCGGGGGAGCAGCGCGGCCGGCTCCGCGGGCCTGCGACCGGGGTACGGCCGGGTGCGAGCCGGGCGGGAAACGAGCGGACCGGGGATCGGTCCCCGGCGGTGTCCCCCAGTACCCTTGGAGACCATGAGCACTCTTGAGCCCGAGCGCGGGGCAGGGACCGGCACCCTCGTAGAGCCGACGCCGCAGGTGTCGCACGGCGACGGCGACCACGAGCGCTACGCCCATTACGTCCAGAAGGACAAGATCATGGAGAGCGCGCTCTCCGGTTCTCCGGTCGTCGCCCTCTGCGGCAAGGTCTGGGTCCCGGGCCGCGACCCGAAGAAGTACCCGGTCTGTCCGATGTGCAAGGAGATCTTCGACGGCATGGGCGCCGGCGGGGACAAGGACAAGGGCGGCAAGGGCGGCGACAAGAAGTAGGGCCCGGCCCCCCGCCGCCGGCACCGCCGGCACCACCGGATCTTTCCCGGCCCCCGGGATGCGCTGAGGCGCGTCCCGGGGGCCGTGTGCGTGTGCGGCCGGGAGCGTGAGGGACGGCTCGCCCCGAGAGCGTGCGCGTTGCGCAGGGTGCTTTTGCGGATCACGGAGTGGTGGAGACCTCTTGTCCGGGCCATGGCACGCCTCTACTCTCCTGCCAGTTGTGCTGAGCGAAACGCCCATTGCGTATGTTGCAACGCCACGCGGGAGGGGACCCCATGACGCCGTCCGGCCGTCGCTTATCCGCCTGGGCGGCCCTGACAGCGGCCGCCGTCGCCCTGACGGCCTGCGCGCCCTCCACCTCCGTCGGCGGCGCCCGCGGCGACGACAGCACGGGACGGCTGCGCGTCTGGCTCTTCCGGGAGGTCGACAACAAGCCCAAGGCCGCCGTCGTCGACAAGGCCGTCGCCGGCTTCACCCGGGAACACCGCGGCGTCTCCGTCGACGTCACCTACATCCCCGTCGAGACGCGCGCCCAGCGGATCAAGGCCGCCTTCAACGACCCCGCGAGCGCCCCGGACGTCATCGAGTACGGCAACACCGACACCGCCGGCTACGTGCGCGACGGCGGACTGGCCGACGTGACCGCCGACTTCGCCGCCTGGCCCGAGGCGAAGGACACCGACCCCGCCGCCCGCCGCTCGGTGACCGTCGACGGCAAGGTCTACGGCGCCCCGCTCTTCGTCGGCGTGCGCGCCCTCTACTACCGCACCGACGTCTTCCGCGAGCTCGGCCTCCGGCCGCCGCGCAGCCAGGCGGAGCTCGCGGAGACCGCGCGCCGCGTCCACCGGGAGCGGCCCGGGATGTACGGGCTCGTGGTCGGCGGCGCGTACACGTACGGGGCCCTGCCCTTCCTGTGGGCCAACGGCGGCGCGCTCGCGCAGCAGAAGGGAAGGAAGTACACCGCCGCGGTCGACCGCGAGGACGCGAAGAAGGGCATCGCCGCGTACACCGGCCTGTTCGGCGACCACAACTGCCCGCCGGCCAAGTGCGCGCAGATGGGCGGGAACGCCACCGTCGAGGCCTTCGCCTCGGGCAAGGCCGCCATGGCCATCGGCGGCGACTTCAGCCACCGGGCCGTCGAGAACGGCAAGGTCCGGGGCAAGTACGCGGTCGTCCCGCTGCCCGGTGCCGAAGAAGGCAGCATCGCCCCCGCCTTCGCGGGCGGGAACAACCTCGGTGTCCTCAAGCGCAGTTCCCGCCGCACGCTCGCCGTCGCCCTGATGCGCACCCTCACCGGCAAGCGCACCCAGTCCGAGCTCTTCGACGCCATGGGCTTCCTGCCCACCTACACGGACGTGCGCCGGGAAGCCGCCCGCAGACAGCCCTTCGTCGAACCCTTCGTGAAGACGCTCACGGCAGGCGCCGCCTTCGTGCCCGTGACCCCCGCCTGGGCCGCCATCGACGCCGGGCAGGTCCTGCCGACGATGCTCCAGGAGATCGTGAGCGGCCGCAGGAGCGTGGACGCCGCGGCGTCGGCCGCGGCGAAGAAGATGAACGCCGCGTTCAAGGCGGCAGGCTGAACGATGCGTCCACACGACAAGCCCGCCCGCGCCGGAGCGACCCGCACCCCCAGCAGGTGGACGCCCTGGCTCTACCTCGCCCCCGCCCTCGTCCTCATCGGCGGACTGCTGGTCTACCCCGTCTACGAGCTCGGCCTCATCTCCTTCCTGGAGTACACCCAGGCGCAGGTCAGCGGCGGCAGGCCCACCTCCTTCCAGGGCTTCGGCAACTACGCGGCGCTCTTCGGGGACCCCCAGTTCCGGGAGGTGCTCGTCACCACCGTCCTCTTCGCGGCCGCGTGCGTGCTCTCCACCCTCGCCGTCGGCTGCGCGCTGGCCGTGCTCCTCACTCGCGTGCGCGCCCTGCCCCGCCTCGCCCTGATGGCCGCCGCGCTCGGCGCGTGGGCCACGCCCGCCGTCACCGGCTCGACGGTCTGGCTCTTCCTCTTCGACCCCGACTTCGGGCCCGTCGACAAGGCGCTCACGTGGCTCGGCCTGTCCGGCTTCGAGGGCTACGCGTGGACGTACGACCGCTACAGCGCCTTCGCGCTCGTCCTCCTCGAAGTCGTCTGGTGCTCGTTCCCCTTCGTCATGGTGACCGTCTACGCGGGCATCCGGGCCGTCCCCCGCGAGGTCCTGGAGGCGGCCGCCCTGGACGGCGCCTCGCAGTGGCGCATCTGGCGCGGGGTCACGGCGCCGATGCTCAGGCCGATCCTCGTCGTCGTCACCATCCAGTCGGTCATCTGGGACTTCAAGGTCTTCACCCAGATCTACGTGATGACCAACGGAGGCGGGGTCGCCGGGCAGAACCTGACCCTGAACGTCTACGCCTACCAGAAGGCGTTCGCCTCCTCGCAGTACAGCCTCGGCTCGGCCATCGGAGTCGTCATGCTGCTGATCCTGCTCGCCGTCACGCTCGGATACCTGCGGCTGCTCAGGCGCCAGGGGGAGGAGATATGAGCTTTCCCCGTTCCGCCGGCGTCCGTTTCCCCCGCATCCCCCGTTTCCCCCGTTTCCCCCGCATCCGCCGCCCGTGGCGCCTCGCCGCCGAGGCCGCCGCCCTGCTGACCGCCGCCGTGGTGGCCTTCCCGCTCTACTGGATGGTCCTGTCCGCGGTGAAACCGGCGGGCGAAGTGCAGTCGGAGCGGCCCCGCCCCTGGACGGCGGAGCCCTCCCTGGACGCCTTCCGCCGCGTCTTCGGCCAGCAGGACTTCGCGCGCTACTTCCTCAACAGCCTGCTCGTCGCGGGAACCGTCGTCGTGGTCTCCGCGGTCGTCGCCTTCCTCGCCGCGACCGCCGTCACCCGATTCCGCTTCCGGTTCCGGACGACGCTGCTCGTCATGTTCCTCATCGCCCAGATGGTGCCGGTCGAGGCCCTCACCATCCCGCTGTTCTTCCTCCTGCGCGACGCCGGGCAGACCGTCCCCGGCATCGGCCTCAACACCCTCGGTTCGCTGATCCTGCCCCACATCGCCTTCTCGCTGCCCTTCGCGATCTGGATGCTGCGCGGATTCGTCCGGGCCGTGCCGGAGGCGCTGGAGGAGGCGGCCTGTCTGGACGGCGCGAGCCGCTCCCGCTTCCTGTGGCAGATCCTCTTCCCCTTGGTCTTCCCCGGGCTCGTCGCGACGAGCGTCTTCTCCTTCATCTCGACGTGGAACGACTTCCTCTTCGCGAAGTCCTTCATCGTCAGCGCCACGGAGAACTCCACCCTGCCGATGGCGCTCCTCGTCTTCTTCAAGGACGAGGGCAACGACTGGGGCGGCATCATGGCGGCGTCGACCGTCATGACCGTCCCGGTGCTCGTCTTCTTCGTACTCGTACAGCGGAGGCTCGTGTCGGGCCTCGGCGGAGCGGTGAAGGACTGACCCCATGGACGACTTCGGCACCCACCTGATCCCGGCTCCGCGCCGGATCCGTCCCACGCCGCCCGGCGGCGGCGCGGGCTTCGTGCTCGACGAGGAGACCGGGATCGACGCGCAGCCCGGAACCCGGGGCGTCGCCTGCTGGATGCGCGCGACCGTCGGCGCCGCCACGGGGCTGCCCCTGGCCCCGCACACCGGCAGTGGCAGTGGCAGCGACAACCGCATCCTGCTGCGCGTCCTGCCCGAGCTCGGCGAGCAGGGCGGCCCCGAGGCCCACCGCATCGTGGTCGACGGCGGCCTCGTCGAGATCGCCGGGGCGGGCGAGGCCGGGGTGTTCCGCGGGGCGCAGACCTTCCGTCAGCTGCTGGGGCCGGAAGCGTTCCGGCGGGCGCCGGTCGCGCCGGGGCGGCGGTGGGAGCTCCCCGCGGTCGTCGTCGAGGACGCCCCGCGCTTCGCCTGGCGCGGCGTTCTCCTCGACGTCGCCCGCCACTTCCTCCCCAAGGACGGCGTGCTGCGCTACCTCGACCTCCTCGCCGCGCACAAGCTCAACGTGCTGCACCTGCACCTGACGGACGACCAGGGCTGGCGCATCGAGATCCTGCGCCACCCCCGGCTGACGGAGGTGGGCGCCTGGCGACCGCGCACCAAGGCCGGGCACCGGGCCTCACCGCTGTGGGACGAGCGGCCGCACGGCGGCTACTACACGCAGGACGACATCCGCGAGATCGTCGCGTACGCGGCCGAGCGGCACATCACCGTCGTCCCGGAGATCGACATCCCGGGACATTCGCAGGCCGCCATCGCCGCGTATCCCGGGCTGGGCAACACCGACGTCGTCGACACCGCCGCCCTGACGGTGTGGGACACGTGGGGCGTCAGCCCGAACGTCCTCGCCCCCTCCGACGCCACCCTCGCCTTCTACGAGGACGTGCTCACCGAGGTCCTCGGCCTCTTCCCGTCGACGTTCGTGCACATCGGCGGCGACGAGTGCCCCAAGGACCAGTGGAAGGCGTCGCCGGCCGCGCAGGCCCGGATCCGGGAGCTGGGGCTGGCGGACGAGGACGAGTTGCAGAGCTGGTTCGTGCGGCACTTCGACCGCTGGCTCGCCGAGCGCGGCCGGCGCCTCGCCGGGTGGGACGAGATCCTCGAAGGCGGCCTGGCCGAGGGCGCCACCGTCTCCTCCTGGCGGGGCTACGCGGGGGGCGTCGCCGCCGCGCGGGCCGGGCACGACGTCGTCATGTGCCCCGAACAGCACGTGTACCTCGACCACCGGCAGGCGCCCGGTGCCGACGAGCCCGTACCCATCGGCTACGTCCGCACTCTGGAGGACGTCTACCGCTTCGAACCCGTGCCGCCCGGCCTCACCGGCGCCGAGGCCGCCCGCGTCCTGGGCGCCCAGGCCAACCTCTGGAGCGAGGTGACGGAGAACCAGCAGCGCGTCGACTACCAGGCCTTCCCGCGCCTGGCCGCCTTCGCCGAGGCCGTGTGGTCGGACCTGCCCGCGCCCGCCGAGCGCGACTACCCCGCCTTCGAACGCCGTATGACCGCCCATTACGCCCGCCTCGACGCCCTGGGCGTGGACTACCGGCCGCCCGGCGGCCCCAGGCCCTGGCAGCGCCGCCCCGGCGTCCTCGGACGCCCGATCGAGGGTGCGCCCCCGATCGTGTGAGCCACGGCCAAGCTGCGCGCCGTTGCGCCGGACGGCTGGCACGGTAGTCCTTCACACACTGCCGTAAGTCGTAAAAAGGCCCCCTAAAATGGCAATCCGTACACAGCGGGGACACTCCCGGAAATCGGACCATTCGCATTGCCGGGGACGGATCGGCGGTTCGTGGACCCTCGCGACGGCGGAGTCCGAAGATGTGCCAGAGTTGCCACGTCCGGGCCGTGAGGACGTACCGTACGGCGGGATCGTACGGCGGGATCAGGCCGGACAGCCGGGACCACCGGGGAAGGGGCAGCTGGGTTGACCACGCACGCACCGCAGGCAGCGCACACGGTGACGCTGCCGGGCTCGCTCGACGAGGCCGTGGCGGCGCTGGCCGCCATGCCCGCGGCCGTGCCCGTCGCGGGTGGCACCGATCTGATGGCCGCCGTCAACTCCGGGCTGCTGCGGCCCGCCGGGCTCGTCGGCCTGGGCCGCATCAGCGAGATCCGCGGTTGGCAGTACCAGGACGGCCACGCCCTGCTCGGCGCCGGCCTCACCCACGCCCGGATGGGCCGCCCCGACTTCGCGGCCCTCATCCCGGCGCTCGCCGCCGCCGCCCGCGCCGCCGGCCCGCCCCAGATCCGCAACGCCGGCACCCTCGGCGGCAACATCGCCTCCGCCGCGCCGACCGGTGACGCCCTGCCCGTCCTCGCCGCCCTCGAAGCCACCCTCGTCATCGCGGGCCCCGGCGGCAGCCGCCGCGAGATCCCCGTCGGCCACCTCCTGACGGGCTACGAGATGCTCGCCCCCGGCGAGCTCATCGGCTACGTCCGCGTGCCCCTGCTGCACGCCCCGCAGACCTTCCTCAAGGCCACCGGACGCACCGGCCCGGGCCGCGCCACCGCGTCCGTCGCCGTCGTCCTCGACCCCGCCCGGCGGGGCGTGCGCTGCGCGGTCGGCGCCGTCGCGCCCATGCCGCTGCGCCCGCTCGACGCCGAGCGCTGGGTCGCCTCCCTCATCGACTGGGACGGCGAGCGCACGCTCGCCCCCGAGGCGTGCGCCGCCTTCGGCGACTACGTCGCCGCGGCCTGCATCCCGGACCCCGCGCCCGCTCCCGACGGCGGGGAGCCGGGCGCCCTGCCGCCCGCCGCGCTGCACTTGCGTCGTACGGTGGCGACTCTGGCCCGCCGAGCACTGGGGAGGGCACTCGCGTGAGTGACGAACAGCGACAGGCCCACGCCGCCGGCCCGGTCGGCTGGCAGCCGATCCCGCGCGGCGGGGAGTACGACGAGGGCACCACGTTCCTGCAGCTGCCCCCGGAGCTCCTCGCGCATCCGGGCGCGGCCATGAACGGCACCGGCGCCTGGGACCCGCTGGCCGCGGCCGGCTCGGGCGGCTACACCCCGCCCTCCGCCGACTCCTGGCAGCAGGCGCCTGCGGCGGCTGCTGCGGGGGCGCAGGGGCAGTGGGGGGTGCCCGGGGCTTACGGGCACGGGCAGGGGCAGGGGCATGGGGACGCGGGTGCCCATCAGGGCGGCTACGAGCCGGTGTCCGAGACTTCTGAGGCCCATGGCGGGGTCCACGGTGCGCACGGTGGTGCCCATGGTGGTGGCCATGGTGGTGGCCATGGTGGGGTGCCTGACGCGGCCTACGGTGAGACGTACGGCGAGGGTGTGCACGTCGGGGGTGCCCACGGTGGTGGCCTCCATGACGGCGGTCTGCACGACGGTGGTCTGTACGACGGCGGTCTGCACGACGGGGGCATGCACGACGCCGGTGTGCATGACGCCGGGCTTCACGACGGTGGTGCTCACGAGGGTGGTGCTCACGAGGGCGGTCACCATGACAGCACCCTCCACGACGGCACGCTTCACGACGGCACGCTTCACGACGGCGCCCTCCACTCACTCCACGACGGTGGTGCCGACCCGCACGCCACGGCGGAGTGGCCGGCGCCCGGGCCCGGCTCGACGGGCCAGTGGTCCGTGCCGGCCGCGGGCGACGACCCCGTCGACGAGTCCGGTGAGTACCTCGTCCGCAGTGGCGCCCCGGAGGCGCCCGCGGCGCCGCAGGCTCCTTGGTCGGCGCAGCCCGTCGACGACTCCTGGCGCCAGTCGCTGGCCGCGGCCACCCCGGCGGCGGGTACGCCCGTCGTGGGCCCCGACACCGGCCAGTGGTCGGTTCCGGTTCTGCCCGAGGACGCGGCGGATGGGGCGGATACGGCGGACACGTCCAGCGAGTACGCGCGGGACGGTTTCCCCGGCACGGGCGCGGAGAATTCCGCTTCCGCCCTGCCCGGCGAGCCTCCGGCCGTGGACGCGACGAGCACGTTCACCGTGCCGGCGTACGTCAGCGACGTCACCGGTACGGGCGATAATCCGGGCGGAGCCGGGACGGCCGGGACGGAGAACGAGCCGCCTGTCGCGGCCGTCTCCTCCGCCGCCTCCGAGGAGCCGTCGTCCGCGGCGGAGCCGGAGGGTTCCGGGACCGAGCAGGGGCAGGGGCAGGAGCAGGAGCAGCAGCCCGCGCCGCACCTGCAGCCGGCGCAGCAGGCGGTGCACGCCGAGTCGTTCGCCCACCCGGGCCCGGCCGGGCCGCACGCCCGGCCGACGCTGCCCGAGCAGTTCGTACCGCCGCAGGGGCCGCCGCAGGGACCGTCGGATGCGGCCGATGCCGTAGCGGCTGACGTCGAAGCGGCTGACGTCGTGGCGGATGAGGCGCCGATGCCGTCCGCCGCGCCCGCCGACGGCCCCGAGCACGAGCAGGACGCGCCCGGTGCCGACGCCGATCCGGGTGCCGGTATTCCGGAACACGCCATCCCCGGCCCCGGCGTCCCGGCGCACGACACGCTCGGCGCCGGCGATCCCCTCGGGTCCACCGGCGATCCTCTCGGGTCCACGGGTCACCCCCTCGACCTTTCCGATCCCCTCGACCCCCTCGACCCCCTCGGCGTCCCGCACAACGAGCACCCCTGCACGTCCTACGTCCTGCGCGTCAACGGCACCGACCGGCCCGTGACCGACGCCTGGATCGGCGAGTCCCTGCTGTACGTCCTGCGCGAGCGCCTCGGCCTCGCCGGGGCCAAGGACGGCTGCTCGCAGGGCGAGTGCGGGGCCTGCTCGGTCCAGGTCGACGGGCGGCTCGTCGCGTCCTGCCTCGTCCCGGCGGCCACTGCGGCCGGCGCGGAGGTCCGTACGGTCGAGGGCCTGGCCGTCGACGGCCGGCCGTCCGACGTGCAGCGGGCGCTCGCCGAGTGCGGCGCCGTGCAGTGCGGCTTCTGCGTGCCCGGCATGGCGATGACCATGCACGACCTCCTCGAGGGCAACCACGCCCCGACCGAGAGGGAGACCCGCCAGGCCATCTGCGGCAACCTCTGCCGCTGCTCGGGCTACCGGGGCGTGCTGGACGCGGTCCGGCAGGTCGTCGGCGAGCGCGAGGCGGCCGCGGCGCAGGAGCTTCAGGACGCGGAAGCGCAGCAGCACGAGGTGCAGCCGGATGCGGACCAGGCCCGTATCCCGCACCAGGCGGGCCCGCACGGCGGGGGCAGCGGAAAGGCGACGACGGCATGACGGGAAGCGGCGGAATGGGCGGAATGACGGGAATGGCGGGCGCGGCCGAAGGTGCCGCCACGGCCACCGCCGTCCCTCTGCTCGCCTCGCCCGGCGGCCCAGCCGAACCGCAGCGCGGCATCGGCGCCTCCCTCACCCCGGCCGACGCGGAGGCCAAGACCCAGGGCATCTACCCGTACGCGGCCGACCTGTGGGCCGAGGGCCTGCTGTGGGCCGCGCTCCTGCGCTCCCCGCACCCGCACGCCCGCATCCTGTCGATCGACACCAGTGAGGCCGCCCGGATGCCGGGCGTCCGCGCCGTCGTGACGCACGCGGACGTGCCCGGCGACGCCGCCCACGGCCGCAAGATCGCCGACCGCCCGGTCTTCGCGTCCGGCATCGTGCGCCACCACGGCGAGCCGATCGCCGCCGTCGCCGCCGACCACCCCGACACCGCGCGGCTCGCCGCGGCGGCCATCGCCGTCGAGTACGAGGTGCTGGAGCCCGTCACCGACCCCGAGCAGGCCTTCTCCGCCGAGCCGCTGCACCCCGACGGCAATCTGATCCGCCACATCCCGCTGCGCTTCGGCGACCCCGACGCGGTCGGCGAAGTGATCGTCGAGGGCCTCTACCGGATCGGCCGCCAGGACCCCGCGCCCATCGGCGCCGAGGCCGGCCTCGCCGTGCCGCGCCCCGACGGCGGCGTCGAGATCTACACCGCGTCGACGGACCCGCACGCCGACCGCGACCTGGCCGCCGCCTGCTTCGGCCTGGAGCCCGAGCGCGTGAAGGTCGTCGTCACCGGCGTGCCCGGGGCGATGGGCGACCGCGAGGACCCCGGCATGCAGCTGCCGCTGGGCCTGCTCGCGCTGCGCACCGGCCACCCCGTCAAGCTCGTCGCCACCCGCGAGGAGTCCTTCCTCGGCCACCCGCACCGCCACCCCACGCTGCTGCGCTACCGCCACCACGCGGACGCCGACGGCAAGCTGGTGAAGGTCGAGGCGCAGATCCTCCTGGACGCGGGCGCCTACGCCGACACCTCCTCCGACGCGCTGGCCGCCGCCGTGGCCTTCGCCTGCGGCCCGTACGTCGTGCCGCACGCCTTCGTCGAGGGCTGGGCCGTCCGCACCAACAACCCGCCGTCCGGCCACATGCGCGGCGAGGGCGCCATGCAGGTGTGCGCCGCGTACGAGGGCCAGATGGACAAGCTCGCGGCACGCCTGGGCCTGGACCCGGCCGAGCTGCGCCTGCGCAACGTACTGGCGACCGGCGACCTGCTGCCCACCGGCCAGACGGTCACCTGCCCCGCGCCCGTCGCCGAGCTCCTGCGCGCCGTCCGCGACTACCCGCTGCCCGCCCTCCCCTCGGACGACCCCGAGGAGGAGTGGGTGCTGCCCGGCGGCCCCGGCGGCGCGGGCGAGGCCGGCGCGGTGCGGCGCGGCGTCGGCTACGGGCTGGGCATGGTGCACATGCTGGGCGCGGAGGGCGCGGACGAGGTCTCGACGGCCACGGTCAAGGTGACGGGCCCGGTGGCCACGGTCATCTGCGCGGCGGTCGAAACGGGCCAGGGCTTCTCGACCCTCGCCCGCCAGATCGTCCAGGAGGTCCTGGGCCTGGACGAGGTCTACGTCGCCCCCGTCGACACCGACCAGCCCCCGTCCGGCCCCGGCGCGCACAGCCGCCACACGTGGGTGTCGGGCGGCGCGGTCGAGCGCGCGGCGCGGATGGTCCGGACGCAGCTGCTGCAGCCGCTCGCCGCGCAGTTCGGCATGTCGGCGGAGCTGCTGACCATCGCCGACGGCAAGATCACGTCGTACGACGGGGTCCTGAGCATCACGGTCGCCGAGGCCCTGGAAGGCAAGGAACTCTGGGCCACGGCCCAGTGCCGCCCCCACCCCACCGAGCCGCTCGACGAATCGGGCCAGGGCGACGCGTTCGTGGGCATGGCCTTCTGCGCGGTGCGCGCGGTGGTCGACGTCGACGTGGAACTGGGCGCGGTGCGGGTGGTGGAAATGGCAGTGGCCCAGGACGTGGGCCGAATCCTCAACCCGAAGCAGGCCCGCGCCCGCATCGAGGCGGGCATCACCCAGGGCGTGGGCGCGGCCCTGACGGAGAACCTCCGCACGGCGGGGGGAATGGTCCGCCGCCCGGACTTCACGGGTTACGCCCTCCCGACGTCGCTGGACACCCCGGACGTCCACATCGTGAAGCTGGTCGAGGAGCGCGACGTCGTTGCTCCTTTCGGGGCCAAGGCGATCAGCGCGGTACCGGTGGTGACGTCCCCGGCCGCGGTGGCCTCGGCGGTGCGCGCGGCCACGGGGCGGCCGGTCAACCGGCTGCCGATCCGGCCGCAGGCGGCGGTGGCGACGTCCGGCTGACCGCCCCACTGGGTACGTGCGTGTCACTGCCCGGCGTTACTGTGTAGCGTGAAGTTACATGTGACGGCGGGCGGTTGGCGGGTGGGGAAAGCAGTGGCGAGGCGCACGTGACCGAGTACGCAGCTCCGGGGGGAGCAGGCCAGGGCCCGAAGGGCGGCCTGGCCGCCGAACTGGCCTCCCTGAAAAAGTTCAAGGGCAGGGTGGACGAGCTCCTGAGGACGCTCGACGAATCCGACGGCGCACCGGGAAAGGTCGCCGACACCGCCCTGACCCAGGCCCACCTGGGTCAGGGCTTCCACGCGGCAGAGGCCCTCTTCGGTGTCTACCGCGACGTCCACAACGACTTGGTGACGCTGGCCAACCTCCTCAACGACCAGATCCAAGCGCTGAGTTCCGCTGTCCTGGATGCCCATTCGGGCTACGCCAACACGGACGCGGAGGAGCGGGAGAAGCTCTGGGCGATCCACGAGCGGATGCAGCGCCAGTACGACCCGAAGCTGGACCCGGACCCGGACCCGGATCCCGGGCCTGCGCAGCCGCACACGTCGCGGACGGGGGGCCGTACGGATCTGCGCGGCAACAGCGAACCCAACGGGAAAAGTCACTTCTAAAGGCGGGAAGGAAGCACAGCACTCATGACCGACCGAGCCGTGACCAGAAGCGCCAAGGACCCCCGCTTCCCGCCGGTATGCGCACCCGCCGAGGACTTCTACGAAATCCCGCACGAGAAGCTCCAGGCGATGGTCGAGCACGCGGACCAGCACCGGGTCATCGCCATCGGCCTCCAGCTCAACGGCGCGTCCCAGGCCATCAAGAAGCTCGGGGACGACCTCAAGAAGCACATGGAGGGCGTCGTCTGGTCGGGCGAAGCCGGCGAGGCGTTCCGCAGGTGGGGCTACTCCATGGCCAATGAGACGATCAAGCTCGGCGATTACGTCAAGAAGGTCAACGAGTGGATGGGCTACGCGTCCACGGACCTGGGCAGCGCGAGGCGGATGCCGAAGTACTCGCCCGAGGACAGGGCCACGGTCGATGCGTGGCTGAAGAGCGCCCCGTTCCCGACGAAGACCGTCCCCTCGCCGTTGGCCCCGGGCATCCCTCACGATCCCGTGGGCGGCCCCACACAGGTCGAGGCGTACAACGCCCAGGAGCGGCTCGAAAGCAATCACAAGGCAGCGGCAGCGTTGATGAAGGCGCTGGCGGAGTCGTACGACCAGTCGGGGACGCAGCTTTTGCGGGCGGATAGGCCTAATTTTCGGCCTATGCCGGAAAAGGTGATGCCGAAAAAGGGTGATGAACGGGACCAGGTCCGCGACTTCGGGCTGTCTGGCGGCTCCGACTCGCCGTCGTTTGGTGGAACTGAGGGAGGCTCATCAGCAGGCTACGGGGGTGGCACGTCGGCCGATGTCTCGGCTGGCGACGTATCGACGCCGTCCAGACCTGCCGAACGAGTCGTTCGGAGGCCGGCCCTCGACCTCTCCGGTGGCGTTGATACGCCACACCGCATGGTGGTTCCACAGCCGGACCGGCTCCCTGTAACCCCGCCGGATGCTCCGAAGCCGCAGACTCCTGTGCCGCACATCCCCCTGCCCAGTTGGTCGGGGACTGGCCGAGGCCCCGATCCAGGTCGCCGACCTGGAGGGCCGATCCCTGATAGAGGGGCACAGCCGACACCCAGGATCCCAGGACCGGGCCCGGAGACTGGCGCCAGTCGTCGCCCGAGCACCCGAGTGCCGAACACGCCACGCGACGGCATCGTCGGCGGCCGCCCCACGCCGCGCGGGCCGTCTATGCCGACACAGAACCCTGGACGGGTTCCGGCCTTCGGCACGGAGCCGTCCCAGCGACAGGGGCAGACTCGGCCTTCCCTGGCTCCAGGCGCAAGCTTCGGAGGCGTGCCCGGGCCTGCGACCAGCGGCCCCGGAGCCGGAGTTGGCCGGGTCAGGGCAACGGAGCCTGGTGGAGTCGTCGGGGGCCGTCCGGGACAAGGCCCGGGCAGAGGCGGCGGTACGGCTTTCACCCCGGGGGGTACGGGGCTGGTCCGTGGCGGTGCCCCGGGGGAGAGCCGCGGTAGCGCCTCCGTAAGGTCCGGCATGATGGGCGGGTTCATGCCCGCGGCGGGTGTGAGTGCCGCCGCTTCGGAGCGACGGTCTGGCGGTCGACGTCCCGACTACCTTGTCGAGGATGAGGAGACCTGGAACCAGGACGGCAAGCGTGTTGTGCCGCCGGTCATCGAATAGAGGACATCCAGATGCATAGTGCCCGTGCCGTACGCGGGGCATGGGTGGGAACGGCAGTCGCCGTCTTCGCCTCGCTGGTCGTTGCCTCGGCCTCACCGGCCCATGCCGAGACCATTCGCTCCCATCAGTGGCATCTGGACGCCATGCATGCGGAGGATATGTGGGAGACCAGTACCGGCGCAGGGGTCACGGTGGCCGTGATCGACTCGGGGGTGGATGCCAGCCTGCCTGATTTGCAAGGGCAGGTACTCGAAGGGAAGAACCTCTCGGGTGAGTCGGGTGACGCCCATACAGACCCCAGAGGTCACGGCACAGGAATGGCTGCCCTCATCGCCGGGACAGGAAAGAGAGGAGGTGATCTTGGGGCTTACGGCCTTGCCCCCGGAGCGAAGATCCTCCCTATCCGTGTGGATGGGAAGAACTTCCATGAGGACTCGATGGCGATGGTCGAAGCGCTCCGCTATGCAGCGGACTCGGATGCCAGGATCATCAACATCTCGCGAGGCAGCCCGGGGCGGAGCGCGGAAGAAGAGAAGGCCATCGCCTACGCTCTGAGCAGGGGGAAGATGATCTTCGCCTCGGTCGGCAACACCGGCGACAAGGGAAATGCGGTGGAGTACCCATCCGCTACACCCGGTGTCATCGGCGTGGCTGCACTCGATCAGGAGGGTGCTTCCGCGAAGTGGTCTCAGCACGGACCCCAAGTCGACCTCGCGGCACCAGGCGTGGGCATGATCGCAGCCTGCCCAGGCCGTACCGGCACCTGTCAGAGTGACGGCACCAGTGACGCCTCGGCCCTCGCCGCCGCCTCCGCCGCCCTAATCTGGTCCGTCCACCCCAACTGGACCGCCAACCAGGTAACCCGCGTCCTCATCAACACCGCCGGCGGCACCGGCACGGCTGAAAAGCGCAACGACTACGTCGGCTACGGCGCCGTCCGCCCCCGCATCGCCCTCAAGGACCCGGGCGATCCCGGCCCGGCCGACGTGAACCCCCTGCCGGGGCCGGCCCCGGCGCAAGACCCGAAGGACGACGACGCCAAGTCCGCCGCCGAGAGCGTCCCGAAGGAGTCGGCGGTTAGCGAAGCAGCGAGCGGCGGCGGCAACGGCAGCCCAGCAAAATGGATCGCCCTCGGCGCCGGGGCAGCCGTCCTGGTGGGCGCGGCCATCACCACCCCGATCCTCCTCACCCGCCGCCGCAACGCCGTGCGTCGACCTTAGTGAGGTTCGTGGCCTGGGCACCATTGCGACGCCCGCCGGGGTCGTGGGCTCAGGCTTCGCCGCCAACGCCACGCGGCGCCTACGAGCGGGCGCCCGTAAGCGCGCCCCAAATCCCCCTGTGCCAACAGGCTGTGACGAGGCGTCCGGGCAAGCACCCCGACGGAGTGTCGAAATCGCATTCGCCGAATCAGCGTGCGATTATGTGGCCTCGGTGATACCAGGCGATGGATGACGCCTGAGTGACCGCGACCGCGACCGCGACCGTGGGCGGGCGGTACCTCGGTGGGGGAGGCAGCGATGGGCGGCGGCCCGGGCAGTGGCGACGGCAAGATCCTGGACATCAGGACCGCGGACCTGAAGTCCGCGGCCCCGGTGTTCAGCGAGCACAGCGGCAAGCTGCGCGAAGCGTTGTCGGAGCTGACCACGACGCTCGACGGCCTCGGTGCGCCGTGGGGAGCCGACGATCAGGGCAAGGCCTTCGGGGAGTCGTACAAGCCTGCCCGTACGAAGGTCGAGAACGCGACGAAGATCCTGGTCGCCGGACTCGCGAGCATTCACGAGGCGATGGTCGACATGTCCGACGGCCACGTAGAGAACGACAAGCTGATCGCCGGGATGTTCTCGAAGAAGGGCGTCCAGGGCTCCCAGGGCTCCCAGGACTCCCAGGGCTCCCAGGGCGGCGGCTCCGGTAAGGCCGGTAAGTGAGCGTCAAGCACAAGGTCCAGAACTTCCTCATCGACTACATGGGCCTGTACTGGCCCGATGGCGACGCGGACAAGCTCCGTAAGGCGGCCAAGGCCTGGCGTACGTTCGCGGGCAAGGTCGAAGCGATCCGCACCCCGGTCAACAACCAGGCCACCTCCCTCATCCACAACAACAAGGGCGAGGCGATCGAGGCCTTCGAGGTCTTCTGGCACCGCTACGCCAAGGGCTCGCAGGACGGCTGGCTGCACGACCTCGCCGAATCGGCGAAGAAGATGGCGGACGGGCTGGAGAAGCTCGCCAAAGCCATCGACAAGGCGATGGACGACCTCTGGGACAAGATCATTGAGGATCTCGTCGTCCTGGGAGCGGCCGTCACCATCGCCGTGGCGACCGGCGGAGCGCTCGCAGGCCCGGCCGCCGGCGCAGCGACCGCGATCGTGGAAGCGGGCGCCGCGCTCGGCATCGTCGTGTCCACGACGGTGGCGGAAGTGGCGGGCGTGACGCTGGCCGCGGCGGCGTTCGGCGGTCTGGAGTCGGTCACGGTCAACCTGGCGGTCGCCCAGCCCATCAAGATCGCACAGGGCCGCCAGGACGGCATCAACCTGACCGAGGCGGGCGCCGCGGCCAACAACGGCATGCTCTACGGCGGCATGTTCGGCGGTTTCGGCAGCATCGCGAAGAACGCCGGTGCCGCGGGCGGCTACCGCAACCTCTTCACCGGGATCCGCCCGCTGGACGTCGAACTCGCCCAGGCCGCCCGCCTCCCGGCCAACATCGAGTGCGCCCTGGACCCCATCGACGTCGCCACCGGCGCCATGCTCCTGCCGGCCACGGACGTCACCCTGCCCGGCTCCCTGCCCCTCGTCATCGGTCGCACCCACCTCTCCTCGTACCGCGCGGGCGCCTGGTTCGGCCCGACCTGGGCCTCCACCTTCGACGAACGAGTCCAGATCGACGCCGGCGGCGTCGTCTACGCGGCGGCCGACGGCACGCGACTGGTCTATCCGGTACCTGCCCCGGGCGAGCCCGTGCTCCCGGTCAAAGGCCCGCGCTGGCCCCTGACCTGGGACGGCAGGCCCGGCGGCCTGATGACCATCACCGACCCGCAGGCCGGCGTCATCCGTACCTTCGGCGGCGTGGCCCCGACCGAGGAGCCGGGGATCCTCCAACTGCCGCTGGAGTGCGTGGAGGACCGCAACGGCGCGCGCATCGACATCGAGCGCACGGCCACCGGCACGCCCACCGCGATCCGTCACTCGGGCGGCTACTACGTGGCCGTCGAGACGGCCGTCGTCGGGGCGGCGGGAGCCCGCGTCACAGGCCTGCGCCTCCTCGACGAGCCCCCGTCCCCGTACGAGCCGGCCCACGCCCCCGGCCGCGGCACCGTCCTCATCCAGTACGGCTACGACGACGCGGGCAACCTGACGGAGGTCACCAATTCCAGCGGGAAGCCCCTGCGTTTCACGTACGACGCAGAGGGCCGAATAACCTCGTGGACCGACCGCAACGGCACGTCGTACGGCTACACGTACGACGCGGACGGGCGCGTGGTCCGCACGGACGGCACCGACGGCTTCCTCTCGGGCTCGTTGTCGTACGAGGCCGCGACTCGTACGACGACGGTCACGGACTCCCTGGGGCACGAGCGCACCTACCGCTACAACGCCGACGCCCTCGTCACGGAGGAGACGGACGCGCTCGGCCACACGACCGTCACCACCTGGGACGCCACGGCCACGAGCCGCCTCTCGGTGACGGACCCGCTGGGCCGCACCACCCGCTACGCGTACGACGAGGCGGGCAACCTCGCCCGGGTCACCCTGCCGGACGGCTCGACGGCCTCGGCGAGCTACAACGACCTGTGCAGGCCCACGGAGATCACGGAACCGGGCGGCGCGACGTGGCGCCACGCGTACGACGCCCGCGGCAACCTCCTCGCCACCACGGACCCGGCGGGTGCCGAGACGCGCTACGGCTACGACGAGCTGGGCCATCTGTCCGCGGTGACCGATGCCCTCGACCACACCTCTCACGTCGCCTGTGACGCGGCCGGGCTCCCCGTCACCCTCACCGACCCGCTCGGCCACCGGACGACGGTCCGGCGCGACCCCTTCGGGCGCGTCGCCGAGGTCACGGACCCGCTGGGCCGCGTCACGCGCATGATGTGGACGCCGGAGGGGCGGCCGAGCCGCCGCGAGCATCCCGACGGTACCGCCGAGACCTGGACCTGGGACGGCGAAGGCAACCTCCTCGCCCACACCGACCCCGCAGGCAACACCACTCGTCACGCCGCGGGCCACTTCGACCTCCCCGCGTCCCGCACGGACCCCGACGGCACGACGTACGCCTTCGCGTACGACACCGAGCTGCGCCTGACGGGTGTGACGAACCCGCAGGGCCTGACGTGGTCCTACGCCTACGACTCCGCCGGCCGCGTCACGTCCGAGACGGACTTCAACGGCCGCACTCTGACGTACGCACACGACGCGGCGGGCGAACTCGCCGCCCGTACGAACGGCGCGGGGGAAGCGGTGCACTTCACCCGCGACCTGTTGGGCCGCGCGACGGAACAGCGCGCGGACGGCGCCGATGCGGCGACGACGTTCGCCTACGACGCGGCGGGCAGCCTGCTGCGGGCGGTGAACGCGGACGCGGAGATCGTCTACGAGCGGGATGAACTGGGCCGCGTCCTGTCCGAGACGGTGAGCGGCAGGACGACGACGTACACGTACGACGAACTGGGCCGCCGCACCAGCCGCGTGACCCCGTCCGGGCTCACCTCGGAATGGACGTACGACGCGGCGGGCCGCCCGACGGTGCTCCGCGGCGACGCGGGCGAGCTGACGTTCACCCATGACGCGGCCGGCCGCGAGACGGGGCGCCGTCTGGGCGAGGGCACGGTGCTCACCCAGGAGTGGGACGTCAGCGACCGCCTCACGACCCAGGTGATCCGGGGCGCCGAGCGCCTCCTGCAGCACCGCGAGTACGCCTACCGCGAGGACGGCTACCTCACCGAGATCCGCGAACTCACCTCCGGCACCCGCCGCTTCGACCTCACGCCGACCGGCCGCGTCACGACGGTCAGCGCCCACGGCTGGACGGAGCGGTACGCCTACGACGGCGCCGGCAACGTCACGAACGCCGAGGCACCGGCACACGCCGCCGCTGGCCAGCGCGACTTCGAAGGCACCCTGATCCGCCGCGCGGGGCGCACGGTGTACGAACACGACGCCCAGGGCCGCCTCACCCGCAAGACCCGCAAGCTCCTCAACGGCCAGACGCGCACGTGGACGTACACCTGGGATGCGGAGGACCGCCTCCGGGAAGCGGCGACACCCGAGGGGGAGCGCTGGCAGTACGCGTACGACCCGCTGGGCCGCCGAATATCGAAGTGCCGAGTCCTGGCCGATGCCGAGTCGGCTGAGGAAACGCTCTTCTCCTGGGACGGCACGCGCCTCGCTGAACAGTCGACCGCCGACGGCAGAGTGACCACCTGGGACTACGCGCCCGGAACCCACCGGCCTCTGACGCAGACGGACCACACGCGTCTGGTCCGGTCGGCGGGCAAGTCCCTGATATCGGAATTCGCCGACACGGCGGAACGCGACTTCGGCACCCGCTTCCACGCCGTGATCACGGACGCGATCGGCACCCCGATGGAGCTGATCACCCCGTCCGGAGACCTGGCCTGGCAACCCCGCACCACCCTCTGGGGCACCCGCCTCCCGGGTCCCGCAGGGCAGGAGAGTGTGGACTGCCCCCTCCGTTTCCCGGGCCAGTATCACGACCCCGAAACGGGTTTGAATTACAACTACTTCCGGTATTACGACCCGGAGGTCGCTGGTTACCTCACGGCTGATCCGCTCGGCTTGATGCCCGGTCCGAATCATCACGGTTACGTGGCCACTCCTCACGTGGTGAGTGACCCATTGGGCTTGGCCCCGGACGCTTGCGCCAAGAAACCTCAGAAGAAGAAGGACTACCCCACCCTCAATGAGCTAGGGAAGGTTGGCAAGGATGTCAACGAAAACATCGTGTCGGGAGGTGTGGGTGGGCAGCGCCTGATCGAGGAGCTGCGTCGTGAGTCGTCCGGCTCGGTCTTTACTCCTGAAGGGAAATTGACTCCGCAGGTCATATCTGAATCGACGATGGTTATCCCAGGGGTTGAGCTCCGTAACCGGTACGTCGTTGACCACCTTAAGGGGATTGGAGGGTCTATGGATGACTGGGGTAAGTACAGCACGCGAACGCATCAGAGTCCGTATGGCGACTTCCAGGTCCATTACTACTACAATGAGAAGACTGGTGCGGTGGCATATGATTCGGACTACAAGGTCGTCATGAACCGGAGGAAGCAGTAGATGCTCGTAAGAGTAATCCGCGATGGCGGGGTTAATGTAAGCCCTCTGCGAAGCGGTGAAGACTATTGCGTACTTGAGGTCTACGCCAGGTTCGAAGGGAAGAACTACTATCGAATCGATCCGATGGATGGTTCGGCCCCTGCGCTGTTCGACGCTCGCGGATTTTCTGTCACTTCTCCGACTGTTTCTCGGTCCTGGTCAGCTGAAGCGAATGAGGGGACTCTGTTTCTCCGGCCTGCAGTTTGGAGCGTGCCAGGTTTCTGGGAAGCTTATTTCGACGATGAAGACTGGGCCGACGGTGAATATGTGAGAATGCGGAACCTCATCATGGAGGAGGCGACCCGAGAGGCATAGCGCACTAGGGTCAACACTTGATGGGCAAGTTCTGGAGCTCGTGGAATCGGGGATCGTAGTCGATAGTGGGCGATGCGGGTGACAAAGGACGCGCCTCGGTTTTGGAGTACGAGCGGGCCATGGTTCCATGTCCTGCCGAGGACGGTGGTCGGGGTGGTAACGGATGTTCTTCCCCCGGCCGGTGTGGCCTTCGTCGGGCGCTTGGACGGGGCGAACATGGCCGACAGCGATGGCGTTTTTGAGCAGTTCTGGGACCGACTCGCGTTTCCCGATTATTTCGGTTGGAACTGGTACGCACTGTACGACTGTCTACGGGACCTCAAGTGGCTCCCCGCCAACCGTTACCTTGTGTTGATCGACAACGCGCCACTGGTGCTCTCGTCGAGTCCGGAGGAGCGGGATGTGTTCTTCTCGGTCTTGAAGCGGGCTGTGGAGTACTGGCGTAATCCGCACGAGAAGCCTGGAAACATCGGAGTTGCGTTCACTGTGCTGCTCGTCTGCGAGTCGGATGAGGTTGAGCCTTTGCGAGCCGAGCTTGCCCGGATGGGGTGAGGAGCGCCAAGTGGGTGGTTGGGGTTCGGCTAGGTGTCACGGCCCGGCCGGGTGGCTTCCGGCCGGGCCGTTTGCCGCGCTCAGTGCGGGTGGTTTTGGGGTGCGTTCTGGGTTGGGATGGCTCGTACGGCGGAGACTTCGGTTGCGGGGTGGAGGTAGATCAGTTCCCCGGACTGGAAGCGGACCGCCTTCATGCGGCCCACCTCCGTCACGTCCAGAACCCTGAACGGCACGTTGCCGATCGCGATGACGTCTCCCGGCTCCATGGTGTCGCTGGTGACTTTGACGGAGGTGAAGGTGTGGGTGGCGGCGCTCGCGATCATCAGCAGGCCTCCGCCATCTGCTGGTGCCCGTGTCGGCTGGCCGGGAGGGGTTGCCAGCGCGGCTGGAGTCGTAGGCGTGCGTGTTCTCCGTCGGTCAGCAGGTACAGGCGGACGAGGCTGGTCTCCTCGGCGTGGGTCAGGTCCTGATGCCACGAGGTTTGGTGCGGGGGCTTGGGCGGCGGCGATGTCACCTCCGCTGCCGGGTGCATCCGCGGCGTTGCGGGTACGAATAGCTGCCTCGTCCATGTGACGGCCCGGCGGATATGCTCGAACACGCTGATCTGCTCCTTCAAAGCTGTCGGCCACGCCCCCGGGTAGCGCCTACTACCGCGGGGGTTTCTCTGTTCACGGCGGCCCAAGCGGACCGGCCGCGCTTGCTGTTGATGGCAGCTCCCCATTCGTCCCCTATGGCGAGAGTCGCGAAGAGCTCGCGCCAGGACTCGCTGGAGAGTCGGTCCCGCACCTCCGTCTCGATGTGCGCATGGCTCCCGTGGTCGGTGATCCGCGGGACGTATCCGGCGGCGGCAAGGCGTGCGGCGATGGCCTCGATGCGGTCCTGAAACGAAGGCACAACGTGTTCCTCCACCGCCGTGCGCGCAGGGTGTGCAAGGGGTACGGGCTAGCTCAAAGCTAGACCGCTAGATAGATGGTAGACGGTGAACGTGGGGGTAGAGGGCTAGATTCCCCGTATGCGTGAGCAGTCTTCTACCCGCCGTGTGGCCGACAAGTTCCGGAAGCGCATCGCGGACCAGGAGTGGGCCCCGGGTTACCGCATGCCCTCCCGTGGTGAGCTGGCGCAGGAGTACGGCGTGACCGAGGCCGTTATCCGCCGTGCCCAGGAGGCGCTCATCGTGGAGGGCCTCCTGGAAGGGCGGGTGGGTTCGGGTACCTACGTCGCCGAGCCCCGCGAGCGCGTGCGCGTAGTCCGGTCGCCCGAGCGTGAGCGGACCAGCGGCTCCGCGTTCGAGGCGGACATGGCGGCGTTGGGCAAGCGGGCCACGTGGGAGAGCCGGTCGGATGCCATGGTGCCCGCCCCGGCGGACATTGCTGCGCGGCTCGGTATTCCCGAGGGCGACTACTGCGTGCGCACCACGTACGAGTACCTGGCCAACGACAAGCCGGTGCAGTTGTCCACCAGTTGGGAGCCGTACAGCATCACCGCGGGCTCTCTCGTCGTGATGCCCGAGGCCGGTCCGCTGGCCGGCGAAGGGGTGGTGCGGCGGATGGCCGAGGTCGGGATCAAGGTCACCCGTGCCGCGGAGCGGCCGGAGCCCGGACATGCGGATGCCGAGGAGGCCAACCTCCTCGGCATTCAGAAGGGCGCGCTGGTGACGCGGATCCAGCGCACGTACTACAGCGACGACGGCCGGGCCGTCGAGACGGCGGACATCGTCGTGCCGACTGCCCTGTGCGAGATCGTCTACGACGTGTCGTTCGGTTCTTAGCTCGACGGTGATCGGCCGGCGAACGTTCTGCCGTCCAGGGCCCGGCAGAGCAGGAGCGTCAGCAGCACAGCTGCCGACGCCACGACCGCCGGGAGCCAGTCGAACCTTACGGCGCCCGCAACCACCAGCACCTGTACGGACATTGCCGTCGTCAGGCTGCGCGCGGCGGAGGAGCGGCCCCGGACGGCGCGGGCCATGCCGCGGCAGCTCCAGGTGTTCGCCGCCACGGCTGCGAGCCCCAGGGCCATGGCGGCCGCCGTCCAGGCGAGGGCGGTTTCGGGGTCGGCTCCCTGTTCCTCGTCCTCGGGGTCTATCCCCTGGAAGTACATCGGGGCGAACAGGAAGCAGTACGCCGCGATCATCAGCGTTTGGGCGGCCACCAGGAACGTCGCCAGGCCCAGCAGTCCACGATGTCCATGTGTCATGGGCGGTTCCCGCCTTCCCTCCCTGTAGTCCGAAGGGTGATCTTAGGTGGGCGGCCCGGCTTGGCTCGCAGGTGGCCGAGAGGGCTCATACGCTGGTCACAAGGGTTGAAACGGCTCGATCCTAGGAGCCTTCCATGAGTACGAGGAAGAAGAGAAAGGGTGCCTGGCGCGCTACCGGAGTCGTCACCGCATTCGTGACGGCCGCCGCCATCGTCTCCGTCGCCCCGGTTGAAGCTCAAGCCCATCAGGTCCAGGTTCAACCCACCGCCCAGCTGTACGCGTGGGTCAGTGACGGATGGGGCGGGGGAACCATCACCAGTCAGCCTGCCGGGATCAATTGCCACCAAGAGGCGTGGGATCCGTACGGGACCGGTGAACCGCAGCCGGCCCCGACCGGCAGCTGTGCCGCGAGCTTCGAGGTCGGAACTACGGTCACCTTCACCGCAACGCCCGACCCGGGGTCCTACATCAACTTCGGGCCCGTGCCGAATCCCGTGACCGTGCAGTCCGGCTACAACTTCACCTGGGTGATGTTCTGCCCGGACGATGGGCTCTGCTCCGCGGGCTAGTGCGAAGGCGCCACCGCGCCGGCACACTCGCCAGAGGCCGTGACCGGAATCGAACCGGCGTAACTCGCTTTGCAGGCGAGTCCCTCAACCACTCGGGCACACGGCCAGGTTGTGCTCGTTTGTGCTCAGTGGTTTTACCGTAAGGGGCTGCCCAAGGGGCGGCAACGGTTCGGCGTGCGCCGCAACGCGACTGCCATGTCGCGTTCACGCGTGGCCCGCCCCGCCCCCGATCCCGTCCTCGCCCCCGCCCTCGTGCGCCTCCGGGTCGTGGCCCCTCGTCAGGAACGACTCCACCACCGGGCGGAACAGGTCCGGCTCGTCGACCCACGGGTAGTGGCCCACGCCGTGGAGGGTGCGGACGGACGCCGTGCGGAAGGAGGTGGCCACCAGTTCTCCCGCGCGGAGGCCCGCCAGGGCGTCGCGGTCGCCGGTGATGACGAGGACGGGGCACGTGACCTCGCGGAGGCGGTCCAGGAGGGCCGTGCGGGCCGGTTCGTCGACGCCTTGCCAGAAGCCGGCGCGGGGGACGGGGCCGAGCTGGCCGGGTTCGGTGGCGGCGTGGGCGCGCTGGGGGGCCTCCCAGCGGCCGTAGCCCATGGGGGCGGCGCGGAGGAGGAGGCTGCGGACCTCTTTCATGTCGGCGGTCGTCGGAAGGGTGTGGACGGCTACGTACGCGTCCGGCCACCAGGGCTCCTCCGCGCGGGACTCGAAGATCTCCTCGGCGTCGTCCGGCAGCCGGCCCTGGAGCCGTGATCCGGGGGTGACGAGGACGAGCCGGGTGAGGCGGTGGCCGTAGAGCGCCGCGTAGGCCTGGGCCGTGGCGCACGCGGCGTCGTGGGCCAGCAGGGCGAAGGCTTCCAGGCCGAGGTGGGCGCGGAGGGATTCGAGGTCCTCGGCGAGGGCGGGGAAGGCGTAGCCGGAGGCGTCGGGGGCGGGCGGCGAGGCACCCGTGCCGCGGCTGTCGGGGATGACGAGGGTGCGGTGGGCGTCGAGCCCGCCGAGGTCACCCAGGTAGGCGGCGTCCCTGCCGGGGCCGCCCGCCAGGCACAGCAGCGGCGCCCCGGGCTCCGGCCCCTCCAGCACCCGGTAGCTCAGTTCCACTCCGTCGTACGATGCGTAGTGCGGCATAAGTCCACCTTGCCCTATCTGTCCGCCGATCCCGCTGATCCAGAAGCTACCCCTCGCTTCTCTCCCCTCTATCCCAAATTCCGCTTATGATTCCGGCGTGTTCGACTCGCGGCACATCAAGACGTTCCACGCGGTGGTCACGGCCGGTTCGTACTCCGCGGCCGCCCGCGTGCTCGGCTACACCCAGCCCGCGATCACCCAGCAGATGAAGGCGCTGGAGCGCGCCGTCGGCACCCCGCTGTTCACCCGCGTCGGCCGCCGGATGCGGCTCACCGAGGCCGGCGAGGCGCTCTCCCGGCACGCCGAGACCATCCTCGACAGCCTCACGGCCGCCCAGCAGCAGATGAGTTCGCTGACCCGGCTGCGCGCCGGGCGGGTCAGGGTCTGCGCCTTCCCCAGCGCGAGCGCCACGCTGATACCGGAGGCGCTGGCCCGGCTCGCCGCCGACCACCCGGGCATCCGCGTCGAGCTGCTGGAGGGCGAGCCGCCCGACTCGATCCGCCGCCTCGTGCGCGGCGAGTGCGACATCACGCTCGCCTTCACCTATCCCGGCCTGCACGAACAGGTCCCCGAGGAGCTGGTGGAGATACCGCTCATGGAGGACCAGCTGACGGTCCTGATGCCCGTAGGGCACCCCCTCGCCCGCCGCCGCGCCGTCCAGCTCGCCGACCTCTCCGAGGAGCGCTGGATCGCCGGCTGCCTGCGCTGCCGCACCAACTTCCTCCACGAGTGCGCCGAAGTCGGCTTCGCCCCCGACATCGCCTTCACCACCGACGACAACCTCGTCGTGCAGTCCCTGGTCGCCGAGGGCCTGGGCATCGCGATGATGCCGGGCCTGGTGCTGTCCTTCATGCGCCACGACCGGATCACGGGGCGGGCGCTGGACCCGGCCTCGCGCCGCCAGGTCTCGGCGTACGTGCTCCGCGACCACCTGCGGATCCCGGCCACCGCACTCGTCCTGGACGAGCTGAAGGCGGTGGCGGCCCGGCGCGTCGGCTGCTGATCCACCCGGCCGGTTCGAGCCGGCCCGGCTCAACTCATAAGCTCCTGTTGGGTTCCGGCCAACAGACTGTCGTTGGACCCGCCGGTCCGCCCGCCTCGACCCTGCACTCATGACCACTCCCACCGCAGCCCCGACGACCGCGCGCCTCGCCCAGCTCGTCGACGACGTCCGGGAAGCCGTAGGCCGTGGCCTGCCGCCCGACACGACGGCCTGCATCGTCGGCGAGCGGCTCGCCGCCCACCTCGGCGCCGGCGACCTGCTCACCGCCGAACAGCGCGAGGGCGACCCCGACCGCTACCGGCAGCACATCCTGCACGCCGAGCAGGACGGCAGCTTCTCCGTCGTCGCGCTCGTGTGGATGCCCGGCCAGCAGACCGCCGTCCACGACCACGTCTCCTGGTGCGTCACCGGCGTCCACGAGGGCACCGAGAGCGAGCGCCGCTACCGGCTCGTGCCCGACGGCACTACCGCCCGCCTGGTCGCCACCGAGGACGTCGTCAACCACCAGGGGGACGTGTGCGGCTTCGCGCCGCCCGGTGACATCCACCGCGTCCGCAACGCCTGTACGACGAAGGCGATCTCCCTCCACATCTACGGCGCCGACATCTCCCGCCTGGGCTCCAGCGTGCGCCGCGTCTACGACCTCCCGGCCGACGAAATCTGATGGCATTCACCACCGCACGGACCCACAGGACACAGGGAACGCCCCCGAGCGCGCCGCCCCGCCCCGCCCCCGGCGCGCTCCCCGGCCTCGCCACGGCCGCCGCGGGCGTGGCCGCCGCCTGGGCCGTGCACCTGCTCGTCCCGGCCGTCCCCATGCTCACCGCCGCCGTCGTCCTCGGCATCGCCGCGGCCCACGCCCCGGGCGTACGGGCATGGGTGCGCGGCGCCGCCCGGCCCGGCCTCACCCTGGCCGGCAAGCGGCTCATGCGGATCGGCGTCGTCCTGCTCGGGCTCAAGCTCGGCCTCGACGACGTCCTCGGCCTCGGCTGGGCCACCGTCGCCATGGTGATCGCCGTCGTGGCCGCCACCTTCGCCGGCACGCTCTGGCTCGGCCGCAGGCTGGGCCTCCGCGGCGACCAGCCCCTGCTCATCGCCACCGGCTACTCGATCTGCGGCGCCTCGGCGATCGGCGCGGTCAGCGAGGTCTCGGGCAGCGACGAGGAGGACGTGGCGACGTCCGTCGCCCTGGTGACCCTCTGCGGCACCCTCGCCATCGCCGTCCTGCCGCTCCTGCACCACCCCCTCGGCCTCGACGACGCGCAGTTCGGCCGCTGGGTCGGCGCGGGCGTCCACGACGTCGGCCAGGTCGTGGCCACGGCGCAGACCGCCGGGCCCGCGGCGCTCACCGACGCCGTACTGGTCAAGCTGATGCGGGTGGCGCTGCTCGCGCCGCTCGTCGCCGCGGTGGCCGTGTCGGTGCGCAAGCGGCGCCGGAGCCCGGTGAAGGCCTCCGGCAAGCGGCCCCCGCTCGTCCCCCTGTTCGTGCTCGGGTTCCTCGCGATGGTCGGCGTCCGCACCACCGGCTGGGTGCCGGCCGCAGGCCTGGACCTCGCCGCACACGCCCAGGAGCTGCTCCTCGCCGCCGCCCTCTTCGGGCTCGGCAGCGCCGTCCACCTGCCCTCGCTGGTGCGCACCGGCGGGCGCGTGGCGGCCCTTGGGCTGTGCTCGTGGGTCGTGATCGCGGGTGCCTCGTACGGGGGCGTGCTGCTGACGACGTGACGGAGGTGACCGGGCCCCGGCCGGTCACAGCGTCACCGGCCCCGGCCGGTCACGCCGTCCCCGGCCCCGGCCCGCCCCCGGCGCCCCCCGCGCCCCGCACCCCCCGCCGCACCTCCTAGGACCCAAGTCCGACCTGATCTCGTCCCCGCGACAGGCGCCGGAAGCGGACTCCGTCCGTACGCTCAAGCGGTATGACCGCAGCCGAATCCGTGGCCCCGCAGGCCACCCCCGCGACCGGCCGGGGTGAGGGCATACTGGGCCGCCGCCACCGCGCGCTGACCCTCGGCATCATCTCCGTCGTCTCGCTCATCGCCTTCGAATCGAGCGCGGTCAACACCGCGATGCCGGTCGCCGCCCGTGCCCTCGACGGCATCGGGCTCTACGCCTTCGCCTTCTCCGCCTTCTTCACCGCGAGCCTGTTCGCGATGACCCTGTCGGGGGAGTGGTGCGACCGCTCCGGCCCCCTCGTCCCCCTCTTCACCGGCATCGCCGCCTTCGGCACCGGCCTGGTGATCGCCGGGTCGGCGCAGCGCATGTGGATGTTCGTCGCCGGGCGCGGGGTGCAGGGCATCGGCGGCGGGCTGGTGATCGTCGCCCTGTACGTGGTGGTCGGCCGGGCCTATCCGGAGCGGCTGCGCGCCTCCGTCATGGCCTCGTTCTCGGCCGCCTGGGTGGTGCCGGTGATCGTCGGCCCGCTGGTGGCCGGCACCGTCACCGAGCAGGCCGGCTGGCGCTGGGTGTTCCTGGCGATCCCCGTGCTGATCCTGCTGCCCCTGGCCGTGATGCTCCCGGCGCTGCGCGCCCTGCCGCCCGCCGTCGCGCCGGGGACGCCGGACCGCCGCCGCATCCTGCTGGCGCTCGCGGTCGCGGCCGGCGCGGGGCTGCTGCAGTACGCGGGCCAGGACCTGCGCCCCCTCGCCGCCGTGCCGGCCGCGGCCGGGCTCGCCCTGCTGGTGCCCTGCATCCGGCGGCTGCTGCCGCCCGGTACCTTCCGCGCGGCGCGCGGGCTGCCGTCGGTCGTGCTGCTGCGCGGCATCGCGCAGGGCTCGTTCCTGGCGGCCGAGACGTTCATCCCGCTGATGCTCGTCACCGAGCGCGGCCTGTCCGCGACCCTCGCCGGGCTCTCCCTCACCGGCGGCGGCCTGACCTGGGCGCTCGGTTCGTACACCCAGAGCCGCCGCCGGGCCGAGCCGTACCGCGAGCGGCTGATGAGCCTCGGCATGGTGCTGGTGGCGCTGGCCGTCGCGCTGATGTCGGCGGTGCTGGTGCACGGCGTGCCGGTGTGGGTGGCGGGCGCGTCCTGGGTGATCGGCGGCTACGGCATGGGGCTGACGATCTCCAGTGGCGCGGTGCTGCTGCTGAAGCTGTCCCGGCCCGGGGAGGAGGGCACCAACGCGGCCTCGCTGCAGACGGCCGACGCGCTCGGCAGCATCGTCCTGGTCGGGCTCGCGGGAGTGCTCTTCGTCTCCTTCGGCGGCGGCTCGGCGAGCGCCGCGACGGCCGGCGCGGCCGCCCCGGCGCACGCCTTCGCGGCGGTCTTCGCGGCCGCCTCGGCGTTCGCGCTGGTGGGCGCGTACGTCGCCACCCGGCTCGCCCCGCGCGACGCCGCCGGCCGCCGTGTGACCTCGGTCCCACCCTCGGGTGACCCCGGGGCGTAACCCCGGAGCGTGAACCCCGGCACCGGTAGGCTGACGCGGTTGCCGACTGCCGACCCTCCCCCGGCCAGCGCCGGGGGCGCCCCCAGACGGAGACCGTGACTACCACCACCACCAACCACCATCTCTCCCCTGCTTTCCCCGGCCGGGCCCCTTGGGGTACCGCGAACAAGCTCCGCGCCTGGCAGCAGGGCGCCATGGAGAAGTACGTCCAGGAGCAGCCCCGCGACTTCCTCGCCGTGGCCACCCCGGGCGCCGGCAAGACGACCTTCGCCCTCACCCTGGCCTCCTGGCTGCTGCACCACCACGTGGTCCAGCAGGTGACCGTCGTCGCCCCGACCGAGCACCTGAAGAAGCAGTGGGCGGAAGCGGCCGCCCGGATAGGCATCAAGCTCGACCCGGAGTACAGCGCAGGCCCCCTCGGCCGCGAGTACCACGGCGTCGCCGTGACCTACGCCGGCGTGGGCGTGCGCCCCATGCTCCACCGCAACCGCAGCGAGCAGCGCAAGACCCTCGTCATCCTCGACGAGATCCACCACGCCGGCGACTCCCGCTCGTGGGGCGAGGCCTGCCAGGAGGCCTTCGAGCCGGCGACGCGCCGCCTGTGCCTGACCGGCACGCCCTTCCGCTCCGACACCAACCCGATCCCGTTCGTCACGTACGAGGAGGGCAACGACGGCATCCGCCGCTCCTCCGCCGACTACACGTACGGATACGGCAACGCCCTCTCCGACGGCGTCGTCCGCCCGGTCATCTTCCTCTCCTACAGCGGCAACATGCGCTGGCGCACCAAGGCGGGCGACGAGCTGGAGGCCCGCCTCGGCGAGCCGATGACCAAGGACGCCGTCTCCCAGGCGTGGCGCACGGCGCTCGACCCGCGCGGCGACTGGATGCCGAACGTGCTGCGGGCCGCCGACCGCCGCCTGACCGAGGTGCGCAAGTCCATCCCGGACGCGGGCGCCCTCGTGATCGCCTCCGACCAGGAGTCCGCCCGCGCCTACGCCAAGCTGATCCGCGAGATCACCGGCGAGGGCGCCACGCTCGTGCTGTCCGACGACACCGGCGCCTCCCAGCGCATCGACGACTTCGCGCAGGGCGACGCCCGCTGGATGGTCGCCGTCCGCATGGTGTCCGAGGGCGTGGACGTGCCCCGCCTCGCCG
Source organism: Streptomyces aureoversilis (assembly GCF_042657885.1). NCBI lineage: Bacteria > Bacillati > Actinomycetota > Actinomycetes > Kitasatosporales > Streptomycetaceae > Streptomyces > Streptomyces aureoversilis. The sequence goes on from NZ_JBHSKJ010000023.1 coordinate 33,510, forward strand.
TCGGCGTCTACGCCACGACGATCTCCACGCCGCTGTTCTTCGCGCAGGCCGTCGGCCGCTTCGTGCGCTCGCGCCGGCGCGGCGAGACCGCCTCCGTCTTCCTGCCGACCGTCCCCAACCTGCTGACCTTCGCCAACGAGATGGAGGTCGAGCGCGACCACGTCCTCGACAAGCCCAAGAAGGAGGGCGAGGAGGACCCCTACGCCGAGGAGGACAAGCTCCTCGCCGAGGCGGAGCGCCAGCAGGACGAGGACACCGGCAGCGACGACCAACTCTCCTTCGAGGCCCTGGAGTCCGACGCGGTCTTCGACCGGGTCCTCTACAACAACGCCGAGTTCGGCATGCAGGCGCACGCGGGCAGCGAGGAGGAGCAGGACTACCTCGGCATCCCCGGCCTGCTGGAGCCCGAACAGGTGGAGCTGCTGCTGCAGAAGCGGCAGGCGCGCCAGATCGCCCACAGCCGCAAGCGCCCGGACGCCGAGGCGGACCTCCTCGAACTGCCCGCGGAGCGCCGCCCGGTGGTCACCCACAAGGAGCTCCTCGAACTGCGCAAGCAGCTCAACACCCTGGTGGGCGCCTACGTCCACCAGAGCGGCAAGCCCCACGGCGTCATCCACACCGAACTCCGCCGCGTGTGCGGCGGCCCGCCGAGCGCGGAGGCGACGGCCGGGCAGCTCAACGAGCGCATCAAGAAGGTGCGCGAGTGGGCGACGCGCATGAAGTAGCGGGCCGCACGCACGAAGCAGGGAACGCCCGCCGAGGGCGCGCACGACGTACCGATGACGGGGCCGGTGTCCGCATGATGGGACACCGGCCCCGATATTCGTGATTCCGCCTCCGCCTGACCGGATCGCGGGCAGACTCTTCCGCTGAGCGGACCGGCGGCGCTACGGTTCCGGTCACGCACACGCCCCGTGGCAGCGCCGCCGCGGAGCGCAGCCGGTGCAAGAAGCGCAAGAAGCGCATGAAGCGCAGCAAGAAGCGACAAGCCGCCGGCGGCCTCTCCTCGCGCGCTGCCGGACGGGACGGCGGCGCACCCCACCCGACGAGAGCCGCCATACATCGGAGGAGGGGCGTCGTGACCGCGGAGACCTCGCAGACGCTCGACAGAGGACTGCGCGTCCTCAAACTGCTCGCCGACACCGACCACGGCCTGACCGTCACCGAGCTGTCCACCCGGCTCGGGGTCAACCGCACCGTGGTCTACCGCCTGCTCGCCACGCTGGAGCAGCACGCACTCGTCCGCCGCGACATCGGCGGCCGGGCCCGGGTGGGCCTCGGGGTGCTGCGGCTCGGCCGCCAGGTGCACCCCCTGGTGCGCGAGGCGGCCCTGCCCGCCCTGCGCTCCCTGGCCGAGGACATCGGGGCCACCGCCCACCTCACGCTCGTCGACGGCACCGAGGCGCTCGCGGTGGCCGTCGTCGAGCCGACGTGGACGGACTACCACGTGGCCTACCGCGCGGGCTTCCGCCACCCCCTGGACCGGGGCGCGGCCGGCCGCGCCATACTCGCCGCCCGCCGCGGCGAGAGCGACGGCCCCGGCTACGCCCTCACGCACGGCGAGCTGGAGGCCGGCGCGAGCGGCGCGGCGGCGCCCCTGCTCGGCGTCCTGGGGATCGAGGGCAGCGTGGGGGTGGTGATGCTCACGGACTCCATCCCCGACCGCGTCGGGCCCCGCGTGGTGGAAGCGGCCAAGGAGGTCGCGGACGCCCTGAGGTGACGCCGCCGGCCCGGCCGGCTCCCGCCCTCGCCGCGCCTCGCCCGGCGAGGGCGCATGTCACGGAAGGGACGCACGTGAACTAGATTCGCTGCATGCCCGCTCCGACCACGCCCGCCCGGTCCCGCCGCGCCCGGACCCTCGCCGTCTGTGCCGTGCCCGTCGTCGCCCTGCTCGCCTCGGTCCCCTTCGTGCCGCTGCCGTTCTCGGTCGCACAGCCGGGTTCGACGGTGGACGTGCTCGGCACGCACGAGGGCAGACAGGTCATCGAGATCCAGGGCGCGCAGGCCCGCAGGACCACGGGCCAGCTGCGCATGACGACGATCGTGGTGACGGGCCCGCGCGTCGACGTGGACCTGGGCGACGTGATCAGCGGCTGGACCCGTACGGACCGGGCCGTGATGCCGCACGACGCCGTCTACCCCGTCGGCGACTCCGACGAGGAGGTCGACGCGCACAACAAGGCGGAGATGAAGAAGTCGCAGGACGCCGCCACGGACGCCGCCCTGCGCTACCTGCACCGCTCGCCGGACGAGCTCAAGGTCGGCCTCAGCCTGGCCGACGTGGGCGGCCCGAGCGCGGGACTCCTCTTCACCCTCGGGATCATCGACAAGGTCGACGGCGACGGCCGCGGCGGCGACCTCACCGGCGGGCGGACCATCGCGGGCACGGGCACGATCGACGCCGACGGGACGGTCGGCCAGGTCGGCGGCGTGCCGCTGAAGACGCAGGCGGCCCGGCGCGACGGCGCGACCGTCTTCCTCGTCCCGAAGGCCGAGTGCTCGGCCGCCGAGGCCAACCTGCCCAAGGGGCTGCAGCTGATCCCCGTGCAGAAGCTGCAGGACGCGATCACGTCGCTGCGCGCCCTGCAGTCCGGCGACAAGGACAACGTCCCCACCTGCTGATGCCACCTGCTGGCCCCGCCTGCTGACCTCGCCTGCCGCCCCGCCTGTTCACCGGCCCGGCCTGTCGCCTATTTGCTGATGAACCCTTCCTTCAGCAGCCACTCCTTCGCGACCTCGTGCGGGTCCTGGCCGTCCACGTCCACCCTCGCGTTGAGCTGCCGCGCCACGTCGTCGTCGAGCCGCGCCGTGATGGGGTCCAGCACGTCCTTGATCGCCGGGTGCTTGCGCAGCGTGCCGCTGTTGATCTCCGGTGCGGCGTTGTAGTTGGGGAAGAAGTGCTTGTCGTCCTCCATGACGACGAGGTGCATCGCCGCGATGCGGCCGTCGGTGGTGAAGACCTCGCCGAAGGTGCAGGAGCCGCCCCCGGAGACCTGGGTGTAGATGATGCCGCCGTCCATCTTCTGGACGCGGGAGGCGGGCACGTCCATCCCGTAGGCCTTGGCCATGCCCTGCAGCCCGTCGTCGCGCGCGGCGAACTCGCTCTCCACGCACAGCGTCACCGCCCCCGGGTTGCGCCGCGACAGCGCGGCCACGTCCGAGAGGGTGCGGGTGCCGTACTTGCGCGCGCCGGCCCGGTTCACCGCCAGCGCGTAGGTGTTGTCGAGGGCCGCGGGGGCGAGCCAGGTGAGGCCGTTGCGCGCGTCGGCGTCGGCGACGGCCCGCCACTGCCGCGCGGGGTCGGGGATGGGCCGGTCGTGGCCGAGGTACGTGATCCAGGCGGTGCCCGTGTACTCGTACATGGCGTCCGCCTCGCCGGACCGGACCGCCTCGCGGGCCCCGACCGAGCCCTGGATGTTGGTGCGGTCCAGCACCTTCGCGCCGGCGGCCTGGAAGGCCAGGCCCATGATCTGGCCGAGCACGATGTTCTCGCTGAAGCTCTTGGACGTGACCGTCAGGTCGGCGCCCTTCAGCGGCAGGCCCCGGCCGACCGAACCCGGGCGGACGCCGTCGGCCATGGGGGAGCCGCTGGTCAGCCCGCAGCCGCCGGTGAGGGAGGCGAGCAGGGCGAGGACGAGGGCCGGCGCCGCCGCCCGGACCACTGCGCGCCGCCCGGCCGTCTGCAGCCCGTCCGTCTGCCGCCCGGCCCTCCGCCCGCCTGCCACCTGCCGCCCGGCCATCTCAGGAGGCCTCCAGGCCGCGCGGCCGCAGCAGCAGCTCGGCCAGGGACGCCAGCCAGTCCACGAGCAGCGCGAGCGCCACGGTCAGCACGGACCCCAGGACGAGCACGGGCATCCGCTGGTTGGTGATGCCGGAGGCGATCAGGTCGCCGAGCCCGCCGCCCCCGCCGAAGTAGGCGAGCGTCGCCGTGCCCACGTTGAGGACGAGCGCGGTCCGTACGCCCGCGAGGATCAGGGGTACGGCCAGTGGCAGTTCGACGCGGCGCAGCACCCCGGTGGCGGACATGCCGATGCCGCGCGCGGCCTCCACCAGGGTCGGGTCGATGGCGCGCAGCCCGGCGACGGTGTTGGCGAGGACGGGCAGCACCGCGTAGATGACGATGCCGACGAGCGCCGCCTGCATGCCGATGCCCAGCCAGATCACCAGCAGCGCCAGCAGACCGATGGCGGGGGTGGCCTGGCCGACGTTGGCGACGGCGATGGCGGCGGGCGCGGCGGGGCGCAGCCGGCGCCGGGTGAGCAGGATGCCCAGCGGGATGGCGATGATCAGGACGAAGAAGGTGGAGACCACGGTGAGGACGACGTGCTGGCGCAGGCGCAGCCAGACGTTGCCGTCGGCGATGGAGTTGCGGGCGACGGAGTCCAGGCCGGCGCCGCGGAACCACAGCCAGGTGGCCAGCAGCAGGACGAGCAGGAAGCAGGGCCGCAGGAGCAGCTTGCGCCGGGTGATGCGCCGGGCGGGGCGTACGGCGGACGGGGGCGGCCCGCCGGGCCTGCCGGGCCCGCCTGGCCCACCCGCATCCGCACCCGCGCCCACGCCCTCCGTCCGTACGGTGCCCGCGTCGGGGCCCGCATCGGCGTCCGCGTCTGCGGACCCCGGCCGCCCGCCGCCCGCGTCCGCACCTGCCACCTGCGGCTGTACGCCCTCACGGCAGGAGCCGCCCTCCGCCTCCTGCCGGCCGTCCGGCGGAGGGACCCGCTCGTCCGGCCGGCGGTCCCGCCCGCCCGGCCGCCCGCCGGTCACGCCAGCTCCTCCGGCGCGTCGGTCGTGCCTTCCTGTTCCTCCAGCACCTGCTGGGCGCGCTGTTCCTCCAGCAGGTGCTGGTGTTCGACGGCGTCGAGCCGGTCCTCCTCCAGCAGTTCGTGCACGGAGTTCATGAGGGTCTCCATGTCGACGACCCCTTCGTAGCGGCCGCGCCGCCCCGTGACGGGCACCCGGCCCGCGTTGTCGATGAGGACGGCCTCCAGGGCGTCGCGCAGCGTCGCGTCGCGGGTGACCGTGTCGTGCACAAGGGTGCCGGCGCGGGCGAGGGAGCCCTGGGCGCGCATCAGGTCGCCGCGCCGGAGCCATTTGTACGGGCGGTGGTGGCGGTCCAGCAGCAGCACCTCGTTGGTCGTGCCGCGGCGCAGCCGCTCGAAGATCGTCTGGAGGGGGTCGTCGACGGTGGCGGTGGGGAAGTCGACGACGCCCACGTCCCGTACCCGCGTGAGGTTGAGCCGCTTGAGCGCCGCGCCCGCCCCCACGAAGCCGGAGACGAAGTCGTCGGCGGGGTTGGTGAGGATGGCCTCGGGGGTGTCGAACTGGGCGATGTGCGAGCGCTCGCGGAGCACGGCGATCCGGTCGCCGAGCTTGATGGCCTCGTCGAAGTCGTGGGTGACGAAGACGATCGTCTTGTGCAGCTCGTGCTGCAGCCGGATCAGCTCGTCCTGCAGGTGGTCGCGGGTGATCGGGTCGACCGCGCCGAACGGCTCGTCCATCAGCAGCACCGGCGGATCGGCGGCCAGGGCGCGGGCCACGCCGACGCGCTGCTGCTGCCCGCCGGAGAGCTGGCGCGGATAGCGGCCCCGGAACTCGCCGGGGTCGAGCCCCACCAGGTCGAGCATCTCCTCCACCCGCTCGGCGATCCGCCGCTTCGGCCAGCCGGTCATGCGCGGGACGAGCGAGATGTTCTGGGCGACGGTCATGTGGGGGAACAGCCCGGAGGCCTGGATGGCGTAGCCGATCTTGCGGCGCAGGCGCACCGGGTCGATGCCGGTGACGTCCTCGCCGTCGATGCGGATGCGGCCGGACGTCGGCTCGATCAGCCGGTTGATCATCTTCATGGTGGTGGTCTTGCCGCAGCCGGACGGGCCCACGAAGACCACCAGCTCCCCGGCCTTGATGTCCATGTTCACGCAGTCCACGGCGGGCGCGGGGTTGCCGGGATAGCGCTTGGTGAGGTTCTCCAGCTGGATGGTGGCTCCGGGCGCGTCAGCCACGGATCCCCCTCGGGACGGTCAGCCGGCCGATCAGCACGTACGCCGCGTCGAAGAGCAGGGCGAGCACGATGATCCCGAGCGTCCCGGCGAGCACCTGGTTGAGGGCGTTGGCGCTGCCCAGCGACGAGACGCCGCGGAAGATCTCGTTGCCCAGGCCCGGCCCGGAGGCGTACGCGGCCACCGCCGCGATGCCCATCAGCATCTGCGTGGCCACCCGGATCCCGGTGAGGATCGGCGGCCAGGCGAGCGGCAGCTCGACGCGCACCAGCTGCGCCGCGCGCGACATCCCGATCCCCTTCGCGGCGTCCACGAGCGAGGGGTCCACGCCCCGCAGCCCCACCACCGCGTTGCGGACGATCGGCAGCAGCCCGTAGAGCACGAGCGCCGTGACGGTCGGCGCCACGCCCAGGCCGGTGAGCGGGATGAGCAGGCCGAGCAGGGCCAGCGAGGGGATGGTGAGCAGGGTCGCCGTCGTGGTCACCGCGAGGTTGCCGGCCCACTCGCTGCGGTAGGTGAGCACGCCGATCACCACGCCGAGGACGGTCGCGACGACCATGCACTGGAAGACGGCGCTGGCGTGCTGCCAGCCGTCCGCCAGCAGCTGGGCGCGGCGGCCGGCCAGGTACTCCCAGAAGCTCACCCGCTCGCCTCCCTCTCGCGCCCCGGAACCCGGGGGGCCGCAGAACCTCAGGGCCGGTACGGGGCCTGCGACGCCTGCTGCACCAGCGGGATGATCCGCAGCGGCACGGCGTTCTCCATGACGATCGCCGTGGAGGCCCGCACGATGCCATCAAAACCCACAACCCGGTCGATCACACGCTGGAGGTCGGCGTTCGAGCGTGCGACCAGACGGCAGAGCATGTCGCCGCGCCCGGTGGTGGTGTGCAGCTCCAGCACCTCGGGGACGGTCGCGAGGTGCGCCCGGACGTCGCCGCCCTGCCCCTGCTTGATCTCCAGCGTCGCGAAGGCCGTCACCGGATAGCCCAGCGCCGCCGGGTCCACGTCCGGGCCGAAGCCGCGGATGACGCCCTGCGCCTGCAGCCGGTCCAGCCGCGCCTGGACGGTCCCGCGCGCCACGCCCAGCCGGCGCGAGGCCTCCAGCACGCCGATCCGCGGCTCCTCGGCCAGCAGCTCGATCAGCCGGCCGTCCAAACGATCGATCGCCATGCGGCCCTCCCAGTAGTCAGCATGTACAGAACGTCCGGTGCTACCTGCGGTCTGCTATGCAGTCTGCCCAGTGAATACGCAAACTATTGCGCACCTTGTGGATCGGCGGGACGCTGCGGCCATGACTCAGACCACGGATCACACCCCGCACACCGCACGGCAGGCCGACCCCTTCCCGGTCAAGGGGATGGACGCGGTGGTCTTCGCCGTCGGCAACGCCAAGCAGGCCGCCCACTACTACTCCACCGCCTTCGGCATGAAGCTCGTCGCCTACCGCGGACCGGAGAACGGAAGCCGCGAGAGCGCCAGTTACGTGCTGGAGTCGGGCGGCGCCCGCTTCGTCCTCACCACGGTCATCAAGGCCGCGACCGACCGCGGCCGGGCCCTCGCCGCCCACGTCGCCGAGCACGGCGACGGCGTCGTCGACCTCGCCATCGAGGTGCCGGACGCGCGCGCCGCGTACGCCTACGCCGTCGAGCACGGCGCCACCGGCCTGGAGGCCCCGTACGAGCTCGAGGACGAGCACGGCAAGGTCGTCCTCGCCGCCATCGCCACCTACGGCGAGACCCGCCACACGCTCGTCGAGCGCTCCGCCTACACCGGCCCGTACCTGCCCGGCTACGCGGCCGCCAAGCCGCTCGTCGAGCCCGGGGACCGCCGCTTCCAGGCCATCGACCACTGCGTGGGCAACGTCGAGCTCGGCAAGATGGACGAGTGGGTGTCGTTCTACAACAACGTCATGCACTTCACGAACATGAAGGAGTTCGTGGGCGACGACATCGCCACCGAGTACTCCGCGCTCATGTCGAAGGTCGTCGCCGACGGCACCCGCAAGGTGAAGTTCCCGCTCAACGAGCCGGCCATCGCCAAGAAGAAGTCGCAGATCGACGAGTACCTCGAGTTCTACAACGGCCCCGGCGTCCAGCACATCGCCCTCGCCACCAACGACATCGTCGCCACCGTGCGCGCCATGCGGGCGGCGGGCGTGCAGTTCCTCGACACCCCGGACTCGTACTACGACACGCTGGGCGAGTGGGTCGGCGAGACCCGCGTACCGGTCGACACCCTGCGCGAACTGAAGATCCTCGCGGACCGCGACGAGGACGGCTACCTGCTGCAGATCTTCACCAAGCCCGTGCAGGACCGGCCGACGGTCTTCTTCGAGATGATCGAGCGGCACGGCTCGATGGGCTTCGGCAAGGGCAACTTCAAGGCGCTCTTCGAAGCGATCGAGCGGGAGCAGGAGAAGCGCGGCAACCTGTAGCCCGATTCGCACAAGGGTGCCCGGGGAATGAGCCCCCCATGGGCGATCTGATCAAGCTGTTGCGCGAAGGGCTCCCCGCGGAGGCGATCCTCACCGACCCCGACGTCACCGCGTCCTACGCCAAGGACATGGCCGGCTTCTGCGCCGCAGGGCGGCCGGCGGTCGTCACGCTGCCCCGCACCGTGGAGCAGGTCCAGCACGTCATGCGCACCGCCACCGCCTTGCGGGTCCCCGTCGTCCCGCAAGGCGCCCGCACCGGCCTGTCCGGCGCGGCCAACGCGAGCGACGGCTGCATCGTCCTCTCCCTCGTCAAGATGGACCGCATCCTGGAGATCGACCCCGTCGACCGCGTCGCCGTCGTCGAACCCGGCGTCGTCAACGCCGTGCTCTCCCGCGCCGTCGCCGAACAGGGCCTCTACTACCCGCCCGACCCCTCCAGCTGGGAGCAGTGCACCATCGGCGGCAACATCGGCACCGCCTCCGGGGGCCTGTGCTGCGTCAAGTACGGCGTCACCGCCGAATACGTCCTCGGCCTCGACGTCGTCCTGGCCGACGGCCGGCTGCTGAGGACGGGCCGCCGCACCGCCAAGGGCGTCGCGGGCTACGACCTCACCCGCCTGTTCGTCGGCTCCGAGGGCAGCCTCGGCGTCGTCGTGCGGGCCGTCCTCGCGCTCCGCCCGGCCCCGCCCCAACAGCTGGTGCTGGCCGCCGAGTTCCCCTCCGTGGCCGCCGCCGGCGAGGCCGTCCGCGAGATCATGACCCGCGGCCACGCCCCCTCGCTGCTGGAGCTCATGGACGGCACGACGATCCGCGCCGTCAACGCCATGGCGCGCATGGGCCTCCCCGAGACCACCGAGGCCCTCCTGCTCGCCGCCTTCGACACCCCCGACCCGGCCGCGGACCTCGCCGCCGTCGCCGCACTGTGCACGGCCGCCGGAGCCGACCAGGTCGTCCCCGCCGAGGACGCCGCCGAGTCCGAGCTGCTCCTGCAGGCCCGCCGGCTCGCCCTCACCGCCCTGGAGGCCCTCCGCCCCGCCACCATGATCGACGACGTGTGCGTCCCGCGCTCCCGCCTCGCCGACATGCTCGAAGGCACCGCCGGGATCGCCCGCAAGTACGGGCTCACCATCGGCGTCTGCGCCCACGCGGGCGACGGCAACACCCACCCCGTCGTCTGCTTCGACCCCGCCGACGCCGACGAGTCGCGGCGCGCCCGCGAGTCCTTCGACGCGATCATGGCCCTCGGGCTGGAGCTGGGCGGCACGATCACCGGCGAGCACGGCGTGGGCGTCCTGAAGAAGGAGTGGCTGGCGAGGGAACTGGGCCCGGTGGGCCTGGAGATCCAGCGAGGCATCAAAACGGTCCTGGACCCCCAGGGCATCCTCAACCCCGGCAAGGTGCTGGACCTTTAACGGGCCCTATAACGGGTCTTCAGCGGCACGGCACGACACGGCGCGGTGGCGCACGCCGGAGGGTGATCGCCGCACAGGCATCACGCAGCAAGCATCACGCATCCAGAATGTCCCGCAGCGCCGCGTCCAGCCCCAGCCGCTCCGGCTCCGACCCCGGCGCCACCACCCGCAGGGTCCGCTCCAGCCACGCCGACACCGCCGGCTCCGGGGCCTCCAGCAGCGCCGCCCCGTCCGGCGAGGACAGCGCCATGCACACCACGTTGCGCCCGTCCGACCGCGTCGGCCACACCCGTACGTCCCCGCTGCCGCACGGCCGGAACACGCCCTCCACCAGCAGCTCGCGCGCGAACGTCCAGTGCACCGGGGCCTCCGAGGTCACGTGGAAGACGATGTGCACCGCGTACGGGTCGGCCGTGCGGTAGCTCAGCCGCGACGGCACGGGGATGCTGCGCTCGGGCGACAGCACCAGGTCGATCTCCAGCTCTCTTTCCACCACGGTGTGCATGAAGTGCGCCCTCTCTGCTCTGCTTCCGTCGGTCCGTGGCCCCTCGCGAACGGGCCCGCACCGACTGAGAGCGCATCGACCCCCACACCATTACGCGACTTCGCCGAACCGGTGCCCCGGTCGCACGTGTGAGTGGTCCCGCCCGCGGGACGGCCGCAGAGTGGAGAGCCGTCTGGTAGACCTGTGTGCTGCGCCCCCGGTTGCCTTTTGTGCATAGAGGTCATGAGGTACGGGAGCAGCGCGCCCCACGTCGCTCGTGTGCGGCAGACTGCTTGTCGTCGCCCCACCGAGCACCGACACCGCAGTACGGCCGAGCAGATACGGGACATCGGAGACCATGAGCGCCCCTTCCTCAGGATCCGCCGACAGCAGCCCCGTCCAGGGCTTCTACCCGGACCCGTCCATTCCTGGCTATATCCGCTACTGGAGCGGCTCCGCCTGGGTGCCCGGCACGAGCCGGCCCGCGCCCGCCGAGGGCGAGCCGATGCCCGCCCCGCCCGCCGGCGTCGCCAAGCCCGCGGCGCCCGCGCTCGCCGCGCCCGTGCCGCCGACCCCGCGCCGTCCCGAGCCCTCCCGAACGGAGCCGCGCCCGGACGAGACCGGCCCCATGTTCCTCGACGAGGAGCCCGCCCTGCGCGACGCCCGGGCGGAGCAGCCGTCCTCCGCCTGGTGCGCGGAGCCGGCCCGGCAGGAGGGCTTCGGCGGGGAGCAGGACCGGCGCGTCTCCTGGGGGGACGGGCCCGCGTCCGGCGGCGCCCTGCCCACGCCCCGCGACCCGCGCGTCGCCCCGTCCCGCACGCCCGCCGAGCCGTCCCGTACCGAGCCCTCCCGAACGGAGCCGGCCCGCGCCGAGGAGAGCCCCGCCCGCGGGGAGGGCGTCCCCGCGGTCCGGCCGGGCGGCACGATGCAGCTGCGCGCGTCCGGCAAGCCCGTCCCGGCGTCGTCCTCGCCGGGCTGGCCGGACGCCCGTGCCGACGAGCCGCGGCCCCGCGCCGAACCGCAGCAGGTGCCGCCCTCGGGCCCGCAGGCGCAGCCGGCGTCGCAGGCGCCGTCACCCGCATCCTCACCGGCGCAGTCCGCACCGGAGCGCCAGGCGCTCCCGGCCACGGCCCCGGCGCCCGCGCTGCCCGCCCCCGCGCGTTCCGCGCACGCCCTGCCCGAGCTGCAGGAGGCGCCCCGCACCGCCGAGCCGGCCAGGCCCGCGGCCGGCGGCTGGGCCCAGCAGGTGCAGCAACTGGCCCAGCAACAGCCCGCGCAGGCCTCCGCCGCCGCCTCCTCCGGCTCCTCCGACGCGCCCGCGCCGTGGAAGCCCCCGAAGGACGATCCGTTCCTGCGGGCCGCCCAGGAGCAGCAGGGCAGGCCCGCGCCTCTGGGCCGCCGGCTCGCCGCCCGGCTGGTCGACACCGTGGTGCTCGGGGCCGTCGTCTCCGCCGTTGCCGTGCCGCTGTGGGCCAAGGCCGTCGAGCACATCGACGCCAAGGTCGAGCAGGCGAAGCAGGCGGGCGAGACGGTCACGGTCTGGCTGCTCGACGGCACGACCGGCGGCTATCTGGCCGTCGTGCTGGGCGTCCTGCTGATCGCCGGGGTGGTGCTGGAAGCGCTGCCGACCGCCAAGTGGGGCCGCACGCTGGGCAAGCGCCTGTGCGGCGTGCGCGTGCTGGACATCGAGGCGCACGACACCCCGCGCTTCGGGGCGGCGCTGCGCCGCTGGCTGGTGTACGGGGGGCTGGGCTCCCTGGGCATCGGCGTCGTGGGCGCCCTGTGGTGCCTCATCGACCGGCCGTGGCGTCAGTGCTGGCACGACAAGGCGGCGCGCACGTTCGTGGCGGCGGGCAAGCGCTGACGCCCGGGGGCCGCCGCCCCGGGCCCGGGGCGACCCGAACGGCACCTCTTCGGATGCGACGGGCAGGAGCCTGGGTTCTACTCGGCCCATGAGCACCGAGCAGCCCCGCGACGACGACCCGTTCCGGAAGCGGCCATCGGAGCCTTCCGGGCCGCCACCGCCTCCCGGGCCGGGCCCGGAAGGCGGCGGTGCGTACGCCGGTGGCGGCCAACCGCCCGGCGCCGGCGGCCCTTACGGAGGCGGCCCGTACGCGGGCGGCCCCTACGGGGGCGACCCGTACGGCGGCGGGGGCGCCCCGGGCCCGGGCGGGCCCGGCAATCCCTACGGGGACCAGTACGGCGCGGCCGACCCGCTGGCGGGCATGCCGCCGCTCGCGAACCGGGGGAAGCGGCTCGTCGCCCGCATCATCGACGGGCTGCTCGTCTCCATCCCGGTCACCGCGGTCTTCAAGGCGGCGGTGTGGGACTGGGATCCGGGGGACTGGAACGACGGCAGGTCCACGAGCCTGGGCATCATCGTCTCCGTCGTCTACTTCGTCTACGAGGGGCTGATGCTCACCAAGCGGGGGCAGACCGTCGGCAAGATGGTGATGGGCATCCGGGTGGCGATGCTGGAGAACGGCGCGATCCCCGAGGGAAGCCCGGGCTGGACGCGCGCCGCCGTGTACTCCCTGCCGCAGGTGGTGCCCTGCTGCGGCTTCGTCTTCTGGCTCATCAACGTGCTCTGGTGTACCTGGGACCAGCCCTATCACCACTGCATTCACGACAAGGCGGCCAAGACCGTGGTGGTCTCAGCCGTGTAGCGAGTGCTCGCCGAGTCTCGGCTCGGCGGGCAGGGGAGTGCGCTGCCGGGGCACCCGGGGCTTGCGGGCGCCGACGCGCGGCATGGGGAAGGCGACGGCGACGAACAGGCCGAGCGCGAGCGCTGCGACGGCGATGACCGCGATCCCGAACCCCGAGCTCGTCTGCGAGAGCAGCAGCATGGCGAGGGTCGAGAAGACGACGGTGGCCGATCCGTAGGTTATCTGTGCGGGAGTCGGACGCGGCATGGCGGGATCCGTCCTCGGAGCAAAGGTGTGGGGTGCGGAGCCGGCTGGTGCACACAACGTGCCGGGGGCAAGTGTGTATACCAAAACGACTCTACGGTCCTGTCTGCCCGAGCGGAACTGCCGGTAAGCGTGACCTAACACACGGTGCCGGAGCACGGGGGGCGCACGGAGTCATCCAACGGTCCAGGGGGTGAGATGGGCGCGCCCGTTGTTGTCCGAAATCCGTAACTTAAAGGCCGGATAACGTACTTGCTCTTCCGTCTCTAGTCAAGGTCTGTCTTTTCTGGCGTCACTCCGGTCAAATACCTCCACAGTTCTTACTGGGGAGGACATTCACAAGTGAACAGCAGCCAACGGAGGCTCGCCAGATCCGCCGCCGTGGCCACGGCCGTCGCGCTCGCCGCGACGGCCCTGGCCACGGGGACCACGGCCGGGATCGCTCAGGCGGCCACCACTGCCGACACGCCGTCGGGCATCGAGCGCCACGACCCGGAGCAGGCCGGGAAGAGCGTCGAGCACGACCTCAAGGGGCCGTTCAGCAAGAAGCGCGAGGCTCAGCGCAAGGCCGCGCTCGACAAGGTCATATCCGGGGACGCCCGCGCGGAGCAGCGCGGCGCGTCCAAGGTCGTCCAGCTCGGCAAGGGGAAGTACGTCGAGCTGGGCCGGGAGAAGACCGACAAGATCTTCACGATCCTCGTGGACTTCGGCGACAAGGTCGACGACACCACGATGTACGACCCGGACGGTCCGGACGGCCCCAAGCCGCCCGTGAAGAAGTTCGGCGGCCAGCCGGGCCCGGCGCACAACCAGATCAAGCAGCCGGACCGCAAGCAGGACAACAGCACGGCCTGGGAGAAGGACTACAACCGCCAGTACTTCCAGGACCTGTACTTCTCGCACGACAAGGGCAAGGAGTCGCTGGCCAAGTACTACGAGAGGCAGTCCTCGGGCCGCTACTCCGTCGAGGGCACCGTCACCGACTGGGTCAAGGTCCAGTGGAACGAGGCCCGTTACGGCTCCAACTACTGCGGCTCCACCAACTGCCCCAGCGCCTGGGACCTGGTGCGCGACGGCGTCAACCAGTGGGTCAAGGACCAGAAGGCGGCCGGCCGCAGCGACGCCGACATCAAGGCGGAGCTGGCCAAGTACGACCAGTGGGACCGCAACGACTTCGACGGCGACGGCAACTTCAACGAGCCCGACGGCTACATCGACCACTTCCAGATCGTGCACGCCGGTGAGGACGAGTCCGCCGGCGGCGGCGCGCAGAAGACCGATGCCATCTGGGCCCACCGCTGGTACGCCTACGGCTCGGACGCCGGCAAGACCGGCCCCGCGAACAACAAGGCCGGCGGCACGCAGATCGCCGACACCGGCATCTGGGTCGGCGACTACACCATGCAGCCGGAGAACGGCGGCCTCGGCGTCTTCGCCCACGAGTACGGCCACGACCTCGGCCTGCCGGACGAGTACGACACCACCGGCAGCGGCGAGTCCTCCGTCGCCTACTGGTCCCTGATGTCCTCCGGTTCGTGGCTGGGCCGCGGCAAGGACAGCATCGGCGAGCTCCCCGGCGACATGAGCTCCTGGGACAAGCTGCAGCTCGGCTGGCTGAACTACGACAAGGCGAAGGCGGCGACGAAGTCGACGCACAAGCTGGGCGTGGCCGAGTACAACACCAAGGACAAGCAGGCGGTCGTCGTCGAGCTGCCCAACAAGGCGGTCAAGACCGACGTCGTCAAGCCCGCCGAGGGCAGCAAGCAGTGGTGGGGCGGTCAGGCCGACGACCTGAAGAACACCCTCTCCCGCCCGGTCGACCTCACCGGCAAGTCCAAGGCCAGCCTGGACCTCTCCGCCTGGTGGGACATCGAGGCCAACTACGACTACGCCTACGCCGAGGTCTCCACGGACGGCGGTGCCAACTGGACCCCCGTCGACGGCACGGCCGACGGCAAGTCCATCCCGCGCGACGGCGGCGACAAGCCCGCCCTGACCGGTGTCTCGGGCGCGTACAAGAAGCTGTCGTACCCGCTCGACGCGTACGCCGGCAAGAAGATCGACCTGCGCTTCCGCTACACCACCGACGGCGGCACCACCGGCAAGGGCTTCACGGCCGACGCCATCAGCGTCACCGCCGACGGCGCCGCCCTCTTCACCGACGGCGCCGAGGGTGACGACAACGGCTGGACGGCGAAGGGCTTCTCGCGCATCGGCGAGTCCTTCACCAAGGAGTACGCGCAGTACTACATCGCCGAGAACCGCCAGTACGTGTCGTACGACGAGACGCTCAAGACCGGTCCGTACAACTTCGGCTGGAAGAGCACCCGCCCGAGCTGGGTCGAGCACTACCCGTACCAGAAGGGCCTGCTCATCTGGAAGTGGGACACCTCGCAGGCCGACAACAACGTCGGCGTGCACCCCGGTGTCGGCCGCATCCTGCCGATCGACGCCCACCCGCAGGTCGAGAAGTGGGCCGACGGCTCGGTCATGCGCAACCGCTTCCAGGCCTACGACTCGCCCTTCAGCTGGTTCCCGAGCGGCGGCTACACCGTCCACCAGGACGGCGTGGCGACCCGCGTGAAGGGCAAGCCCGGCACGTCGGTCTTCGACGACCGCAAGGGCACCTACTGGAGCAAGGACAACCCGACCGGCGGTGTGCAGGTTACTGACACCAACACCCGGATCAAGATCCTGTGGCAGGCCCCCAGCGGCTCCACGATGACCGTCCAGGTGGGCCCCTCGGGCAAGTAGTCCCCTGACAGTCTGCATATCTGCAGGTCAGAGCCGTATCGGCCGTCGCCCCCTAGCGGGCGGCGGCCGATCGCGTTTAGATGACTGCCGTGACGCTGTTATTGACACCCCGGCCCGGGGAGAGGTGACACGGGCATGGCAGGCGGTGGTTTCTGCAAGCTGCCGGGCGGCAGTGTGGTGGTGGCGCTGTACCTTCCGGGCCCGCCCGGCGGGGGCGCCTCGCCCGGGGCCCGCGTCCGGGTCCTGGTGCACGCCGCGAACCGGGCACGGGCGCTGACACGCCTGCGGAACCTGGGCCTGCGGGCCGTCTACCTCCGCGGCAACACCGAGCCGCCGACGCCGGACGAGATAACGGCGGTGCTCCACCATCCCGACGGCCTGGTCTGGCGCGAGGCGCCGGACGACGACACGGAGTCGTGGCACGGCATACGCACCCTGCTGCGCAGGGCTCCGGCGGCGTAGCGGGCTGCGCCCGGCTTCGCTGCGGCGGGGCTCGCCCCGGCCCGGCACCGCCGGATACGCCGACGGTGGTTGCGCGCCGTTGCGGCGGAAGATGTCCGGGGCTTCGCCCCGGGATTCCGGGGGCTGGGGGCTTGCCCCCAGGAAGCGGTGAAGGGGTGGGTCCGGGGCTTTTCCCCGGCCGCGACGGCGATCAGCCACCGTCGGCGCCTCCGGCGGTGCCGAGCCGAGCCCGGCGGGGACGTTACCCCGTCTGAACGACCGGCTTCCCGCTCAGTTCGACCCCCGCGTCGCGGAGCTCCCCGAGCGCCTTCTCCGTCGTCCCCGGAGCAACCCCCGCCGTGAGGTCGAGCAGCACGTGGGTCGAGAACCCCTCCCGCGCCGCATCGAGCGCGGTCGCCCGCACGCAGTGGTCCGTGGCGATCCCGACGACGTCGACCTCCGTGACGCCCCGCTCGCGCAGCCAGTCCCCCAGGGACACCCCGTTCTCGTCGGTGCCCTCGAACCCGCTGTACGCGGCCGCGTACGCCCCCTTGTCGAAGACGGCGTCTATCGCCCCGGAGGCGATCACCGGGGAGAAGTTCGGGTGGAACCCGGACCCCTCCGTGCCGGCGACGCAGTGCGGCGGCCAGGTGTTCTCGTAGTCCGGCTCGGTGGAGAAGTGCGCGCCGGGGTCTATGTGGTGGTCGCGCGTGGCGACGATGTGCCGGTATCCGGGCGTGGCCTCGCCGACGAGGTCGGTGATGGCCGCGGCCACGTCGGCGCCGCCGGCGACTGCGAGGCTGCCGCCCTCGCAGAAGTCGTTCTGCACGTCGACGATGATCAGTGCACGCTGCATGATGCGGATCCTTTGTGGAAGGGCCCTCGGCCGACAGTGCGGATCGCCTCTCTGTGACCGAGGGTAGTGACTTCCGTTGCGCAATGGGAGAGGGACCCGGAGCGGGGGAGGCCCACCGGGCGCGCGGGGAGCGTCAGAGGTACTCGGTGGGGAGCACCGGCTCACCGCGCGAGAGCTGGGTGGCGGAGAGCGGGAGCCGCGCCCGGGCCGCGGCGTGCCGGTCCCGTGCGGCGTCCAGGGGCTCGCGGGCGACGACCTCGCCGCCGCGGACGAGCTCGGTGATCAGCTGGTGGTCCGCGAGCCCGTCCGGTACCGCGCCGGTACCGACGACCTCGGCCTCGGCCACCCCGTCCGCGTCGGGCCGGCGCGCGGCCCACTTGCGGCCGCCGATGGAGGTCTTGCCGCCCATGGACTTCTTGGCGACCGGCCGCAGCGGGGCGTCCGGCCCGGCCTCGTCCGCGCGGGCCACGAGCTTGTAGACCATCGAGCACGTGGGGTGCCCGCTGCCGGTCACCAGCTGCGTGCCCACCCCGTAGGCGTCGACGGGGGCCGCGGCGAGCGAGGCGATGGCGTACTCGTCCAGGTCGCTGGTGACGACGATCCGCGTCTTCGTGGCGCCCAGGTCGTCCAGCTGCTGCCGCACCCGGTGCGCGAGCAGCAGCAGGTCGCCGGAGTCGATGCGGACGGCGCCGAGCTCCGGCCCGGCGATCTCCACGGCGGTCCGGACGGCCTCGGTGACGTCGTAGGTGTCCACGAGCAGGGTCGTGCCGCCGCCGAGCGAGTCGACCTGGGCGGTGAAGGCGTCGCGCTCGCTGTCGTGCAGCAGCGTGAAGGCGTGCGCACTGGTGCCGACGGTCGGGATGCTGTAGCGGAAGCCTGCCGCGAGGTCGGAGGTGGAGGTGAAGCCGCCGACGTAGGCGGCGCGGGCGGCGGCCACGGCCGCGAGCTCGTGGGTGCGCCGGGCGCCCATCTCGATCAGCGGGCGGTCCCCGGCGGCCACGGCCATCCGGGAGGCCGCGGCGGCGACGGCCGAGTCGTGGTTGAGGATCGACAGGATCACGGTCTCCAGCAGCACCGCCTCGGCGAAGGTGCCCTCGACGCGCAGGATCGGCGAGCCGGGGAAGTAGACCTCCCCCTCGGGGTAGCCCCAGATGTCGCCGCGGAAGCGGTAGCCGGCGAGCCAGGCCAGGGTCGGCTCGTCGACGATCCGCTGGGCGGCGAGGAAGTCCAGCACGCCGCTGTCGAAGCGGAAGTTCTCCACGGCGTCCAGGACCCGGCCCGTGCCGCCCACGACGCCGTAGCGGCGTCCCTCGGGGAGCCGGCGGGTGAAGACCTCGAAGACCGAGCGGCGGTCGGCGGTGCCGGAGCGCAGCGCGGCCTGCAGCATCGTGAGTTCGTACCGGTCGGTGAAGAGGGCCGTCGACGGAACGTCCACCGGCAGCCTCAAGTCCGCAGCGTTCATGGAACCAGATGCTACCCCCAATCTCGTCAGTTTGACGATTTCTCGGGGGCGCGGCCGGGCGAGCCCTCGACGCGCGGCCGGGCGGTACCCCCCTTTGTGCATCGCGCCCCCGCGAGTGGCAGCATGGGAAACGTGAGTGTTGCACCGGTCGAGATCGAACGCCCCGAGTCGAGCGAGTCCCCGTACGCGGTGACCGAGCCCGACGTCCCCTGGGTCACGCTGGTCCACAACGACCCCGTCAACCTCATGAGTTATGTGACGTATGTCTTCCAGGCGTACTTCGGCTATCCCAAGGACAAGGCCCGCAAGCTGATGCTCGACGTCCACCACAAGGGGCGCGCCACCGTCTCCAGCGGCAGCCGCGAAGAGATGGAGCGCGACGTGCAGGCGATGCACGGCTACGGGCTGTGGGCGACGCTGTCGCAGGACCGTTGATGGCCGGCCACTTCGAGCCGCTGTCCGGCGGCGGGGCCGCCGTGGCCCTGGACGAGGTCGAGGTCTCCATCCTGCGCAGCCTGGCCGTGCAGCTCCTGGAGCTGATCGGCCCGGGCGACGAGTCCGCCGGCCCCGAGGGCGCCGATCCGCTCGCGCGCCTCTTCGCCGAGGGCCCGAGCGAGCCGCCGTCCGATCCCGCGCTGGCCCGGCTCTTCCCCGACGCCTACGGCGAGCCGGGTGCCGAGCAGGACCCGCAGGAGCGCGCGCACGCCGCCGAATTCCGCCGCTACACCGAGAACGACCTGCGCGACCGCAAGCGCGAGGACGCCCTCGCGGTCGTCCGCTCGCTCGACTCGCTCACCGTCGCCGGAGACGCCGGGGACGACGCCGCCGTCCTGAGGCTCGCGCCCGAGGACTGCCGGCGCTGGCTGGGCGCGCTCAACGACCTCCGGCTGGCCATCGGGGCGCGGCTGGAAATCGCCCATGACGACGACAGCGAGGTGCTGCTCCGGCTGCCGGACGAGGATCCGCGCAAGCCGATGGTGATGGCCTATCTCTGGCTCGGTGGCCTGCAGGAATCGCTGGTAGAGGCACTTATCGGCTGATCGATCAAATGCGTCCGGACGTCCGCTCAGGGAACAATCAAGTCCGGATAACGATCGGATCACCGTAGTGGCGGCTTTTGCCTACCCTTTTCCTTGTTGTCCGCATTTCTTTGTGGTGCGCATCACCCGGCCATGATCGCCATTCAGACGATCTACCGGCCACTCGTGATACATCTTGCCGACCTGCCTCCGTGACGCCACCCATGTTCACGGCGGGAGCGCTGAGCCGGCCGACCGTCGGCACTCGCAGGACTCCATCCGGGGGGATCGGAACCCGATCCGGAGCAACCGGATCGGTATGGAGAAAGGCGCACCACCATGACCTCTGAGCAGGTCGCGGCCCGTACCGCGGACGCAGTCGCGGAACCGGGCCACAAGGGAAGCGGCAACGCGGCTTCCGAGGGTTACGAGCGGGGACTCGGTAACCGGCAGATTCAGATGATCGCCATTGGTGGCGCCATCGGCACCGGCCTCTTCCTCGGCGCGGGGAAGGCCATTTCCAAGGCCGGCCCGAGCCTGATCCTGGCCTATGCGATAGCGGGCCTGGTCATCTTCTTCATCATGCGAGCGCTCGGCGAGCTGCTCATGTACCGCCCGGTGTCGGGCTCCTTCTCGGACTACGCCCGGGAGTTCCTCGGCCCCTTCTGGGGCTATGTGACCGGATGGACGTACTGGCTCTTCTGGGTCGTCACCGGAATCACCGAGGTGACCGCCGCGGCGGCCTATGTGCAGTACTGGGACAAGGACATCCCGCAATGGGTGTCCGCACTGGTCTTCACCGTCATCCTGTATTTCGCCAACCTGATCTCCGTGAAGCTCTTCGGTGAGCTGGAGTTCTGGTTCTCGATGGTCAAGGTCACCGCCATCATCGGCATGATCCTCATCGGTATCGGCGTGCTGACGATCGGCTTCTCCGACGCCGGTGACACCGCCACCGTGGCCAACCTCTGGAACGACGGCGGCTTCTTCCCGCACGGCATCGGCAGCACCCTGATGACCCTGCAGATCGTGATGTTCGCCTTCCTCGCCGTCGAGCTGGTCGGCGTCACCGCGGGCGAGGCCAAGGACCCGGAGAAGACGCTCCCCAAGGCGATCAACACCGTGCCGTGGCGCATCGCGGTCTTCTACATCGGCGCGCTGATCATCATCCTGGCCGTGGTCCCGTGGGGCGAGTTCATGCCCGGCGTGAGCCCGTTCGTGGCCGCCTTCCAGAAGATCGGTCTGCCGGCCGGCGCCGGCATCGTCAACTTCGTCGTCCTCACGGCGGCGCTGTCGTCCTGCAACTCCGGCATGTACTCCACCGGCCGCATGCTGCGCGACCTCTCGCTCAACGGCCAGGGCCCGAAGTTCTTCGGCCAGCTGACCAAGGGCGGCCTGCCGCTGCGCGGCACCACCTTCTCCGCCGCGCTGATGCTCGTCGGCGTGTGGATCAACTACCAGTGGCCGGGCAAGGCGTTCGACTACGTCGTCTCCTTCGCGACCATCTCCGGCATGTGGGCCTGGATCATGATCCTCGTGGCCCAGCTCCGCTACCGCCGCAAGGCCAACCGCGGCGAGCTCCCGCAGTCCCCGTTCCGCGCCCCCGGCGCGCCGTGGACCAGCCTCTTCGCCCTCGGCTTCATCTTCATGGTGATCGTGATGATGGGCCTCGACGAGAACGCGCGGGTCTCGCTGTACTGCGCCCCCGTCTGGGCGGCGATCATGTGGGTGTCCTACCTCTTCCTCAAGGCCCGCAACCCGCAGGCCTTCGAGCGCAAGGACTACACGCAGGCCGTCGAGGCCGAGCAGAAGGTCGAGCAGGTCGCCTGACGGCCTGACACCTGACCCGCCGGACCCGCACTGTCCGGCATCCGGGCCCGCCCGTACCACTCCTCGGTACGGGCGGGCCCTTCGCTTTACCCCGGCGATCCCCGCGTGCCTATCCTGGGGCGCATGCTGACCATCACCCAGGACCTGTACGACCGGATCGTCGCGCACGCCCGCGCGGACCACCCCGACGAGGCCTGCGGCGTGGTCGCGGGGCCGGCCGGCAGCGACCGCCCCGAGCGGTTCGTCCCGATGCTCAACGCCGCCCGCTCGCCCACGTTCTACGAGTTCGACTCCGCGGACCTGCTCAGGCTCTACCGCGAGCTGGACGACCGGGACGAGGAGCCCGTGGTCATCTACCACTCGCACACGGCCACCGAGGCCTACCCCTCCCGCACGGACGTCTCGTACGCCAACGAGCCCGGCGCCCACTACGTGCTGGTGTCCACCGCCGACACCGACGGCGAGGGCCCCTTCCAGTTCCGTTCGTTCCGCATAGTGGACGGCCAGGTGACCGAGGAGGACGTCACCGTGGTGCCTGCTTACTGAGCCCAGGGCCTCCGGCGGCCCGCCGCTGTCCGTATGCCGGTACGAACTTCCGGCGGCCGCACACGGAATCGATACGATCGCCCCAGGTGCCCCACCCGCACGCCGACAGGAGCCACATCATGGCCATCGAGGTCCGCATCCCGACCATTCTCCGCACCTACACCGACGGCAAGAAGGCCGTCGAAGGCAGCGGTGCCACCATCGACGAGCTCTTCAAGGACCTCGAGACCCGCCACGCGGGCATCCGCGAGCGCCTCGTCGACGAGTCCGGCGAGCTGCGCCGCTTCGTCAACGTCTACCTCAACGACGAGGACGTCCGCTTCCTCGCCGGCATCGGCACCGAGCTCGGCGACGGCGACAGCGTCACCATCCTCCCGGCCGTCGCCGGCGGAATGGTCTGAGCGGCCCGGCGCATGCGTTACGACAGCCACCTGGCCTCGGTCGGCAACACCCCGCTGGTGCGGCTGCCCAGGCTCTCCCCGTCCGAGTCGGTCCGCGTCTGGGCCAAGCTGGAGGACCGCAACCCCACCGGCTCGGTCAAGGACCGCCCCGCCCTGCACATGATCGAGCAGGCGGAGCGGAGCGGGCGGCTGACCCCCGGCTGCACCATCCTCGAGCCCACCTCCGGCAACACCGGCATCTCGCTGGCGATGGCGGCCCGCCTCAAGGGCTACCGCATCGTGTGCGTCATGCCGGAGAACACCAGCGAGGAGCGGCGGCAGCTGCTCGCCATGTGGGGCGCGGAGATCGTCTCCTCGCCCGCCGCGGGCGGCTCCAACACCGCCGTCCGCGTCGCCAAGGAGCTCGCCGCCGAGCACGCCGACTGGGTGATGCTCTACCAGTACGGCAACCCCGACAACGCCGGTGCCCACTACGCCGGCACGGGCCCGGAGATCCTCGCCGACCTCCCCGAGATCACCCACTTCGTCGCCGGCCTCGGCACCACCGGCACGCTCATGGGCGTCGGCCGCTACCTGCGCGAGCACAAGCCCGGCGTGAGCATCGTCGCCGCCGAGCCCCGCTACGACGACCTCGTCTACGGCCTGCGCAACCTGGACGAGGGCTTCGTCCCCGAGCTCTACGACGCCTCCGTCCTCACCACGCGCTACTCGGTCGGCTCCGAGGACGCCGTGCGCCGCACGCGCGAGCTCCTCACCGAGGAGGGCATCTTCGCGGGCGTCTCCACCGGCGCCGTCCTGCACGCCGCCCTCGGCGTGGCCCGCAAGGCCGAACGCGCCGGGGAGAGCGCCGACATCGCCTTCGTCGTGGCCGACGGCGGCTGGAAGTACCTCTCGACGGGCATCTACACGGCCCCCACCACGGAGGCGGCCGTCGAGGCGCTGCACGGCCAGCTCTGGGCGTGACCGCAGGGCCGCCCCCGGCCCCGGCGGGCCCGGGGCGGGGGCCCGCCCAGAAGGGTCCGTACCGGTGACTTCAGCCACAACCCCACCTCGCGGAGGAGCGGCCGTCCCGTTCGCGCTTTACGCTCGACGGACCGCATGGCCCCCCGTCACGAGTCAACGGAGGTTCAGGCCCGCATGAAGCTCACCGTCGTCGGATGCTCGGGGTCGTTCCCGTCCACGGAATCGGCCTGCTCGAGCTACCTCGTCGAGGCCGACGGCTTCCGGCTGCTCCTCGACATGGGCAACGGCGCCCTCGGCGAGCTGCAGCGCCACATCGGTCTCTACGACCTCGATGCCATCCTGCTCTCGCACCTGCACCCCGACCACTGCATCGACATGTGCGGCTACTTCGTGGCCCGCTACTACCGGCACGAGGGCGGCCGCGCTGAGGCCATCCCGGTCTACGGCCCGCGGGACACCGAGCACCGGCTGGCCACGGCGTACGGGGACGTGCCCGACGACTCCTGCATGAGCGAGGTCTTCGACTTCCGCACGCTCACCCCCGGCACCTTCTCCCTGGGCCCCCTGACCGTCCGCACGGACCGGGTCCGCCACCCCGTGGAGGCCTTCGCCTTCCGCGTCGAGCACGACGGCAGCGCGCTCGTCTACTCCGGCGACACCGGGCCCTGCGAGGAGCTGCACGGCCTGGCCGACGGCGCCGACCTCCTGCTGTGCGAGGCGTCGTTCACCGACGGCAAGGAGGACATCCCCGACCTCCACCTCAACGGCCGCGAGGCGGGCGAGCACGCCGCGCGGGCCGGTGCGGGCCGGCTGGTCCTCACCCACATCCCGCCGTGGACGGACCCGCTGACCAACCTCCGCGACGCACAAGCCGTC
Organism: Streptomyces aureoversilis; assembly: GCF_042657885.1. Taxonomy (NCBI): domain Bacteria; kingdom Bacillati; phylum Actinomycetota; class Actinomycetes; order Kitasatosporales; family Streptomycetaceae; genus Streptomyces; species Streptomyces aureoversilis. Next base: position 57,893 of record NZ_JBHSKJ010000023.1, read on the forward strand.
TACGACGGGCCGGTCGAACTCGCCCGTGCGGGCGCGGTGTACGAGCTCTGACCCCCGGTCCTTTCCGTTTTCCGTAAACCCGGAAATGCGCAAGCAAATGCCCCCGGAATCCATTGGATTCCGGGGGCAGCTGCTTGTATTGCCGTTGGTTACGAGGTCACGCCTTCAATTCGGCGGACTCTTCCTCGGACTCGCGGCCGGGGGTCTTGAGGTCGAACTTCGTGATGGCGAAGCGGAAGACCACATAGTAGATCGCGGCGAAGCACAGACCCACGAGGACCAGCATCCACGGCTTCGAGGCGATGCCCAGGTTCAGCAGGAAGTCGATGACGCCGGCCGAGAAGCCGAAGCCGTCCTTCATGCCGAGCGCCCAGGTCAGGGCCATCGAGACACCGGTCAGCACCGCGTGGATCGCGTAGAGCACCGGCGCGACGAACATGAAGGTGAACTCGATCGGCTCGGTCACGCCGGTGACGAAGGCGGTGAGCGCGAGGGAGAACATCATGCCGCCGACGACCTTGCGGTTCTCGGGGCGGGCGCAGTGCACGATCGCGAGGCAGGCGGCCGGCAGCGCGAACATCATGATCGGGAAGAAGCCGGTCATGAACTGGCCGGCGTTCGGGTCGCCGGCGAGGAAGCGGGCGATGTCGCCGTTGACGGTGCCCTTGGGGCCCTCGTACGAACCCGCCTGGAACCACGGGAAGGAGTTGAGCAGGTGGTGCATGCCGACCGGGATCAGACCGCGGTTGGCGACGCCGAAGATGCCCGCGCCGACCGCGCCGGAGCCGACCAGCCACTCGCCGAAGCTGTGCAGACCCGTGCCGAGCACCGGCCAGATGTAACCGAAGGCGACGCCGATGAGCAGACCCGCGAAGGACGACAGGATCGGCACCAGGCGGCGGCCGCCGAAGAAGCCCGCCCAGTCCGGCAGCTTGGTGCGGTAGAAGCGCTGGTATATCAGCGCGACCACGAGGCCCATCACGACACCGCCGAGGACCTTGGCGTCGACGGCCTGCTCCACCATGGCGACCTTGTGGTCGACCACGGCCTCCTTCTTCGGGAGGCTGCCGTCGGTGAAGGTGCCCAGGACCTTGCTGAAGACCAGGTAGCCGGCCACGGCGGCCAGCGCCGTCGAGCCGTCCGACTTCTTGGCGTAGCCGATCGCGACACCCACGGCGAACAGCAGCGCCATGTTGTCGAGGATCGCGCCGCCGCCGGCGGACATGAATTCGGCGATCTTGTTGAGGAACGCCGGGAGGGACTCCTTGCCCAGCATGTCGCCCTGGCCGAGGCGGACCATCAGCGCGGCGGCGGGGAGCACCGCGACCGGCAGCATCAGGCTGCGGCCGATACGCTGGGCAATCGCCATGGCGCCGGCGCCGAACTTCTTCTTCTCCGGCGCAGCGGCGTCGTCAGGCGCCGCCTTTGCCGCCTTGGCGCTCTTACTCATCGGATTCCTCCAGGTGAGGCGGGCGCTCGGGGGAAGGGGGACGGCCCGCTTTTGGTCTACACCACTCAGTGGTTTAGACCTGTTGTAGCACGTGAGTACGGGATAAAGGAATCCGTGCTTCTCCGTGGCTTCGGACACAGATCCGGACGTGGATCCGGGCACCGATCCGGGCGCAGATCCGGGCACCGATCCGGGCACGGAAAAGCCCCCGGACCGGGTGGTCTCCGGGGGCTCTCTCGGTGACGGGCTGCGATTAGCCCTTCACGTTGCCGCTACTCCTTCACGTTGCCGCGCTCGATCTCCTCCGCGAGCTCTTCCGGCTCACGCCCCGGAGTCGGCAGGTCGAACTTCGTAATCGCGAACCGGAAAATCACGTAGTAGACGACGGCGAAGCACAGCCCGATCGGAATGATCAGCCACGGCTTGGTCGCCAGCCCCCAGTTGATCACGTAGTCGATCAGGCCCGCCGAGAAGCTGAACCCGTCGTGCACCCCCAGTCCCCAGCTCACCGCCATCGACACGCCCGTCAGCAGCGCGTGCACCACGTACAGCAGCGGCGCGATGAAGAGGAACGAGTACTCGATGGGCTCGGTGATGCCCGTGACGAACGACGTCAGGCCCACCGAGAGCATCATGCCCGCCACCGCCTTGCGCCGGTGCGGCTTCGCGCAGTGCGCGATCGCCAGCGCCGCCGCCGGCAGCGCGAACATCATGATGGGGAAGAAGCCCGTCGTGAACTGGCCCGCGGCCGGGTCGCCCGCCAGGAAGCGGTTGATGTCGCCGTGCACCACCGTGCCGTCCGGCTTCGTGTAGTCGCCGAACTGGAACCACATGAACGTGTTGAGGAACTGGTGCAGGCCCACCACCAGCAGCGCCCGGTTCGCGACGCCGAAGACGCCCGCCCCCGCCGACCCCAGGTCCGACAGCCACTTGCTGAAGCTCGTCAGCGCGTCGCCCACCGGCGGCCAGACGAACAGGCAGACCACCGCGAACAGCAGCGCGACGAACGACATCAGGATCGGCACCAGCCGCCGCCCGTTGAAGAAGCCCAGCCAGTCCACCAGCCGCACCCGGTGGAAGCGCATCCAGAACCACGCGCTGAGCAGGCCGATCACGATGCCGCCGAAGACCCCCGGGTTCTGGAAGCTCGCCGGCGCCGCCGTGCCGCCCGTCGAGACGCACACCCCGCTCCACAGCCCCGCCCCGCCGAACGTCGTCTCCCGCGGGCAGTCCTCCGGGAACTGGTGCAGCACCGAGAAGTAGACGAGGAAGGCCACCACCGCGGCCAGCGCCGTCGAACCGTCCGCCTTCTTCGCCATGCCGATCGCCACGCCCACGCAGAACAGCAGCGGCAGGCCGAGCGCCGAGTCCAGCAGCGCGCCGCCCGCGCCGGCGAAGACCTTGGCCACGTCCGTCCAGCCCAGCCCGTCCTTGCCGAAGACGTCCGGCTGGCCGAGCCGGTTCAGGAGGCCGGCGGCCGGGAGCACCGCGATCGGCAGCTGGAGGCTGCGGCCCATCTTCTGCAGGTTCGAGAAGAGGGTCTGCCAGCGCTCGCGCCAGCGGCTCTGCCGCGGTGCGGGTGCCGGTGCCGCCGTGGCGTCCGTGGTCATCTGCGTCCTCCCGGCCGCCGCCCCGGCGGCGGTCCACTCGGTGCTTGCCGCATACTGGTGTAGACCACTTATGCGGGGTGGTGGGTGAGGCCATCATTTGCCGGATGGCGGACATCTGCCCGCATAGTTGGGCTGAACGTGGTTTACCGTGTGGAAGCCGGTCGGTGGTACCGCCGAAGGGCCGAAGACAACCAGGAGTGCACATGGCCAGCAAGGCTGAGAAGATCGTCGCCGGCCTCGGCGGCATCGACAACATCGAGGAGATCGAGGGCTGCATCACCCGTCTCCGCACCGAGGTCGCCGACCCGGAGCTGGTCGACGAGGCCGCGCTCAAGGCCGCCGGCGCGCACGGCGTCGTCAAGATGGGCACCGCCATCCAGGTCGTCATCGGCACCGACGCCGACCCGATCGCCGGTGAGATCGAAGACATGATGTGAGCCACTGAGGCTCCCGCCGGAGGGCCCCGCCCCGGAACGCCCGCGACACCGCCCGCGCCGCCGTCGGACACGACGACGCCGAGCACGCTGCCGCTGCGAACCGGAACGGGGCCCTTCGCGCTCCCCCGATGCCAGTAGGCTCATCACCATGTCTCGCATCGACGGCCGCACGCCCGACCAGCTCCGCCCCGTGACCATCCAGCGCGGCTGGAGCAAGCACGCCGAGGGCTCCGTCCTCATCTCCTTCGGCGACACCAAGGTCTTCTGCACCGCCAGCGTCACCGAGGGCGTCCCCCGCTGGCGCAAGGGCTCCGGCGAGGGCTGGGTCACCGCCGAGTACTCGATGCTGCCCCGCTCCACCAACACCCGCGGCGACCGCGAGGCCGTCCGCGGCAAGATCGGCGGCCGCACCCACGAGATCTCCCGGCTGATCGGCCGCTCGCTGCGCGCCGTCATCGACTTCAAGGCCCTCGGCGAGAACACCATCGTCCTCGACTGCGACGTCCTCCAGGCCGACGGCGGCACCCGCACCGCCGCCATCACCGGCGCCTACGTCGCCCTCGCCGACGCCATCACCTGGGCCCAGGGCAAGAAGCTCGTCAAGCACGGTCGCCAGCCCCTCACCGGAACGGTCAGCGCGGTCAGCGTCGGCATCGTCGACGGTGTCCCCCTCCTCGACCTCTGCTACGAAGAGGACGTCCGCGCCGAGACCGACATGAACGTCGTCTGCACGGGCGACGGCCGCTTCGTCGAGGTCCAGGGCACCGCCGAGGCCGAGCCCTTCGCCCGCGAAGAGCTCAACGCCATCCTCGACCTCGCCGTCACGGGCTGCTCCGCACTCGACGCCGCCCAGCGCGAGGCACTCGCGGCGACGCTGTAGGCAACCGCCGGAGGGATCAGGAGCGTTCCTACGGGCGTACGGCCGGAAATCCGGGCCGTGCGCCCGTAGCGGTTCTCACAGGGGAGGGGCCCTCATGCCCGCACGCAAGGCAGCACTGGCACTGGCCACCGCAGCACTCGTCGCCGTCCCGCTGGCGGCCGGCTGCTCCACCGCCCAGAAGGCCGTGGACTGCGCCCGCCTCGGCATCGAGATATCGAACGATGTCGACGACCTCCAGCGCAGCGTCACCGACACGGCCACCGACACCGACAACGCGGGCAAGATCCTCGACAACCTCGAGAAGGACACGAAGAAGCTCAAGGACAAGACGAGCAACGTCGACGTCGGCAAGGCCCTCGACCACCTCCAGAAGGCCGTCGGGAACGTCCGCGACGCCCTGCGGGACGACAGGACCCCCGACCTCACGCCGCTGACGGACGCGGCGGGAGAACTGTCGAAGGTGTGCACGTCGAAGTAGGGCGGGGCGGGACGCGGGGGAGTGTGCGGGGGCGGCGGGATAATCACCCCATGAAGCGCCTGATCCTCGCCACCCGCAACGCCAGCAAGGTCACCGAGCTCCGCGCCATCCTGGAGGCGGCCGGCCTCGACGTCGAACTCGTCGGCGCCGACGCCTACCCCGAGATCCCGGACGTCAAGGAGACCGGCGTCACCTTCGCCGAGAACGCCCTGCTCAAGGCCCACGCCCTCGCCCGGGCCACCGGCTTCCCGGCCGTCGCCGACGACTCCGGCCTGTGCGTCGACGTCCTGAACGGCGCCCCCGGCATCTTCTCCGCCCGCTGGGCCGGCCGCCACGGCAACGACAAGGCCAACCTCGACCTCCTCCTCGCCCAGCTCGGCGACATCGCCGACGAACACCGCGGCGCCCACTTCGCCTGCGCCGCGGCCCTGGCCCTGCCGGACGGCACGGAACGCGTGGTCGAAGGCCGCCTGGAAGGCACCCTCCGCCACGAACCGGCGGGCGGCGGCGGCTTCGGCTACGACCCCATCCTCCAGCCCCACGGCGAGACCCGCACCTGCGCCGAACTGACGGCGGACGAGAAGAACGCGATCAGCCACCGGGGGAAGGCGTTCCGGGGCCTGGTGCCGGTGGTGCGCGAGCTGCTGGGCTGACGGTGTGCCAAAGGGCCGTCCTGCCGGAGCGGGACGGCCCTTGGTGTCCGTGCGGCCGGAGGGACTCGAACCCTCACGGGTGTTACCCCACTGGGACCTAAACCCAGCGTGACTGCCAATTCCACCACGGCCGCGAGCTGCTGACCATGCTATCGGGCCGGCCGCCGGCCCTGTAGGCGGATCGGGCCGAGCCCGCCGGACCGGCCGCCGGACGGCGGGTCCCGCTCGGCGGCCCGGACCGTGCGGACCGCCGGAATCCCGGTCCGGCCGTCAGAACTTCGGCTCCGGGGACCGGGACGTGACGATCTCTTCCGCTTCCTCCTTCGTCGCCACCGCCGGCGGTGAGCCCTCCAGGGGCTGACGGGCCGTTTCCCGCATGAAGGCGACGGCGACCATGCCGATCAGGGCCGCGCCCGCCGTGTAGAACGCCGGCGTCATGTCGCTGCCCGTGGCGTGGATCAGGGCCGTGATCACCAGGGGGGTCGTGCCGCCGAAGAGGGACGTGGAGATGTTGTAGCCGATGGCCAGGGAGCCGTAGCGGACGTGGGTGGGGAAGAGGGCGGGGAGGACGGCGGACATGGTGCCGAGGAGGCACACCAGGGGCAGGCCGAGCATCAGCATGCCGCCGAGGACCGCCGCGAGGCCGCCCTGTTTGAGCAGCAGGAACGCCGGTGCCGACAGGGCGACGAAGCCGCCCAGGCCCGCCATCAGCAGCGGTTTGCGGCCGATCCGGTCGCTGAGCCTGCCCACGCAGGTGATGACGGCCATCAGCAGGATCATCGTGGCGATCAGGATCAGCAGGCCGTGCGTGTCGTCGTAGCCGAGCTGGTCGGTGAGGTACGTCGGCATGTACGACAGCAGCATGTAGTCGGTGATGCCGTACGCCCCGGCCAGGACGACGCACAGCAGCAGCCGGGCCCACTGCGCGGTGAAGATCTCCTTGAGTTCGGTGCCGCCGGTCTCCTCGTCCTCCTCCAGCTTCTGGAAGGCGGGGGTGTCCTCCAGCTTCATCCGCAGGTAGAGGCCGACGAGACCGAGCGGGCCGGCGACGAGGAAGGGTATGCGCCAGCCCCAGTCGGTCATCGCGGCGCTGCCGAGCGCGGAGGTCATGGCGGTGACGAGGCCGGCCGCGCCCACGTAGCCGGCGAGGGTGCCGAATTCGAGGAAGCTGCCGAAGTAGCCGCGGCGCTTGTCGGGCGCGTACTCGGCGATGAAGGTCGCGGCGCCCCCGTACTCGCCGCCGGTGGAGAACCCCTGCAGCATCCGGAAGCAGATCAGCAGCACGGGTGACCAGAAGCCGATGGCCGCGTACGACGGGATGAGGCCGATGGCGAAGGTGCCGGAGGCCATCAGCACCATCGTCAGGGCCAGGACGCGCTTGCGGCCGATCCGGTCGCCGAGCGGGCCGAAGAACATGCCGCCGAGGGGCCGGACGAGGAAGGCCACGGCGAACGTCGCGAGCGAGGACAGCAGGCGCACCGTGTCGTTGCCGGAGGGGAAGAAGACGTTCCCGAGGGTGACGGCGAGATAGCTGTAGATGCCGAAGTCGAACCACTCCATGGCGTTGCCGAGCGCCGCCGCCTTGACCGCCCGTCTGACCGTGCGCTCGTCCGTGACGGTGATGTCCGTGCGCCGCAGCCGCGGGTTGCGGCGGCGGGCGACGGCCCGGAACAGAGCCGGGTGGCGTCTGACGGCGGCCGGGTCGTGTCCGGCGTTCCCGGCCTCGGTGCTGCTGCCGTTGGGCACGGCTCGGCCCCCTCACGGTTGCGCGCGATGTGTACGGGCCTGCGTCTGCGCGCTGTGCCGCGGCTCAAACCGGTGCGCCTGCCGATAGGGAGATTGGTCACGCCCGGCGCCCGGCGTGCCGCGGAAGCTGATATAGGCATGAAGGGAACGCGCGGCCCGATTTCACCGTCCCTCACAGCGGGGACGTTCAGCCGGACCCGAGAACACCGGAAAGACCAGAGAGAGGGCCGATGGCCGACCGTGTTGCGCCCCGTCGCCCCGGCATGCGCACCGCCCTGGCGATCTTCGCGGCGGTGACGGTGCTCGCGCTCGGCGGCGTGTGGTTCAGCCAGGCCGAGGAGCGGTCGGGCACGGTGGCCGACGCCCCGAAGACGTCGGCCGCGCAGAAGGCCCACCCCGCGCGGGACACACCGGAGGCGACGCCGGAGACTCTCGCGCCGCGGGAGATGCCGGGCGTGCGCGAGTGCGGCGTCGGCAGGCCGGTCGTGGAGCCGAAGATCATCACGCTGAACTGCTCGAACGCCGGGGTGGTGGCCAGCGACATCAAGTGGGACTCGTTCTCCGCGGACGGCGCGGACGGCTCCGGCGTGGTGCTGGTCTCGGGCGCGGCCGGCGGCGGTTCCCCGGCCTCCTTCCCGGCGCGGCTGCGCCTGTACGACGTCACGAAGGTCGACGGGATGATGGCCTTCACGGGCATCGAGGTCAGCTACACGGGCGCCACCCCCCATGCGAAGGCGAAAGAGGTGTACACGATCGCGTGATGGGTATCCGTGGCCGGATCGCCCTCGCGATCTCCTTCGTCACCGCGCTCGCCGTCGTGGTGCTGGGCCTGGCCGTGCACCACATCTCCACGGCGGAGCGCGACCGGCAGGCCCAGGCCTACCAGGACGACCTGCTGAGTTCGGCGCTGCAGATCTACCAGCGCGACAGCACGCTCGCGCTGGGCGCCCAACTGGACGACGCGGCGCTGCCGTTCCCGCTGGCGCAGGCCGTGGCGCGGGGCCGCTCGGGTACGTACATCAGCGACGGGGACGATCCGCGGGTGTGGGCGGCGACGGCGGTCGGCGGCGACAAGGTGCTGTCGGTGTCGGCGCCCTACCCGGACCGGGACCCGCTGATGACGGCGCTGGACAAGGCGCTGCTGGTGGCGGGCGCCGCGACGGTGGCGCTGATGGCGGTGGTCGCCTGGTTCGTGGCGCAGAGCCTGTCGCGGCGGCTGCGGCTGAGCGCGGCGGCGGCCCGGCGGATCGCGGCGGGCGAGCCGCCGGACGCGGAGGCGCTGGCGGCGGGCGGCCGGGACGAGGTCGCGGAGCTGGGCCGCTCCGTGCACCACATGGCGACGTCGCTGGCGGCGCGCGTGGAGGCGGAGCGGGAGTTCACGGCGGACGTGGCGCACGAGCTGCGGACGCCGGTGGCGGGGCTCGTGGCGTCGGCGGAGCTGCTGCCGCACCCGCGGGCGGTGGAGATGGTGCGCGAGCGCGCGCAGACCATGCGGGTGCTGGTGGAGGACCTGCTGGAGGTGTCCCGGCTGGACGCCGGCCGGGAGCGCGCCCAGCTGGACGCGGTGGAGCTGCCGTCGCTGGTGCGCGGGATCGTCAAGCGGGCGCAGGGGCAGCGCGGGGTCGACGACGTGGCGGTCGAGGTGGTCGGCGAGGGCCGCATCGTGGCGACGGACGCCCGCCGCGTGGAGCGCATCCTGGTGAACATCCTGGCCAACGCGGCGAAGCACGGGAAGCCGCCGATCGAGGTCACCGTGGAGGGCACCCGGATCGTGGTGCGCGACCACGGTGACGGCTATCCGCCGGACCTGGTGGACCAGGGCCCGCGCCGGTTCCGCACGGCGGCGCCGGAACGCGGCACGGGGCACGGCCTGGGGCTGACGATCGCGGTGGGCCAGGCGGTGGTGCTGGGGGCGCGGCTGGAGTTCGGCACGGCGCGGGGCGGGGGCGCGCAGGCGATCCTGGACCTTCCCGAGGCGGAGGCTCCTGCGGAGGGCGAGTGACGCCCCCTCCCGCTGGGATTCGCCGGGCCCGGCGAATCCCAGCGGGACCGTTGCCTACAGGCCCAGGTCCTTGATGATCTTCGCTACGTGGCCCGTGGCCTTCACGTTGTAGAGTGCACGCTCGACCCGGCCCTCCTCGTCCACGATCACCGTCGAGCGGATCACCCCGGTGACGGTCTTCCCGTACAGCTTCTTCTCGCCGAAGGCGCCGTACGCCTCCAGGACCTTCTTCTCCGGGTCGCCGACGAGCGTGACCTTGAGGCTCTCCTTCTCGCGGAACTTCGCGAGCTTCTCCGGCTTGTCGGGGGAGACGCCGATCACGTCGTAGCCCTGCCCGGCGAGGAAGTCGAGGTTGTCGGTGAAGTCGCAGGCCTGCTTGGTGCAGCCGGGGGTGAGGGCGGCGGGGTAGAAGTAGACGATCACCTTGCGGCCCTTGCGGTCCGCGAGCGAGACCGGGTTGCCGTCGGCGTCGGGAAGGGTGAAGGCGGGGGCGGTGTCGCCGGGCTGCAGTCGCTCGCTCATGGCTCTCCTCGGGTCGTGGGCCTGCGTCCCGAGCGTAGTCACCGGCCCGATCGGGGGTGCCGCGGGGCACGGGGTCCGGCGAGCTGACAGACTGTCGTCATCACTCATCATCACTCTTATCGAGACGACGGAGGCAGCGCGGTGTCGGATGCCAGGACCCCTGCGCAGATCGAGGCGGACATCGCCCGCAGGCGGAACGAGCTCGCCGTGACGCTCGACGAGATCGGCGTGCGGATGCACCCGAGCACGATCGTGGGCGACGCGAAGGCGAAGGTCGCCGCGAAGGTGGACCACACCGCGGGCCGTGCCTGTGCGGCGGCGCACCGGCTGGTGTCGGACGCGAAGGCGCGCTTCACCACGGAGGAGGGCGCTCCGCGGCTGGACCGGATCGTGCCGGTGGCGATGGTCGCGGTGGGCGTGCTCGGGCTGATCGCCGTGTCGTCGAAGCGGCGCGGGGCGTAGGTCACATCCGCGGATCCGTGATCCGTGGCCGCGGGGCCGGGTGCGGGCGGGTACGGTCGTCTGCGTGAGTACGAACACCAGCCACGACAAGCTGCCCATCCGGATGCTGCACGACCGCGTGCTGGTCCGGACCGACATCCCGGAGGGCGAGCGCCGGTCCTCCGGCGGCATCGTCATTCCCGCGACGGCGGCGGTTGGCCGCCGGCTGGCCTGGGCGGAGGTCGTGGCGGTCGGGCAGAGCGTGCGCACGGTGGAGCCGGGCGACCGGGTGCTGTACGACCCCGAGGACCGCGCCGAGGTGGAGGTCCGGGGCGTGGCGTACGTGCTGATGCGCGAGCGCGATCTGCACGCCGTGGCCGCGGAGCGGCTGGAGGGCTCGGAGGACTCCACGGGCCTCTATCTGTAGTACGCCCCTTTTGGTACGGTTGTCGGAACCCGACGAGACGCGCCGTACCGGGTCAGGACAAGACGACGCACCCCTGGAATCTCGTCCACGGAGGTGCCGTCATGGCATGGGTCCTGCTCGCCGTCGCCGGTCTGCTCGAGGTCGGCTGGTCGATCGGCATGAAGTTCACCGAAGGGTTCACCCGGCTGTGGCCGAGCGTGTTCACCATCGCGGGTATCGCCGCCAGCATGCTGCTGCTGTCGCAGGCGGCGAAGTCCCTCCCCATCGGTACGGCCTACGGCGTGTGGGTCGGCATCGGCGCGGCCGGTGCGGCGGTCCTGGGCATGCTGGTCCTGGGCGAGCCGGCCACGGCCGCGCGGATCTTCTTCATCGTGCTGCTGCTGGTCGCGGTGGTGGGCTTGAAGGCGACCTCGGGCCACTGACCGGCCGCGGGCCGGGGGTGCCCCGGCCCGCCGCTCGTCAGTAGTCGCCCAGCAGGTCCCGGTCCAGCCCGCCGACCCCGTGCCCGTCCTTCGGCTCGTTCGGGATGAACGTGGGGAACCCCGGCAGCGACGGCGGTGACGGCGGCCCCGTCGGGAAGCCCGGAGGCGGCCCGGTCGGCGGCAGCGGCGGGAACGACGGCGTGGGCGGCCCGGGCGGCGGCGCCGGCGACGTGGGCGGCGCGGGGACCTCCGGCGGCGCCGAGGTGACCGGCGGCTCCATGGTCGGGATGCGGGCGCCGCTCTCCAGCTCCAGGTCGAAGTCCTTGACGGAAGTGCCCCGGAGGGCGGCCGCGGTGTAGGCGGCCCAGATGTCGGCGGGGAAGCCGCCGCCGTTGATGCGGGCCTGCCCGGCGGCCCCGTAGAGGGACTTGTGCTCGCCGGTGTCGGAGTCCTGCCCCATCACGGCGACGACCGTCGCGAGGTCGGGGGTGTAGCCCGCGAACCACGCGGCCTTGTCGTCCTCGGCGGTGCCGGTCTTGCCCGCCGCGGGCCGCCCCGCGGCCTGCGCGCCCCGGCCGGTGCCGTTCTCGACGACGCTCTCCAGGATCGAGGTCGTGGTGTCGGCGGCCGTGCGCGTCACGGCCTGCTTCACGTCCTTGCCCGGCAGCGGGACGATCTCGGCGCCCTTGGCCACCTTGTCGACCAGGGTGTACGCGCCGTGCCGCCCGTGGTTGGCGAGCGTCGCGTACGCCTGGGTCATGTCCAGGACGCTGGCGTTGGCGACGCCGAGCGCGATGGAGGGGGTGGCGGTCAGGTCGGGGGTGTTCTCGGGGATGCCGAGGGCGACGGCGGTGTCCTTGACCTTGGCCGGGCCGACGTCCTGCGCCATCTGGGCGTAGACGGCGTTGACGGACAGGTCGGTGGCCTTGGTGACGGTGATCCGCCCGTAGGAGATGTCGTCCTCGTTGGCGGGGGCGTAGCCGACGGGCCCGCCCGGCCCCTGCACGGGGCGCTTGTTCGTGCCGTCGTAGAGCGTGTACGGGGTGATGGTGCGCCCGTCCTGCGTGGACGCGTCGTCGGCGACCGCAGCGGTGAAGACGAACGGCTTGAAGGTGGAGCCGACCTGGAAGTCGCGGCGGGTGGCGTTGTTGACGAACTGCTTGGTGTAGTCGATGCCGCCGTAGAGGGCGACGACCCGGCCCGTGCGCGGGTCGATGGAGGCGCCGCCGGCCCGTACGTACCGGTCGACCGTGCGGTTGTCGCTGAGCTCGTCCATCAGCTGCTTCTGCACGGCGCCGACGAAGGCGTCCTGCTTCTTCTTCTCGATGGTCGTGGTGATGCGGTAGCCGCCGCGGGCGAGCGTCTGCTCGTCGACGATCTTGTTGCTGGTGAGGTAGTCCTTGACCGCCTCCACCAGATAGCCGCGCTGGCCGGACATGCCCAGCCGCGCCCGCGCCTTGCCGGGGGTGGGGAACTTCATGGCGTTGCGCTCGTCCTGGCTCAGCCACTTCTTCTTGACCATGCCGTCGAGGACGTAGTTCCAGCGGGCGGTGGCGCGCGCCTGGTTCTCGGGGTGGGCTCCGACGTCGTACAGGCTCGGGGCGTTGAGGAGCGTGGCGAGGTAGGCGCCCTCGGCGGTGTTCAGCTTGTCGGAGTCCTTGCCGTAGTACGCCTGGGAGGCGGCCTGGATGCCGTAGGCGTTGCGGCCGAAGTAACTGGTGTTCAAATATCCTTCGAGGATGTCGTCCTTGCTCTCCTCGCGGTCCAGCTTGATGGCGATGAAGAATTCCTTCACCTTGCGGGTGATGGTCTGCTCCTGGCCCAGGTAGTAGTTCTTCACGTACTGCTGGGTGATGGTGGAGCCGGACTGCTTGCCCTTCCCGGTGACGGTGTTCCAGGCGGCGCGCAGCATGGCCTCGGGGTTCACGGCGGACTCGGAGTAGAAGTCGCGGTCCTCGGCGGCGAGCACGGCGTGCTGCACGGTGCGGGGCACCTTGCTGAGCGGCACGCTCTCTCGGTTGACCTCGCCGTCGCGCGCGAGCTGGCTGCCGTCGGCGTAGAGGAAGACGTTGCTCTCGGCGACCGCGGCCTGGTTGGCGGCGGGGATCTGCACGAGCGTGTAGCCGGCGATGAGGCCGCCCGCGACGAGGAGGACGAGGAGCAGGAAGGCGCCCAGCACCATCCGCCAGGTGGGCAGGAGGCGCCGCCAGCCGGTGCGGCGGCGGCCGTTGCCGTTGCCGGGGCGGTCCGGCCGTCCCGGCGTTCCGGGCCGGCCGCCGTGCCCGCCGCGCCCCGGGCCGCCGGTCTCCCTGGGCGCCCAGCCCGCCGGTGCGCCACGGCCGCCCCCGGCGGCCCGCTGTGCGTGCTCGTCGCTCATGTCTGTAGGGACTCCTCGGCCGCCGCCGTTGGTTCGGTCACGGCGGCGCGGTCTCGTGTCGGGCGGTCCGCTGTGCTTCGTACACGTCGTACATCCCGTCGAACACTGTCGCATCATGCGTTCCGCGCCATGGCACGTTCCGCACACCGGGCAGGCCCGGCTCGGCCGTCCGGGCCAGGCGCCGGCCACTCCGGGGGGTGAAAACCGGGGCCGACGCTGCCGAGGTTCAACGACCGGATGCGGTACGAGATGCGCCCCGGCGGGGCCGTTGCGGTGAATGTCCCTTCTCGCGCAACGCCCTGAATCGATTCTTCCGCTCGCTACGCTGTTCGTATGATGAGCGAACTTCCTGACATGAGGGCCTCCGACGCGGAGCGGGAGCGTGTGGCCGAGGCCCTGCGCGAGGCCGTCGCCGAGGGCCGGCTGACCATGGAGGAGTTCGAGGAACGGCTGGAAGCGGCCTACAAGGCACGGACGCACGGCGACCTGGAGCCGCTCGTGCGCGACCTGCCGGCCCCCGCCGCCGCCGTCTCCCTCACCAAGCCCGCGGGCGCGACCGCGCCGGTGCAGCAGGACTGGGCGGACCGCATCGGCGGCCCCGCGAGCGGCACGGTGGCCATCGGCGTCATGGGCGGCTTCCAGCGCCGCGGCGCCTGGACGGTGCCCCGCAGCTTCACCGCCTTCACCTTCTGGGGCGGCGGCGAGATCGACCTGCGCGAGGCGCGCTTCGAGGACGGCGAGATCGTCATCCGCTGCATCGCGATCATGGGTGGCATGCAGATCACCGTGCCGCCGGACCTGGACGTGCACGTCGGCGGCATCGGCATCATGGGCGGCTTCGACGACAAGGCCTCCGGTCCCGGCACCCCGGGCTCGCCGCGGGTGCGCGTCACCGGCTTCGCCTTCTGGGGCGGGGTGGGGGTGGAGCGGAAGGTCACGCGGGAGGAGCGCAGGAGGCTCCGCGAGGAGCGGCGCGAGCAGCGGCGCCTGGACCGCGAGGAGCGGCGCAGGCCGCTGGAGTAAGGCGCTTACGGGGAGCCGGGAGCCGGGAGCCCCCGGCGGGTCACAGCGCGGCCGCCGCCTGCCCCTTCAGGCTCTCCAGGTCGATCGCCCGCGCCATCGCCTCGTACCCCGCGTCGCTCGGGTGCAGGTGGTCCCCGGAGTCGTAGGCCGGAAGGAGCCGCTCGGGAGCCGCCGGGTCCCGCAGCGTCCGGTCGAAGTCCACGACCGCGTCGAAGACGCCGCCGGCCCGGATGATCTCGTTGACGCTCTGGCGCGTGCTCTCCTGGCGCTCCACCGCGCCCTTGTGCCCGCCGAACGGCATCAGCGTCGAGCCGACCACCCGCAGGCCGCGCGCGTGCGCCCGCTGCACCATCGAGCGCAGGCCGCCCACGATCTGCTGCGGGTCCTGCACCTGCGGACTGCGCAGGATGTCGTTGATGCCGAGCGCCACGACGACGACGCGGGCGCCGGTCCGGCCGAGCACGTCCCGGTCGAAGCGCGAGAGGCCGCTGGGGTTGTTCGGCATCGGCGCGGCCGAGTTGCTCAGCAGTATGCGGTTGCCGCTGATGCCCTCGTTGAGGACGCCGTAGCGCGGGGCGCCGTTCTCCGTGCGCAGCCGGGCGGCCAGGTAGTCCGTCCAGCGGCGGTTGGCGCCGGCGGTGGAGGTCACGCCGTCGGTGATGGAGTCGCCGAGGGCGACGACCGCGCCGTGCGCCTCCTGGGTCCACACGTCCACGGCCGTCAGGTAGCGCCAGTACGGCGTCTTCGTGGTGTAGGCGGTGCCGAGGGGCTCCTCGGTGTGGTCGCCGCGCGCGATGAAGGAGAACTGCCGGGCGTGCGGGTGGTAGGTGACCGGGCCCGAGGAGACCGGCGTGTACGTGGTGACGAGCAGGTCCGCCGCGGCGGGCACGGCCATCCGGACCGGGTCGCTGAGCAGGGAGCCGCCGGCCGGGACGGTGACCGTGGGCTGCCCGGCGAAGGTCAGGCGCTGCATGCTGCCGGGCGCGGCCGCGGGGGAGCCGGGGGTCGCGGCGAGGGCGAGCGAGGCGTGGGTGACGGCGAGCGGCCGGTTGCCGTAGAGGTTGGAGAGCTGGATGCGGGCGCCCGTGCCGCCGATGCTGGTGCGGACCACGTTGCGGACCGACATCCCCGCGACGCCCTTGGCGGGGTTCGCCTCGCCGAAGGCGGGGGCGGTGGCCCAGGAGCCGACCCATTCCCCGGAGGCGGCGGGCTCGGCGGAGGGGTGGCTCTCGTGCCGGCTGGTGACGGCCTGTCCGTCCTGACCGCCGACCCCGATGAATATCGCGGTCGAGACGATGATCACCACGGCCGCCAGCGCGGCGAGGACGGCGTAGGCCGTGCCGCGGGGCAGGGGTGGCCTGTTCATGCGGGTGTCTCCTGGAAGAGGCGGAGCGAGCAGCTCCGGGTGCGGAAGCGGAACCGGGGACGGAAACAGCGACTGATCAGCAACAGCGCCCTCGCGGTCCGATCGCCGTTCCATGATCCCACGGTGGCCTCGGGGGTCGCCCGTCGGCCCGATGGGTCACGCAACGTGTCACATGCGACTTGTCAGACGCGGGGAACTCCCGGTCCGTTCCAGGAGTAGGCCGGGTAAGGACAATGCACGGAAGTCGGCTGGAACGGGTGGTGCGGATGAAACGGTCGCCGAGTGAGGATGCGGGTACCGCCGAACGGGTGATGCCCGCTCCGCTGGGCAGTCTCACCTACAGCGAGGCCGACGAGGAGAAACGCCGCGGAGTGCGCCGGATGAAGGCCCTCGCGACGGGGCTCCTGCTCGCGGTCGCACTGGTGTACGGGCTCGCGAAGTGGTCCCAGTCGGCGGGCGCGGGGGCCTGGGCCGGCTACGTGGCCGCGGCGGCCGAGGCCGGCATGGTCGGCGCCCTCGCCGACTGGTTCGCCGTCACCGCGCTCTTCCGCCGCCCGATGGGCCTGCCCATCCCGCACACCGCGATCATCCCCACCAAGAAGGACCAGCTCGGTCAGAGCCTCGGAGACTTCGTCGGCGAGAACTTCCTCTCCGGCGAGGTGGTGCGGGTCCGGCTGCGGGCCGTCGGCATCGCCTCCCGCCTCGGCGCCTGGCTCGCCCGGCCCGAGCACGCCGACCGCGTCACCGCCGAGCTGGCCACCGCCGTGCGCGGCGCGCTCACCGTCCTGCGGGACTCCGACGTGCAGGCCGTCGTCGGCGAGGCCATCACCCGGCGCGCCGACGCCGCCGAGGTCGCCCCCGGCATCGGCGCCATGCTGGAGAAGGTCGTCGCGGACGGCGGCCACCGGAAGGTCGTGGACCTGGTGTGCGTCCGCGCCCACGACTGGCTCGTCACCCACGGGGACTCCGTGATGGGGGCCGTTACGGGGGGTGCGCCCGGGTGGACGCCGCGGTTCGTCGACCGGAAGGTCGGGGAGCGGGTCTACAAGGAGCTGTTGCGGTTCGCCATCGAGATGCGCGACATGCCCGACCACCCGGCGCGCGGCGCCGTCGACCGCTTCCTCGGGGACTTCGCGCGCGACCTGCAGTCCGACACCGACACGCGGGCGCGCGTCGAGCGGCTGAAGTCCGACCTGCTGGGGCGGGGCGAGGTGCAGGACGTCATCGCGTCGGTGTGGGCCTCGGTCCGCGCCATGATCGTCGCCGCGGCGGAGGACGAGCGCAGCGAGCTGCGGCTGCGCGTGCGCGCCGGCATCCTCTCGCTCGGCTCGCGGATGGCCGCGGACGACCGGCTGCGGGAGAAGGTCGACGGGTGGCTGGAGGACGCGGCGGTCTACGTCGTGACGACGTACCGCGACGAGATCACGTCGCTCATCACGGACACGGTCGCGGGCTGGGACGCGGAGCACACGTCCCGGAAGATCGAGGCCCACATCGGCCGGGACCTGCAGTTCATCCGCATCAACGGCACGGTGGTGGGGGCGCTGGCGGGGCTGTGCATCTACGGTCTGACCAGGGGGCTGGGGGGTTAGCGCCGCCGGGCCGGCACCCGGCCCGGTTAGGGTCGCCCCGTGTTGAAACGTCCCACCTTGCTGTGGTTGCTCATTCCGTACGTGCTCTTCCTCGGCACGCTCCCGCTCGCCGACCGGGTGCGGCCCACGGTCATGGGGTTGCCCTTCCTGTTCTTCTGGCTGCTCGCCGCCACCCTCCTCACCCCCGTCGCCGTCTTCCTCGCCTGGCGGGGCGACCGCAAGCGAGGCCGCGTGTGAACGGCAACGCAGCGGTGGCGACCACCGTCTTCGCCGTCTTCATGGTGCTCACCGTCGCCCTCGGCCTCCTCGCCGTGCGCGGTCACGGCCGCACCACCGGCCTCGCCGAGTGGTCCGTCGGCGGCCGCAGCCTCGGCACCGTCTTCATCTGGGTGCTGATGGCCGGCGAGGGCTACACCAGCTTCAGCTACCTCGGCGCCGCCGGCTGGGGCTACAACCACGGCGCCCCGGTCCTCTACGTCATCGCCTACATGTCCTGCGGCTACGCGATCGGTTACGTCGTCGGCCCGACCCTCTGGTCGTACGCCCGCCGCCACGGCCTGGTCACCATCACCGACATGGTCGCCCACCGCTACGGCCGCCCCTGGCTCGGCACGGCGGTCGCGGTCCTGGCGACCGTGTGCCTGCTGCCGTACATCCAGCTGCAGATCACCGGCATGGGCGTCGTCGTCTCCACCATCTCCTACGGCGCCATCAGCCTGAACCAGGCCTACTTCATCGCCTTCGCCGTGACGACGGGCTTCGTGGTGGTGAGCGGGCTGCGGGGGAGCGCCTGGGTGTCGGTGCTCAAGGACGTGCTGGTCATCGTCACGCTCGCCTTCCTCGCGATCTACGTCCCGAACCACTACTTCGACGGCTACGGCCCCTTCCTCGACCGGCTCGTCGCCGAGAAGCCCGACTGGCTGACGCTGACCGGCCACGGCGGCAGCGGCCTCGACGTCACCTGGTTCGCGACCACGAGCTTCCTCAACTCCCTGACGGTCGTCATCTTCCCGACCACCGTGGCGGGGTACCTGGGCGCGCGCAGCGCCGATGCCCTGCGCCGCAACGCGATGCTGCTGCCGTTCTACAACGTGCTGCTGTTCGTGCCGATGCTGCTGGGCATGGCGGCGCTCTTCGTCGTGCCGGGGCTGACGGGTGCCGGGTCGAACCTCGCTCTGTTCAAGCTGGTCGTGGACTCGCTGCCCGCGTGGGCGGTCGGGGTCACCGGCGTCGCCGCGGCCCTCTCCTCCATCGTTCCCATGGCCGTGTTCATGCTGGTCATCGGCACGATGTGGGGGAAGAGCGTACTGGGGACGATCCCGGCCCTGGCCGGCCGGCCGCGGCGGCAGCGGATCGCGGCCCAGACCGTCGTGGTCGTGTCGGGCGCGCTGGCCCTCGCCCTGACGTACCTGACGCCCAACACCCTCGTCCGCCTCTCCCTCATCTCGTACGAGGGGATGGCGCAGCTCGTCCCGATGATCCTGCTGGGCCTGGTGTGGCGGCGGCTGACGCTGTGGGGCGCGGTGAGCGGACTCGTGGCGGGAGGGACGCTCGTGTGCGCCCTCGTCTTCACCGAGCACGACCCCCTGTGGGGCGTGAACGCGGGAGCGCTCGCGCTGGGCGTGAACCTGGTGGTGGCGCTGGCCGTCTCCTGGCTCGGCCCGCAGCCGGCCGACGACCGCCCGGACGAGGAGGTCCTGGCGACCGATCCCCGGCCGGAGGAGTCGGCGCGACCGGAGGAGTCGGTTCCGGCATAAGGGGCGAATGAGTCGATTGCTTGGCCGGTTCCGGCACTTGCCGTGAGCAAAGGCGAATGGAAATGTTCGCGCTGTTCTCCGGACCGCATGTTTCGAACCGAATGGAGCGATGCAATGCGTATCACCGGCAAGATGATCTTTGCAGCCGCGGCGACCACCCTGCTGACGGGCGCCCTTGTCACCACCGGGAACCCGGCCACGGCCGCGGCCGCGCCGCCGGACACCTTCACCAAGTCCGTCCAGTCCTACCTCGACAACACCAACCTCGACGCCTACGACGGGGCTGCCGTCTGGACCAGGGACGGCAGCTACGCGGACCAGGTGTGGACGTTCGACAGAGTGGCCACCCAGCCCGACGGGCTGGGCGTCTACACGATCAAGAACACCCGCTTCGGCACCTGCATCGCCGCCACGGCCGCCTCCGGCAAGGTGCAGTTGGGCAAGTGCGACCCGCACAACCTGGCCCAGCGCTGGACCGTGGACACCGCCGAGGACCAGACCGAGATCCTCAACAAGAAGTTCGCGGACACCGCCCTCCAGGCGAACGGCTCCGACCAGGCCGTGACCACCGAGGAGCAGGGGGACGGCCCCAACAACCAGCTGTGGACCTTCTACGACAAGTAGGGGGCAGCGCCCCCGGGCTGACGAAATGCGACCAGGCCGACGATCCCGACTCGTCGGCCTGGACCAATTTTGACCGTACGTGTTCGGGAGATAGCGCAGATCCATGCAAGGATCACCCGTACCACCAGTAATCCGAGGTTTGTGCGAAGATTCCGTCCCCGGTCCGATCGGACCGGGCGACAAGGGGAAACATCGTGCACATAACGAGATTCAGAGCCGCTGTTGGGGCGGCTGTGACGGTGGCCGCGACGGCCGCTCTCCTGCCCACGTCGGCCGCGTTCGCGGCGGGCAAGCCGGACTCCCGCACGGCGGACAGTGCGACCGTCGAGGCCTTCGGCCGAATAGCCGACGCCGTACTGAACGACCGCACCTCGGTCCTCCTGGACTCCCGCTCGGCCGACCGCAAGGCGACCAAGCTCGACGGCAAGGTCCGTCTCTCCTCCGGCCTCTCGAAGGCCGAGGACACCGGACTGTCCTCGCTGAAGATGCGGAAGTCCTGGCTCGCCGCCCTCGGCGAGGCCTACACCGGCGCCGACACCAAGACCTCGGTCGACAAGACGACCGTCAAGGGCAACCGCGCCACCGTCCGTGTCACCGAGACCACGGTGCTCACGTACAAGAAGATCCGCGGTGACGAGCCGTCGACCACCGGCTTCACCGCCCACCACGAGCTCAGCTTCTCCCTCGGGAAGAACGGCAAGTGGGAGCTGACGGGCATCCGCCCGCAGGACGACGGCCCCGGCGCCATCAACGAGCCCCGCACGGCGGTGGCGGCGACCGGCAGCATCGACCTCAACGGCAGCCCGGCCGCGACCCGGTACCCCGGCAGCCGGAACGCCAAGCCGAAGTCGCTGACCGCCACCACCAAGGGCGGTCTCGACTACAAGGCGATGGCCGCCTACGCCGAGAAGTACTGGCGCAACTACAACCCCGCCTACCGCAGCTTCAACAGCTACGGCGGCGACTGCACCAACTTCATCAGCCAGGCCCTCAAGGCCGGCGGCTGGAAGGACGCGGCGGGCACGGACACCTCCGACTACCGCAAGTGGTGGTACAACAAGTCGAGCCAGTCCGACTCCTGGGTCGGCGCCAACGAGTGGTCGTGGCACACGCTGTCCACCAAGCGGGCGACCAACCTGTCGAACGTGTACCAGATGGACGTCGGCGACATCCTGCAGATGGACTTCGACGGTGACGGGTCCAAGGACCACTCCATGATGACCACGTACCGCAGCCGGATGGGCGTCCCGTACCTGACGTACCACTCGACCAACACCTACCGGAAGTCGGTCGCGAGCATCATCGCGTCCTACCCCGGGGCGATCTACTACGCCTACCGCACCTGATGCGGCGTGGGCCGCGCCCGCCCACCCGGCCTCCGGGCGGGCGGGCGCGGCCCGCACTTCACTGTTCGCAGTCCGAAACGGCTCTTGCGGAGAACCCCTCCGTTCTTGGACGATCAAGCGATGAAACTGCTGCGTGTGGGGCCCGCGGGGGCGGAACGCCCGGCGCTGCTGGACGAGGACGGCACCCTTCGTGACCTGTCGGCGCTGGTGACCGAGGTCGACGGCGCGCTGCTCGGCGACGCGCCCGCGCTGTCGCGCATCCGGGCCGCCGTCGGCGCCCGCATCCTCCCCGCCCTCGACCCGGCCAGCCTGCGCACCGGCCCGCCCCTCGCCCGGATCGGCAAGATCGTGGGCGTCGGCCTGAACTACCGCCGCCTGGCAGCCGAGACCCGCTCCGTCGTCCCCGCCGAACCCGTCCTCTTCCTCAAGGCCGCGGACACGGTCGTCGGCCCCGACGACCCGGTCCTGCTGCCGCCCGGGAGCGAGAAGACCGACTGGGAGATCGAACTCGGCGTCGTCATCGCCCACCGCGCGCGCCGTCTGGAGACGGACGAGGACGCGCTGGCGGCCGTCGGCGGCTACGTCCTCGCGCACGACGTCTCCGAGCGCGAGTTCCAGTTCACCCGCGGCGGCGCGTGGGTCAAGGGCAAGAACTACGAGACGTTCACCCCGCTGGGCCCCTGGCTCGTCACCCCCGACGAGATCCGCGACCCGCAGGCCCTGCGGCTGCGGCTGTGGGTCAACGGCGACCTCAAGCAGGACGACAGCACGGCCGACCAGATCTTCCCGGTCGCGGAGGTCGTCCGGTACGTCAGCTCCTTCATGACCCTGTATCCGGGTGACGTCATCCTGACGGGCACCCCGGCGGGCGTGGCCATGAGCCGCCCGGACCCCAAGCCGTACCTGAGGGCGGGGGACGTGGTGGAGCTGGAGGGGACGGGGCTGGGGCGGCAGAGGCAGGAACTCAAGGACGCGTAGCGTCCGGCCCTCGGCGTGTACGGCGCGGTTTTGCCCCCCACGTGCGGCATATTTTCCGATATGCGCAGAACGCGGAGAACCAACCCTGCGGTGGTCGCTGCGCTCGCCGTGGTGGCGAGCGTGGTGCTGGTGTGCGCGTTCACCTTCCCGGCGCCGAAGGGGGCGCCGAAGGGGGCGCCGCCCGCGCCCCGGGAGCGCCACGTCGCGCCCGACGGCCGGGAGCTGGCCCACGACGGCCGGCCGACGGGTGCCGACACGCTGGTAGTCGGCGCGGGGATGGTTGCCGTCGGCGCCGTGCTGGGTCTCTGTGGCCTGGTGTGCAACCGGCCCCGTCACGAGACCGGTTGAAAAGCGCCCTCGCTGCCGCCGCGTATGGAGTGCACGAAGGTCGCCCAGGCGTGCGGTGACAATGTCAGCGCGCCGCGGGGGCGGTCTTTGCTGTCGCCTATGGCGACGAGGCGGTCTTCTGTCGGCTGCATCTCGATGCAATTCGGGCCGGTGTCTGTGCTGTACGAGGACTTGCGCCATTCATCTTCGGGCAGGTCGTGACGTATCACGGGGGAGTCCCTCACTCATGTTCAAGCCCACGTGCGATCGACGCGATCAGCTCAATGGACCGTCCTGGTGGCAGCGCTGAGGACCGCAACTTGTCCAGAACGCGGCGGTACTTCGCAACGGTTTCATCATCCTCCAGGCAAAGTGCACCGTCGAGGTGTTCCACCTGTACGACGTCCAGGTCCAGCGGGTCCGGGTAGGAGTAAAGGGCGAAGGATCCACCGGAGTCGGTGAACGATGTCTGTGTGAAGGGGATGACCTGAATCGTGATGTCGGGAGACTGGCTCAAATCCACAAGGTGTCGCAACTGCTCGGCCAGCACCCCAGGACCACCGAACTGCTGGTGAAGTACGCCTTCTGCCATGATGGCCGTGTATTGCGGTGGATTTCCGCGCAGGAAGATGCTCTGCCGGCTCATCCGGAAGTCGACGAAGAAGTCCAGCTGTTGCTCGGTCAGCGACGTCGAGGCGCCGGAGATGAGTGCGGCCGCATAGGTCTGCGTCTGCAGCAGCCCCGGCACGACCTGTGATTGGAACGCCGAGATCCGTGCGGCTTCGGACTCCAGGTCCAGGGCCTCTTTGAAGCCGTCCGCGAGCATGCCGCTGTGGCGACGCCACCAAGTCCGCTTGTTGCCCTCGGATGCGAGTGCAACAAGCCACTCGCGCAGCTTCTCGTCGTCGACTCCGTAGAGGGTGAACAGGACTTCGAGTTCAAGTCGCGTGACGCGGTGCTGTCCAGTCTCCTGTCGGCTGATCTTCGTTCTGTCGCCATGGATCGCCTTGGCCGCCGCTTCAGGCGACACGCCTGCAGCTTCCCGTAGTGCTCTCAGTTCGGCGCCCAGCTTGCGGCGACGGGCTGTGCGGCGCGGGTGCTTCATGCTTCCTCCCCTGCTGGCCGTGCCCGCCCAGTGTGCTGCACGAGATCGGCGCCCTCGCTGGGCGGCTGCGACCGTCACCCACAGGGGTGAACTCTCCATTTTGGAGGTCAAATTGTTGCGGGCGAAGCGCGCGGAGGGCCATCGTGGATGCGCGGCTACAGCGGGTAGTCGCGGACGCCGGGGGAAGGTTGCAGGGGCGATGACGTACAGGAACGGCGCGTTCGTGGTGGACACCCGGGAGGGGCGGATGGCCCAGGTCATCGGCAGCGAAGGCCACCGCGTGCAGGTGCGGCAGCCCGGCGGTGGCCTGGAATGGGAAGTCCCCTTCTCGTCCCTGCGGTTGGCGACCAGCGCGGAGCGAGCCGCGGCGCGCGCGAACCCGGAACCTCCCGCCCGCCCCGCGATCGCCGACTGCCCGGAGTGCCCGGCGCTCAAGGCGGCCTGGTGGGAGGCGACGATCGAAGGGGACCCTTTCAAGGCGGGCGACGCCCTGGTCGCAGTACGGCGGCACTGGAGGTCGCACATGTCGGAAGGAACGCGCGCATGAGGATCCGCTGCAACCACAGCGAGGGGTGGGCACACCCGGCCCCGGGCGAGGCCCGGTGCAAGGCCTGCGGGGTGACCCGCTTCGCGGATTACGGCGCGGTGCGCCCGCCGGGCCTGCCGAGCGCGCTCACCCCGAAACCGAGGGACGCCCGCCGAGCGGACCTCGCCGCGGCAACGTGGATCGCGAACATGCCCCGCAGGACGGTGTGGTGGGGGCTGACCACCGCGGCATAGGTGCGGGTCGGAACAGGCCGGCAGCCGGGGGCCAGTCCGGCTGTCGGTCGTCGGCCGGTGGGGGCGCCTTGGGGCCCGGAAATCACCCGGGCTGGGGCGTACGGCGGCGGATAAGCGGCCCGTTTTCTTCAGGCGGCGGCGCTCTGGGGCGCCGCCGCCTGAAGGGCCGGGCGTCAGCCCAGGTTCTCCAGGCTCAGCGGGGTCCGCGCGCGCCACTGGTCGATGGCCGGTTCCAGCATCGGGGCCAGGTCCGGCTTGAGGGAGGCGAAGGCCAGTGCTCCTACGATCTGCAGGAAGCGCGCGCTCTCCATGACGTCCAGCAGGGCGCGGTCCACGCGTGTGCCGCTCGCGCGCTCGTACTCCTCGATCCCCTGCGGGCCGACGAGGGTGAGGTCCCACTCGACGGGGCCGCGGGTGGCGTCCTCGAAGTCGCTGAAGAGATGGCCGGTGGCGGTGCGCAGGAGGTTGTAGGCGGGGGAGTCGCCGTGGAGGGTCTGCAGGCGCGCGCCGGGGAAGCGGGCGGGCAGGTCCTGGACGAGGGTCTCCAGGACGGCGTACTCCTTGCGGGCCCGGTCCAGCTCCCCGGGCGTGAGGAGGGGGTGCGGGTGCTCGGCGAGCTCGTCCAGGGTCCGGCCGACCGCGGGGACCACGGGGGAGAGGACGGGCAGGTCGTCGCCGGGGTGCTCGGCGAGCAGCGCGTGCAGTTCCGCCACCCAGCCCGTCTGTTCGACGAAGCGCTCCTGCAGGGCCGCGGGGTCGGTGACGGCGGACAGGGGGTCCGTCTCGTCGACGAACTCCCAGAACGTCAGCGACCGTCCGTCGATCTCGACGGGCTCGCGGGGGACGAGGGGGCTCGGCCCGACGACGGGCGCGCCGCGGTCCGCCAGCCAGCCCGCCACGGCGAGCTCGCGGCGCTGCTTGGCGGCCTGTTCCGCGAGGGGCCCGGCGGCCAGGGAGGGGACGCGGACCACGACGGGGTGCGGGGCCAGGTGCACCAGCACGTTGAAGACGTTGTACAGCACGCGCGGCTCGTCCGGCTGCAGCCCGAGGCCGCAGCCCGCCCTGGTGGCCAGGTCGACCGCGTGCTCGGCGCGTTCGGCGGCGGTGAGGGCGGGGGAGGGGGTGTCAGCGGTAGGCATATGGGCGATCCTGCATGGCGGGAAAGGGCGTTGTCGACGGGATTTCGCCCCGTACGAGCCCCGCATGAGCCCTTCCCGCGCCCCTCACTCCTCCAGGAAGCGTTCCAATCCCTCCACCACCAACGCGTGGTCCTCCGCCTGCGGCAGGCCCGAGACGGCGACCGCCCCGATCACGCCCGTACCCCGTACCCGCAGCGGGAAGGCGCCCCCGTGCGCCGCGTAGCGGTCGGGGTCGAGGCGGGAGGCCTCCTCGAAGGTGCGGCCCTTGGCGCGGAAGCGGGCTCCGACCAGGAAGGACGACTCCCCGTACCGTTCCACCACCCGGCATTTGCGGGCGATCCACGCGTCGTTGTCCGCGGACGTGCCGGGGAGCGCGCAGTGGAAGAGCTGCTGGGCGCCGCGCCGGATGCCGACCGTGACCGCCGCGCCGCGCTCCCTCGCCAGGTCCACCAGGACGTTGCCCAGGCGCCACGCGTCGTCGTTGCCGAAGTGGCCGAGGACCAGGCGCCGTTCGTCCTCCTCCAGGCGGGCGATGTCCGCAGCGGTCACCGGGTCTCCTCGATCCGTACCGTCCGGCCCTCGTCCGCCGACACCCGCGCCGCCTCCAGCACCCGCAGCGCCGCCGCCGCTTCCCACGCCGTCACGGGCGGCTCGCCGCCGGTGCGCAGGGCGGTCTCGATCGCCGCGTAGTAGGCGGGGTAGTCGCCCGGCAGGGTGGGGACGGGGTCGCCGCCGCCCGTCTGCGGGGACTCGCCCGCGCCGAGGCGGCCCCAGAGGGACTCGGGCTCGACGCCCCAGCCGGCGGGCCCGGAGCCGGGGCGCAGGCCCTCCCGCAGCGCCGCCTCCTGCGGGTCGAGGCCGTACTTCACGTAGCCGGCCGCGCTGCCCAGCACCCGGAAGCGCGGGCCCAGCTGGGCCGTGGTGGCGCTGACCCACAGGTGGGAGCGGACGCCGCTCGTGTGCGTCACGGCGATGAACGTGTCGTCGTCGGCCTCGGCGCCGGGGCGGCGGACGTCGGCCTCGGCGTAGACGGAGGCGGCGGGGCCGAAGAGGGTGAGGGCCTGGTCCACGACGTGGCTGCCCAGGTCGTAGAGGAGGCCGCCGATCTCCGCGGGGTCGCCGGACTCGCGCCAGCCGCCCTTCGGCTGCGGCCGCCAGCGCTCGAAGCGGGACTCGAAGCGCAGCACGCTGCCGAGGGCGCCGTCGGCCAGGAGCCGCTGCACGGTGCGGAAGTCGTTGTCCCAGCGGCGGTTCTGGAAGGCGCTGAGCAGCAGGCCGCGCTCCTCCGCGAGGCCGGCGAGGGCCTCCGCCTCGGCGGCGGTCGCGGCGAGGGGCTTGTCGACCACGACCGGGAGGCCGGCTTCGAGGGCGGTGCGGGCGAGCGGCACGTGGGTGCGGTTGGGGGAGGCGATGACGACGAGGTCGAGCTCTCCGGCGCGCTCGAAGAGCGCCTCGCTGCCGGCGACCGTCCGCACGCCGGGGTGCTCGGCGGCGGCCTGGCGCTGCCGGTCGGGGTTGCCGGTGACGACCGTGTCGAGGACGAGGCCGTCCGTGGCGGCGATGAGCGGGGCGTGGAAGACGGAGCCCGCGAGGCCGTAGCCGATCAGGCCCACCCGGAGGTCCCCCTGCGGGGCTCCGCCGTCGCCGTTCATGCCGTCCGTACCGTTCGCGCCATTCATGCTCCCTACTTTGGCAACGCTGTTGCGAAACCGCAAGCGGCAGGGACAATGGACTCGTGAACCGCACGCTCGCCCCCGGCGCCAACCTCACCGCCCTCCGTGACCACAACGCCGCCCTCGTCCTCGGGCTGCTGCGCGACGCCGGGCCGGACGGCGCGAGCCGGGCCGAGCTGGCGGACCGTACGGGCCTCACACCGCAGGCGGTCAGCAAGATCACGGGGCGGCTGCGGGTCGCGGGCCTGGCCGCCGAGGCGGGCCGCCGGGCGTCCACGGGCGGCAAGCCGGCCACGGCCCTGCGCCTGGTGCCGGGCGCGGCGCACGCGATCGGCGTCCACCTCGAACGCGACGCCCTGACGGTCACCCTCGTCGACCTGTCCGGGGCCGGGGCCGCGACCCGTACGTCCCCCCTCGACCTGGGGGCGGGCGCGGAGGCGGTCCTGGCCGCGGTCGCGGAGGCGGTCGCGCGCGTACGGGCCGAGGCCGGCGGCTCCCTCCTCGGCGTCCTCGGCGCCGGGGTCGCCCTCCCCGGGCCCCTCGACCACCGCACCGGCGTCCTGCAGCGCGTCACCGGCCTGCCCCGGTGGGACGGGTTCCCGCTGCGGGACGCGCTCGCCGAGCGGCTCGGGATGCCCGTCGTGGTCGACAAGGACACCAACGCCGCCGCGCTCGGCCTCGTGCTCCGCGGCTGCGTCGGGGCGGCGGGCTCCTTCGCCTACCTGCACCTCGGCACCGGCCTGGGCGCCGGCCTCGTGCTGGGCGGCGAGGTGCACCGGGGCGCGCGGACCGGCGCGGGCGAGTTCGGTCACCAGGTGCTCCAACTGGACGGGCCGCCGTGCCGCTGCGGCAACCGTGGCTGCATCGAGGTGCTGTGCCTGGACGCGGTCGCCCGGGGCGACACCGCGGAGGCGGCCCGGCTGCTCGGCACCGGCGCCGCCAACCTCGTACGGCTGCTGGACATCGACCTCGTGCTGCTCGGGGGCGGCGTGCTGCTGAAGGACTCCGGCGCCTACGCGGCCGGGGTGCGGGAGGTGCTCGGCGGTGCGCCGCCGGTGGCCGTCGCCCCGGCCGGGGAGCGCACGGTCGTGGAAGGCGCCGCGGAGCTCGTCCTGGCGTCGCTGTTCGGCCGGGGAGGGCGGGACCGTCACCGGGCCCTGGAGGAGGCCGGCCTCGCGGGTCCGTCCGGCCTCGCGGGCCCGTCCGGACTTACGGCTCCGCCCGGACTTACGGGCCGGTGAGGCCTCACCATCCCGTCCGGTCTCGCCGCCCCCTCCGCCCTCACGGCCCCGTCCCCAGGAACCGCTCGACCTTGAGCGAGGCGAATCCGCCGGCCGGCGCCTCCCCCAGCTCCGACGCGTCGTCGCCCTCCTCGATCCTCCTGCTCGTGCCCGTCTGGCCGGGCCCGCTGTAGAGGGTGACCACCCACCGCGGCCGCGGGCCCTTGCCCGGCCTGCCGCGCCGCTCCGGCACCAGCACGGACCGGACGGGCCCGGCGTGCTCGTACGCGCCGGGGCCGAACTCCTGCCACCGGCCCCGGAAGTGGGGCGCCGAGAAGAGCGCGGGCAGGTCCTTGCCGGGGTAGTGCCCCAGGAAGGGCTCGAGCAGATCGCCGACCAGGGGCAGGCCGGCCAGGGTCTTGAGGGGGTTCCTCCGGTAGGTCTCGGCGTCGTCCCCGCTCCGTGGGGCCGGCGTCCCCCGGCCGCCTCGCTCCTCCGTCACCGTTACTCCGCCACCTCCGTGCGGGCCACCCACTCGTAGACCGGCAGCCGTCCCTCGGCCGTGTCCCACTGCCGTGACGTGGCCCTGAAATGTTCGTAACCGCCCCGGAAGGGGACCTTCACTTCCTCGCCCGGCGCCGCGGCCGGGACGATGTGCTCCGGGAGGCCTTCCGGCCCGCCCTGGAGGACGCATTTGTCAGCAGTGGCCATGTCCCGATCCTGACCGCGCGGCGCCCGGGTGGCACGGCCCGGCGCACCGGCGCCACTCGGATGACACGAAAATAGGCTCATCGGGCGGTATGTGACGGCTGGTCGGGGGTACGTGGCCGCGCCGGGCCGGGGACCGCCGCCGGGCGGTGGGAGGTTCGGGACAGCAACAGGACCCCACGACCCGTCAACCGGGCCCACGGCACGACCCCGTCGGCCGGCCCCACGACCCCCACCGCAAAGGTCCCGCGATGCCCAAGCCCCGTGTGCTCGTCCTCGGCGCCACCGCGCTCGCGATCTTCTCCACGGCCGCACCCGCGCCCGCCTCCCCGGCGGGCGGGACCGCCGTCCGCTCCCGCTGCGCCTCGCCCGGTACACCGGACTTCCCCATCGCCGCCCGGCTGAGCGGCGGCCCGGAGACGTACGAGCGCGGCGCCCCGCCCCGCTCCTGGCGGCTGGAACTGCGCAACGACTCCGGCGCCGAGTGCCGGGCCGTGCACCCCGTCGCGGTCCTCGCCGACCGCGGCCGGGCGCTCGCCCCCGGCGACATCCGCCTCGACTTCTACGACCCGGGGGCGGAGCGCTGGCGCCCCGTGCGGTTCGAACGGACCGACGAGGCCGAGAACGTCGGCGTCTTCGACGGCTCCAAGGACCCCGGCCGCGCCGACAAGAATCCAGGCCGGGCCGACCGCGCCGACCGGGCCGCCCGCGTCCCCGCGTTCCCCGGCTTCTCCGTCCCCGCCCACGGGAGCGTGCCCGTACGCGTACGCCTCGGTTTCGCCAGGACCGCCCCCGAAGGCCCCGTGACGGCCAACGTCACCGCCGTGCAGCGGCGCGGCGACGACGGCGACTGGGTGGGGGAGTCCAACGACTACACCTTCGGCATCGGCAAGGCCGCCGGCCGTGCCGATGCCGGCAAGAAGCGGGGAGCCGACGACGGCGAACAGCCGATCCTCGCCGACACGGGCTCCCAGCGCCCCCTGCTCGCCATCGCCGCGGCGGCCGGCGCCCTGCTCCTCGCCGGGGCGTCCCTCGTCGTCGGGGCGCGCCGCTCGGGGCGCTGAGGCCGGGCCCGGGGCGCGGGACGGCGCGGTCGCCGCACGGGCGGCCGCGCCGTCCCGCGCACACCCTCGCACCGGTGGGGAACCCCGGTGGAGAAGGAGGCCGGCGGGAGCTGATTACGCTGGAGGGGCAGGCCGTGGCACG
The DNA here is from genome assembly GCF_042657885.1 of Streptomyces aureoversilis. NCBI lineage: Bacteria > Bacillati > Actinomycetota > Actinomycetes > Kitasatosporales > Streptomycetaceae > Streptomyces > Streptomyces aureoversilis. The sequence continues at coordinate 88,182 of NZ_JBHSKJ010000023.1, forward strand.
AAGAGGTGCGACCCGGCGTCCCCCAGGCCCGCGAGCGGGCGCGTACGGCAGGAGTACCGCATGGCAGAGCGCAAGCCGATCGAGTCCTGGCTCACCGACATGGACGGCGTGCTGGTCCACGAGGGCATCCCGATCCCCGGGGCCGACGCCTTCGTCAAGAAGCTCAGAGAATCCGGCAAGCCCTTCCTCGTCCTGACCAACAACTCCATCTACACCCCCCGTGACCTGCACGCCCGCCTCGCCCGCATCGGGCTGGACGTGCCGGTCCAGAACATCTGGACCTCCGCGCTGGCCACCGCCCAGTTCCTGGACGACCAGCGGCCGGGCGGCACCGCCTACGTCATCGGCGAGGCGGGCCTGACCACGGCCCTGCACGACATCGGCTACGTCCTCACCGACTCCGAGCCCGACTACGTCGTCCTGGGGGAGACCCGGACGTACTCCTTCGAGGCGCTCACCAAGGCCATCCGGCTGATCAACGCCGGTGCGCGCTTCATCGCCACCAACCCCGACGAGACCGGGCCGTCCGCGGAGGGCGCCCTGCCCGCCACCGGCTCCGTGGCCGCGCTGATCACCAAGGCGACCGGCCGCGAGCCGTACTTCGTCGGCAAGCCCAACCCCCTGATGATGCGGGCCGGGCTCAACGCCATCGGTGCCCACTCCGAGGGCAGCGCCATGATCGGCGACCGGATGGACACCGACATCCTGGCCGGCCTGGAGGCGGGGATGCGGACGTACCTCGTGCTGACCGGGCTGACCCGGCCCGAGGAGGTCGACCGCTACCCCTTCCGGCCCTCCCACGTCGTCGACTCCATCGCGGACCTGGCAGATCTCATCTGACGCCTCCCGTGACGCCTCCCGGTCCGCGGGGCCCGGCCTCCGGCCCCTGATCCGAACGGGCCCCGCCACCCTCATCTGAACGGGCTCCGTCCGGCACCGAACGGAGCAACTCGCCTACGGAGCGGATGCGCCCGCGGGGAAGAGCGGGTGAACCTCTGAACACCAGGAGGTTCACCATGGACTCTGTCCGTCTCGCCCTGTGCGGTGCTCTCGCGGCCGTCGCCGTCTGCGTGCCCGCCGCGCACGCCAACGACGAGCCCGCCACCATGTCCGGAACGATCGAACTCACCCCCGTCAGCAGCCACCCGGGGGGCCAGGTGCAGCTGCGCGTGGCCGGCTGCGCGGGGAACAGGGCCACCGCCGCCTCCGAGGCCTTCGTGACCGACGCCAAGCTCGCCAAGGACTCGGCCGGGCTCTTCGCCGAGGCCACGGTCCGCTCGACCGTGGACCCCGGCGTCTACCCCGTCAGGGTCAACTGCGACGGCTACGACGCGGTGGCCGAGGGCAAGCTGACGGTCGTCCCCCACGGCAAGCCCCTGCCGCCCTCGCGCGGCCACGACCAGGTGGTGCTGCCCTCCCAGGCCCCGGCGGCGCAGCCCTCCCCGCAGCGCGCGGTGCCGGACCGGCCGTCCGTCCACCCGCAGGAGCAGCAGAAGCCTCCGGAGCAGCCGGCGCCCGTGGCGCCCGTCCCCGCGGGCGGGGGCGGCACCGCGGCGGAGGGTGCCCCCGGCACCCCCGGCCTCGTCCTCGCGGGCATCACCGCGCTGATCGCCACGGGCCTGATCTGGCAACGCCGCCGCACCGAGTCGTCCCGGCAGCAGTGAGGGAAGGCGGCCCCAGGCCATGTCCGAAGCGCACGCCGGCCGCCGCGGCCGGCTCCTGACGGGGGCGGTGTGGTCCGTACTGCTGCTCGCCCTGTGGCTGTGGGGGCGTGAGATCACCGACGGGCCGGGGTCGTCCGCCACCCCCACGGCCGGGGACGTCGCCGCGGCGGGCCGGCCGCTCGCCGATCCGCTGCCCCCGGCCCACGCGCCCCTGCCCCCGGCCCGCCCCCGCGCCCTGGCCATCGAGGCCCTGGACGTGAACGCCCCGGTGGAGGAGAGGGGGCTGGACCGGCTGGGCGCCGTCGACCCGCCCCCGTACGCGCGGGCCGGGGCCGTCGGCTGGTACCGCGGCGGGCCGGCCCCCGGCGCGCCCGGCGCCGCCGTGCTCGTCGGCCACGTCGACACCGACAACGCGCCCGCCGTCTTCTACGACCTCGGCAGCCTCAGGCCCGGCGAGACCGTCAGCGTCCGCCGCGCGGACGGCACCACCGCCGAGTTCACCGTCGAGGACGTCTCCGTCTTCACCAAGGACCGCTTCGACGCCGCCAAGGCCTACGGCGCGCGCGACACCAAGCGCGCGGAGCTGCGCCTGATCACCTGCGGCGGCGACTACGACCGCGACCGCCGCTCGTACAGCGCGAACGTCGTCGTCTCCGCCTATCTGACCGGAACCGGACGGAATTGAGCGTATGGGTGCTCCAACCGGGCTAATTGACTGCCCGTCATCAGCGGATCACTCACGGTCCTGCGGTGGCTTGTGCCAGCATTGCAGGGACCGGTCATGTCCCGTGGGGGCGTGGGGACACCCCTACAGGAATGCACCCGAGGGGGAATCGATGTACGGCAGTCAGTCCGGCCGCGCCCGCGTGTCGCTCACCACCGCCGGGGCCGCCGTGGGGGCGCTGCTGCTGCTCTCCGGCTGCTCCTCGTCGTCTCCCGAACCCCCCGCGGAAGCGGCGCCCGTGCAGGCGCCGGCCCAGCAGCCCAAGGAGAAGGACCCGTTCTGGGTCAACCCCGAGTCCACCGCGGCCAAGCGGGCGGCCGAGCTCCGCAAGGGCGGCCGGAACAGCCAGGCCGAACTCCTCTCCAGGATCGCGGCCCAGCCCGTCGCCGAGTGGATCGGGCCGGACGACCCGGAGGGGCAGGCCCGGGGCTTCACCGAAGCCGCGGCCAAGGCCGACCGGACCGCCGTCCTCGTCCTCTACAACATCCCCCACCGCGACTGCGGCCAGTACTCCCAGGGCGGCGCCTCCGACGGCGACGCCTACCGGGGCTGGCTGGACAGCGCCGTCCGGGGCATCGGCGACCGCGGTGCGACGGTCATCCTGGAGCCCGACGCCCTGCCCCACATCTCGGACGGCTGCACCCCCCATGAGCACCACGAGGAGCGCTTCGCGCTGCTCAAGGAGGCCGTCGGCCGCCTCAAGTCGCTGCCGCACACCAAGGTCTACCTCGACGCGGGCAACCCCAGCTGGGTCACCCCGGCCGACCGGATGGAGGAGCCGTTGCGCCGCGCCGGCATCGACCGCGCCGACGGCTTCGCGCTCAACGTCTCCAACTTCCAGACCACCAAGGCCAACAAGGACTACGGCCACCAGCTGTCCCAGCTCCTGGGCGGCAAGCACTTCGTCATCGACACCAGCCGCAACGGCAACGGCCCGCTGCGCGCCGCCGACCACGAGAAGGCCTGGTGCAACCCCCACGGCCGCGCCCTCGGCGAACCCCCCACCACGCGCACCGGCGACTCCAAGGTGGACGCGTACCTGTGGGTCAAGCGGCCCGGCGAGTCGGACGGCACGTGCAAGGGTGGTCCGGACGCGGGCCAGTGGTGGGAGACCTACGCACTGGACCTGGCGCGCAACGCCCGCTGACCCGGGCGCCGGCGCCACGTCCTCACGAATCCGCCACGGGCACCTTCACCCACACCGCCGGTGAGGGCGTCCCCCGGCCGTCGACGACATGGAGCATGTACCACCCGGGCGGGACGAGCGAGGGGTCCTTCGGCAGGGTGACCGTGATCCCGTCCGCCGCCTTGGTGAACTCCAGCGCGATCGAGCGCTGCTCCACATTGGTGACGTGCGTGAACGACCCCGGCCTGATGAGCCTCGCCTTGGCGATGTCGCGCGGGCGGTCCGTGCGGTACGTGGCCGTGCCGCCCAGCTCCACCGTCCTCGGCTCGGCGTCCTTCAGCTCCGGGCGGTCCTTCCGGAACAGGTAGGGCGGGGTGTAGAGGTCGATCTGCTGCTGGAAGACGGCCGGCCTGGTGTTGGCCTTGTCGCCGAAGAGCGAGTCGGAGCCGAAGGTCATCACGCGGCCGTCGGGAAGCAGCAGGGCGCCGGAGTGGTAATTGCGGCCCACCAGGGGGTCGGCGACGGCGCGCCTGCTGTTGGCCGCCGGGTCGTAGATCTCGGCCCTGAGGATGTTGGAGTCGCTGCGGCCGCGGTAGTCGCCCGAGCCGTTGGTGGTCAGCACCGTGTCGTCCGGCAGGATGACGCTGCTGGGATAGCGGGCCTCGGCGTAGAGATCGGGGCCGTCGCGGAAGCGCGGGCTGGGGTCGTGCAGGTCGACGATGCGGGTCCTGGCCGTGGACTTCTTGTCCTCGCCGACCCCGCCGCCACCCAGCACCATGTACCGCTGGTCCTGGGCGGGGGGCAGCAGCACGGACATCGAGGTCTCCAGGGTGTCCGGGTCGCTCATGCCGGGGATCTCGGTGAAGTCGTTGCTCGTCAGGTCCCACAGGCCCGGCACGCGGCCCTTGTCCGCCGGGCCGTACCCGGCGTTCGAACCGGTGTAGAAGATGCGGCCCTTGTCGGTGAGGAAGAGGGCGGGGTACGTCGGGAAGAAGCGCTCCTTGGGGAGGTAGGTCCACTTCTTGGTCTTCGGGTCGTAGATCTCGTTCTTGCCGGGGACGACCTGGCCGATCTCGTCGAGGCCGGAGACGGAGAGGACCCGGCCGTCCTGGAGGGTGGTCAGCGTCGGATACCAGCGGGCCTCGTTCATCGGGTCGACCGTGACGTAGCGCTCGGCCTCGGGGTCGAACTCCAGGGTGTCCTTGATGCCCTGGAAGTCCTTCTTGTCGAAGGAGAGCTTGTTGGCGATCCCGTAGACGTTCTGGGCGTCCTTGCCGGTGAGGCCCTCGACCCGGTAGTTGTCGGTGAGGCCCGTCTCGTACTGGTGGCCCTTGTGCAGCGCCTCCACGTAGACGCGGGCGGTGGAGACCGTGACCGTGACCTTGCGGGTCTGCCCGTCCTGCTCCTTCTTGGCGCGGGGGACGAGGACCGTGTCCTTCGCCTCGAAGGTCTTGCCGTTCTTGCGGCCGGTGAAGCGGGTGCCCGCGGGCAGCGTCATCGGCTTGTCCGGGTCCTCGTTGTGGACGACCATCAGACCGCCGGCCTTGTCGACGTCGCCCTCCAGCTTCTCGTAGCGCTGGGTGCCGCCGGCCACCAGCAGGCGGCCGTCGGGCAATTGGGTGTGGCCGGCGCAGAAGAGGTCCTTCGGGGTGGGGATGTCCTTGTAGGTGTTGTTCACCGGGTCCCACAGGACCGTGCGGAAGGACTTCGCCCGGAAATTGGCGGCGTTGTTGCCCGAGCCCGCGACGAGGAGGACCTTCCCGGTGTGCAGCAGCGCCGCGTGGATCGTATTGATCCGGTACCGCTCGGGGACGTCGACCACGGCCCAGTGGCCGTTCTTCGCCTTGTACTCCGGTTGATTGATCTTGTAGTCGTGGTACTGGTGGGAGGCGTAGCCCCAGATGGCCGGCCCGTTCATGCCCGCCAGGGCGAGCACCACCGCCGACCCGACCGCGAAGCGGCGGGTGCGGCGGCTGACACGGTAGTGCCGGAAGTTCATCGGGAGGCCTCCACGGCTCTCTTGGCGCGGTGCGTGGTCCACCACCACGCGACGATCGGGGCGACGGTGATCGCGAGGGCCAGCGACGCCCAGGTGCGCATCGCGACGTGGGTGTGGCCGAGCCAGAAGGAGGCCACCAGCGAGCCGCCGAAGACCAGCAGGAAGAACAGATGGATGCGGAACGTCCCGAAGAGGGTGTCGGGGCTCGCCGAATCCCCCTTGGGCGTGACCACGAAGCCGCTCTTGCGGCGCAGCACGGCATCGGTCAGCGAGCGGGCGTAGACCGGCGCGGAGAGCGCGGACATCACCATGCCGGCCAGCCCGCCCGAGCCCTCGGGCTCGTGCGGCGAGACATTGTGCCGGCGGTTCCAGATGTAGAGCCCGATCTGCAGCGCGGCCGCATCGCTGTAGAGCATCATCCAGACCTCGGAATTGATCTGGATTCCGGAGGCGCCGAGCCCGAGGAAGAGGGCGCAGCTAAGGGCGCCGAGCATCCAGTTGAGTGCGGTCATCGGATAATAGATGACCATCAGGGAGTAATTGAGGAATTTCCCCGGGGAGAGGCTCCAGGGGCCTTTCCAGTACTGCTTGATGATGGTCTCGTAGGTGCCGCGGGACCAGCGCAGCTGCTGGGTGAAGAAATCCGTCCAGGCGTTGGGGCCCTCGCCGACCGCGAGGACGTCCGGGGTGTAGACCGAGCGCCACTTCCGGCCCGTCGCGGGATTGCGGTGGCGGTGCAGTTCGAAGCCGGTGGCCATGTCCTCGGTGATCGAGTCGTAGAGGCCGCCGATTCCCTTCAGGGCGCTGATCCGGACGGCATTGTTGGTGCCGACGAACATGGGTGCGCCGTAGCGGTTTCCGGCGCGTTGGATCAGGGCGTGGAAAAGGAACTGCTGGCTTTCTGCGGCCTTGGTCACGGCCGCATCGTAGTTCCCGTAGACCTGAGGACCAACGACAAACGCGATATCGGGGTCGCGGAAGTACCCGAGCATGCGTTCCAGGAAGTTGGGCAGCGGGACGTGGTCGGTGTCGACCGAGGCGAAGAAGTCGTAGGAGTCGCCGTGGGCGTCGAGCCAGGAGTTGTAGTTCCCGTGCTTCGTCCTGGCGCGGAAGGAGCCCTTCGGCTGATTCCACTTCTCGATGCCCTTGCGGGAGAAGTGGCGCACGCCGAGCCGCCGGCAGACGGCCTTGACGGCGGGGTCGTCGCCCTCGTCGAGCAGCCAGACGTCGAGCGGGCCGCGGTGGCGCAGCCGGACCGCCGCCTCCAGGGTCCGGGTGACCATCTCGAGCGGCTCCTTGCCGGGCACGAACGAGGTGAGGAAGGCGACCTTGGTGCCGGTCTCGGGCACGACCGGGACGGGGTCGCGGGCGACGAGGGTGGCGTGGGCGTTGGAGGCGACGTTCATCGTGCGGAAGAGCTCGATGAGCCCGATGGAGACCAGCATCACCGCATCCAGCGCCCGCATCAGGGGCGTGGCATGGTCGCGCTGGGTCCAGTGCGCCGGCTGCATCAGCCACATCAGCAGGCCCAGTGACACGACGGGCGCGGCGCCGAGGAGGGCCGCGCCGAGGACGCGGTGCGTCTCCTCGGCGAGCAGGCTGCGGTAGCGCACCCGGTAGGGACGGTCCGGGTCGGGCTGGGTGAGCGGGCCGGCCAGCCGGCTGTAGTGCTCGTAGTCGAAGCGGGGCCGGGCTCTCGGCGGACGCGCGGGGAGCGCACGGTTATGGCCCGGTTGCTGGGGAATCGTTCCCTGGCTGACGGGTGTGCGGGGCCCGGCCGCCGCCGTCGGGTCGTGGAGCTGCCGCCGGGCGCCGGCAGGAGTGGACGTCATCTGTCATTGCCCCCCGCACGCATGCTGACTGCGTGTGTCAGATCGCGGGTCTCATCCGGCCCCCCACGGCCGCACGGACCCCAAGAGCACCGGCCCCCCCGGCGCAGCCCAACTCAACTCGATAGTCACTCAGTGATGTTGGGTCATCGCTGTCCGTTCAGGATCTCGGACGCCCGGGCATGATCGCAAGGGTGAAACAAGGTGTTTACCGGGCAAAGTGGTGCGACCTGCCGTGATGGGTCATGCCATTGACCGGAAAATGACTCAAGGCCCCTCACCGGTGGTGAGGAGCCTTGAGACTCGCGTGCGCCGCCAGGGACTCGAACCCCGGACCCGCTGATTAAGAGTCAGCTGCTCTAACCAACTGAGCTAGCGGCGCCTGCTGACAGAGAAAACTCTACCTGATCCCGGAGGGTGCTCCCGACCACCCGACCGGCCGCTCCGACATGCGGTTCTCCGGGACCGCTGAGATGCTGTGCCCGAGTACCGGCAGGGCGCCGGACCGAAGGAAGGCGACGGGCGTGGTGCGAATACGCGGCGCGGTCGTGGCGGCTGTGTGGGCGGCGGTGCTGGCCGGGCCCGGCGCGGCCCCCGCGGCCGCGGCCCCCGGTCCGCAGGCGGGACGCGGCGGCCCCCGGACGGTGTTTCCGGCCCTCCCGTCCGCCGGCGACCGTCTGGAACCGGCCATCCGCTACGCCATGGCCCATCTGGGTGACCCCTTCGCCATGGGCGGCGCGGGCCCCCGCCGCTGGGACTGCTCCGGACTCGTCCAGCAGGCCTACCGCCGTGCGGGCGTGCGACTGCCGCGCATCGCCTCCGACCAGTACCGGGCCACGAAACGGATCACCCGCCGCGCGCTGCACCGCGGCGACCTGGTCTTCTGGTCCCGCAACGGCCGGGCCTCCGGGGTCCACCACGTGGCGATCTACCTGGGCGGGCAGCGCTACATCGAGGCGCCGCACCCGGGGGCCAAGGTGCGGATCTCGTCCTTCTCCCGCTACCGGCCGACCCTCTACGGGCGGGTGCGGTGAGCCTTCCGGCGGACGCCCGGACGCCCGGACGCCTGGATGCGGGGAGCCCCCCCGTACGTCTCGTGAGCCCTGAGCCGTCGGCCCGGGCCCCGGTGACGTGCGGCGCTAGCGTGCCCGCATGACGATCACCACATGGGCGGCAGACGCCTGGGCCCTCGCGGCCGCGGACGGGCGGTCCCTCCTCGGCATCGCCGGGCCGCCGGGCGCGGGAAAGTCGACGCTCGCCCGGGCCCTGGTCGCGGAGGTGCGGCGGCAGCACGGCGCCGGCTCTGCCGCGTACCTGCCGATGGACGGCTTCCACCTCTCCAACGCGCAGCTGGAGCGCCTCGGCCTGACCGGCCGCAAGGGCTCCGCGCCGAGCTTCGACGTCTGGGGCTACGCCGACCTGCTGCGCCGCGTGACGGAGGAGCGCGACCGGGACGTCTACGTGCCGGACTACGACCGCACGCTGCACGAGCCGGTCGCCGCCCGGCACCTGGTCCCGCCGTCCGCCCGGCTGGTGGTGACGGAGGGCAACTACCTGGCCTGTGACGAGCCGGGCTGGCGCGACGCCCGCCGGTACCTCGCCGAGGTCTGGTACCTCGAGACACCTGACGAAGTCCGTCAAGACCGCCTGCTTGAACGGCAAATGACCGGAGGGCGGGACGAGGCCGCAGCGCGGGCATGGGTGCAGGGCAACGACGGTCCCAACGGCGAACAAGTGAAGGCTTCGCGTCTGCGGTGTGACCGGATTCTTGCGACCGTTGGCCTAGACATGCCAAACGGCCGGTACTAGCCTCCGCCTTGGTCTAGACCGCATTTCACTCGGCTCACAGAACCCCCCACGTTCTCCGAGGAGCGAAAGCATGCGCAAAAAGATCAGTGCGGCGATCATCGGCTTCGGCATCGCAGGCGTGTCCCTGTTCGCCACCGGCAGCGCGAGCAGTCACGGCTACACCGACTCCCCCACCAGTCGCCAGGTGTACTGCGCCAACGGCACCGTCAAGAACTGCGGCGCGATCCAGTGGGAGCCGCAGAGCGTCGAGGGCTCCAAGGGCTTCCCGGCCCGCGGGCCCGCCGACGGCACCATATGTTCCGGCGGGAACAGCCGCTTCGCGGAGCTCGACGACCCGCGCGGCGGCCAGTGGCCGGCCACCCAGGTCACCGCGGGCCAGAGCCTCACGTTCCGGTGGCGGCTCACGGCCCGCCACGCCACCACCGACTTCCGCTACTACCTCACCAGGCCCACCTACGACCCGGGCCGGCCGCTCACCCGCGCCGACCTCGAATCCCAGCCCTTCCTGACCGTTCCCTACGGCGGCCGGGTGCCCGAGGCCACCGTCTCCCACCAGGGCACCCTCCCCGCGGGTCGCACCGGCAAGCAGCTCGTCCTCGCCGTCTGGACCATCGCGGACACGGGCAACGCCTTCTACGCCTGCTCCGACGTCCGGTTCTGACGGCCCCACCGGCGGCCGCACGGACGGACGGAGCATCCCGGCGCCTCCCCGGCCCCACCCCGGGGAGGCGCCATCCGGCTCCCCGCCGCGCCGCTCACTCGCTCTCCGCGTCTCACTCGCTTTCCGCGTCGCCCTTCCCCGGCCGCAGCGCGATCCGTGCCAGCACCCCCGCGACCACCAGCGCGACCCCCGCCAGCAGCACGTAGTCCGGCACCGCGCCGCCCACCCGGGACGCGAGCTCCTCCAGGCGGTACTCCTGATCGGCGTCCAGGAGACCGGGCAGGCCCGTCGTTCCGTCGTAGGCGAGGAAGAGCACCCCGATGCCGATGAAGAACAGGCCCGAGACCAGCGAGGTGGTGTGCAGCCGCAGCGGTCCCAGGCGCAGCTCCCGGCCGCGCAGCCAGCGCCGCCCGCCGAGCCGGAAGCGGTCCCAGAAGACCGCCAGCACGAACAGCGGCAGTGCCATGCCGAGGGCGTAGACGGCGAGCATGGAGCCGCCGTGGACGGGGTTGCCGTTGACGGCCGTCACGGTGAGGACCGCACCGAGGATCGGCCCCGCGCAGAACCCGGCCAGCCCGTACACGCAGCCCAGCAGGAACGTGGACGCGGCCGAGCGCGGCGTGATCCGCCCGGCGGCGGCCTGCGCCTTCTTCGAGGCGAAGCCCAGGCCCAGGATCTGGGCGACGCCCATGGCGATCACGATCCAGCCGCCGGCGGTCACCAGCACCTCGCGGTGGCCGTTGAACAGCCTGCTCGCGGCGGTGGAGGCCACGCCGAGCGGGACGAGCGTGGTCGCGAGGCCCGCGTAGAAGACGCCGGTGCGGGCCAGCAGCCGGCCCGGGCTCGCGAGGGAGTACGCGAAGAAGGCCGGCAGCAGCAGCGCGCTGCACGGGCTGACCAGGGCGAGGGCGCCGCCGAGGAACGCGGCGAGGTAGCCGATGTCGGTCACGCCGTCCCCTTACTTCTTGCGCTCGTGCGCGGCCCGCGCGGCCTGGGCGATGGCCTCGTCGAAGGCGGCCATCGGCTGGGCGCCGGCGATGGGGCGGCCGCCGACGAGGAAGGACGGCGTGGAGGCCACGCCGAGGTTGTACCCCTCCTTCTGGTCCTTCTTGACGGCCTCCTCGGAAGCCGACCCGTTCAGGTCCGAGCGGAAGCGGTCGATGTCGCTCACGCCGGCCTTGCCGGCCATGTCGACGAGCTTGTCCTCGGCGAGGGCGTCGCCCTTGCGGAGCTTGGCGTAGACCTCGTCGTGGAACTGCCAGAACTTCCCCTGCTGACCGGCTGCCCAGGAGGCGCGGGCGGCGCGCTCGGAGTCCTTGCCGAAGATCGGGAAGTTGCGGAACTCGATGCGCAGCACGCCCTCGTCCACGTACTTCCTGACCAGCTCGGGCTGGCTGTCGCGGGTGAACTTGCCGCAGTACGAGCACTGGTAGTCGGCGTACTCCACGAGCACGACCGGCGCGTCCTTCCGGCCGAGCGCGAGGGGGTCGCCGTCCTGGCGGCGGCTGGTGGCCCGCTCGGCCTGCGCGTACATCCCCTCCATCGGGTCGGCGGAGGACGTGCCGGACGCGGAGGGCTTGCGCGTGCCGGAGCCGCTCCCGCTCTTGCCGATCGCCATGCCCACCGCGACGACGGCGACGACGAGCGCGAGGACCGCGCCGAGGGCGGCGAGACGGCGGGGGAGGGAGGCGGTACGGGCCGTGGCCCGGGAAGACTTCGCGGCCTTGGAGGAGGGAGCGGCCTTGGAGGCCTTGGAGGTCGCGGGGGTCTTGGGGGACTTGGTGGACATAAAGGAGAAAGCTCCCTGGAGCGTACGGAATCTGGATATGCCGAAGCACGGCCCGGCGGGGCCGTGACGGGCGGACCTAGATCCGTAGGACGGGGAGCAGCTCGGCGCAGCCGGCGGCGGGGGCGGGCGGTGCGCGCGGCGCGGTCGCCCGGGGCGCGGTGGCCTGGGGGAGCGGGGCGCGGGCGGTGCCCGGCGCGGTGACGGGGTCGGCGTGCCCGGAGGCGACGGCGGTCTGGGCGTCCTTCAGCGGCACGTCCTGCTGCCGGCAGCTGGAGCCGGTGTCCGGGGCGTCGGCCCGTACGAGCTGCCCGGCGACGGCGACGGCGACGGCGACGGCGACGGCATCGGCCCCGGCGGGGGCCGGGTCCGCGTGACGTACGGGCTCCGTGGCGCGTGCGGATGAGGTGACCGCGGCGTACGGCAGTGCGCCGCCCGGGAGCGGGCCGAAGGCGACCGCGAGGAGGAGCAGGAGCGCGGCCGCGGCCGCCGACCGGTGACCCTTGGACGTGCTGGTCACGGTTCTCCTCTCCTTGCGCGCGGGACGGACGGCCCCATGCTACGGGCGGGGGACGCATACGCCGAAGGCCCCCACCTGACGGTGAGGGCCTTCGGTTGTCTGTGCGCCGCCAGGGACTCGAACCCCGGACCCGCTGATTAAGAGTCAGCTGCTCTAACCAACTGAGCTAGCGGCGCCTGCTGACAGAGATAAATATACCTGGTCCGGAGGGGTGCTCTCGACCGCCTTTCCCTCAAGGGCGAGGGCGGCCCCCCTTCCGGCCCTCAGAGGGCCATCGACAGCATCAGGGGTGCGGCCCGCCGGTTCAGCGTCTCCGCGGCCTGCCGCAGCCGGTGGGCGTGGGCCAGCGGGAGCGAGAGGGCGAGGCAGCCGTCGGCGCTCCCCGCGCTGACCGGGACGGCCGCGCACACCGTGCCGACGGCGTACTCCTGAAGATCGAGGACGGGGACGGTCGCGGGCTGCCGTTCGAGGGTGCTGAGGAGCACCTTCTCGCTGGTGATCGTCCGGGAGGTGAGCCGGGCGGCCCGGTGGCGCGAGAGGTGGTCGCGGCGGTCGTCGTGGTCGAGCTGGGTGAGCAGGCACTTGCCGACGGCGCTGGCGTGGGCGGCGGAGCGGAAGTCGACCCACTCGTTGACCCGCGGGGTGCGCGGCCCGTCCGCGACCTGCGTGATCCTGACCTCGCCGTCGATGTAGCGGCTCAGGTACACGGCGGCGCCGAGGGAATCGCGGAGCTCGGCCAGCGACCGCTGCAGTTTCCGGCGCAGGGCGGTGGTGCGGTCGCCGCCGGAGCCGAGCAGGACGAGGGCGTCGCCCGTGACGTATCCGCCGTCGCCGGTCCGCTGCACGTAGTCCTCGCGGCGGAGCATCGGCAGGAGGTGGGCGAGGCGGGCGGCGGGCAGCCCGGTCTCGCGTGCGATCTGGATCGTGGTCACCCCTCCGGAGTGCCGGGCGATCGCCTCGAGCACCCGCAGGGCGTACTGCACCGAGTGGAACGGTGCGGTCGGGTCGGGCATGAGCGCCACGGTCTCCCCCTACGGGCTTTCCGGCGAGTGTCCCGCCGACCACGATAACGGCGAAACATGCCGCAAGCAGGGGGTGTTGTCAGCTCGGCATATGCCGATGCCATAGCGGAGGGAACGTCCCTGCGGACGGCGCGGGAGCCCGGCGGGGGAATAACCGGAGACACTCTCCGGCTGCCCCTTTCGGCCGGTCGCAGCGGACCGGCTCCGTCCGCGCTGCCGCACAGCGCGCCGCGGACGATCAGCAGACGATCAGGAACAGGAAGGCGGAGCACCGTGCCCGACGCGCAGGACGACTTCATCCGGGGGCAGGCCCCGGGCAGCGCCCCCGTTCCCCTGTCCGTACTGGACCTGGCGACCGTCGGTGCCGGACGGACCGCCCGGCAGGCCCTCACCACCACCGTCGAGCTGGCCCGCCTGGCCGAGCGCCGCGGCTACCACCGCTTCTGGGTCTCCGAGCACCACTCGATGCCCGCCATCGCGAGCTCCTCCCCGGCCGTCGTCCTCGCCCACCTCGCGGCCCACACCGAGCGCATCCGCCTCGGCTCCGGCGGGGTGATGCTCCCCAACCACGCGCCGCTGGTGATAGCCGAGCAGTTCGGCACCCTGGAGGCCTTCGCCCCCGGGCGCGTGGACCTCGGCCTCGGGCGCGCCCCGGGCACGGACGGCGCCACCGCCGCCGCGCTGCGCCGCACCGACCGGCTGAGCGAGGGAGCGGACGAGTTCCCGCAGCAGCTGGCCGAGCTCGTCCGCTTCCTCGACGACGACTTCCCCGACGGCCACCGCTACGCCGGGATCCACGCCGTGCCCGGCCCGGTCCAGGGCCGTGTGCCCGGCGGGGTGCAGCGCGCCGACCGCCCCTCGGTCTGGCTGCTCGGCTCCTCCGGCTTCAGCGCGCGGCTCGCGGGCGCGCTCGGCCTGCCCTTCTCCTTCGCGCACCACTTCTCCTCCGGCAGCACGGTGGCCGCGCTGGAGCTCTACCGCGAGTGCTTCCGCCCCTCCTCGGTCCTCGACCGCCCGTACGCCAAGATCGGCGTGCAGGCGTTCGCGGCGGAGGACGCGGGGGAGGCCCGCCGCCAGGTGCTCACCGGGGCGCTGTCGATGCTGCGGGTGCGCACCGGGCGGCCGGGGCTCGTCCCGACACCGGAGGAGGCGGCGTCGTACGACTTCGGCCCGGCGGAGCGGGAGTTCGTCGACAGCCGGATCGCCAATGTGGTGCACGGTACGCCCGAGACGGTCAGGGAGGGGCTGAACCACCTGGTCGAGACGACCGGCGTCGACGAACTGATGATCACTACGAATGCGCACGGCGCCGAGGCGCGGCTGCGCAGCTACGAACTGATCGCGGACGTGTACGGCATGTGACGCGCGGGGCTCCCGGCCCGGGCCGGGGGTGCTACGGCCGCACCCCCGTCGTCAGCAGGGAGGAGATGGAGTCCGCCGGCACGGGGCGGGAGTAGAACCAGCCCTGCCCCGTGTCGCAGCCGATCCGCCCGAGCCGCTCGGCCTGCTCCGCGCTCTCCACGCACTCCGCCGTGACCGTGATCCCCAGCCGGTGCGCGAGCTGCACGAGGGCCTCGACGATCGTCTCGTCCGCGGGGTTCGGCGGCTCCCCGGAGCGGAAGCCCCGGACGAAGGAGCCGTCGAGCTTGAGCGTGGAGACCGGCAGCCGGCTGAGGTAGGCGAGGTTGGAGTAGCCCGTGCCGAAGTCGTCGATGGCGATGGCCACGCCCATGTCGCTGAGCTGGCGCAGCTGCTGCAGCGGCCGGCCGGCCGAGCCCATCACCGCCGACTCGGTGAGCTCCAGCTGCAGCAGCCGGGCCGGCAGCCCCGTCTCGGCGAGGATCGCCGCCACGTCGGAGACCAGGTCGGAGTCCCACACCTGCCGCACCGCGACGTTGACGCTGACGACGATCGGCTCCGCGGGGTGGGCGAGCTGCCAGCGCCGGGCCTGGCGGCAGGCGGTCGCGAGCACCCAGCGGCCCAGGGGGACGATCGCGCCGGTCTCCTCGGCGAGGCCGATGAACCGATTCGGCGGGAGCATCCCGAACTGCGGGTGACGCCAGCGGACCAGCGCCTCCACGCCCCGGACGACCCCGTCCCCCAGGCCCACCAGCGGCTGGTACTGCAGGACGAATTCGCCGCGCTCGACCGCGGGCCGCAGTGTGCTGGACAGGGCCTGGCGGGTCATCCGGTGGGCGTTGCGCTCGGGGTCGAAGAGCGTCCAGCGGGCCTTGCCGTCGGCCTTCGCCCAGTACAGCGTGGTGTCGGCGGCCTGCATCAGCTCGGTGGCGTGGGTGCCGGCCGCGGGGCGCTCCACGACGCCGATGCTCGCCGAGACCGACAGCTGCTGCCCGGCCACCTCGAACGGCCGCTGGAGCCCGTCCTGGATGCAGGCGGCGAGCTCGACGAGCTGTTCGGTGCCCTCGGACTCCTCCACCAGCAGCGCGAACTCGTCGCCCCCGAGCCGGGCGACGAGGTGCCCGCCGGGCGCCGCGCACTCGCTCAGCCGCCGGGCCACCGCGCCCAGCAGCCGGTCCCCGGCCCGGTGGCCGAGGGTGTCGTTGATGGCCTTGAAGCCGTCGAGGTCCAGGTAGCAGACCCCGATCCGGCCCTGTCCGCCCGGTGCGGCGGAGGCCGATGCCAGCGCGGCGGTCAGCCGCTCGAAGAAGAGGCTGCGGTTGGGCAGCCGGGTGACGGGGTCGTGCATCCGCAGGTGCCGCAGCCGGGCACGCAGGTCGCGCCGGTCGCTGATGTCGGCGACGGACAGCAGGGTGTCGCAGCTGTCGGGCAGCGGGGTGACGATCACTTCGGCCCACACCCCCTGGCCGCCGGTGTGCTTCAGCCGCCGGGTGCAGTGCAGCCGCTCGCGGCGGCCGAGCAGCACTTCGCGGTACGCGCTCCAGGTGCGCGAGTCCTCGCGCAGGCCGGTGAACTCGGCGGCCGGGGCGTCGGCGAGCCGGGCCGGGTCGGTGCCCAGCAGCGCCCCGAGCGCGTGGTTGGCGGTGCGCACCAGACCGTCGCGGCCCACCACGGCCATGGCGAGCTGCGCGGCATTGAACGCGGCACGAAAATCACTGGATTCATTACGTTGCGTGACGACTGTAGGCGTTGGGCAGGGCGCGCCGCCCTGGCCATCGAGGGTTCCGCTCACCGCTCGCTCCCGCAAGGCATTCGTTCCGCACTGGTTTCGTATGGGTCTCATGGATCTCGTACGCGTGTCCGAACGGGCGGCGGGAGGCCGTCCGTCCGGGGTATCCGTGCTGGAAATGTGGCGATCATAGAGCTCGCGGGGGGACCGTTCCAGCGGCCCTTCCGCGAGAGGCCGGGCCGCGGCCCCCGGGGTGTCCACTTCTGCACGACCGTGCGCGCTCGTGCCTGAGGCTGTTGTGCCACACCATCTCGATTGACCATCAGTGACTGAGTGTGATGTACCCAGAAGTCGGCCTAGTCACTCGACCGGAGCAGCGGAATAGGGCATACCACCATAAATCCACCGAGGGTGGATGAGGTGTCCCGAATCCGTCCCGGGAGGTCGACGTGGTGCGTCCGCAGACACCCATGGGAGTGGACCGGCCGCGGCCGCTGCGCCGCGTCGGGGCCGTCCTCACCGTCCTGTGCGCCATCGCGGCGACCACCCTCGTCGCCGTCCCCGCCCAGGCCGTGGGGCCCGGCGGGCCCTGCGCGCTCCCGCGCAGCCAGGCCCACCACTCCGAAGGGCTCGACAGCTGGAACCCTGCCTATCCACGGCCCGTCGGGCGGCTCGACGCCGTCATGATCTTCCTGTCCTTCCCGGACTCCAAGCCCGCCGTCTCCCCCGAGAAGCTCGCGGCCGACCACTTCCCCGCCACCAGCCGCTTCTTCGAGCGGGCCTCCTACGGGAGGTTCTCCCTGCGCGCCCACCCGGTGAAGCGGTGGGTCAGGATGCCCCGGTCCGCCACCTCGTACCGCATACAGCGCGACTGGGAGGGCGACCGGCGCTCCGACTACCTGCGCGACGCCGTCGCCGCCGCCGACCCCGGCGTGGACTTCAGCCGCTACGACCTCGTCTACCTCGTCGCCGACCCCGACGCCCCGGGCGTCGACTCCGACGCCACCAAGGTCGTCAACCTCGACCGGCCGCTGCAGGCCGACGGCGCGCAGCTGCGCCGGATCGTCACCGTCTTCGAGCACCACCCGCCCGACCGCAACGTCCTCGCCCACGAGACCGGGCACGTCCTGGACCTGCCCGACCTCTACCACCGGCCCACCGACGGCAAGGGCGACTGGGACACCCACGTCGGCGACTGGGACCTCATGGGCAGCCAGTTCGGGCTCGCCTCCGACCCGTTCGGCTGGCACAAGTGGAAGCTCGGCTGGCTCACGCCGGCCCAGGTCGCCTGCGCCCGCGGCCCCAGCGGCGCCCTCTACACCCTCCAGCCGCTGGAGACGCCGATGCAGCCGGGCGGCGACGGCCGCACCCGCCTGATCGTGATCCGTACGGGCACCACCACGGCCCTCGTCGTGGAGGCGCGCTCCGCCTCGGGCAACGACAGCGGCGCCTGCACCGAGGGCGTCCTCGTCTACCGGGTGCACAGCGACACCGCCTCGGGCAGCGGGCCGGTCCAGGTGCTCGACGGGCACCCGGGCCACCAGGCCTGCTGGGGCGAGTCCGTCTATCCGCCGCTGGCCGACGCACCGCTGGGCGTGGGGGAGTCCCTGTCCTCGGAGACCGACGGGGTGCGCGTGACCGTACGGGGGCGGACGGCCGGCGGGTCGTGGACCGTCGGGGTGACCCGGGCGTGAGGCGCACACCGGCCGCGCACACGGGCTGTGCATACGGGCTGTGCATACGGGCTGTGCATACGGGCTGTGCATACGGGCCGCACACGACGAAGGCCCTCACCTGAGGGTGAGGGCCTTCGACTGTCTGTGCGCCGCCAGGGACTCGAACCCCGGACCCGCTGATTAAGAGTCAGCTGCTCTAACCAACTGAGCTAGCGGCGCCTGCTGACAGAGAAGACTCTAGCACCCTGATCGGGTGGAACGAAAATCCGGATGTTTCAGCGGGCTGCAAGGGTGCTCGTGCAGGTCAGCGGGGTGGCCCTGGTCACAGGGCGGGCTCGGGGGCGGCCTCGGGGGCGAGAGCGGCCGACAACGTGCCGGCCGTCGCGCGCGCCACCCGTACACAGGCCCACAGCAGCGCCTCGGCGTCCGGCAGCCACGGGTGGCGCACCTCGGGGGCGACCACCCAGCGCGAGACGGGCGGCACGGGCTCCTCCGGGCCGGACGGGTAGAGCGGCGGGACGGTCACGGTGTCGCCCGTGCCGTGGCACAGCAGCGGCGGCATCGCGCGGGCCCACTCCTCCCAGCCGAGCAGCGCGGGCAGGCGCTGGGCCGTGCCGGGGGCCGCGAACAGCTGCAGCCGGCCGCGCTGGGCGGCGACCGGCCCGGAGCCCGGCCCCTTCTCCCATAACCGGTCCAGCACCCGGCGGCCGAACAGGTCGGGGGCGCTGACCACGTCGAAGGCGACGCCGCAGGGCAGCACGACCGGATTGGCCGGGCAGTCGATCCACAGGGCGTGCACGCTGCGGGGGAAGCGGCTGGCCGAGGCGAGCCAGTCCGCCCCGGCGAGGGTGACATGGGCCGGGCGGGGCAGCCGGGAGGGGGCACCGGGAGCGCCGCGGTTCAGGGAGAACGGATCGCGCGGGTCGTACTGCCGAGAGGTCATGGCGCCCATGCTGGGCGGTGCGGCAGCCGGGGCATCCGGTAGTTGCGGAAGTCGGGACAGGGCGGGGTGCCGTGCGCTATTTTTCGCGCCGCATATGCCAACGGCCCATGGTCGGTGCCATGGGCCGTTCCGGTCGCCGCCGGTGGCCGGGGGTGCGCCGGGGCCGTCCGGGGCCGTCCGGGGCGTGCGGGGCCGCGGGGCCGGGGTGCGGCGCGCGTCACGGCACGCGGGTCACTCCCCGGTCCGGCTGCCGCGCAGCAGGTCCCGGCCGAACTCGACCATCTTCTTCGCGTAGTCCTCGCTCCACTCCGCGCGCTCGGCGATCACGGCTGTGGACAGCCGGTCGAACCGCCGGGGGTCGGCGAGCTGCGCCGCGGCCACCGCCTGGAACTCGGTCGCCCGGTCGGCGGCGGCGCGGAACGCCAGCGCGAGCTCCGTGGAGCGCGTGAGCAGCTCGCGGGGGTCCTCGATCGACTCCAGGTCGAAGAAGTGCTCGGGGTCGGCGACCGCCTCCGGGGGCTCGAAGAGCAGCTGCGCGGGCTTCAGGCGGCGCGGTCGCTCGGTCGGGCCCGCGTCGGGAGCCGACTGCGGCTCGGACATGTACATACCTCCAGGATCGTCTGCACCGCCATCCATTGTCCTGCGCGACGCAAGGGCGCCCCCGGCGGCTGCGGCCCGGATCCGCTACCGGTCAGTACGGCGGCAGCTGGCCCGTCCGGGCCACCTGGGAGTACCAGCGGGCGCTGGACTTGGGCGTGCGGACCTGGGTGGCGTAGTCGACGTGGACCGCGCCGAAGCGCTTGCTGTAGCCGTAGGCCCACTCGAAGTTGTCGAGCAGCGACCAGAGGAAGTAGCCGCGCACGTCGGCCCCGTCGGCGATCGCCCGCCGGACGGCGTCGAGGTGGGCGTGCAGGTAGGCGATGCGCTCCGGGTCGTGCACCGTGCCGTCGCCGTCGGGCTTGTCGTCGTAGGCCGCCCCGTTCTCGGTGACGACCAGGGGCAGGCCGGGGACCTCCTCGGCGAAGCGGACCAGGAGGTCGTACAGGCCGGTGGGGTCGACGGACCAGTCCATCGCGGTGCGCTTGCCGGGCGGGCGGTGGAAGGCGACGCCCGTGGCCGCGGGGAACGGCGAGGGCTCCAGGGCCTCGCCGGGCAGGCCGCCGTTGTCCGTGGCGGCCGCCACCACGGTGGGCGTGTAGTAGTTGATGCCCAGCGAGTCGAGCGGCTGTTTGATGGCCGCCGGGTCGCCGTCGTGCACGAACGACCAGTCCGTGATCGCCGCCGTGTCGGCGAGCAGGTCCTCGGGGTAGGCGCCGTGCAGCATGGGGCCCGTGAAGATGCGGGTGGCCAGGGCGTCGATGCGCCGCTGGGCGTCGACGTCCTGCGGGGCGCCGGTGAAGGCGCGGACGACGCCGGGGTTGAGGGTGACCGACACCTGCCCGTGGGAGGGCAGGGCCGCGCGCAGGGCCTGGGCGCCCAGGCCGTGGGCCAGGTTGAGGTGGTGCGCGGCGCGCAGGGCCGCGAGGTCGTCGGCGCGGCCGGGGGCGTGCACCCCGGAGCCGTAGCCGAGAAAGGCGCTGCACCAGGGCTCGTTGAGGGTGGTCCACATCTCGACGCGGTCGCCCAGGGCCTCGGCGACGAGGTGGGCGTAGTCCGCGAAGCGGTGGGCGGTGCCGCGCTCGGGCCAGCCGCCGGCCGACTCCAGCTCCTGCGGCAGGTCCCAGTGGTAGAGGGTCAGCACGGGGCGGATGCCGTGGTCGAGGAGGTCGTCGACGAGGGCGCGGTAGAAGTCCAGGCCCGGCTGGTTGGCGTGGCCGCGGCCGGTGGGCTGCACGCGCGGCCACGAGACGGAGAAGCGGTACGCGCCGATGCCGAGGTCCGCCATCAGCCGGACGTCGTCCGCGCGGCGGTGGTAGTGGTCGGTGGCCGTGTCGCCGGTGTCGCCGCCGAGGGTCTTGCCGGGGGTGTGGGAGAAGGTGTCCCAGATGGAGGCCGTGCGGCCGTCCTCGTGGGGCGCACCCTCGATCTGGTACGCCGCGGTCGCGGTGCCCCAGAGGAAGCCGGGCGGGAAGTTCACGGTCATCGGGTCTCCCGGGAGGTGGGGGCGTGGAGGGGAGCGGCGCGCGTCGGCGGGGTCAGCCCTTGACGGCGCCCCGCATGATGCCGCCGACGATCTGTCTGCCGAAGAGGGTGAAGGCGAGCAGCAGCGGCAGGGTGCCCAGCAGCGCGCCGGCCATGATCACGGACTGGTCGGGGACGTAGCCGCGGCCGAGCCCGGTGAGGGCCACCTGCACCGTCGGGTTCTCCTGGGTCAGCGCGATGATCGGCCAGAAGAAGTCGTTCCAGGCCTGGACGAAGGAGAGCATCGCCAGCACGGCCATCGCGGGCCGGGCGACGGGGAAGACGACGTGCCAGATGACGCGCAGGCTGCCGGCCCCGTCGACGCGGGCCGCCTCGACCAGCTCGCCGGGGAGCGCCTCCAGCAAGTACTGGCGCATGAAGAAGACCCCGAAGGCGCTGACGAGCGTGGGCAGGACCACCGACTGCAGCTGGTCGGTCCACTTGAGCTCGGCGATGACCATGAAGAGGGGGACGACGCTGAGCTGCGGCGGCACCATCATGGTGCCGACCGTCAGGAGCAGCAGCGCGCCGCTGAAACGGAACTTCAGCCTGGCGAAGGCGAAGCCGGCGACGGTGCAGAAGACCACCGTGCCCAGCGCGACGGTGCCCGCGACGAGCAGGGTGTTGAGCAGGGCCGTGCCCATGTTGGCCTCGGTCCAGGCGGTGCCCGCGTTCTCGGCGAGCCGGGTGCCGAACCAGAAGGGCGGCGGCGTCCTGGCGAGACGGGCGTTGTCCCGGGAGGCGGTGACCGCCGTCCAGACGAGGGGGAAGAGCGAGCCTGCGGTGAAGAGCGACAGCACCGCGTAGGCGAGGGGGCCGCCGTGCAGCTGCCGGCCCGCGCGGGTGCGGGCGGCGCCGGGCGCGCGCCGGTGCGGCAGCCGGGGGAGGCGGGGCCTGAGCAGGGCCGCCCTGCGGGACCGGGCCCGGTGGGGCCCGGGACCCTCGGGCCTCGGTCGTCCGGTCGTCGTGATCGTCACGGCAGTCCCTCAGTGGCTCTTCCTCAGCCGCCGCGCGATGAGCATGTTGACCGCGGCGATCAGCAACAGGATCAGGAACATCGTCCAGGCGACGGCGGAGGCGCGCCCGAGGTGGAAGTTGAACCAGCCCTGTTCGTAGAGGTAGAGGCCGAGGGTCTGGAACTGGTGCGAGGCCCCGCCCTTCTGGCCGCCCGCCCCGCCGAAGAGCAGGGGCTCGCCGAAGAGCTGGGTGGCGCCGATGGTGGAGACGACGACGGTGAACAGGATGGTCGGGCGCAGGGCGGGCACGGTGACGTAGCGGAACTGCTGCCGGCGGGAGGCCCCGTCCAGCGCCGCCGACTCGTACAGCTCGTCGGGCACGGCCTGCATGGCGGCCAGGTAGATCAGGGCGTTGTAGCCCGTCCACCGCCAGATGACGATCGAGGAGACCGCGAACTGGGAGGTCCAGGTGCCGTTCTGCCAGTCGACGGGGCCGATGCCGAGGGCGCCCAGGGCCCAGTTGACCATGCCGTAGTCGCGTCCGTAGAGGAGGACGAAGACGAGGGTGGCGGCGGCGACGGAGGTGGCGTACGGGGTGAGGAGGGCGACCCGCCAGAAGGTGGCGGCGCGCAGCCGGTAGTGCAGGAGGTGGGCGAGGCCGAGCGCCATCAGCAGCTGCGGGACGGTGGAGATCACGCCGATGGTGAAGGTGTTCCGCAGGGCGTTCCAGAAGAAGTCGTCGTCCAGCAGGCGGACGTAGTTGTGCAGGCCCACCCACTCCATGTGGTCCGGCGCGGCCAGCTCGACCCGGTGCAGCGAGGCCCACCCGGTGTAGAGGAGGGGGAAGAGGCCGAAGGCGCCGAAGAAGAGGAAGAACGGCGCGACGAAGGCGTAGGGGCTGTAGCGGACGTCCCAGCGGTAGAGGCGGCTGCGCCACGGGCCCGGGCGGGCGCCGCCGTGCGTGCCGGGCGGGCGGGGGACGGGGGCCCCGGCCTCCTCGACGGCCCCGGCCGTGGCCGTCATGCGTCCACCGCGTTCTCGATCTCCTTCTGCGCCGCCTTCCAGCCGGCCTCCGGGGACTTGCCCTGCTGCTCGACCTGGGGGATGCCGACGTCGGTGAAGGCGGTGCCGATCTGTGCCTCCTTCGGGCCGATGACCAGCGTCGGGACGGCGCGGGCGGCGTCCGAGAAGATCCGGCCGACGGGGGCGCCGCCGAAATAGGGGTTGCGGGCGTCCCGGACGAGCGGCATCGCGTAGGAGGCGGGGGTGGAAGGGATGCTGGCCTGCCGGCCGAAGAGCTTGGCCTGCTGCTCGGGGGCGGTGAGCCAGACGGCGAGGGCGGTGGCCGCGGCCCGGTGCCGGGCGGCCCTGGGCACGGTGATGAAGGAGCCGCCCCAGTTGGCGGGGCGGGGGGCGGGGGCCACGTCCCACTTGTTCCGGCCGGCGGCGCCCGCCTTCTCCTTGATGTAGCCGAGCATCCAGGGCGGGCAGGCGACGGAGGCGAAGCGGCCGTTGGCGTAGGCCTGGTCCCAGGGCTTCTCGAACTGCTTGAGCCGGGCGGTCAGCCCGCCCCGGGCGGCCTCCATGGCCAGGTCCCAGGACTCCTTGACGGCGGGGCTGGTGCGGTAGACCGGCCGGCCGCCGCGGTCGTAGTAGCGCTCGGCGTGGGCGTGGACGGAGGCGTTGTAGATGCCGGCGGCCGAGTCGGTGAAGACCGTGCCGGCCGGGGCGTGCGCCTTGTACCGCCTGCCGGTCTCGATGTACTTGCGCCAGTCGCCCGCCCAGAGCCTGCCGACGCTCTCGCGGTCGGTGGGCAGCCCGGCCCGGGCGAAGAGGTCCTTGCGGTAGCAGACGGCGATGGGGCCGATGTCCGTGCCGAGGCCGATGGTGCGGCCGGTGCGGGTGGTGGCCTGGGCCCACTTCCAGGGCAGCCAGTCGCTCCGGCGGACGCCCTCGGCGCGGGAGAGGTCGACGAAGCGGTCGGCCTGGGTGGTGACGATCTCGTTTATGTTGCCGGTCTCGACGGCCTGGATGTCGGCGAGGCCGCCGCCGGCCGCGAGGTGGGTGAGCAGCTGCGGGTAGTAGGCGTCGTTGCGCTCGATCACGCTCTCTTTGATCGTGACGCCGGGGTGCAGCCGCTCGTACTCGGCGTAGAGGCCCGCCTGCTTGTAGCCGAAGACGCCGAAGGTGCCGACGGTGACCGTGGTGCCCCGGCCGCCGGCGCCGCTCCCGCCGTCCTCGCCGGTCCCGGCGTCCTGGGCGCAGGCGGCGAAGAGGAGCGCGGCGAGGGTGCCGGCGGCGATGCCTGCGGCCGCCCCGCGGCGCCGCGGGGCGCGCCTGACGCTGCCGGGTGCCATCGCTCACGCCCTTCGCTGTCGGCGGCACGGCCCCGCTCCGCGAAGCTGTGCCGGGTCCCCTTCCGGCAACCGATCATTCCCTCGGATGAGGCGATCGTCGCTCCGGCCGCGCGCTCCTCACCCGTAGGAGGGAGCTCGCGCGGGGGCGCCCGGGCCGGGCGGGGGCGTCAGGCGAGGTGGCCGGTGTCGTTCCAGCGTTCGAGCGCCGGGGCGTCGTAGGCCCAGCCGAGGATGGACAGCGAGGTGGGGTCGAGGCGGATGCGGGCCGCGAAGGAGGCGTCGAGGCCGAGCCAGCGGGCGCCGATGGTGCGCAGGATGTGGCCGTGGGCGAAGATCAGCACGTCGCGGTCGGCGGAGCGGGCCCACTCGACGACCTCGTCGGCGCGGGCGCTGACCTCCACGAGGGTCTCGCCCTCGGGGACGCCGTCGCGCCAGATCAGCCAGCCGGGGCGCTGCGCCTTGATCTCGGCGGGGGTCATGCCCTCGTAGGCGCCGTAGTCCCACTCCATCAGCGCGTCCCAGGCGGTCGCCCGGTCGCCGAAGCCGGCCAGCTCGCAGGTCTCGTGGGCGCGCACCAGGGGGCTGGTGCGGACCTCGACGTCCGGCAGGCCGTCCCAGGGGGCGCGGTGCAGCCGCTCGCCCAGCAGCTTGGCGCCGCGCCGGCCCTCGTCGAGGAGCGGGATGTCCGTGCGGCCGGTGTGCTTGCCGGACAGCGACCACTCGGTCTGTCCGTGCCGGGCCAGCAGGATCCGCGGTGCCATGAAGCGCCCCTCACAGTCTTCGGTGATTTTGCCAACAGAACTCATCACAGATCACCGCACTGTCCCCATATTTCAAAAGGACAACGACAGAAACGATCTGCTTGCCCTCCATCATCGCTCACCCGGCCGACGCGTTCCTCACACCGGTCACAGGCAACCCCGGGGTCATTCGAGGCGTCTCCTCCCCCGCACACCTGTCGGCACGGCAGAACAGCGGGCGAACTCGGCGTTTCCTTCAAGTCGCGGGGCGGTGTGCGACTCATGTGACGTACGCCGTACGGTTGCATGCGCGCTTGTTGGCCGTCTGACATATGGAGAGCGCCCGGATGTACCGCACCGCACCACTTCTGAAGCGGCCGCGCTGGTGGACCGAACTGCCGCTGATCGCCGTGGTGTACGCGCTGTACTCCGCCGGCCGGCTGCTGGTCCGCGGCGGCGTGGAGCCCGCCGTCGACCACGGACTGGCGATTCTCGATCTTGAGAAAACGTTTCGAATAAACTTCGAACACCCGCTGAACCGGCTGTTCACCGACCACCCGGCCATCGGCATACCCGCCGACTTCGCCTACGCCTCCCTGCACTATCTGCTCACCCCGGCGATCCTGGTCTGGCTCTTCAAGCGGCGCCCGGCCGAATACCGCCTCCAGCGCAGCTGGCTGATGATCTCCACCCTCATCGGCCTCATAGGTTTCACCCTGCTGCCCACCTGCCCGCCCCGGCTGCTCGACTCCGGGTACGGCTTCGTCGACACCATGGCCCAGTACGCCTCCTACGGCTGGTGGGGCGGCGAGGCCAGCGCCCCCCGCGGCCTCGGCGGCATGACCAACCAGTACGCCGCGATGCCGAGCCTCCACGTCGGCTGGGCCCTGTGGTGCGGCGTCGTCCTGTGGCGCCAGGGCCGCACCGCCTGGGCGAAGGCCGCGGGCGTCGTCTACCCGCTCGCCATCACCCTCGTCGTGATGGGCACCGCCAACCACTACTTCCTCGACGCCGTCGCGGGCGCCGCCGTCATGATCGCCGGCCTGCTGCTGGCCAAGCCCGCGCTGCGCCTCGTGGACCGGCTCAAGAGCCGCCCGACCGGCGCGGGACGCGGCGAAACCGCCGGGACGCCCGCGAATGTCAGTGCCGGGTGCGAGACTTCGGCGGGTACAGCGCTTCCCCGGGCCGCGGCCTCCGGCACCGCCGCCGGAGACGGCCGTCCGGGAGCGCCGCAGCGACCTCACGAGGCGGACGCCAGTGACTTCATCCCCCGACAGCCGGCCCACGGCACCGCCGGCGACAGCCGCACCGGCGGCACTGCGGCAGCGGCTCGCTGAGCTGCGCGGGCCGGGCCGTCCGCCCCGCCCGCTCGACGCCCGCGCCCTCGCGGCCCTCGCCGCCAACCCCGGCTGCCGGCGCCGCGTCCTGCTCGACGGCGCCGGCGTCGACAAGGGCGCCCTGGCCGCGGCGCTCGGATCGCCGGCCGCCTTCGGGCAGTCGCAGTTCGCGATCGTGCGCGGCCACTCCTTCGAGGCCCGCGCCAAGGCCGGCGGCGGTACGGAGCTCGTCCGCCTGCTCCACGAGCGCCTGCGCGACGGCACCCCGGCCCCGGACCCCGGCTCCGTGGACGTCCCCGACCTCACCGCCGGCGGCCCCGAGGGCCGCACCGCCCGTACGGCGCTCGCCCTGCGCGACGCCACGGCCGCCGGCCGCTGGGCCCTCCTCGACCACCCCCTGCTCGCCCTCCAGGTGTCCGGCACCCCCGCCTTCCTGGAGCCCGACGCCGTGGTCGTCCACCCCGACGGGTCGTGGACGGTCGTCGAGATCAAGTCCTTCCCGGTGATCGACGGCGCGGCCGACCCCGGCAAGGTCGGCGCCGCCGCCCGCCAGGCCGCCGTCTACGTCCTGGCCCTGGAGGAGCTCGCGGCCCGCACCGCCGGCGGGGACACCGCGCGCGTGCGCCACGAGATCCTGCTCGTCTGCCCGAAGGACTTCGCCAACGTCCCGGTCGCCGAGCTCGTCGACGTCCGCAAGCCGCGCGCCACCACCCGCCGCCAGCTCGCCCGGCTCGCCCGCGTCGAGGACATCGCCGCGGCGCTGCCCCCCGGCACCACCTTCGATCTGCGCCCGGCCGACGACGGCCGGACGGCCACCCGCCCCGCCGAAGAGCTCGCCGCCGCCGTGGAGGCGGTCGACGCCGCCTACGCACCGGAGTGCCTGGCCGCCTGCGAGCTGGCCTTCCACTGCCGTGCCCGGGCCCGGTCCGAAGGTGCCGTGGCCGCCCTGGGCCGCGGGCTCCGCGGCGAGCTGGGCGGCCTGACCACGGTGGAGTCCGTGCTCGCCGCGGCGCTCGACGGGACGGCGGGCGGGGCGGCCGCGGCCGCCGGCGGTCACGCGGTCCCCGGCGCCCCTGCGGATGCCGCCGCCGACCCCACCGTCGTCGCGCTGCGCCGCGCCGCCGCCCTCCGCTCCGAGGCCCTGGCCTTCGCGCCCGCCCCCGCGCCCGTCTCCGCGCCCGCCCCTGCCCTCGCCGGAACGGAGGCCGCATGTCGCTGATCACCACGCTCGCCCGGATGGAGGCCGTGCGGGACGGCCGGGCCCGGCCCCTCACCACCGTGCGCCACCGGCATCTGGCGGAGCGGCCGCTGGTGTTCGTCCCGCTGACCACCGCCGGTGAGGCGGGCGCCCCGCTCGGCGCGCTCGTGGGCACCGACCGGGAGCGCCCCCGCCTCCTGGCCGTGCCGCAGCCGCGCGACCGCGACCTGCGCTCCGCCTTCCTCGCCGAGCTGGCCGAGGAGATGCTGCCGTACCTCGAAGGGTTCGCCGAGGACGTCACCCAGGAGGAGCGCAAGGAGACCGACCCGGAGACCGGCAAGAAGGTGACGGTCCAGGTCGAGCTGTGCGCGTCCGCGCCGCAGCTGCTGGTGCCGAGCGCCGCGGGCGTCGCCTACGTCCGGCTGCTGGGGCGCTCCATGCGCTTCCGCCGCACGGCCGAGCAGGACCCCGAGACGCCCCACCCCGCCCCGCCGCGCGTGCCGCTGCTGGGCCGCTGGCTGACGCACTTCGGCGAGCGCGCCCGCGTCCCCGGCTCGTCCCTGCTCCTGCCGGTGACACAGCTCCTCGCCCACCACTGGGCCACGGGCCAGAGCACCCTGGAGGACCAGCACCTCGGCGCCCTGCTCGCCTGGATCGACCCCCCGGCCGGGCTGACGGGCGCGGAGGCGGCCCTGCGCGCCGAGCTCGCGCGGGACGCCGCGGGGCAGCTGCTCCACCCGCCCGCGGGCCCGGCCACCGACCCGGCCTTCGACAACAAGCTCCTCGCCCCGGCGACCGCCCGCTTCGACGCGGGCCTGCCCGGAGCCGAGAAGGAGCTCCGCGAGCTGCTGGAGTCGCAGCTGCGCCCCACGTGGGAGGCGGTCTGGCGCGGCGTCGACCTGCTGCGCGCCCTGCCCGAGGGGGAGCGGGTCGGCGAGCGCTGGAAGCGCGACCGCTGGTCCTACACCGCGCACCGGGACCGCGTCCGGGCCGGCGAGCCCCCGCAGCCCCGGCGGGACGACGCGGTGACGGCCGCCCGCAAGCTCGCGGCGCGGGAGACCGCCCAGGCGCAGCTGGACGCACAGGAGGCGCTGGACGATCCGCTGGTGATGGCCGGGCGGCGGCTGGCGGGCGAGGCGTTCGCGGGGGAGGTCACCGACGTGGTGATGGAGTACACGGAGGCGAAGGTGCCGCGGCCCAGGCCGCTGGTCACGCTGCGCACGGACGACGGCCCGCTCCTGTCCGACGGGGTGAAGGTGCACCGCGCGCTGCCGGGCGGCAAGTCCCAGTCCGCCGAGTTCGCCGGCCACGTGCCCGGCGAACCGGGCGCGCTGACGGTGCGTCTGACCGGCGGCATGGGGCGCGGCAAGGTGCCCGAGCCCGGCTCGGTCCCGGAGAAGGGCGACCGCGTCTGCTGGACGCTCTTCGAGCACGCCCCGCGCGGCGGCCCCGAGCTGCCCGACCCCGACCGCACGCCCTGGACGCACGGCGGCCCGCCCGGCGAGCCGGCGGCCGAGCTGCCCGACCCGGTGACCACGGAGGACCTGCTGTGAGGACGTTCACGGTGCCCACGGAGGGCGCGCTGCCGCCGCAGCGCGGGCGCGGCGCGGATCCGGGTGCGGCCGCCGAGGCGGTCACGCGCCGGATCCTGCACGACACGCTGCACAGCCCCGAGCGCGGGGTCGTCGTCGACTCCCCGCCGGGCGCGGGCAAGTCGACGCTCGTCGTCCGCGCCGCGCGGGAGCTGGCCGCGGCGGGCCGCCCGCTGATGATCGTCGCCCAGACCAACGCCCAGGTGGACGACCTGGTGCTGCGGCTGGCCGCCAAGGACCCCGAGCTGCCGGTCGGGCGGCTGCACAGCAGCGACGCGAGCCCCTACGACCGGGCGCTCGACGCCCTGCCCTCGGTGGTCACGTCCGCGAAGGCCGCCGAGCTGGCGGGGCTTCCGGTCGTGGTGTCCACGGCCGCGAAGTGGGCGCACACCAAGGTCGCCGAGCCGTGGGGCCACGCGATCGTGGACGAGGCCTACCAGATGCGGTCGGACGCCCTGCTGGCCGTGGCCGGGCTCTTCGAACGGGCGCTGTTCGTCGGCGACCCGGGCCAGCTGGACCCGTTCAGCGTGGTGGGGGCCGACGGCGTGGCGCAGTGGGCCGGGCTCTCGTACGACCCGTCGGCGAGCGCGGTGAGCACGCTGCTCGCCCACAACCCCGGCCTGCCGCAGCACCGGCTGCCCGTCTCCTGGCGGCTGCCCGCCTCCGCGGCGCCCCTGGTGTCGGCCGCCTTCTACCCGTACACGCCCTTCCGCAGCGGCACGGACCACGGCGACCGGCGGCTGACCTTCGGCGTGGCGTCGGACGGCTCGGGCCCGGACCGGGTGCTGGACGAGGCGGCCGTCTCGGGCTGGGGCCTGCTGGAGCTGCCGGCCCGTCACACGCCGCGCACCGACCCGGAGGCCGTGGGCGCGGTGGCGCACGTGGTCCGGCGGCTGCTGGACCGCGGCGGGGTGACCGTCAGCGAGGCGGCGCCCGACCCGGTGCCGCTCACGGCCGCCCGGACAGCGGTCGGCACCGCCCACCGCGACCAGGCCGCGGCGGTCCGGACGGCGCTCGCCGGCCTGGGCGTGCAGGGCGTCACGGTGGACACGGCGAACCGGCTGCAGGGCCGCGAGTTCGACGTGACGGTCATGCTGCACCCGCTGTCGGGCCGCCCCGACGCGACGGCCTTCCACCTGGAGACGGGCCGCCTGTGCGTCCTCGCCTCCCGCCACCGGCACGCGTGCATCGTGGTGTGCCGCGCCGGCGTGGACCGACTGCTGGACGAGCACCCGTCGACGGAGCCGGTGCAGCTGGGGGTCACGGTGAAGTTCCCCGACGGCTGGGAGGCCATGATGGCGACGTGGGACCACTGGTCGGAGCACCGGGTGGTGTGGCGGCCGTGAGTCCGGGGGCCCGGCCGCTTCGTGGCGAGCGGCACGCTGTCCGGTGGCCGGATGGAGTCCGGCATGCCGCTGGAGGCGGCCGATGGATGCAGCCCCCGACGGCTGGGAGGCCATGATGGCGACGTGAGACCACTGGTCGGAGCACCGGGTGGTGTGGCGGCCTTGACCGGGGCCCGGCCGGTAGCCGGTGCCCGGCGTCGCGTGGAAGCCGTGAGTCCGGGGGCGGGGGTCAGTCGAATACGGACGGCGGCGGTTCCGGCGACGGCTTGGCGGCCGCGTCCGTGACCGGTGCCGCGCCGCCCGTGAAGTCGGCCAGCGCCCGGCCGTGTTCGACGCGCCCCTGGTGGGGGTCGGAGGCGGCACGGCGGGTCAGCTCGGCGATCGGCAGCGCGTGGTCGGAGGCGAGCAGCACGGCGTTGCCGAAGCGGCGGCCGCGCAGCACCGCCGGGTCGGCGGTCAGGCAGAGCTCGGGGAAGACGGTGCCCACGGTCGCGATCTGGGACTTCACGTACGCGAGCGGCGGGCCGTCCGCGAGGTTCGCGGCGTAGAAGCCGCCGGGCCGCAGAGCCCGCCGCACCTCGCCGGCGAATTCGGTGCTGGTCAGATGGGCGGGGGTGCGGGCGCCGGCGAACACGTCGGCGATGATCAGGTCGGCCCAGCCGTCCGGCACCTTGGCCAGCCCCTCGCGGGCGTCGCCGCTGCGCACCCGGATCCGCCAGCCGCTGTCGAGGGGCAGCTCGCGCCGTACGAACTGCACGAGCGGGGCGTCGATCTCCACGATCTGCTGGGTGGAGCGCGGCCGGGTCGCGGCGACGTACCGGGCGAGGGTGAAGGCGCCGCCGCCCAGGTGGAGGGCGTGGACGGGTTTGCCGGGCGGCGCCACGAGGTCGGCCAGGTGGCCGAGCCTGCGCTGGTAGGCGAAGTCCAGGTAGGAGGGGTCGTCGAGGTCGACGTGGGACTGGGGCGCGCCGTCGATCAGGAGGGTGAAGCCGCGGGGGCGGTCCCGGTCGGGCACGAGCTCGGCGAGCCCGCCCGCCACCTGCTCCGTGACCGCTTCGGCGGCGCGGCCGCGCCCTTGCTTCTTCTTGACCTTGCCCACCCCGCAAGTATCGCCCAGGGGCGGGGCCGGCCCGGCGGGACGGCCTAGCGGCAGCGGTCGACGGCCGCGATCGTCCGGGCGGCCTCGCCGAGGGCGTCGCGCAGGACCGCCGGGTCCGTGGCGGAGGAGAAGGCGGCCTCCGGGGCGACGAGCCAGCCGGCGCCGGTGAGGGGCTGCTCGTCGGGGACCACGCGCAGCCCCCGGCCGTGGGTCTGGGTGCAGGCGCTGCCCGGGACGTCCCAGGCGTCGGCGGTGCCGGGGGGCACCAGGAAGCCGAGGGTGTCGCACTCGCCGTCGTGCAGGACGGGGCCGACGCCGTCGCGCAGCCGGAGGATGTCGACTGCCTCCAGGCCCTGGCGGGCGGGGACGGTGACGAGGTCGCACGGGCCGGCTTCGGGGCCGAGGCCCGGTGCCTGGGGTGCGCAGGGCGAAGGGCTGCGGTCCTGACGCGGCTGGTGCAGGGCCGTCGTCCGCGAGCTGCTGCTGTCCACTCCGGCCTCCACCAAGGGAAACCCCTCCTCCGCCGTGCCACTACGCTCCGCGTCGAGCGTGCTCGGGAGGTTCAACGCGCGAGGGGCGTCAACGGCAACGGGTACATGCCGTCACAAAGGATGGCAGTTCATGGCGGATCGCGGGTGAGATATCCGGTTTGTAGGCAAACGGGGGGCTGAATCCGGGGCCGAACGGGGGGAGCGGGGCCCCGATTGCCGGTACGGTCTTCTCCCGCCGAGCGCAGTCGGCGGAGTCACTCGCCAGAAGGGTGCGGCCATGGTGTCGTCCCACGCGTCCCCGTCCCCCCGCCCCGGGCCCGCCGAGCCGGCGGGTCCCGGCGGTCCGGACGGCAAGGGCAGCCGCCCGAACGCGGCCTTCAGACAGCTGCGGGGCGCGCTCTCGCCGGCCGAGTTCGCGGCGGCCGTACGGCGCGCCGCCCGCGAGATCGGCGAGCAGGTCTCGTGCGACGCGCGCTACATCGGCCGGGTCGAGTCGGGGGAGATCCGCTGCCCCAACTACGCCTACGAGCGGGTGTTCCGGCACATGTTCCCCGGCCGCGAACCGGAGGACATGGGCTTCGTCCCGCGCGAGGTCGTCCGCGGGCGGGGCGCGCGCGGCAGGGACGGCAGCGGCGGTGACGGCCGCCCCACCGGGACTCCCAGGGGGAATCCCACCGGAAACCGCACCGGGAATCGCACCGGGAATCGCATCGAGCAGTCCAAGGAGAGCGACGTGTTGCGCCGCGCGTTCATGACCGGCGGCACGGCGGCCGCGGTGGCCGCGGCCTCGCTCGGCGCCACCGCCCCGGCGGCGCCCGCGCCGCGCGGCCC